>CAZOQB010000055.1:0-1563 GCA_964581995.1 uncultured Ignavibacteriaceae bacterium | reverse complement strand
TCTAATTTTAAACACACACATTCAAGTTTTGAACAAGTTGACCGACGAACAGGTGAAATATTTCAAACACCGAACATTGCAAATCTGCCTTTTCAGAAAGTTGATTTTACAGAGAATCGACAAAAAACTCAAGAGCCGGAAAATTTAACTGACAAACAAAATTTTTTCCAGATTCATAACCAATACGTAATAATTCCAATCGAAGATGCTGTGATGATAATCGACCAACATGCGGCGCATGAGAGAGTATTGTATGAGCGGACGGTAGCAAACTTTAATAATTCGCACACACAATCGCAACAGTTATTATTTCCGTACACCTTAGAATTTTCTGCGGGCGATGCTGCATTGGTTCAACAATTAATACCAAATCTTGAAATATTAGGTTTTCAATTAAAAATATTCGGGAAGAACACTGTTATCTTAGAAGGAGTGCCGACCGACGTAAAGCCGGGATATGAAGAAACAATCTTACAAGAGTTAGTTGCTTTGTACAAAGAGAACGAGTATGAATTGAAGTTAGAGCCGCGAGATAATTTAGCTAAGTCATTTGCATGTAGAGCGGCGATAAAGTTTGGTGAACCATTAAACCAATTCGAGATGCGTGCGTTAGTTGACCAGCTTTTTAAAACTCAAATGCCGTATGTTTGTCCCCACGGCAGACCGGCGGTTGTGAAACTTTCATTGAGCGACTTGGGCAAGAGGTTTGGTAGAAATGTTTGACGATAAATGTCTCCGTAGGAGACTAATGTTTGTAGCAATGGAAGAATAATGATCACCCGACCCCGTAGGGGCGAATGTTATAGAAATCAATAGAGAAAGAAAATAAACATATTGCTCCGCAGGAGTGTAACTCGAGAACTTGATATTTCGATAATTCCATTTTATATTAAGATTGAGTTAAGAACAGTAAATGAAATGTTTGATATTTAGCATGAATATTGAAAAATTGAGAATAGCAATTAACCGCGGTAACATTGAATGGAGAAAGCACGTCTTACAAAGACTTGCAGAACGTGGGATAAAACAAAAAGATATCCTAGACGTTCTATTAGCTGGGACAATAATTGAAGAGTATGTTGATGATAAACCATATCCAAGTGCTTTATTCCTTGGTTTTGTAAAGTCGACGCCAATTCATACCGTAGCAGCATTTGATGAAAAAAGTAATTATGTTTACATCATAACGGCTTATAAACCATCTTTAAATATTTTTGAAAACGATTTCCGAAAGAGAAAACGAAATGACTAAAAATAGTAAATTATGCCCACTATGCGGTGGCACTAAAAAAACTGGAACGACAACTTATAGTGTCGATATAGAGACAAGCATCATTGTTGTAAGGAATGTTAAAGCAAAAATTTGTACCCAATGTGGAGAAGAATGGATTGATAACAAAACTGCTTCTGGATTAGAAAAGATTGTGGAAGATGCAAGGAAGAAAAAATCTCAAATAGAAGTTATCGCGATGTGAGATTGAAAAACTCATTCATTATTTTCTACCCCAAAATGCCGTATGTTTGTCCGCACGGCAGACCGGCGGTTGTGAAACTTTCGTTGAG
>CAZOQB010000054.1:0-1862 GCA_964581995.1 uncultured Ignavibacteriaceae bacterium | reverse complement strand
TTTATTGTCATACTGAGCGAAGCGAAGTATCTGATAAGTAAAGAGATTCTTCTCCTATATTTGTGCCATATGGCATTTTAATGATTCTTACAATAAGTAGTAGCTCAAGTTACTTATTTGGTGAACGGAAGGAGGGCGTAGCCCGACTGGAGTTCACCAAATTGATTTCATTAAAAATCTTATGGTGCGCTATGATTAACAATTCTTCACTCAAAAAATTTAATCGTCTCTCTCAAAAACAACTCGATACACAATTTGTTAATGAGTTGATCTCTGGTCTTTCATGTTCTCCTTTTGAAGCATCTGCCATATTAGATACGGTCTATAAAGTTTATTCTCTTTATTTCCAATACAACGGTTCTATCAGACCGGGACAAATTATTTTCCAAGTTGTTTCTGTTGATAATTCTCCTAATCTAACTCTAGCACAATGCAAACAAATTGCTGTTACTTTAACTTTGGATAATCCAGCTGAAGATCTTACCATTAGAGAAAAAAAGGGTGTCATCGATCTTCGCAGGCATAGGATACAACGAGTATGTAACGAAGCATTCCAACAAGGCGGTCTTCTCACTGTAGAAGATTTAGCCAACAGATTATTCAATTGCGGACAAAGAACTATTTGTCGCGACATTCATCATCTGAAAAAGAGCAATATCATTTTACCTCTTCGCTCTACAATCAAAGATATGGGACGTTCTATTTCTCATCGCTCTCTTATTATCCGACATTGGCTCCAAGGAAAAGAATATTCCGAAATTGCACGTGATACTTTTCATTCGGTTTATTCTGTCAAAAACTATGTAGATAAATTCAAAAGAGTCATCGCTCTTTCCAAGGAGAATTATGATGTTCACACCATAGCTTTCCTTGTCAAAATCTCGGCTTCACTAGTAGAAGAATATTTCAATATTTACAATAGTTTCAGCATCATTTCTCAAAGAAAAAAAGAACTGCAATTGTTTCTAAAAAAAAAGTTCGACTACAACAACACAAAAGGGAAAAACAGAAATGATGACTAAACCAGATTGTGTCAAACGATTCAGCTCTGCCAAGAGTAGATTTCTTAAACCTGTTATTATGAATTTCTTCGATAAAGAATTTCCTAAATTCTTTGGCCCGGTTGTTAGATCAAAAATTGCCGATGAACTTATTGGCATCTTTGAAAATAATTGCCCTGAATCTAGAAGACTTAAACCCGGTCAACTCATTTGGAACGCTTTAGACAAAAACACAAGAGGCGATTCCCCGTTTCGTCGTTTCGTACCGGTTGTTTTGACTATTGTTTCAGAGCAAGATATTCTACAATTAGAAAATGGGATTTTGCCTTCTGTTATTGCAAAGAACACTATTGCTAGAATTATTAACGAAGCTTTTCAGCAAGGTGGTATTCTATCAACTCGTGATATTGCTTTATTAACTTTAAGATGTGTTGGCAATGTTTCTCAGTTACGTTTAAGTTATGAGAAAGAACATGATTGTATCTTACCGCATACCGGTGCTTTGCATGATATGGGATCTACCATTACTCACAAAAAATCAATCATCAATAAAATTGTTATTCAGAAAAAAGATCCTACTGTTGCTGCAAGAGAAACTAATCACTCGCAATGTGCTGTTGACCATTATCTCAAAGATTACAACCGAGTAAAAACAGTTTATGAACAAAACCAAGACACTGTATTTATTCACATGGTAACCGGTATTTCCAAGCATGTTGTCAAACAATACATCGAGATATTACAGAATGAAAAAGAACTCTTACAAAATATTTAGCTTGACTTGCCATTTGGCATTATCTTTGGCGGAATCCCTGACTCTCCGCCCTTAAAATAAAAGCCCGGATTGCAGTATTTAAACTC
>CAZOQB010000053.1:0-2813 GCA_964581995.1 uncultured Ignavibacteriaceae bacterium | reverse complement strand
CAAGGTCTTTCACAAAACTACATTTACAGCATCTGTCAGGATAAAAAAGGATTTCTCTGGATTGGTACCAAGGATGGTCTTAACCGCTACGATGGATATGAATTTATTTGCTATAGGCATAACCCTGCCGATTCAGCTTCATTATCAGAAAATAATGTATCTATTGTTTTTGAAGATTCTCATCAACGGTTATGGGTTGGAACAAATGGCGGAGGATTAAATTTATATGACCGCGCTAAAGAATCATTTGTGCAAATTACAAGCGGTGCGGATACAAAAACGCTCAGTAGTAATTATATCACGTGTATATTTGAAAGCCGCGACGGTTTTTTATGGGTTGGTACTACTGACGGAGGATTAAACAAATTAAATCCGATAACTTTTGCCGTTCAGCGGTTCATACATCAAGCATCAAATTCTAACAGCGTTAGTTCCAATTACATTCATGCAATTAGTGAATCCGATGACGGACTGTTGTGGATTGCAACTGCACAGGGCGGATTAAATTATTACAATCCGAAGAGCAAATCGTTCTCTCATATTCTTCCAAAAGACAAAGACGGACAAGAATTAAAATACTTGAATGATGTTACCTCTCTTTCAGTGAATAAAAAAGGAATGGTTTGGTTTGGTACTGCGTCGGGTTTGAATTTATATAATACACAAACCGGAATAATTCAACGTTTCCCGGTAAAGGATTCACATGGAAATCCATGTTTAATTAGCAACATACTCGAAGTTAATAACACATTATACATTTCTTCATTTCAGCTTTTTGCGACGTTTGATATACGGGAGAAAAAATATACCGTGCTTAGCGAACCATCAGATAAATGGTTTACAAACGCAGTATGTAAAGATAAATCCGGTATCTTTTGGCTTGGCACCGGCGGCTGGGGAGTGATGAAATATAATCCCAACACAAAAATGTTTCACTCAGCACCGGGCGTGTTTTTAAATGAAACATTCCCAATAGCTGTAAATGCTTTTCATAAATACTTTAGCAGTATTTCAAGTTCTCTGTTGAATGGAAGAGGCACGGAATTTCTTCCTATTAAAAAAATAAAAGCCGGAGAATATTTAATCGCTACCCCACGCACAGGTCTCTTAAGAATAGCGAACTCTGGCAAACTAATTGAACGCATAAGCACAAATCCTTCTAACGTACCGTCTGCACCGGTCTGGCCAGTAAGTGATGTATTTGAAGATAATCTCGGTTCAATCTGGATAGCTACTGTTGGGGGAATAAATAAGTATAACTCAAATACAAAAACATTTACACATATACGCTTGTACGATGATAAGAGAATGATTCCCGAATACTTGAATAAATCCGGTGCTGCGGGTTACTCGGATATTTCAGCTACTCTGGTAGATCATGATAATGTTTTTTGGCTTGGAACTCCGGACAGAGGATTAATTCGATACGATCCGCAGAAAAATTTAACTACTACTTATCATCAAGAACCGCGTGGCAATTCATCGCTTAGTAATAATCAAATTCTTTCTATTGCTGAAGATTTACAAAATCCCGATAAATATTTATGGATTGGAACGGAAGGAGGCGGGCTAAATCATTTTGAAAAAGCAACGGGAAAGTGTGAACATATAACTACAGATATAGGACTGCCAAACAATGTTGTCTATGGAATTATTACTGATGATGAAGGCAATCTTTGGATGAGTACCAACAAAGGTTTGTGCCGTTTTAATCCGGTAAGCAAATCATTTAAAAATTATGATGTTGAATCGGGACTGCAGAGCAACGAGTTCAACCGGAGAGAATATTACAAGGCACCGGACGGCAAAATGTACTTCGGCGGAATTCTTGGTTACAACGCTTTCTATCCTAAAAATATCCGTACGAATAATAATGCCCCTCAAATTGTATTAACCGGATTCAAGCTGTTTAATAAACTCGTCTCCTTCAAAAATGAATCGTCACCGTTAAAGCAATCTATAGAAACGACAGAAAAAATAATTCTTGAATATGCTCAGAATGTTATTTCATTTGAATATGCCGCGCTTGAATACACTACTCCAAAACATAACATGTATGAGTACAAACTGGAAGGATTTAATGACGATTGGGTAAATGTGGGAACGGTACGCGAAGCAACATTTACAAACTTAAATCCCGGCAATTACCGATTTCGTGTTCGAGGCGCCAACAGCGACGGCATTTGGGGGAAGAGTGAAGCCGTTGTTGATATTATTGTTATGCCACCATTCTATATGACTTGGTGGTTCAAAGCTGCTGTAATTCTTATTGCTTTAGGAATTGTAATTACTGTAATACGATTCTTAATTATGCGGCGTGTGCGTGAGAGAATTATAAAATCGGAACACGAAGCCGCGATGGAACGGGAACGTCTGCGTATTGCGCGCGACCTTCATGATGAAATTGGTTCGCGCCTAACCGAGATACGGCTTGTAAGCGAAATGGCAAAACAAAAAAATGTTAACTCTAATGATCTTTTAGAAAAGCTTGAAGAAATTTCTTCCGCGTCGGAAAATGTTGTAACAACATTTAGCGAAATTGTATGGTCGCTTAATCCTAAAAACGATTCGCTGGAAAATGTAGCATCTTTTCTTGGACAAATTTCAACAGAATTTCTAAGCAAAGCCGGCATACGTTGCAGACTGGATTTTCCGCCGGAACTGCCCGGCTATAATATTTCCTCCGAAGTTAGGCACAACATTATTCTAGCTGTAAAAGAGTTGATGAATAATATAGTTAAGCATGCCGGTACTTCCATAGCTACTATAAAACTTTCAACCGATGAAAAAGATTTATCAATTATAGTTAAAGA
>CAZOQB010000052.1:0-3288 GCA_964581995.1 uncultured Ignavibacteriaceae bacterium | reverse complement strand
AAGTGATCTTTAACACTATTCTTTAATGACTTTTAACATGGGCTGAGTAGTTACACATAATATTGAATTAATTTTGCTTATTGCTTACTATAACTACATTTTTCAGAAGTATAAAGCTGTTTTAATCACAGATTTTGTGAATTGGAACTTTAACATTTTCTCGAATTTAGTGAAGCTTGTTCTTAATTTCAACAAAAAAACCTAGAAACTCGCAACATCCAAGTTAGTCATTTTGGACCATCCCAATCATTGTTGGCAAAGATAGTGGCGTTGAAGTCTACACCGGACATTCTTTTATATCGGAGGAAGCGAGATGAGTCAACCAACCTTAAGATTTAGTTTAAATCCAAGTCAGCAAGCAATCCTGACAATAAAGGAACACACATCTTTTCTGCAACACTGTCAAACCAACGGTTGGGTCCCTTCGGCAAAAGAAAAAGAATTTTACGAGCAATATATTCAAGATACTCATCGGCAGATAAAAAACTTAAAAAAAAGTATTCGTCAATCAAATAACCAAAAAATTGGCAAAAATGAAATCGACGAAATAATAGCGGGTTCTTTCACTCCGCTACTAAATACCAAAAACTATTGGGAGTTAATTCATTGGGTTAACAGTCAAAGGCAACAACAACTTGTTGAAGCGATTGTGCCTAATGCGGCAAAACTGCCAATCAATTATTCATATCTTTCTAAACTCGCTGCACAAATGGGATTACCCTCACCGTCTTCAAATTCTACAAAAGAACTCGAAACACTAATGCTTGTCATTCCAACCATGAATATCTACGAGTTAAATTTTAATGCTTATGTTGGAAAGGAGAGTATTGTTGGAGGTATACCATGCATTTGCACATATACAGTGCTACCCGGTTTGATTGATTATTTTGTAAACATATTTCTTTCGGGCATGGTATCGCCAGACTCAGGAGACATGAATATGGCTTCAAATGAACATGTCATTGCTTTCGCCAGTAAGCCAGAATTCGTTGCGTCTTGCACTTCGGGTATTCAAGCGCTACATGGTAAGTTCGCTGATGTAATATGTTGCCCAGAAACATACTTTTCGCATTCACACCCACATAAAGCCCGCGTTTATATGGACGTATTGATAGGGGCATCCCATTTCGTATGTTTTCACGAATTCGGTCATTTACTTTTAGGACATCTCGATTCGGAGTACACTTCTCAACAAGAGTTTGACGCAGATAATTTTGCTGCACGAGTTGTTTTATCAGAATGTTCTGACCGGAAACAATTAAATTCCCGTATCGTCGGGATTATGATTGTATTCAATATGATCGCGATATTAGAAACAATATCAGCTATCAACGATGGGATTCATCCTCCCGTTTTAAATCGTGTTCAAGCCTTGAAAGAAGTGTTTAGCTCAGTTGACATTCTCACTGTTTACTACAGAATAGAATTACTTTGGGGTACAGCTATGGATAAGTTCCTTGAATTCCTGGAAAACAAGAATAAAAAAAAGCATGATGATTTCCAACCGCAATGTACAAATCATTGATTGCGAAGCAGAATACCGCGCTCCTTGGAGCGTCGGTTCGAAGCTTTAAGAGGTGGCTGGCGTTCTTGCGATTCCGTAATACCGCGTGAGCTTGCTCCGCGGATAGGAATTGCAAAGCCACCGATATTTATTTAATTCAATGACGGATCGTATTTGAACTGGATATGGAAACCACATACGCTTGGTCGCAGGTTCGATCCCTGCCAAGTCCACTTTTTACCCTTGAGGTTATATCACAAATCTTTATTGTCATTCTGCAATGTTCGAAGTTAGAGTCGTGGACAATGAGCCTTAGCCATAAAGAGACATTCAGAATCGCTCAGAGTGTCTATTTTATTTAGAATTATCATTCAACGTGGACTGTATAATACAGATAATCCGTGTTCATGGAATCTATTTTAGTCAAACTAAGAGGGACAAAATGAGTAACAATGATAACAATCAAAATAAAGACAAGCTATTACAAGAAATCCTGGAAAATAAAAAAATCGAACTTGAGAGACTATCAGAAGCGGCAATAAAACGTAGGCTAGTAATAACTAGACCTGATCCAACAACCAATCCGCCAACAGATAGAGCATCAGATACTTTAAAGGATTCCGCCAATTCCGATAAAACTGAGAAATAATTAAGGAGGAAATACTATGCCGACTGAAAATCTTACGGAATTCTTTCTGTATGTCATTCCGGGATTTATTGCTTTTGGTATCTTTAAAGCACGATATCCTAGAAAAGATAGGGACACTTTTTTTGAGGTTACGGAATCAATTATCGTTGGAATTGTTATTCTTTCTGTAATTAAATGGATTGATGGAAATCTTCTGAACTATTTTCTAGGTTCCAATATTACAGGATTACCCGGAATACGCTACTCGCTCGCATTGATATTGACAGGTTTGATTACTGGTTTTCTGATGATTGGGCAGGTAGAACTAAGGAGTTTTCTCGCAAGGAAGTTTAAATTCTGTCGTTTTCTCAGTCCTGGAGATCAGTCTGTTTGGTTAAAAGTTAATAATAAATATCAAGACAATTGGGCAATTGTATTTCTAGATGACAATCAAACTATCTATAGGGGTTGGATATCAGAGTTTTCGAACAATCCAGAACTGGAAAACCAAGAATTCTTACTTATCAAAGCCGCAAAAGTCGATTCAAATCTTAAAGTAGAATATTTAATCAATGGACGAGGAGTATACCTAAATCTACGAGATATTAAACGGATTGAGTTTGTTAGTGGATCAAAATAACCGTAGAGAAAATTCCGTTATTTCATAGCAAAATACCGCGCTCCTTGGAGCATCGGGTCGAAGCCTTAAGAGGTGGCTGACGTACTTGTGATTCCGAAATACCGAACAAACTTACTCCGCCATTAACGCCTTGTTAAAAATTTCGGGTAGCATAGTTGCCTCATCAAAATAGAACTATTCAAAAAAAGAAAAAACGGATTTCCGCATTTGGTTTTTTTGACAATACATTGCCAACAGCAACTCCTATTCTATTTATTACTAATATATAAACTCATAGGAATTGAGCCATAATTCGCTTGTCGCAGGTTCGATCCCTGCCAGGTACACAAAGCATTAATAACTAGCTATGACAAATGCACATTTCTATAAAATAGATATTTCGCATAGTCAATTAATTTCCCCACATCACCCCTCAATACCCCTGCATTTGAGTCACAAATAACTTATATGAATGTATATTCAAAAAGTAATATAATCAGAGGTAATGAGCGAGATTATTCTCTTTTCCAGCAACGA
>CAZOQB010000051.1:0-3594 GCA_964581995.1 uncultured Ignavibacteriaceae bacterium | reverse complement strand
AAATACTGCCGAGTTTAGTTTTTCTGTTGATAAATCGGCAGTTGTAAATAAAGAACAGTCAATATCATTTACTATCACCACGCCATCTGGAGAAGTATGGACGAAGCAAGTAAAAATTGTGGTAACTCCACCCGAAAGGTTTGAGTTATACCAGAATTATCCAAACCCGTTTAATCCGAACACGATAATTGGATTTCAATTAACGGATATTAGTAAAGTTAATTTAAAAATATATGATATACTTGGTCGTGAAATATCAGTGGTATTAGATGATGTTAAAGAGGCTGGTTATCACGAGGTTGATATTGATGGAACTAATTACTCGAGCGGTATATATTTTTACCAGATTACGGTTAAAGATGAAAGAAGTAAAACAACCGTCGCACGGAAGAAGATGTTAGTTGTGAAATGAGGACATTTGTCCACGAGAGCAACCCGCCTCCATTGTCCGATAGTGTTGTTTTGACGAGAGATGAAATCGGGTGGGTATAAAACATTTTTTAGAAAAAAGTACTTGACACTCAAAAATAATTTCCGTATAATGGTTTTAGCTTTTTATAGATAGTTTTAAAGTTCATTAAATTAAACAGCCGGGATTTAAAACAATGATACTTAGAAAATACAGTTACTCTCTCTCTCTCTCTCTCTCTCTGCGGGATTTAGATTTACCATAATTTTCCTAATGCTATTCTTTAGCGATTTTCTTTTTACACAGGTGAGGATAAAAGAAAAGGTTGTAATCAATCCACAACAATCGTTAAAGAATAACAATATTATTGGACAAGATACAACAAGCACAACACAGAATCTCGACACAACTGGAACGATTGTTACTGTGAGATACCGACGGTTTTGTTTTGATACACCAACAGGAGGAAAAGCTTTCACACAATCGAGTCCTTGTAACGCTTATAAGGACAGCGCAGTTATTAATCAGCAGGGAATCGCACAATATAAATTTATTGCTTATGATAAGAATGTTCTAACACCATACCGTATTCTTGGATACCCTGGTTGCTTTACATATGGCAGTGATACTTTAATTGTAACTGATAATCGGGGATTTAGAAGAGTTAGTGTTGGGTACTGGCCATTAATTGATTATCAGCCATCAGAAATATGTGTAGTTAATAACCCACAACCGCAGACGTTAGATTTTAATAACGTCGAGGTTTATGGAAATGGACAGCTTTATAATGGCACAGATATATCAGGAAATATATGTACTGGTATAATAAGATTGTGTCCAACTTCTATCCCAGTAAATGAATATACTTTAGGCAGTACAAGAGGATCGTACACAACTCCATCATTTTCAAATCCTTGTGTATTAGGACCAAGCTATAGTAATATTTCTGGTTGCGTTGATGAAATAACAGGTAAAAAACATTTAAAAATAGAAGGAATGAAGCTTCCATTAATAAGTGATATTTGTTCTGATCCGCTCAACAGATTTAATGATTTTGGAGATGCAACGGACGAAATATTATTACAGATCAAAATACAAAGTTGTTTGGATTTTAACAATGTCATCGACGCCTTGAATTGGTGGCAGAAAGGTCCATATTCGAAGGCGAATGGTTATTATCCAAAATTTCCACCTCATAACATTATATTTAGCTCGTTAGTTAGAGCCCACGAAACAAAACATGTGACTCAACTCTACGAAAAATTGAAACAATCCTTTAATGCTATATATAAGCAAATAGATAGGGTTGTTGCGATCAACCAAAATGTAAATTGTATTCAGGATTTGATAAATGCAAATAAAACATTTATTGATTATACAATAGATGATGCATATCGCCGTGCTACATATATACCACCACCAATATATGATTTGAGTATTCCTCCGCTGGAGAAGCCGCATCCAGATGTATTAGAGCTAGAGAAAGAAGTTGAAAAATTGTTATGGGATGAGTATGAGGTAATTCGTACTAGAATAATTGGATGGAGTAAGAAAGTGCATCCAGAATGGTGGTTATTAAAATGTGTTAAGACAAATTAAAAAATTATGGGAAATTATAATGAAAAGTAAAGGAATCAGCATAATTGTATTTTCATTTTTAATGATAAATATATCATTAAGTCAACGTTTATGGGATATATTACCGTCGGAAGGTTCATTCTATGCAGTCTATCAAGATACAACCATAACAAATTTAAAGAGTATTATGGAGCGCCGTGATCCATCAAATTGGTATGACGCTGCATTATTGCTTGCATATTATCATGGTGACACAGAGAAAGATTATATACTTAACAATATAAAAATAACTACCGTTGGTAATCCGCCTTATATTATATATTCAGGTCAATATTATACATATCAACTAATAAGAGGTTATTTTGGAGATCAGGGTGCGATTATGGGTATGGATACTCTCGCACGCGATGCCGGGTACAGTCCTGATGCTTACCAAGCGATTCAACGACTTGCTGAGATTGGTAAATTAGATTACTTTGATATTGTGAGAGAGAGTTTCCTAACCGGTAATCCGCGTTACGGGACTTTAACAAATTTATCATACTACGGAAAAGATCCTCGATTCTATAATCAGGTACGTACAATGTTAGAAGATACGATTAGATATTCTCTGGATTTAGGGATGATATTTTTGGCATCAAATACCATGGGGGAAATTGATAAAAATTATACACGTGATCTTTTAAGGTCTCTCATTCAGTCATCTAACGGCTCGATACGTAGAACTTACTATGATGCATACGAAGATATATCAAAAGATGATATTCCTCTAATATCAACTGAGATAATTCCAAATGAATCAAACGAACAAATTCGGTCCTATTATTTTCCATCTTTTGAGAACATTAAATTAGGTGTAGGATCTAGAAATTTTTTAAAGCCATTTTTTATTAAGTTCACAAAAGATTGGTTAGAGGTTGAGCAATCAGTAAATGTAAAATATTTTATAACTAACCTATTTTATGAACCATTCACACCTTTACCTGAACCAAATAATGTCCCTGTGTTGATTTTATTAGATACTTTAATCCAGATCAAAAATCAAGTATCAGATTATAACTGGGTTGGCGATAACAATTTTATAACTGAACTCGATAACCAACTCACCAGTGCAAGAAATTTCTTTGTGGGGGGTGACTCACTCAACTGTGCCCGCCAAATATTTACATTCCAGAAAAAAGTTAATGAGGAATACCGCGACTCACTTGATGGAGATAATAAATTTGTTACAATCGAGGGCTGGAAGTTTTTATATTACAATGCTCAGTATATACTTGAACGGTTACCCGGTGTAGTAACGCTTCCATCTTCAGTTAATACTGGCTGGAATATGATAAGCGTACCAGTAGATGCTTCAAGCTATATTAAGTCTGAGCTATATCCCAACTCAACCTCAAATGCATTTATGTTTTCTGCTGGTTATGTTATTAAAGATACACTTGAAAATGGGATAGGTTATTGGTTAAAGTTTGGGACGAATGATACATTAAAATACAAAGGTTTCATAATTGATATTGATACAGTAACTGTTAACGCCGGCTGGAATATGATCGGCTCAATATCATCAAATATTATCCGCTCAAAAATTAAAGCCGAAAATACTGAAA
>CAZOQB010000050.1:0-3621 GCA_964581995.1 uncultured Ignavibacteriaceae bacterium | reverse complement strand
GCAAGCAAGCAAGCAAGCAAGCAAGCAAGCAAGCAAGCAAGCAAGCAAGCAAGCAGTATCAACATTAATAAAAATATTTTTATTGGAGGCAGAATAATGAAACCAAAATTTTCAATATTTAAATCTTGTAATCTTTTAATATTCTCATTCTTCATTTTACATTTATTATTTTTAGTTTATAGTTGCCGCGACAAGCCAACTACACCCGACAACGGCAACGGTGTTCATGTGCCAAAGTTAAAAATTGAAGCTGAGGATGTTGGGGTTACTGATTGTTTTATACGCCTGAAATTTCTAGACACTTTAGATGTTTCACCAAAAATGTTTTCACTAACACGCGATGGACAAACAATACTCTCTGCTCTATGCTCTAAGCTCGACACTTTAGTTTTAGACGAGGGCTTACTTCCCAAACACACATACACATACAAAGCATACCGATTTACCAACAACGTAATTATTGATTCCAGCGCAGAGCTTAATGTACCAACTCTGGATACAACTTCAAGCGACTTCATTTTCAAGATAGATACACTGGGCGATGGCAACAGTAGTGTGCTGAGAGATGTTGCAATTATCTCGGATACTTGTATTTGGGTTGTGGGGGAGATTAATTGTAAAGATTCTTTAGGTAATTGGTTGCCAATGTATAACGCAGCTCGCTGGGATGGAAATAAATGGAACAAATTGCGAATACCTTTCATAATGAATTATGGTACATCGGTATTTATTGATTCTACAACTCCGATAAGCTCTGTATATGCACCTTTATCAAATGACGTTTGGTTTTGTAACGGAGCTGTTACAAGATTAGTAAATAATAGTTGGATGAAGATGAATTTTCTATTATCAGAAGGTCCAGGAAGGGCAAATAAAATATGGGGGACAAGTTCTAACAATATGTATTTTGTTGCTGACCTGGGTAGGATTACTCATTACAACGGCAGCAGTTGGCGGCGATTGGAGTCAGGGACGGATGTAGATTTGACAGATGTATGGGGGAGTCCTGACGGAAGCGTTGTTTGGGCGTGCGGTTGGGAAGATTTTAAACCGACTATATTACTACGATATCAGAACGGTGTCTGCTACAAGCAATACGAAGATTATGAACATCGCTTTCAATTAAGAAATGACAGTCTTTCTGGTTCTCTTGTGAGTGGAATGATATCTGGAAAATATGGTTTCTATCTTTTATCTGATGCAGGATTGTATAAAGCTTCATCAACAACCACCGGCTTAGCTAAACGCATACCGTTTCCCATCACATGGTCTGGATTTCCTTGGAAGTTACGAGGAAATGGCGTTAATGATTTAATAATTGTAGGTGAATACTTTATGCTTGGACATTTTAATGGATTAACCTTTAGGCATTTTTATGAATTGCAAGGTTACGGACGTCTTATTTCTGTGAATCAAAAAAATAACTTTGTGGTTGCCGTAGGTTATCTGTTCGATCCAATTCATAGTAAAGGCATTGTTATAAGAGGAAGGAGGTGAAAGAAAAAATTATATTTCATAATAAAAACCCGCCCCAGTGTTTTTATCACTAGAACGGGTATCTTTACAAACAAAAAGCCAAATCTGCTAGGATATAATGGTTAGAAAATAACCATTAAAAGCCATTTTGTTTGCAGTAGTATTATAGTAAAATATTCAGAAAAATTCTAATAATCTTTTAATAAAAAGAAAAAGGAGAATAGAAATGAAAAACTTATTATTTATTCTACATATGTTATTGATAGTCTTTAATAGCGCTATGTTTGCCCAGGAGGAACAATTCACTTGCGGTTTCCCAGAATTATCGGAGGAAGAAATATTAAAAACACCTCAATCACGTCCATCTATACCTAATAAGGTAACTATTGAGTCTGATCATTTTCTAATTCATTATACACGAAGTGATATACATGCAACAACTGACGACCATGCTAATTCAGTGAAAAACCTCGCTGAGCAAAACTGGCAAAAGCAATGTGTGGAGTTAGAATGGGACACACCACCGCCAGATGGAATCAGGGGTGGTAATTCGAAATACGACATCTATTGGGCGCGGGAACAATGCAGTGCGTGAGCACGGAAACCGTTTTTTGGTTTACGAGCGCAACGCACGCATTGCCATTGTTCCCGCAGTTGTGCGACGTTCGCGGAGCGAACGTGTTTCGCACAACAAGGGTGAAACCCGCGCCCATTGTGCGGACGCTTATGAGCGTAGCACGCAAGTGCGGAGCGAATGTCCGCACAAATATGGAATATTGATTATAATGGGATAACTTGGCCCGAAGCACGTACGTCTAATCAAAGTCAGAATGAATATATGAGCTGGATAGAGATCGACATTGGTTTAACCACAAACACATTGAATTTTACCGTAGCTCATGAATTTAGTCATGCTGTTCAATTTAGTTATAGTTATCATTCCGCTGAACGTTGGATTCATGAAAATACATCCCAATGGATGGGACATATTATGTATCCGAATCATATTTTTTATATAGGTGCTGCTCATCTTCCATTATTACTTCCCCAATTAAAAATATCTTATGGTTTTCAAAATGATGACTACTGGTATGGTGGTGGATTATGGATTCAGTTTTTAACAGAGTGGAAAGATGCATTGATTGCCCAACGTCTCTGGCAGCGAATGGGGGATGTAAATCTATCGCTGGGTGTTAAAACTTTTCAGGATATTCAAGCAATACTTCAAAATCCTTATTACTCGTCATTTAATGAGGCATTAAAACAATATGCAATTTGGCGGTATTTTACCGGTCGATATGCTAATACTTCTTTTTTCAGTAACGCTAATAGGCTTATTCTTGTTGATAATGCCCCTTATACGTATTCCATTTCTACATATCCTTTGTTAGAAACAACTATAGTCCCGAATGATCGAACCCTATCTGGACCTGGCGGAACATCGTTTATTGAGTTCCGCAATGGTGCAGGGACGATAACAATCGGTTTTGATGGAACTGATGGATACCAATGGGATGCATTTGTAATTGAATACCGTCCCCCTGGAAATCCTATAAACATTCATTCAATCTCTCTGAATTCCCAAAATCGCGGAGAAATTTCATTACCTTGGGGAAATACACATTGGTTTGTTCTTGTTCCTGTTGTGATGGATACGAGATCAACTGCCTCATCTTTAAATTTCACTACGTGGGCAAACATTGATACCCGAGTTCCCATAACATTCAAGAATCAAATTGGTGAAGAAAATGCTGGTGGGAGTCTATTGCTTGATAATACCGATAATGTGCCTTCAGGTCAGAGTAGGATGCTTAATGAAGGCTCAAATCACATCGTACAAACAAATGAGGAGCGTTTTCCAAGAATAGATTCAAACTACAAACACCATAATTGGAAAGCTGTAAACTCAAAATTTAAACTTGTGGATTATTTTACGATACCTACCCTCTTAAATAAGTTAAAAGTCAAGAGGATATAAAAATTCCTCAGAACTATTTTGAATTAATAAAGTTCTTTGAAATACTATACTACAAAAATCAACAACGAGCATTGCCTCTTATATCGATAAGGTAACCATAATATGGCAACCAAACCTCTTAAATAAGTTAAAAGTCAAGAGGATATAAAAATTCCTCAGAACTATTT
>CAZOQB010000049.1:0-4220 GCA_964581995.1 uncultured Ignavibacteriaceae bacterium | reverse complement strand
GGATGTTGGGGTTACTGATTGTTTTATACGCCTGAAATTTCTAGACACTTTAGATACTTCACCAAAACAGTTTTCACTATCACGCGATGGTCAAACAATCCTCTCCGCTCAATGCTCTTCGCTCGACACTCTGCTGTTAGACGAGGGCTTACTTCCAAACAGCACATACAAATACAAAGCCTACAGATTTATCCCGAAGGATTCGGGACTTTTAAACAGCACACCAATTGATTCTAGTTCAGAGCTTCTTGTGCCAACTCTTGACACAACTTCACACAGCTATAATTTTGAAGTGTTCTATCTCGGAGATGGCAACAGTAGTGTGCTAAGAGATGTATGCATAATTAATGATACTTGCGTTTGGGGCGTAGGGGAAATTTATAAAAAAGATTCAACTGGACAATTTGAGACTACTCCATATAATGCTGCACGATGGGATGGAAAACAATGGAATCTTATTCGAATTCAATTTCGGTTGGATTATGGGGAAAGTATCATATATAGTTACATGGGAATAAAATCTTTTTTTGCAGTTTCACCGGATGATATTTGGTTTGTTCACCAGGTAGGCGGTGTTACAAGATTAAAAGATGGACAATGGATGATGATGAATTTTAAACTTATTGATGGACCAGGTGGGGCTAATAAAATTTGGGGAACAGGCTCTAACAATTTATATTTTGTTGCTGATCTTGGTAGAATTACTCACTGGAACGGCGCCAGTTGGCGGCGTTTGGAGAGCGGGACGGATAAAAATATTCACGACATTTATGGATTAGGTGAAGAATACATTTACCTAATAGGGTCTAATAATACACCATCTGAAGAAATAAAGTTCATGCAATTGAAAAATCAGAATGTGTCAAATCTATCCACAGAGGGCCTCCCTTGGTCTTTGTCAACAATATGGTTTCCAAGAACGAACCGAATCTATATTGGTGGCGATGGCGTGTATTATAAAGATTTACGTACTGGTCAAAACTGGAGAGATGTAGGCAGCTCGTTTACTCATTACTACACAAGTTCTGTAAGAGGGACTGATGTGAACGATGTATTCGTAGTTACTCATTTTGGAGGTTTTTATCACTTTAATGGAAGTTCTTGGAGGAGTTTTAATTTTTCTTTGTCCACTGGAGTGTTTTTAGGGGTTGATATCAAAAAGAATATTGTTTGTGGTGTCGGAACACTTGGAGGCAAATATGCATTTGCAGTTATAGGAAAAAGATATTAACAACATGTTGGTATTATAAAAATGATTTTGAGTGTAAAAATAAAATTGTATTTTTCAGCTATCACCAAATAGACGTTCAAAACAATATAAATTAAAACTGAAAGGGTATTTTTATGAAAACAATACTTATCATTTTGATATCTATAATTTTTATTAATAGTGCTATTGCCAAGGAGGTTACGGGAATTAACATTTCAAAGTGTGGAACTGACTTAATATTAAAGTTTTTTCTACCACAATACCAGATTAAAGATATTCTAGTAAATGGAAATTATTACAAGACAATTTATATCGATGGTTATGGTATAAGTGCGTCTGTAGGAAAGCCAAATTTACCTCAAATATCTTTTAAAATAGCAATCAACAGCGATAAAAAACCATTAGTGAAAATCATTAATAAAAAAATGCATGTAGAAACTCTTGATAAGCATATTGCACCTTATCAAGCATCTTGGCCGATTAATCTGCCTATAGAAAATAAACCATTTGATTTTGATTATGAATATTATAATTCACTAGGTGATAATAATTTTGAAATGGTAAAAGTATCGGAAACTTTTATTATTGGTGGTATACAAGGGGTAACAGTTACAGTATTTCCATTTTCTTATAACCCAGAAAACAAGAAATTAACTATAATTGATGATGCAGAAATTATTTTTGAGTTAGACAATAATACTGAGATAACGAAATATTATTCAGAAAGCTTTAACAGATATATTAGGAATATTTTTGTAAATTATGAAGAGCAGAATAATGTTTTAAAAAGTGGTAGTGCAAATTCTAACTATTTAATAATAACAGCACCTGAATTACTTAACAGCGACTTACAAAACTTTATTGATTATAAAACCTCTAAAGGCTATGCCGTTGAATACTATACAACAAGTACGATCGGCAATACAAATAATGAGATAAAAACTTTTATACAACAAAGATATAATAATTTATCAACTAGACCAGAATTTATTTTACTTGTCGGTGATGTTGATAAGATACCAACTTGGACAGGAGCTGGTAACTTGCATCCGACCACAGATTTAAACTATGCATTGCTTGAAGGCAACGATTATTATGCCGATGCATGTATAGGAAGGTTTTCAGTCTCGACGCAAGCTCAATTGGCTAATGTAGTTAATAAAACAATTTATATGGAAAGTAGTATGGATGTCCCATTAAATAAAAATATTTTTATTGCCTCACAAGCTAATCATGAAATTACAGAGGGTACACATGATTACATAATAGAAAAGTATTTTATACCAGAAGAATATATTAATCAGAAATTATATGGCTATACTTATAATGCTACTACTGGTGATGTGATTAATGCATTAAACAACAATCAGGTCTTTGCAATTTATTTTGGAGATGGGAATGGAAGTGGCTGGATAGGTTATCCGGCGCTTGGTAAAGATGACGTCCGTTCTCTTACAAATACAATTTCGTTTCCTCTTGTCTATTCATTTGATTGTCTTAATGGTTCGTATCAGCAGGAAGAATGTTTTGGTGAAACATGGATAAGGACAGCCAATGGGGGTGCTATTTTTTATGGATCTTCACAATCAGGTTATTGGGATGAGAGTGCCGTTCTTGAAAAGGGAGTATTTAAAGCTATGTTCGAAGACCAATTAAAAAAAATCGGTACTAGTTTTAATGCAGGTAAAATTTATTTTGTCAATCATTACGGTGGCAATGTAAGTGCCGGCTCTATAAATTTACAATATTTGGAGATGTTTAATTTATTGGGTGATCCGTCATTGGATTTAGGTCGATTTATAAAATATTGCAAATCAGTAACACTTGACCAGGAATCCTTTAGCTCAAATTCTTTTGGAAGTATCGGAATATGGAACATAGATAATTCTCAATTTGAAAGTACATCCGAACAATTGCCTACATCCGTACCGTTTGAAGTTAACTCAACGCAATATTTACAAGCTGACACAAATGTAGTAAGTGAAGAAACTGATCAAAAATTTCATAACTGGTTAGAAGGAAATAATACGTATTATATAAATTTTAAGGATTTTCCAATCACAGAAAATTCTTCTTTTATTGTGGCGAATTTTGTACCTATAAAAAATAGTATTATAAAAAATGTATTGATTGATGCCCCTAATCTTGAGTTTGGTAAGATTTGGTTTAAAGATCCTTGGCTAAGAGATGATGCCTCTGATCCAAAAGGGATTAAAAATAGGGGTACAAATCTTATATGGCACGATTTAAATTCTCCTCTTCCAATCAACACTAATTCAATATACAAAGGTGTGTTCTTGAATCAAGAACCAAGTCCGCCAAATCCTAACGTTCCCTTCTACACCGTTCGTGCGCCGCTTAAACAGGTACTGGGCACAAGAAATTTTATCTGGTGGAGTTCTACCAATGCAGAGTTTGCAAACAGCACAGAAAATTTAACAGGCTTCGATACTAAAGCAGTAATATTTAAGGGGGCTAATGATACAGTAAAAGCAGTTTATAAAGGCAATAAAATGTCGTCAACAACTTCCGCAACATTTAGTAACTCACAGAGGAAAGTTGTTTATAGTGAAACTCAGGGTGAAATCTCAATACCTATGTATGCCGGTTATGAAAGCGGCGGTTATGTGTGGTTAACATACTCGTCCAACAACGGCTCAAACTGGCAGCCGGAACAAACACCCGGTAAGGGAAGTTATATATCCCTCACACCTTCACACATGTCAACACCGTTGGTAGATGTTGTATGCCAAAGTGAGACCGATAACTCTAAAGCAGTACACTATATGAAATGGGGTACAAACGGAAGCAGTTTTAATAATACACTCGAAACCGGAATAAGCTCATCCGTCGACCCCAAACCGGTGTTCGGTCGAACAAACGGAACCACCTCCGAGGGTACTCTCTGCGCAGTCTGGCGTGGAAGCTCAGCGCTACGCTACAGTTTTACAGACGACTATTATCCGATCAGTTGGTATGGACCTTATAACATACCGAATACAACTTCCTT
>CAZOQB010000048.1:0-5309 GCA_964581995.1 uncultured Ignavibacteriaceae bacterium | reverse complement strand
TGAATTAATTAATTTTATGTCTTAACTTACTGTCCAGAATAAAGGGGCAAGATCAGTCCATACGCACTTGCGTTCCATGCTTCTTCATACACGACATGAATATTACCAATATTATCTCTAGCTATCGCAGGATTAATATAACTTACACTTGATGTAGGCATATTGCTCAAAAGCACCTCTGGAGACCATGTCATACCGTTATCTGTACTTTCTATATACCAGATAGCACCAGCGCTCTCATAAACTGAAAATAGTGCACCTGCTGAATTCTTTGCTATTTTACGACTATTATTATACGCAGTTGCTTTGGGGGTATTAGAATATAGGTGTGCTTTAAACTTTGCCTTAAATTCTTTTGTGCTCGTTACTGTAACATTACGGTTTGGAGTTGTTACACCATCATCCCACGAGTAAAAATTCCAGGTTATTCCACTATTTGTTTGTGGTGTGATTGCACTGAAATTAATTGGGACATCTGTAAAAATATCTTCTGCAGTGTAACCTGAATTTACAGGACTTCCCTGATAGTTTAATTGTCCGCCTGTAGTTCCTTCCCAATCGTTTCGCAAGGTTAGATTATAAACTTTGTTGAAATCGGCCTGGTAAGTTAACTGGTCTTGTATCGTAATATTTCTTTGTGAAGTACCTGAAGTTTGATCTTGCCATTTTCTAAATTTCCAATTATCGCTTGCATGGCTTAGACGTTCTGCTGTCGCTTCGATTTGTAAATTTGCCCCCCATCTATACGGCTGCGTAAAAGGCGATGACTGCCAAACATTATCAACTTTAATTTGTCCCACATTGTGTGTGCCACTTAAGTTATTACGGAAAGTTACAGTTCTAAATGGCGGTTTAAACCATATAGTCAATGTCGTATTTAAATGATCGATTTGCACCCACTTATCATTTATTGATTCAGATTGTGATATTAAAGCTAATTGAAACCTGTTACTCGGCAATTCATTCTTAAGCTGAGTTATAAATGTTGAACCCATAGAATAAGAATTCTGCCAATAACTACTGCTCGAAAAATCAATACCGGTTTGTACTTCGTTAATACTATTCGGAACATTCCACATTGCATTATAATCGCCAGAAAAATTTACATCTACCGAGACAAGTTTTATTAATGGTGGATTTGACCAGCTATAAGCCTTTATTTGTAATTGTGCTTGCACAATTTCTGCATCATCTGGTATGATATTATCGGGAAGATTCCACTGTAATAATAACCTAGCTTTTTCTTTCGTGGCAATACCACCGAGTAAATCCCCGGTTCCAACATGTTTATAAAAGTTTTCATCGGATGTATATTGCGCAGAACCCGTGTCGTTGTGTAAATATTGAATCACACCTCGATGATCATCACGTCTATTTGGTCCAATTGCAAGTAAATTCCCACCTGTTGTGCCTATTATATATGTTGCACTACTGACTTCACTTTGCTGAAAACCAGTTTTATAAGCGATTGCCTTTAAAGTTTTATCTGCATCTATATATATAGGAGTATTAGTATATTGGATGGAACTTTGCGAAGGAGTACTTCCATTATCTGTATAATAAATTGTTGCACCCGGCGTAGAGCAACTTATATAAACAGATTGCGGATCGACATAAATACCTCCAAGCGGAGAAAATGTTGGCGAAGCAACTTGATTTGAAATTGTAAATACATTACTTAATCCTATACCTTCGCCGCTAAACATGGATACTTGCAATCGATATATTCCGTTTATCAAAGTCGTAGGAACAGTCCAGTTCTGTGTATTTGTGGTACCTGTGTAACTCGGAAAACCACCCAATGTTAATGCTTCATCAAAAGTACCGTATAATTCGTTTTTCCTATATAATTTAATTAACACACTTCCATAATTATTATCCGTCCATTTTATTTGATATGTTTCGCCTTGAGCCCATCTTTCGCTACCCTGTGGATAAGTAAAAGTAACTATTCTATTAATATTCCAACCTAAATCTTGCATCATTGCCAAACCAATTTCTCCTGGCGAATGGATTGCTTCTGCATAATCATTTGTAGGTGTCATTAATGAATTACTATTTCCGTGTGGGTATGAGCTTTCATCAAGATGTGATATACTTGAACCTCCTGCCCACGGACTTGGAGCATAAAGTTTTGGAAGCTCATTATTATTAATACTGTAAACATTTGGACCATCGAAATATATATTATTATTTTTCAAGGCACTTCCTAAATTGAGTGATGGATTAGGATATTCTGAAGTTTTTGTTAGTATGTAAATACTAGTTGGATATTGACCTACAACACAAGCCGTATCATAAATTGTGGGTCGTTTAACAGTACCATAATCCAAACCCCAACTGCCAAATCCGCTCTGATTAACATCAAAAGATGGTAAACCCCCTAAACCATGACCTATTTCGTGCATCATAACCGTTACAAGATCATATTTATTAGCTGGACAATTACCGACTGTATCACAATACCATTGCATATTTTTATTTAATGAAATTACAAATTCGGGTTTTGTTTCATTGAGATTCTGATTGCTCAATGCTTCGGCTAAACTTGTTGGATAAAATACATTTTGTTTTAGTGTATTTGTAAAGTTGATAAAGTATTGCAATGAATCAGTTACACCTAAAGCTCCTTGTTCTAAAGTTTTCCACCACACTCTTATCTTGATGGGTTGATTTGATCTAATAAGATATGACCAAATTTTTGCAGCATAATTTATAGCTTTTTTAACGCTATCGGGTGAGTCTGGTGCTTCGATTTGAAAAGTAGCCGTACTTGCTGTATTAAGTTCATTTCTGTAAAGAAAAATCGCAGGCGGTTCAACTTTCGTGAAAGCGTTGACCGTACCTGCTTGAGTGTGAATAGGGTTATCAGGAAGAGTTTGTGAATTTAAACTCGTAACAAATAATAGCATCATAATAATTTGCAAAGTTTTCATTATAACCTCCGTAAATTTTAAATGTTTTTGATTTGATTATTTATTATATTTTAAATGACAAATAAAAAGGACTCTGCCAAGTAAAGATAAAACTGTTACGGTGGTAGAGAAAAGGGTACCAACCTTGAACCTTCTATTTGTCGAAAAGGGCGGAGTGGACCAACACTCCGCTCAAATTTTATATAGCTAAATTCACCTCCTTCCTCGTAATATTATTCCACGCCTGTCGAATCCTTCACCACCGACACCGCCTATGAAAACAGTATTGTTGAAAATATGTAAAGCTTGTAATATCCAAATATCGGAACCGCTAAATTGCGTTTCATAGTTTTTCCAACTGTGTCCATTATAGTGAAGCAACTTACCTAAATGACCGCAAACGAAAACATTATTTTTATCAGAACCACGAACTAATTCTAAAGCAGCACGATAGCCCGGATATATATCTTCTTGCCATAACCCATTTATGTTTGAAAAAAGCCCACCAAAACTTGCAACAAATAAATATCTGGAACTTATACCCCAAATAGATCTAAATGAAACTATACTGCTTGGTGGTAGTATATTTACGCGTTCCCAAATTTGTCCATTGTACTTAAGCACTATGCCCGTTGAATAATCGCCCGGATGTCCGCTAATGTATATTTCTTTATTTGAAAAGCCCCATATATCAGAAAAATAATAATTAGTACCGGTACTTAATTTTTCCCAATTAGAACCAGAATAATGATAGACAAAACCGTGTGCAGTTGTAATCCATATATCGTTTTCTGAACTTACCCATATAGAAATAAAATATTCACCCGGTGCATTTGGTGAAATTCTCTTCCATTCATTTCCATTCCATTCGGCTACAAAGCCCCATATTGAGTCTTTATAATTAGGGGGATAATACCCATATCTGTAACCAACAACCCAAATTTTGTTTGCCGATATACCAAATATGTTCGTCAATTCGCCAGCACCAATTCCGTACCAATCATTTATTGCATCGGGTCTTAAATAAGTCCACTTACTTCCATCCCAACGGGCTAAATGAGATGTAGTGTCTAATTGAAAATAACCAACAGCATAAATATTATTTATATCGCTGCCCCAAAGTCCGTTTACTCTGCTTTGTATTCCACCTAGTGTATCGATAACCCATGTTATTTCGTGACTCGTTGTATCCATTGTAGTTACAGGGAGTAAAGAACTTGAATCTATTATCTAGTTATCCAACATCTTGTATGCGCGATAAAAGTACGTTTGCTCTGGCAGTAAATCAGTATCAATGAGAACTGTATCATAAGGTGAATTTGTAATAGAAGTAATTGTATTGCCGTTTCTTGTTATTGAAAAATTTTTTGGCTCATCAGCACTTTTGAATTTTATTTTTAGCCAAACCTCGGTTACACCTAATTCTTCAAGCTCAAGATATATAGAAGGTACGTAGTTATCAGGCGGTGTAGGTTTTTTACATTGCAATCCGCCTAAGGCGGAGAAGAATGCAACATACAGGATTAAAAATAGAAAGAAGAAGTTTAAGTATGTTAGTATTTTAAATTGCATTGACTGACCTTTGCTTTCAATTTGTTTTTAAGTTTTATTTTCCATGAATAATAAATGTTTTGTATCCGTTATTCCCAACAATGAATGTTTCAACATTGTTAGTCCATGCGGATGTAAATTGTATATTTAACTCAATTTCAACTAAACGCTTCCAATCAACTCCATTCCAATGATAAATCCTTCCAAAGTCACCTACTGCAAAAATATTTTGATCACTACTTCCGCCTAAATGCAATGGATATTCATTGTAAAAAAGCCTCTGCCAAGAATTACCATCTTTTTTATAAACACCATAGCCTGAGGAATATAAAATACCGGTTGGAGTTTGATACAAACTATGTCCAAATTTCCAAACCATATTTGTGAATATGACTGTAAATGAATCTATCTTATTCCAATTTGGGCCGCTAAACTTGAATAAATTACAACGAAGGCTATCAGCATACTCAACTACAGTACTTGCATAATATTCTGTATTCGATAATCCACCGATATTTACTATTGATTCACTGCTATCAAAATCCATTTTCTTCCACCCAATCCCATTAAAATAAAATAATGTTCCATAACTTCCACCAGCCAATATTGATGTTGTTGTTGCACCCCATATACAGTTTAATCTACTCCCTTTTATAATTTTTATATCTCTCCAACTCACACCATCATAATGAATAATTAGACTTGAGTCTAAATAATTCGGCGGAGGTGTGGGATTATCATATATTCTTTGGCCAACTGCATATATATCATTTGGTCCAAAACCATAAATTGCACTTAAAGTAATTCCACCAATTATTATTGAACCTAAATCAACTGCTCTCC
>CAZOQB010000047.1:0-5725 GCA_964581995.1 uncultured Ignavibacteriaceae bacterium | reverse complement strand
TTATATAGGTGATAGACAAAAGCTACTTAAAGATATTAAAGCGTCTGCATTCGGGATAATCGAGAATCCCCCAATGACAATCCCCTCTATACCTGCATTACATTTACCTGCTAATGGTGTAACAAATCAAGCTACAACTCTAACTCTGTCTTGGAGTCAGTCGATCGGTACTCAATTCTATCATCTGCAAGTTTCAACGGATAGTAATTTTTCGGTTATGGTTGATAACGATTCAGTACTGATTTATTCTTCAAAGAATACCGCGGCTCTTCAGTACAATACTACTTATTATTGGCGTGTGCGAGCTATTAACTCTGTTGGTAAAAGCGCATGGTCATCAATATGGTCTTTTAGAACTATTTTACAACCTACTATTCCAACATCTCCGTCACTTTTAGTTCCCCAGAATAATGCTATTAAACAAATAGTCTCACCAGTTTTGACATGGAGTCCAGTTACTGGAGCTACCACATATAGGGTTCAGGTATCGACTAACCCCATTTTTTCAACTACCGTCGCCGATGATGCAACGATAACCAATACTTCAAAGCAATTGTCTGAACTTATATATAATACAATTTATTTTTGGAGAGTGAATGCCACAAACTCAATTGGTACGAGTGGGTGGTCTACTGTATTTTCATTTACCACTGATAGTCTTCGTGAAAATCCTATAAATAGCTCGTTGATGAGTTTATACGATGATTCATTGCGAACACCATGGAACAACTCATCATGGAGTTCGACAGTATCTTTTATAGATGCCGAACAAGTTTATGAAGGATCACGCTCTGTAAAAGTCGTCTCAAACGCTTGGGGTGCACTAAGGTTGATAAGCGGAAGCTGGACTACGCCTGTTAACACGAATATTACTAACCATGAATTTTTCGAATTTAATGTATATAACTCAACACCGGGGATGTCGCTGAGAGTAGCTTTCGAAAATACTGAGGGGCAAACTTTCCCGGAGGCGATATTACAAAATCTATCTTCAAATGAATGGCTAATAGTTTCTATACCGGTAAGTCAACTAAACCCAAATCAGCATCCAATCAATTTTGTCACTATTCAAAATTATACGGGCTCCACACAAACGTTTTATGTTGATCAAATTGCTTTTATTGGCCAAGAGGTTCTTAGTTCGCCCGTTCTTGTCGCACCTATAAATAATGCTGCCGATCAACTAACAAATCTCACTCTTACCTGGGGTTCGGTACCAAATGCTCAGTATTACCATCTAGAAGTAGGAACGGATAGTAATTTTTCCACAATAATTCTTGACGATTCAACTCTGACCACAACTTCCAAAAATCTTATCGGGTTGGTATATTCCACAAAATACTATTGGCGAGTTAAAGCAAGTTCGAGCTCAAGCAGCGGGTCATTCTCGGTTGTATTCAATTTTATAACAGTAGCTGGGAAAGCAGAATTTACACTCAACTTTCACCAGTTGGATTTTGGGAGAGTAATTATAGGGAAATCTAAAACCGATTCTGTGACAATTACCAATTCAGGAAATATTCTTTTGGATATATTAAGTATATTATCTACAAATCCAGAATTTTCCGTTACCTCCTCAGCGAGTACTCTATCACCAGGTATGGAGCAGAAAATGTATATCAAATTTACTCCTCAGACGAGAGGAATTGTGAATGGATTAGTTTTGGCGGTGTGTGAAACAAATATGTTAGCAGACACTATAACAGTTCTTGGCGAAGGATTAAAGCCAGGGAAACCGGTTAAGAAACCTGAATCAATAGTTATTAAAACATTACCAGGGTTCGAAACACTAATCGACAGCTTTTTGGTCTACAATTCTGGTGACACTACATTGATGCTCTCGAACATTAGATCGACGAATCCTGTATTCTCAATATCTTCAACCTTAGCAGAAATATCCAAATCTGACAGTCAACGATTCTATATTGCTGTCAATCCTTCTGCCCACCAAGATACCGGAGGCTATATCATTTTTGATTACGACGAGACATCGGATTCTTTGCACATAAGTTTGAGTATGAGTACGGGCGTTCAAGCAGATGAATATCCTCTGAACTTCTCCTTACAACAAAACTTTCCAAATCCTTTCAATCCTTCAACTAAAATTGTATTTACAATCCCGGAAAATGCTTATGTAACGTTAAAAGTTTATGACGTTCTGGGTAAAGAGGTAGCAACTCTTGCTGATGAGGTCCAATTCCTAAGTGGAAGAAATGAAGTACAATTCGATGGTAGAGATTACGCTTCAGGTGTTTATTTTTACCGAGTCGTCTTTAAGATTAGCCCAGATAGCAGGATTACATTTACAGATGTGAAAAGAATGTTGTTAACAAAATAGGTCTAATATACCGGCCCTCCATATTTAATGGAGGGCCAGTATCATCAAAATTATTTACAATAAATATAATGTCGTTCATATCCCTCCTTTTAAAAAATTTCCTTAAAAAGCCAATATCTGAAAAACGACATAAATATGTAGGGAACTTCAAAAAACTCGCTATAAATCATTAAATTTCAAGCATTTAACCGATCAAGAGTTTATTAATAACATTTCTTTTAGGTCGCATCTGAACTCCTGTATTTGACTTTAGACATAAAATTATTTTTATTTACTGAAGAGTTTAAAGGTATTTTTTCAAATTATGCATTTGTTAGAGTGAGTATTATCACAACTCGTTAAGAGAGATTAATTTAAATTAATCTTAGTTAGAATTGAGATAACGAGAGCCAGTATTAATTTAAAAAAGGAAATGTATTTGATTCCAAATAAAATACTATTATTATGCCTTAGCGAGGAACAAAACTCTACTTTGGCGCATGAACTCTTAAAGACAGAAATTATTCTTAATGAAGTTCACACTATTAAACAAGCACGCGAAGAACTGGTTACGAAAAATTATCATTTGTTTCTAATTCGCAGCGAAACAGTCGACGAGTCAATATATTCTCTCATCCAAATTAAGAAGAAATATAGAATTCCTACGGGTATAATTCTTAGCATTCGCAAAGGTTCCGTTGATGATGCCGTGCATTGTATAAAAGCCGGTGCTGATGATTTTATCGTAGGCGAATATACTGATGCACGACTTCTAGAAGCTCTTGTAAAAATGATCACGAATTGTCAATCCCGATATTCAAAACAACAATCCGGGGATGAACTAAATACTGTAGAATCGGAGGCTCTTCTTGTTGGGCATAGTCAGACAATAAGTAATATTCGTTCAGCAGTAAATCTAATAGCAAAATCACAAGCAACTGTTTTACTTACAGGCGAAAGCGGTACGGGGAAGGAAGTTGTAGCACAGTTGATCCACTCTCAAAGCAATCGCTCTCAAAAACCTTTTATTGCATTGAATTGTGCAACCCTACCCAAAGATATTATCGAGAATGAGTTATTTGGACATGAAAAAGGTGCGTTTACAGGCGCTCTCCAGAAAAAAATTGGTTGTTTTGAGTTAGCAAACGGAGGTACACTACTGTTTGATGAAATTGCAGAAATGACATTGGAAACTCAAGCTAAACTATTGCGTGTTA
This sequence comes from uncultured Ignavibacteriaceae bacterium, assembly GCA_964581995.1. Lineage (GTDB taxonomy): Bacteria > Bacteroidota > Ignavibacteria > UBA10030 > BY39 > CAZOQB01. Next base: position 2,191 of record CAZOQB010000047.1, on the reverse strand, counting down.
TAGAGACCCACAAGTTTCGACGCTTAGGAGGGAGTGAAGAAATTAATGTAGATGTTCGAATGGTTGCTGCAACTAACAAACCAATTACTGCTGCTTTAAAGTCTAAAGAACTCCGTGAGGATTTATATTATAGGTTGAGTGTTATCGAGATTTACATCCCACCACTGAGAGAACGCAAAGAAGATATTCCTTTACTTGTTGATTATTTCTTGTCAATATTTACTCGGAAATATGAAAAATCACAACAACAATTTTCAGATGAGAGCATAATGATGTTGCATGCTTACGATTGGCCCGGAAATATACGAGAGCTCAGAAATGTAGTCGAACGTGCAATCGTAATCTGTCACGACAACATAATCAGTCCCCATTATCTGCCGTTTAGAATTCAAGAACAAGTACCTACACAAAAACATATAAACATTCCTTTGGGTAGTTCTGCTGAGGAAGCAGAGAGGATCGTTATTTTACAAACGCTCGCTTCTACAGGAAATAATAAAGCTAAAGCAGCGAGAATACTTGGTGTAAGCAGAAAAACTCTCCATAATAAATTATCAAGCTTTCAAGAATCAATTGCAAATCCATAAAAACTAAGGTGAGGTATAATTATTTCTATTTTAGATACGCGTAAATCACAGAGGGGGTTATCGAATATATAACATGCGATTTGTCTTTACTGCTATGTTTTCTTGTGCCATATAGTAGAGTCTGCTAAAATATATGCCACTCGATAAATTTTCCGAAGGGTGAAAAGAAATTATATGAGAGCCTTTTTTCTTTGGAGAATCAACAAGAGTGGTTATTATCCTTCCTATAACATCATAAACTTCTAATCGAACATAACCATCAGAGGGGAGAAAAAAACTTATTTGAGTATTTCCGTTAAATGGGTTCGGATAATTTTGAATTAAATTGAACGAACTAGGTTCAGAGGGTAAAAACTGGGAAGAAACAGCTAATCTATAAATCTTTGAATAATCATTTGAGGTAATTTCCGCATGATGAGGAATGAGAAACGAGCCCTTACCTGTTATTGTAATAACACTATTATCTGGGCTTATGAATTCGTATATCTGCGGGTCGTTTGAACAAATCTCCCATTCTAATTTTATTGGATAATTTATTGAGTGAATTTGGATCGAAATATCACTTTCACCCGTATCGTTATTAATAACTGAGGCAATAGTAGGGTTACCATTATTCTCTGGTATAAATCTTACGTCGAAGTTCACAAATGCAGTTAAGAATGGTGGGATTTCATACTTTGATATGTCGTGTTCACCTCTAAATAATGTTTTAGATGTAAAAAATAGTTCTTGAATATAACCATCCGGCGTTTTGAATTTTAAAAAATTAACACTATCAGGGATAAAATGAATATTATCCTTTACCTCAGTTCTTGATAGATAAGGATTCTGTAGAATTATCTTCCCGGATTCATTTATTTTTACCCAATATCCTAAACCAGGTTTAATTGTATCAGCATAGTAATATGCATTTTTATAAGCCCAGAATAACGAAGAAATTATTCCAGGAGGGTTTGAAGAAATAATATTCACAGGTACTGGGTTACTTATGGAGCCGAAAAGATTCCAACCCTTCTTGACTACAATAGTATCGTTGAGGATAGGAGTTCCCGCCAACCAAATTGTATGGTTCGCTGAGAACTTCATAAAGAAACCCAAACCATTCTTTAATGAATCAACTAAGATATTGGCGTCGTTAAAAATATATGCCCCGGATGTAGCAGTCGGAAAAAGTACAGAGGAGCGTGGGTCCGGTACTTTTAAGGGTAGCGAAATAATATTCCAACCCTTAGTCAAATTTATACCGAGTGCATTACTTGTATAGGCACCGAAATTACAAACAACATCGGCTGTATCAGTATTAATTAGCACACTATATGGTTGAATAGAAGGTTGAGTGCACTGCCAGAGCGATTTTATTTCTAAGGAGACGATGTAAGTTCCAGTGGGGAGGTGTTCGAATTTAAATTCTCCCGCAGAGTCAGATGTTACACTTTGAGTTTGTATACCTGACAAATTAACCTTCCAACCTGGCAAACTAGGCTCCGAAGTATTTTTTTTTCCATCATTATTTTGGTCGAAAAATATTTGTCCTTTTATTCTTGGGACAAATATGTCAGGCAAAGAACTATCCCCGAATGCAGACGCTTTAATATCTTTAAGTA
>CAZOQB010000046.1:0-6133 GCA_964581995.1 uncultured Ignavibacteriaceae bacterium | reverse complement strand
AAATGCCGTATGTTTGTCCGCACGGCAGACCGGCGGTTGTGAAACTTTCGTTGAGTGAGTTAGCTAAAAGGTTCGGCAGGAGTGGCTAAGTTTTATTTTCTCGCCCAACCATAAATGGTTAGGCTGCCCGAACAAAGACCGATGAATCGGTCTGATCATTTAGCATCGTTTACGATGCTTTGTTCGGCAAGCGTCAGTATTTATACTGATCCGTTGGTATCCAATTTCTTTTCAATAGGAGGCGGGCAGAACTAGGAAGTCAATTTTATTTTAAAAAATGACCACGTAGTGGTCAAATGTCTGTAGCAAGGTATCCAGAAAAATTTTATCCACTCCAGCGGAGTGGTATGTGAATATTTTGTTCGTTCAATTTACAATTTGATATTCAACTCCTATGGAGTCGGAATCATATTCGTAATCGTATCTACAAACATTTGACTCCTAACGGAGTCCCTATTTTTATCAGCGTAGCGGTCGTATGCTGAGCTTGTCGAACCACACCGTAATGCGAAGATTGATGAACAACCAAATATTTTATCACGCCCAACTATAAATGGTTAGGCTGCCCGAACAAAGACCGATGAATCGGTCTGATCATTTAGCATCGTTTACGATGCTTTGTTCGTTCAGCGTCAGTATTTATACTGATGCGAGGATTAATCAATAATCAAAAAGGAGTTTACATTCTATTCATCTTCAGAAAATGTTTCCATTTTGTTGTTTAGTTTACCAATCCTATGATTTTCTTTTTGATTATGAATATATCTTAATACCCTTTGTAGATCTTTGTCAGCAAAGGATAAAACTCCAAATCCATCCTGCCATCCGAAGTTTTTGGTAATTTGCAATTCTTTATTTAAAAAATATGAACTGCTACCTTTTAATTTGCCGATAATATCGCTAACGGATTCTGAAGGTGGAATCGTTATTGCTAAGTGGATGTGATTTTCTGTCCCACCAATTCCTGAAATAAACGATTTAAATCTTTTAGCTTTGTTTTCAAGGAACGGATATAGAACCTCTTCAATCTTTGGTGAAATCATTGGATGCCTCAGGTCGGTTGTCCACGCAACGTGATAGAATATTTTGTAAAACACCTGTCCCATTTCTGTATCCTCAATTTTGTTATTATTGCACTTGAAAGATAATAAATGTCATGCATAAAAAATAGTCATTTTAGTATCATTGATGATGCTTTGTTTTATCAGTGTTACGGTTTACCGTAATGCGAGGTATAGCAATCGCCCAACCATCAATGGTTGCGCTGAACAAACAAAGACCGATGAATCGGTCTGATCATACGGAGTTTTTAATATTTCTAATAAATGAAAAGTCAAGTTTTTTGAAAATCTCCATTTATATTCTTATCTTACTGCAAGTTTAAAATCATTTCACAAAGAAAGAATAAATACATGTCGGTTCAGCACGACGAAATACATAAAGCTAAATCAGAGTGGAAGAAAAAAGTTTCCCAGTCAGAGATGCAGCGACCGGTTAAATTTACAACCATCTCTGGCGAACACATTGAACCTCTATACTCTCCTGACGATATCGCAAATATAAATTTCTTATCGGATATAGGTTTCCCGGGTGAGTATCCGTACACGCGAGGAATTCACTCCACAATGTACCGCGGTCGGCTCTGGACGATGCGGCAATTTGCCGGCTTCGGAACTCCTGAAGATTCAAACGAACGCTACCATTATTTGCTTAAACACGGACAGACAGGACTATCAGTTGCATTCGACCTTCCAACTTTGATGGGGCGTGATGCGGACGACCCTCAAGCGCAAGGTGAAGTAGGAATTTGTGGCGTGTCAATTTCTTCGCTTGCAGATATGGAGATTCTCTTCAAAGGGATTCCCATGGAAAAAGTCTCAACCTCGATGACCATCAACGCACCTGCGGCGATGATGATGGCTTTTTATTTGGCGGTTGCTCAAAAGCAAGGAGCCAATTTTAAGAATTTACGCGGCACGACACAAACAGATATTTTGAAGGAATATATCGCACAGAAGGAATGGATCTTTCCGCCCGAACCATCAATGCGAATAATTGTGGATATGTTCGAGTATTTAAATCGCGAAGTACCGCAGTGGAATCCAATCTCAGTAAGCGGTTACCACATCCGCGAAGCCGGTTCAACGGCTGCACAAGAATTGGCTTTTACGCTTGCTGATGGTTTTGCTTATGTGGAAGCCGGAATAAAACGTGGACTTGATGTAGATGAATTTGTTCCGAGGATTTCGTTTTTCTTCAATTCACATCTCGACTTCTTCGAAGAGATAGCAAAGTTCCGTGCTGCCCGAAGAATTTGGGCAAAGCGTATGAAGAATAAATACAAAGCTAAAAGCCCAAAGTCGTGGATTTGCCGCTTTCATACTCAAACTGCCGGATGTTCACTAACGGCACAACAACCTGAGAACAACATTGTACGAACTGCTTACCAAGCGCTTGCTGGCGTATTAGGCGGGACACAATCGCTGCACACTAACTCGATGGATGAAACTTTAGCGCTCCCTTCTGAGAAGGCGGTAAAGATTGCGCTTCGCACTCAGCAGATAATCGCATACGAAATTGGCGTTACAAATACTATCGACCCGTTGGCTGGAAGTTACTTTGTTGAAGCTCTAACTGACAAGATGGAGAAGGAAGCAGAGGCATATTTTGATAAAATTGATTCAATTGGAGGCGTTATCCCGGCGATAGAAGCCGGATTCTTCCAAAGAGAAATCGCCGATGCCGCTTATCGCTATCAAATGGAATTGGATAAGAAAGAAAAAATTATTGTGGGTATGAACGAATATGTTGAAGAGAATGAAAAAATAGAAATACCGATATTAGAAATATCACCCGAAGTTGAAAGCAAACAAAGAAGACGACTCGCTGATGTTCGTGCTTCAAGAAATAATGAAGATGTTCAACAACGGCTTGAAGCTTTAAAAGGCGCAGCGAGAGACGGGAATAATTTAATTCCTCATCTTTTGGCTGCAACTAATTCATACGTTACGTTAGGAGAAATGAGCAGCGCACTTGCAGAAGTATTTGGAGTTTACGAGGAACAAGCAGTGTTTTAATGAGATATGAGCGGTGAGAAATGAGATATGAGCGGTGAGATGTTAGTTATAAAATTATTTCAATGAATTTAAAGTGGTGCAAGAAAATCAAAATATTCAATTACAATTAATATTATAAAACATTGGGAAATACACTAAAATACATCATTGCTTCAATGCGGGTACAGCAGTGGGTAAAAAATCTTTTTATCTTTGCTGCATTAATATTTTCCGGGCACCTTTTCAAATTCTATGATTTATGGTTGACTGTCGCGGGGTTCATCGTGCTTTCTTTTACTTCAAGCGCCGTATATCTTTTCAACGATGTCGTAGATAGCGAGAAAGATAAATTACATCCTGAGAAGTCTCATCGTCCCATACCGAGCGGAAAGCTTCAACCTTCTACAGCAATATCTGTATTCATTCTTTTCACAACCCTGTCGTTGATCTGTGGTTATATAATCAATCCATATTTTGGAATGATCGTTCTGATTTATATTCTCACAAATATTGCCTATTCATTCTGGCTCAAACGCTTAGTAATAATTGATGTGATGACGATATCGTTCGGTTTTGTTCTGCGCGTAGTATCAGGCGCAATTATCATTAATGTTCCTACGTCTGAATGGTTAATTATTTGTACTATCCTGCTTTCATTATTTCTCGGTTTCAGTAAGCGAAGGTCGGAGTTAGTATTGTTAGAAAACACCGCGAATACACACAGGTCTGTTCTTACTCAGTATAGCCCCCATTTTCTCGACCAGATGATAGGAATTGTTACCGCATCGACTGTAATGTCGTACGCGCTTTACACAATTTCTGAAGAAACGATACTAAAATTCGGCACAAAAAATTTAATCTATACGGTACCGTTTGTGTTGTATGGAATATTTCGATACCTGTACCTTGTACACAAAAGACAGGAGGGAGGCAACCCAACACAAGCAATCCTTACTGACTTCCCACTAATAATAAATGTACTTCTGTGGGTTCTGGTATCGAGTGTAATTATTTATTGGAAATAAAATATGAAATCAAAAGTAGCGGTAATAAAAACTAATTCTATCTCAGTTCTCACAGATATCGAGAAGTTAATGCGTTTGGCAGGAGTAGAACAAGCTCTCGATAAAAACTCCCCAACAATATTGAAGGATAACATCTCGTGGCATTTTCCTTTTCCCGGCGCTAATACAACTCCTTGGCAAATGGAAGGGACGATTCTCACGTTGAGGAATGCAGGATATAAAGAAATTGCCTGTGTTCAGAATAAGACGGTAGTAACCGATGCTTTTAAGGGAGAGGATTTGAATCATTACCTGCTGATTTTTAAAAAGCATGACATTCCTGTACTCTACAATTTTAAAGATGAGATGAAGTGGATAGATTACAAACCAAAAGCAAGGATGCGTGCTCTAAATAACGTTTATCCGGGAGGAATTAGAATACCCGAGTTTTTTTTTGGTAAGAATATAATTCACCTGCCGACTGTAAAATGCCACATATACACAACGACAACCGGTGCAATGAAAAATGCTTTCGGCGGTCTTTTAAATACAAAGCGACATTACACACATACATGGATCCACGAAACGCTTGTAGATTTATTAGCTATACAGAAAGAAATACACTCCGGAATATTTGCAGTTATGGACGGAACAACCGCAGGCAACGGACCAGGACCCCGGACGATGTTTCCCGTTATTAAAGATTATATGCTTGCAAGTTCAGATCAGGTCGCGATTGATGCGGTAGCCGCAAAAATGATGGGCTTCGACCCTTTGAGTATTAAATATATACATCTTGCCCATGAAGATAAATTAGGAATTGGCGATGTTCGGGATATTGAAATCGTAGGTGATGATATTTCAAAAGAATCGTGGGGATTCTCGGTTGGAAATAATGCAGTCAGTATATTTGGTCAGTTGATGTGGTTTGGACCCCTCAAGAGTTTACAAAAACTTTTCTTTCATACACCTCTCGTCCATTTATTTGTTTTGGGTTCTGAACTTTACCATGATTATTATCGCTGGCCCCTTAAAGATAAAAAAGTATTTGAGAATTGGAAAAAAGAAACAAGCTGGGGTAAATTATTTCAACACTACGAATAAGGCAACTCCGTAGATTTTGACAAAACAACACAAAGCTGAATCAATATTACTCTCTTTAACAATTATTTGGGGAGGAACTTTTGCAATTGTTAAGGGTATGTTTAATGATGTGTCGCCTTTATTGTTAATTGGAACTCGATTCTTATTTATAGCGATTCTTATGGTTCCTTTTATCTTACCTAAATTGAGACAGATTAAGTTTGAGGATATTCAGAAAGGCACTATACTCGGCTTACTACTTTTCTTTGGCTTTGCTGCTCAAACCATAGGGTTACAATACACGACAGCTTCTAAGTCGGCATTTTTAACTGGTACTATGGTTATTTTTACTCCCATCTTACAGTTTATTATGGAAAAACGTGCGCCTAAACTCGGGAACGTGGTTGGAGTTCTAATCGTATCTGCCGGTTTGTATATACTCACCAGTCCGAAAGGTTCCGAATTTAATTTTGGAGACGGATTAAATCTTGTCTGTGCAATATTATTCGCTATCTATACAGTTTATGTTGATATGGCTACACAACGAGGCGAGATTGTAAATATTAATTTCGTACAAATCTGTACAAACGGAATTGTCAGCCTGATCGCTGCTTTGATATTTGAGGATATGTTTATTAATTTTACCATTAATTTTATTTCATCATTTTTATACTTAAGCATATTGGCTACGGGGCTTACACTTTATCTTGTAGCGAAGTGGCAGCGTGAAACCACACCAACAAAGGCAGCAGTAATATATTCTATCGAACCGGTAATCGCCGCGGGTTTTGCATATCTACTTTTAAATGAAATGATAGGGGTTTATGGTATAATCGGTGGAGCAATTATTATAACAGGGCTTTTAATCTCGGAGGTATCGGACAATATACCGGTATTAAATTATTCTCTCAATTTAAAAGACAATAAAGAATAAATAGTTGACCCTTAAAAACCTAGAAACTCTTTGAAATTGAAATGGAATGCATTAAA
>CAZOQB010000045.1:0-6664 GCA_964581995.1 uncultured Ignavibacteriaceae bacterium | reverse complement strand
GACTTTGAATTGCTGATCGTATTTCTTTTCCATTTCTTCTAATTTTCGGGCAAGGTCTTTGTGAGTTGTAAGTAACTCTCGTAGCCGTATGAAAGTCCGAACGATCTGTACGCTTGCCTGCACTGCTTTGTGACTGTTCAAAACATTTGCAAGCATGAGCGCTCCATGTTCGGTGAATGCATATGGTAGATACGGCGAGAATTTTAACTTTGCGAGGTGGTCACAATTTGTGACCACCTCGTTTTTTTCTTCCTCTGTCAACTCGAACATAAAGTCCGATGGAAACCGATCAATGTTACGCTTTACGGCCTGCTTAAGCGCCTTTGTTGGAATACCATATAGTACAGCAAGATCGGCATCAAGCATTACTTTTTGCCCACGGAGGAAAATGATAGAACGTTCAATACGTTCCAATGTTATCAATACATTTTGTTTCGTCATTGTATACTCTCTCCTTGAGTTATAGATAATCGTGCCTTGAAATAGTTTTCTAAATACTTGGGGGCGTTTTTTGCTCGTGGGAGCGGATGTACTAAATATCAGAACATACAATACACTTTTACCTCATCGGTCACTATCGCTTCTTTTTTTTCGCTATGTTTTCCCACGGGTGCATACAAAGCTTTCGGTTCTTCGATCCTGAATCCAATTTGGCGTTTTGGCTTATCTTGCACACTGTCGGGAACAGTTATTAATTGCCGGATTGCCTCGAACACGACTTTGAATTGCTGATCGTATTTCTTTTCCATTTCTTCTAATTTTCGGGCAAGGGCTTTATGCGTAGCAAGGATTTCTCGAAGCACCACAAATGCACGCATAATCTGTATATTCACGTGAACAGCACGCTTGCTATTCAGGACACTGAAGAGCATCGCCACGCCTAACTCTGTAAAAGCATATGGAAGTTTCCGTGTGCCGCCCCATCTTGATATTCCAAAATGGAATTTCAAGTTGTCGAACTCTTAGCGGGTTAGCTGAAACATAAAATCTGACGGGAACCGGTCGATGTTTCTTTTTACCGCCTTGTTCAGATTAAACGTCTCTACGTTGTACATTTCTGCGAGGTCTCTATCAAGAATAACTTTCAGTCCTCTGATGAGAAGAATGGATCGTTCAATCCGTTCATGCGGAATCAGTGACTCGCGGCTTGTCATTTTACAATATTCTTATATTCTGTAGTCAAATCTTAAGCAAATTTTTATTCCGCAGTCCCGAAAATCCTATCCCCCGCATCTCCTAAGCCGGGAAGAATATATCCCTTGTTGTTAAGTCCCCTATCGAGAGAAGCGACATAAATTTTTACATCAGGATGCATTTCGGTCAATGTACGAACACCTTGGGGTGCTGCTACCAAACTCGCGAAGCGAATATTTTTTGCACCATGCTGTTTCAAGAAAGTAACAGCAGCCGCAGCACTTCCACCCGTCGCAAGCATCGGATCCAACAGTAAGATCATTGAATCGTTCATGTTCTTTGGAAACTTAAAGTAATAGTCAACAGGTTTTAATGTTTCTTCGTCTCTGTAAAGCCCAATATGTCCGACTCGGGCATCGGGTAGATATTCCACAAAACCGCCTACAAGACCGAGTCCGGCACGCAATATCGGAGCGAGAATTACACGCTCAGCCAAAGAATATCCTTTTGTTTTTTCAAGGGGGGAATGTATATCGAACTCTTTCGTTTTTAAATCCTTAGTAATTTCATAAGCCATTAATCCGGCAACACGCCTTAAGATTGATCGAAACTGATAGCTGGGCGTTTTTCTATCCCTGAGCATTGTAAGATCTCTTTTTATCAACGGATGGTTAATAACGATTAAATTTACGAAATTATTTTTCTTTTTTGCCACAGTCACACCTTCAATATTTTATGTTAACTTCTTCTTTATACTGTTTGATGATACTAATATCGGGTCCCATAATGGCGCAAATGGTGGCGCGTATATCAAATCCAGGCTCGTTAAATCTTTTACAGTAAACTTATTTTGAATTGCCGCAGCCAGCACGTTCGACCTTGAAACTGCTCCACCCTCGCCAAAAACATTCGCGCCAAGAATACGTTTTGTAACCTGATCTACAACTAATTTGATTGTTACCTTTTTATTATCCGGCATTAATGGAATTATTGAGTTTGTTTTAATAATATCTGTAACTACTTTGAACCTTGCTGAAGCTGCTTCCTGTGAACTCAGTCCCACTTTTGCAACTTCCAAATTGAAAATTCTCAGTGCCGAGGAATTAATTGCACCGTCAAATTTACTTCTGCCACCCGCGGCGTTTTCACCGGCGACCCACGCCGACCTGCTTGCTACAGAAGCGAGAGGAATATAAGCATGCTTACCTGTTACAATATTTGTTACTTCAGCACAATCACCCGCAGCATAAATATCTTCGTTACTCGTTTGTTGTGAATTATTCACGCTAATTGCGCCTGTGTTCCCCAATCTTAGCTTGGCGTTTTTTGCTAATGAAACATTCGGCTCAACACCGATTGCCATAATCACTAAATCAGTCTCAAAGCTGCCTCGATTAGTGAGAACATACTCTACTTTTTCATTCTTGGATTTTAAGAATGCTTCCGTCTTAGCATTCGCTACGAAATTGATTCCGTTCTTTGTCAGTTCTTCTAAAACCACTTCGCTGGTTTCAGGTTCAAAGGTTTCAAGGGGCAAGGAAAGCTGATGAATCAAAGTAATTTCCATATCAGTTTTCCTGAAAGCTTCAGCCATCTCAATTCCGATATACCCACTACCGATGACCGCTGCACGCTTGGGTTTTTCTGTTTTGATATAATTCAAAATATTTTTTGCATCATCTCTGTTTCTAAGATGAAAAACATTTCTACAGTCCTCTCCGGGAATATTCAGTTTTTTAGCGTTTGCACCCGTAGCGATGATTAATTTATCATATTCGTACTCTTTAATTTCAGAATTGCTCAGGTTTCTTACTACAACTTTATGTTTATTGGTTATTATTTTTTCTACCTTGTGAAGTATTTTAACGGTGATACGTTTCTCCTGGCTTAGACGATCGGGGGTATAGATAACCAACTTATCTTCGTTATCTATCTCACCGCTTATCACATACGGAACTTCACAAATGCCGTAGGATATATTCTCAGTCTGCTCAAAAAGAATAACATCGGCATTTGGATTTACTCGTGCGGCTTTTGCAGCCGCGCTTGGTCCCGCTGCCATTCCGCCGATTACTATAATTCGGCGTTTCTTCATTTCTTTTTAAAATTTAATGTTAGAGGAACGCCCGTAAAACCAAAATGATCTCTGATTTGGTTTTCTAAGAATCGTATATAGTTTAGTTGAATTAATTTTGGTTCGTTAGCAAAAAATGAAAATACCGGAGGGTTGGTTTTTACTTGTATAACATGTTTGATCTTAATCTCTTTTCCGGTCGATGAGGAAGGCGGGTTACGTTTAATTATGTCTAACAACGTATCGTTTAATTTACTCGTCGTTATACGTTTCTTCTGTTCTTCAAAAATTATCTTTGCCATATCTATTACTTTATAAATCCGCTGTTTTGTCAAGGCAGAGATAAAAACAATGGGAGCATAATCATACAGGCGCAGTAGTTCTTTAAGAGATTTTTCGAAAGCCTTCGCGGTCTTATCATCTTTTTCAATTAAATCCCATTTATTTACACAGATAATAAAACCTCTTTTCCTCACTGCAATTTTTTCTACTATATGAAGGTCTTGCTTATCCATTCCTTGCTGCGCGTCCACGAGGAGAAGCGTAATATCGCCGCGCTCAATACTTTTAATAGTTCTTAAGGTACTATAAAATTCAATGTTTTCATTTATCTTGCTCCTCCTACGCAATCCTGCTGTATCTATGATCAGTATTTCCTCACCATATCGTGTCAGAATAGAATCAATCGGATCTCGTGTAGTTCCCGGTATTGGCGTTACGATGTTTCTATCCACCCCCAATAGGGCATTGACAAAGGAAGATTTTCCAACATTCGGCTTACCGACAACTGCCAATTTTAGGCGTTCTTCTTTTTCAATTTTCTCATGTTTAGGTATTTCGGATGTTATCAAATCCAACATGTCTCCGATTTTCCTACCTTGTAATGCTGAGATTGAAAACGGGTCGCCCAAACCTAATTTATAGAATTGTGGAACTTGTAGCTCAATGTGATCACTATCTACTTTATTAACTAGCAGAAGAATTTTCTTATTCGATTTTCTGAGGATGTCGGCGATTTCTAGATCGAATGGTGTAACACCCTCTTTTGCATCGCAAACGAAGATTACTGAATCAGCTTCTTCGATAGCAATCTGAGCTTGTTCCCTAATTGCCTTCTCGATTATATCTTTTGCTTTAGGTATATATCCGCCCGTGTCTATTAAGGTATATGATTTTCCAGCCCAATCCGCTTCAGCATAGTGTCTGTCGCGCGTTACACCGGGTGTATCATCCACGATTGCGTTACGGTACCCCACAAGCCGGTTAAACAAAGTCGATTTGCCAACGTTAGGCCTTCCTATAATTGCAATAATTCTACTCATTTGATAATGTAATAAGATTTTGGACGGAATGAAAAAGAGATTTAATTTGATGTAGAATCAGCATTCTCTTATTTTAAGATTCTCGCATAGTTTGTAATTTGACTCATCTGATTACTAAAATTCTCGAAACCTACAGATTTACTGATGTAGGCTGCTGCACCTGTCGAGAAAGCATAGTTCAAATCTTCTTCTCTGTCAGACGTGCTCACGATAACGACAGGAATTTCTTTCAGTTTTGAATCATCTTTGATAATTTTCAAAACTTCTCTTCCGTCCCTCTTTGGTAGGTTAAGGTCGAGAAGTATTAAATCCGGTGTGAGTATGTTGGCTGAGTTTGTTATTGAATTGTGTTGATACAAAAAATCGAGAGCTTCTTGACCATCTCGAGCAAAACTAAAATCCGCATTGATTTTATTTCTTTTTAGGACATATTTGATTATCTGCAGATGTGCATCGCTGTCTTCAACAATGAGTATTTTCAACGGTTTCAACTTTCTATAAGCTAATTGTGTATTAATAAATAAAAATATTTACTGATGCAAAAGTAACAAAAATGCTGTTCATTCGCAAATAAAAAATATATTTATTCCTTATCTAACACTTCACTTGTGCTTTTAAACTGCTCAACATAATCGCCGTAACATACGCCATCGTCGCGGAGAACGTTGTAGTAGTTCCAAAGACGTTGTACTATTTGTGAAGATTCGTTTGCCATAACTATGCCTATCTAATATTATCAAATGCTTAGCTGGAGAATAGATGCACGTAATCCCAAAAAATAAAAATTCTGTTTCTCAAACCACCGGTAACCTCGACAAGAATTTTCAACTTAACTAAATCTTGTATTAGGGAGTTAGCAGTCGCCGGCGCAATATTCAATACTTCTGCAACAGATGCCGCCGTTATTGAGGGGTTTCGATAGAGCATGTTCATCAATTCTTTTGCTTTCTGAAATCGTTTTCCCAAACCTACAATCCGTTTCCCCTCGATCTCATCACGGAGTTTTTGAATTTGCTCGAATGTCGAAATTCCTTTTGTTGCCGTTTCGATTACAGCAACGAGAAAAAATTTTATCCACTGAGCAATATCGTTTGTCGTACGGACAGCCATCAATTTGTCATAATAAATAGCTCGATTTTTCTCTAAATAATCTGAGAGGTAAAGTGTTGGCTTCGCTAATAAACCTTTGCTCACAAGGTACAATGCTATTAATAATCTTCCAACCCGACCATTACCATCAAGAAATGGGTGAATCGTTTCAAACTGGTAATGCGCAATCGCAATCCTCACAAGATGGGGAACATCAATCTTATCGTTGTGAAGAAAGTTCTCAAGATCGCCCATGAGATCCGAAATTTCCTGCTGATGTGGTGGAATGAACTCAGCATTTGCAAGTGTTGAACCACCAATCCAGTTTTGACTTCTCCGATATTCACCTGGCTCTTTTTTCTCGCCTCTTCCTTTGCTCAATAATGTTCGATGTGTATCTTTCAAAAGTCGTGTCGAGATCGGTACTTCTTTTAACTTCCCGATAGCATAATTCATCGCTTCGATATAATTCTGAACTTCTTGCCAATCATCTCTCTTCTCCGGCAAAACATCGCTTTCCTTTAAGAGCGCCTCTTCTATCTCAGTTTTAGTGCCTTCTATTCGACTGGAGGTTGTTGCCTCTTTTACAACGTGCATCCTAAGATAATAATCAACATCGGGTACGAGGAATGAATAAACATTCAGCTCACCTAACTTGCGGCTCGCTTCGGCTAATAGCGTATTCAGCTTTGGATCACTCCAAACCCAATTTTCGTTTACTTTTGAGGGGGTGAAGCTTTTATATTGATATTGCCGAACGTACGTACCTGCTTTAAAATCCTTGAAATCCATTACTCTTTCTAAATTGAGTTAAAATAAGACTTTTCTTATTTTAAATTAGCATTCTTATTTGAAATAAGCAAATTCTTATTTCAAATTGAAGCCATTATTTGAAATAAACTTCCCTTGATTTTAATCAAATTTATTACCTCCTTTGCGTCTCTGCGTAACGTATCCCTGGAGAAACCCGCGACCTCTTTACTTTCTTCTTCTTCGGGGCGGGGGGATTTGTCCGTCCCGAATTTTTATTCGGGACGCGATCTCG
>CAZOQB010000044.1:0-7100 GCA_964581995.1 uncultured Ignavibacteriaceae bacterium | reverse complement strand
CACGGTCGCTGGGTGAATAAGGGGCACCTTCATTAGCACTGGCAGGAACGATTTCTTCGGAATCCCAACCACTTTGATGTGTTGATGTATTACTCCAAAATTTTCTTAAATATATTTTTGCGTTGTCATCATAAGTTAAGCATGGCATAGCAAGGCTTGGATTTCTAAGTAAGGAATTTGGTTTAGTCAAAGTTCCACCGTCCTGGTATGAATGAGAAGCAGCAATAACATTTTTCTTATGATAACTGATTCCACCAGTATTGTTCCAGAAAAAATACAGGTCATACATTGGTACTTGAGAGAAACCGGTTGGATAATACCCTACATAAATATCGCCTGCAACAGGATTGGGTTCAATATCGCTTGTAGTGGAACCTAAACCCTCTAAATCAGTATTGGGCGCTCCAAAGCGCCTCCAGAAAACTGAATAGGTATTATCAACTTGCTTTTTATGGAACGTAATATCTGTGCTGCCATTATTTGCTGATATTGATGCTTTACTACCTTCGCCTATATAATTTTCTGGCTGCCAAGTATTTGCACCATCAGTAGATTTTGCTAAAAAAATTCTTCCAGCGCTTTCGTAAGCTAAATACAAACCACCAGAGTTAATTAATTTTCGTTGACTATTACCAGCAATTGATGTGGATAGATTTGATTTCATAGGAATTTTAAATATTGCCTTCAAATCATTAATATTATGCAACGGCGAAAGGGTTCTTGGATTTGATAGGTTATAATCATTCCAGCCTGTAAACACATTTCCAGACGGCAATACAGCTTCAATGGTAGCTGATCCGTATTGCCAAATGGGTTCCGTCCAGTTTGCACCTCGGTCTGTTCCATTCACCCGATAGAATCCTCCTGATCCCGTCTCAAGAATCAATGGAGCAGTAAGTGCAACATTATACCGGTTTCGATGCTTTGCAGTATATGCACCAGTAACATCCTTCACCTGTGGGCTTATGGATGGTGTGTATAATCGTGGAAAAGTTGGAGAGGGATCAATCCATCCTCCATCGTGTTGTGGATAAGGATTAAAACTCCTCCAGTAGGCACCATACGGTTGTTCGCTCGATGAAAATGTATGCGTGCTACCCTTGACTAATATGGTGGTATATTGTTTTCCAGTCGGATCCGTGTCATAATCTTGACCATCAACATTCACGAAACCTCCGTTTGTAACTGTGTTATTTGGATCCTTAAACTCATTCTTAACTGTTACTTGTACCAATTTGTCAATGTGAACTGTATAAGATATTTCTGCAGTAAGCGCTGCGACTGGCAATGGTTGAGTACAGATTGCCCCCCAAGACTCGAATTGACGAAGCTGAACTATATGGTCTCCTTCCGAAAAATCGTATTGGTAGCTAAAACCAGGCCCCGTATTATATTTTGTATCTTCAATTTCTGTTATGAAATTATTATCTATCCACAAATCTATTGGTGCTCCAGTAGCAGAGCAGATTGGATATGCGAGGTACCGAAAAAACGAAATGGTTGCTTTTACTGTCGATTGACCCGGTTGTATCTGTGTCGGACTCATATTAATGATCCTTATACTCGCTGAACCAGGCAAGACATATGTCGCAGTTCCTGTGGGGCTATGATATTCTCCCTTAATAGCTTTCGCCTTAATAGTTGTGGTGGATGAACAACGTATTGCTGTACCGTTATAAAGGTGTGAACTAGTAGTTGGATCGGTAAATCCATCAGTTGTGTAATAAATATTTGCACCCTGTACAGATGTGCTGATCGTTACGTCCACATACGAAGCATATCCACAACCAGAAGTACCGATAGTACATGATGGAGGGTCAAACAAAGGAGCGTCACCTTGTTGTAAGCATGCAAGTGCATCTGCTTTTCCATATCCTGATTTTCTATTCCAAGCGCCTCCTGTTCCATAGTCTATTGATGTAGCACTATTCTTAAGATTATTTATAAAATCGTTTCTCGTATGCGTTGTGTATTTGCTAAAATATAGTCCTGCAATTGCAGCTATATGAGGAGCTGCTGCTGAAGTTCCATAGAAAGGGTCAATTTTAGTACCATTTTCATACCTCCAGTAACCCGCGCTACCTACATATGTAGACACTCCAGCTGTGGCTGTTATTATAGGAGTCTCTTGCCCAGACCAAGATTGTGTAGAGTATGAGTACATCTTTAACGGACCCGAAGAACTATAAGTAGCCATTTGTCCTGTAAGTTCTGCGTTATATGCTGCCACACCAATTACATTGGGATAACCTGGATGGCCATAAATGTGCTGGTTATTTGTATGATAATTCCTAATCTGTAAATTTTCACTACAAATAATCTTAAAATCGGTAGCTGAATTGTTACCAGATTTAAATTTTATAACAATTTTATATACTTTCATCTCACTATAAGGATTATGAATATACGTGACTGTTTCTTTTGGTGGTTTAAAAGATCCCTGTGGATCATATCCACCGAGTCCTACCCATGTACCAAATTGATCGTAGATATAAATATCATAATCAGATGAAGGAATATTCCAACGTGTTGCCCACTGAAAATAGATATTATCATATTTACCTGGCGGTACTTCTAATTCAAGGTAAGCATCGCCACTAGCAAATTCGTTAACATTTCCTGCAATGATATTTGTTACACCTGAATAAACTTTATGAGTTCTGGAGTTTTCGATATTATAATTATCATTTCCTACTGCTGAGACATAAACACCTCCACCAGAAATGAAGTTACGTATCGCTGCACCTAGTACTTCATCTTCGTCAGTAAAAAATGGTTCTTCAAAATAACCATAATCATCAACAATAACCTTACACTGGATATTCTTCAGAGCTGTTATTCCATCTGCCAAGTCTGCATAACCATTCTCACCTTTTAAAGAATAAAAAAAGAGCTGTGCTTGTGGAGCTAAATCATGTATAATTTCAAGCATTGCAGTTCCCTCGTTACAAGACTCTGGTGCTTGTTCGTCACAATTACCTGGATTTAAAACTGCAACGCTCGGAAGTTCATTTGTGGGTACATTAGATAGATTCTGTACTCCATCACCGAGCACACCAATTTTTACACCAGATCCATACGCCATATACTGTGTACGCACAAGGTCTGCTTTCAATTGTACATCACCTGCGCTAACAACGTTCCTGGTATGGCCTGGAGTTGGTTGTTGGATAAGACGAATAGAAGTGACAGAAATAAGATTTCTTAATTTTTTAAGATGGATTTTGCATCGAATATATGGAACTAACCCTACATGCTCGACTTGCCCAGCCAATGATTGAATAATTTCCTTAACACTACTGGTATCATCAAGTGATTGCAATTCTATAATTACTCTTATCATTCCTTGTGAATCAACATTCAAATTCTTATCAATCATCATAAGATTTGATAACTTTGCTTTTTTTTCAACAGAGGTGTCTGCTTCTTCAGATAATCGAAGAAGATGGTATAATCCGCCTCGTAGCTTACCTTCATCGTTCGTTCGTAGTGCCTTTTCCTTCTCGGCTTTCTCGATATTCTGAAGTACTTTATTCATAAAATCATCCTGAGAAAATGCAATAGAAACGCTCAACAGCATAGATGCAACCAGCATCGCAATTGTACTAAATTGTTTTAACATTGTAAATTCTCCTTTTTTTATTTTAGTTATTGTTATTTATATGAACGATTAACATAATTATTGTAAACTTTAGCTATCTACCATGATATACGATACCGTTTTCCCAGTCACAGATGAAAACTTCTTTGCCGTCAGCCCACAATCCCCAGAACCAGCCTTGTGGATCAACCGTATGATTAGGGACGGAAATGAAAATTTGTTTCCAATCGGTTCCATTATAGTGATATAATAGATTATATTGCCCCACAGTGAAGATATCTTTCTCACTTACGACATATAGCTGAGTGAGGTATGAACTTGTATTGAAAATTCTGGTCCAACCAGTTGTATCAATTTCACCAGCATCATTTATGGTGGTACTTATTATGCCATTCGTTAAGGTATACAAAGTACTACCCACAATCCATGGTTTCCCACCAAACTTTTCTTGATCAGATGTCGTGTAATCAATAATTTTAAATGTACTTTCAATATATTTAAACCGGTATATATAATTATCCCGTTTGCCCCAAGGACTTGCGAGTTGGAAGAATACAGCATTGGCTATACCTGATACACCATTGATTGTGAGGCTATCAGCTATTTTGTATCCCTGCCAATTATGGCCATTATAATGAAGCGCATACTCATAGCCCCCCACCCAAATGTTATCCTTACTTACTCCATAGACATTGTATAATATAGTGCTAAGTGATGCAACATTACTTGGTGTTGCATCTGTCCATTTTGAACCGTCAAAGTGCATTATAAAAGCACTTAAAACACTTTGATTTATTTTTCTTCCAAATGCCCATACATCATTTTGTGCACTGCCCCAAATGGCATAAAGAGTTTTGTTGCCTGTGAATTCTGTTATTGGTGTGCCAGCCGTTGCACGTGTCCAACTACTACCATTATAATGCCATAAACAATCACGAACATCAGGTGCATCACCGGCAACACCCCAAATGTCCACAGCCGAACTACCCCACATTTGCTCAATCTGTATTTTACTCGGTTGGCTTCCATAATACACACTATCAATTGACCAAATATAATTTCGTTTGCCAGGCTTTGGCTTGTCATCAACATCAGGTGGAGTTGGCTTGTCGCGGCAAGAGCCAACAAATAACAAACAACAAAAAACAAATAACAAAATTAAGAATTTAAGATTTGAGAATCTTCGTCCGCCTTCGGCGGACTCAGATTGACAGTTCGATATTTGATTTGTCATTTTTAGTTTTGATTTTGGGATTTTAATTTTTGCACTCATAGTTTAAACTCCGTGAATAATTAATCCACCTACGTTCCAAAAAAAACTTCGGTGGACAGGTATCGAATGCTGAATAACGAATTACTAAAATGCGGGGGAAGGGGGCAGTTTCATGCTGCCTGAAATATAAAAGCCTTTTCTTTTTACAAACTTCATACACATCGCCGTCCTCATTAATTATTATATGTGTAACTTTTATTATGCTTGGCATAAGTATAACTAATTTAAAATTGGGAGTCAAGTGTTTTTTGAAAAATTTTGCGGAAAATATTTGTCGGAAATAATGTAAAAAACGCAATTTTCCCTAAGTCCCCCTATAAAAAGCCGATTCCAAACGTGAAATCGGCTCAGCAACACTTGGAAGGCTAGTATGTTGAATAAATTAGAATATTAGGAACATCAGTAATTTAATCAACTCGTTTCGTTCTTCGGGTCCCGCATCATCAGATCCATAGTTGCCTCATGTGAATCTTTTCCTTCAAATAGAACCTTATACACTTCGGTCATTATTGGAACTTCGACGTTGAGCTTTTTAGCCAAATCGCAAGCCGATTTAGTGGTAGGGACGCCTTCAGCGACCATTACCATTTCACTCAGAACATCCTGCAACTTTCTCCCTTTTCCAACCTCTTCGCCAACATGACGGTTACGGCTGTGTTTACTCATACACGTTGCAATCAAATCGCCGATGCCGGAGAGTCCCGAAAAAGTTTTTGGATTGGCTTTTAACGCAATGCCGAGTCTGCTAATCTCAACTATACCACGCGTCATGATTGCGGCTTTAGTGTTATCGCCGTAACCCGCCCCGTCGCATATACCCGCCCCAACCGCGATTACGTTTTTTAGCGAGCCGCCAAATTCAACACCACGAATATCGTTGGATGCATACACTCTAAAATAAGGAGTTAGAAAAATTTGTTGCACGTACTTAGCAGTTTCACCGTCGGTTGATGCCGCAACGACTGCTGTAGGATTTTTTTTACTGACTTCCTCGGCAAAGCTCGGTCCGGAAATTACTACTGTCTTTGACGGAGAATGATTTGGTAAAGCTTGAGATATAACTTCGGACATCGTCATCAGGGTATCGTTCTCGATGCCCTTCGCAACATTAACGATGATAGTGTTGTGGATGTTGAGGTGTGATATTTGTTTTAACACAGTTCTCAAGTGCTGAGAGGGAACTGCGAGTACAACCATTTCTGTCAGGTGAAGAGCCTTTTCAATATCGCCTGTTATTGTTAATGATTCGGGGATTTTTACGCCGGGTAGGAAAACACTGTTTTCCCGTCGAGTAAATATATTGTCAATGTCTTCTTGGCGGTACGACCAGAGAGAGATTTCATTCTTGTTGTAATGAAGCAGAAGCGCAAGAGTTGTTCCCCAACTTCCTGCACCGATGACTGATATTTTCATTAGCAACCTTAAGAAGTTTTAGATTTTTTTCTAAATAAATGAAGATTTGTTAACTTGTTTTCTCTGCCCTCGATCAGGCGTTTTATATTCGTACGATGAGTAAAAATTAAAAGCAGTGCAATACCTATACTAAAAAATATTAATGTGCCATACCCTTCGACATCTGATTTAAAAACATTCTCTCGAACAACGAGTGTAAGAGGGAAAGCAACAGCCGCACTAATGGAGCCAAGTGAAACATACCGCGATACCAAAAATACAATCATAAAAACACCCACAGCAATTAAAATATCCCAAGGTGCTACACCTATTAACATACCGGCTGCGGTGGCAATTCCCTTGCCGCCCTTAAAACCCCCAAAGACTGTCCATATATGTCCGACTATCGCTGCGCTTCCAGTAAGAATCTGAACAAGCGTGAAATCTTCAAACGGTGTAAGATTAGTAAACGGAAAAGGTGAGTACATCAATTTAGCGACGAAAACAGTTGCTACAAGACCTTTAAGGACGTCGAATATAATTACAAAGAGCCCGGTTTTAAGTCCCAACACCCTGATAACATTTGTTCCGCCGGCGTTTCCGCTTCCGTGTTGGCGAATATCAATTCCCTTTACAATCTTACTAACTATGATACTTGTTGGAATCGATCCTACTAAATAACTCAAAATTATGACATATAACAGCGACAGCATTAAAATTCCTTAATATGGTGCTTTAAAGATATAAAATTTTTTGTGAAGAATCAAGATTAAAATAGAGAAAGCGTTCGATTATCGGTTGCTGTATTAGGGTGATTTTAGGCAAAGTTTTAAC
>CAZOQB010000043.1:0-9740 GCA_964581995.1 uncultured Ignavibacteriaceae bacterium | reverse complement strand
TAAAACTTTGCCTAAAATCACCCTAATCCAGCAACCGATAATCGAACGCTTTCTCCAAATTATTATTGACATTTATTGAAGCGTTAATTATTTTAGCATGTCGATTTTATGTGTAACACTAAAAGGCTAAGTTCGCACCGGGAAGAACTTATCGCCAATACGGGAAGCAACGGAAGGCAAAGTTCATCCTATCTGATATAATGTTTACTAACAAATTAATTACTATGTTACACCAGAATAATATCTGATAGAAAAATCCAAAAGACAAATGACAAATATCAAATAAATCCCAAACACCGATCCTCAAAAATCAAGGGGTTTGTAGAGTTGGATTTTTGGATTTTGAATTTATTTGAGCATTGTTACTTGTGATTTGAAATTTCACATAACGAAATGGTTTTCTGTGTAACATCAACTAATAATTTTTTTAATAGGAGATTATTATGCCAAAACCAGATTTACCTAAAATTAAATTCAATCCAAACGGTGGAACTATTAAGGTCGAAGTGAAATTTGAGACACTATTGATTTGTACCTATACGTTAGACCTGCGTGAGGCAGGAAGCAATGCCAGCATAGATGGTTACCCTAAGCAAGGCGATAACACAAATCCAGAGGATGATTTATATGCGCTACCGCTTCCATCCGTGATAAACAAGAATCGTACAATTTGGATTACATTTGTGTTGCTTGACCAGACAGGAAACGGAGGGTCATATCAAGTTGATTTTAACGTTAATCAAGACGGCAGTCAAATAGGCACTTGGACATCCGGGAAAAAACAGATGCAAGGAAATTTCCAGATAGAAATGTACGCCGCACAACTTGTAGAATAAGGAGGAAAACCATGAAGAACCTGCATATCATATTAATATTTGTAATAATCTGTTTGTTATCTGTTGCTAACTCCTATTCACAGAAAAATGAAAAACAGTCTGATATTGCGAAGACGAGAGTCGATTATGCAGTACCCGATGCACCCGCTTTTAAAATATTAGGAGTAACACCCGGTGTAATAATGAGGCCCGGTAATGTGCGCGAAGTCGGCGTAACGGTTGCTAACTTTTTAGCTAATGGCGGGGCTGTTGAAATATCACCCGGACTACTTTTCGCTTCACCTTCACTAAGCGATTATCAATCGAATCCTTTTCTCTATCGTTTAAGAATATCGGCTGCTACAAAATCAACGCTTTATGGCGTTAGAGATTACGCATTGGGTGTACGTATCACTTTTCTAGATGAAACAGATTTAAGAGCCGATAAAATATTACAGGATTCGCTCATAAAAATCGGTAAAGAGATTGGTATGAAGATAAACAACTTTACTCGTGATAATGCTGCTTTGTACGCTTCAAATAAGACGGAGTTTGATGAGAAGATGGAGTCCTTTCTGGAACCCATTCATAAAAAATACGACAGGCTGATTGAGAAATCACGCGAGGAAGCCAAATTACGTAACTGGAATAAATCCATTCTCGAACTCGGTATAGCCGGTGTTGCTACGTCGATGGATGCAACTTATAAACATTTTTTACAGAATAAGTATGGCGTATGGTTAACCGGCGGTTTACCTTTGTGGGGTGAAGCGGGTCAAATTGTTTTCGGTGGCAGAGGATGTTTAGAACGAGGTACGGAAAACAAGCTCGATCAAAGCAGCGGTTCCATGGCGGTAAGAGGTTATATCGGTAATAATAGTATGAAAGGATTTGTGGAAGTTGACTGGACTTCGATAAAAAACGAATTACCTGTTTTCGAACTTAGCATCGGCGGGGAAGTTAATGTTATCAATGGAATCTGGGTCGAAATCTTGGCTGGTATATCCAAACAAAAAAAACAATTGACCACTTTAACAAATTCATTTAATATTCGGCTTGCGACGCCGGAACTATAAACTGGAGGATTATATGACTAACGGATTAGATACAAAAGTCGAAGCAATCAAATCTTTGCTCGACGCATTCAAGTACGAACGTATAGTATATCTTATTGTCACTGTAATTTCACTTTTTGTTCTTTTTGGCTGCGCGCTTTATCTTATCTTCACCAACCAGAGCATCGCAGCGGTTATCGGAATGTTCGGTTCGTCCGGCGCTATAACCTACACCGCGGGTAGGGTTTTGAGAATGTGGAGTGAAGCGCTTCGTATCCTATCACCATTAGCGAAAGGAGAAGACCAATGAATACTGAAAATTTTCAATTCGATGATAATCTGAGGAAAGCTTCAAAAAAAGCAGCTTGGGTAACGGCTCTCGGTGCCATCATTCTTTTTGCTTCTCTTGCATTCGGCATCTATCAACTTTCCTACTATAATGATGCCGTTGCCGAAAAAAAACATGAGTTAGAGTCCTTGAAAAACGAAGAGCAAGCGCTTATTAAACAACTATCGGTTCTCAGAGAAAATTATTCAGCTAACAAAAAATCCATATTAGAATTAGAGAGGCGTGTAGATGAAAGTGGAAGTAAGAAATTAAGAGAAATGATCAAAGAGACTACGCCGCTTTCCGCTATTATTATTCCTCAGGCAAAAGCTGAACCAATTCCCGGTAGATTGAGTAGGACCGGTCAACAGATATATAATTTTTCTCTCTGGATTGATGTGCCGGAAGAGCGGAAATCTGAGATCGAAAAAGTGAGGTACGAATTTAACCATCCGACATTTAAGGATAAGATCAATGAATCGGTAAATCCAGGGGATGGCTTCAGAATAGGTTATCAAGGCTGGGGATGCCTAACGCGCGTCATAATCACGATGTATCCAAGAGAGGGCGAGCCGATTAATATTGATTTTGACATGTGCAAAGCACTCGGTTTTTATTCGGAGCGCCCCACGATGGATTAATACAATTTACATTAGGAGAAGAGTTTATGAATTCTCAACTTTTATCATTCTTTCAAACTCACTATTCACCGGCAAGAATCGCCCTCGTCGGTGCGAATGATATTGCAGGATGGTTAGTGCGAAACGGACAATTTAAAATTACACCCGACAAGAAGCCGTCAAAGTGGTCTCACGTTTTCTTAATTGGAGACAAACGCGATGACGGTAGGGCAGATGGTTGTATTTATATATTCGAGAGCGATATTGATGTCGGTGTCGTCGAATGGCAGCTCATCAATGGACCTCAAGAGAGCAGACTTGTAAAATGGTGTAATGACCATATCGAACATGCATGTGTTCTCGGTATGAATCTTACAACGGATGAACAAAAGTCGGTAGTCCGAAAAGCTCTGGAACTTGGGTACGATGACAAGATGAAATATCCCGTCGCCGAATTGGTAGGAACATTCTGGGCGATCCTTTCAAACAAATTGAGCAAGAAAAATATCTTCGATGATAAGTATGCAGTTCAGTGTGCTACGTTTGTCAGGATGTGCTATCAAGCTATCGGGAAGGACATATTAACCGGTAGTTCAACAGATTTAAGTAACACATCTCCCGAAAAGATTTATCAGAGTCAGGTGTTTACATTCAGGCAGGAATGGCATAAGTGAATTAGAAAGATTCAAATAATGTAAGGAGAATAGATATGTGTATGACGCAATCTAATATTAAAGGACTCGATATTTATAATTGGGATGGTGATGAAATAGTTCATGAGTGTATCGTCCCTTCGCACCGAAGCGTATCGGGTTTTTCAGAGAAAAAGAATTATAATATTGATGTTCGTGAATTTTTAGTATCGGAGAAGAACGAACTAATGCGTAGAGTACTTCGTGAAGATATGAAGAAATTTATAAGGAGAGAACTTCACGGGGAATGGAATTTTTTCCGGTCGAGGGATGAGGGCAGTTTCGACTATCGTGCAAACGTAATCGGGGCGTTTATAGCTGAGAAAATACATTACACAACCAAAAGAATCGGTGAACCGTGGCTCTTTCCGGATGAAACTTTATTCGTGGAAGCCGGCGATTGCGAAGACCGTGCATGTCTGATGGCTTCATTGATGCTTGCGTCCGGAATCAGCAATTTTAATGTCCGCGTTGCAGTCGGTAAATTGAGACAGTTCTCTTCCGAGCGTGTTATAGAGAAGGAATACGACCACGCATGGGTGATGTACAAAAATGAGAAGGGAAGATGGATGGTATTTGAACCGCTTTACATCCGCGATGAACCTTCGACGGAGGTTACTACGGACGACCTCACTAAAATTCATTCCTCAAAATTAGTCGAGTATAAACCGGAATTCTTATTCAACGATGCGCATCTCTGGAGGGTCAGATACAAAGAAACCGCAAAACGCATTAAGGACTGTCTCGCGCAGGAGTGGAACAGACTGGATACAACTTTTGCAGGACAGGTGCATCGGAGTATTGTTCTTGATGAGGCATTGAAGGGGGTCGCACCGGCATGGGTAACCGATGCTTTGAAACGGTATTTTATTTCGGTTCCATTCTCCAGTAAAGCAGTAGACATCGTGGACAATCCATATAACTATGATCCGCTCGATCACTTTGATAACGGGTATATAACTGAAAGCTGGAATCGTATAAATTACAGGTTAGGAGAATTTAAAAAGGATAATCACGACATGAGGCGTTTTGCTTATGCTGCCCACAGCATCGCTGATTTTTATGCACACAC
Source organism: uncultured Ignavibacteriaceae bacterium (assembly GCA_964581995.1). Lineage (GTDB taxonomy): Bacteria > Bacteroidota > Ignavibacteria > UBA10030 > BY39 > CAZOQB01. The sequence goes on along the minus strand of CAZOQB010000043.1, from coordinate 5,158 downwards.
TTCCTATGTACATTTTGCAAAACCGGATCCGGTGTTACGCCTTGATGGAACTGTAGAATTGTATGATCCGCAAAATCCCGGTGTAGGTTTACTTAGCCCGCCGGATTATTCGGCAAATTCCAATTTTGACTTGACTTCTAATAAGTTTACAATTAATCCGTATTATTGGAAAAAATCGAAAGCAGAAGCGGCTAACCAATGGAAAGGTAAAATTTTATCTGGCAGGTATGCGCAGCACAGCGATACTCACGATATGATAGAGTGGGTAGTTCAGATCCCCGACTCTTTAGAGCACAGGAGTGAATTTGACTTTCGAGGTTCGTTACCACATCATAACGAAATCGCAGTGGATGAAGCGGCACTAAGCGATGGTTCACCGCATAAGCTCTACTCAAAAAATGGAACCGGTCCCAGCGACCCGATGTGGTTCGAGAATCAATATAAATGGCGAAAAAATACTGCCGTTAAACATATACGCGATACATTTATGAAAAATTGGAACGGATAAAGGATATTCAATTAAAATAAAAATTATAAGACAAAAGGTTAATATTATGCCAACTATTAACGAAGTTGATTTTAAGTCGAAAGGTGCAGAACTACTTGAGGAGTTAAATAAAAGGACACTTGCACTGACAAAACTCGAAGGCTTCACGAATGAAATTTTAAAGGTAATAGATGAAGCAAAGGCAGATTTTAATAAGCAAAATATTCCTGCAGCTTTCGAGAAATATTATGATGCGCGGGGAAAAGTTGAGAAAGCGGAGATCAGTCTTCAATCAGATCCTCTTGCATGGAAGCTGCTTTGGGTAGAATTCGGCTATTTGTTTTTTCTATTATTGTTAGGTTATCTCACATACAAATGGCCCGATTTCAGTTTGTGGAAGGGTTTGATTACACTCGACTTCCAGACCGTCTGGTTTGGAGCTCTCGGTGGTGTAACCATTGCAATCTTTGGGATATACAATCACATACAGGTAAGAGATTTCGACCCTAAATTTCAATTGTGGTATATTTGCAAACCTATCATCGGAGGTATTTTCGGCTGGTTTGTATATCTTATTTATTTTGTTGGTTTTGTATCGATTCAAGGTGGCAAAATCAATACTCCTCAGGTAGCATATGTAATTGCATTTTTGGCGGGCTTCAGTGAAAGATTTACAATTAAAATGATAGACAAACTGATGGCTGTGCTTACTACGTTTGAAGATAGAACAGAAGGCGGAAAAAAGAGACAGTAACGCAAAGTATCTCCATGTATGAAATCAGCCTGTCTCGAATTAATCCATTGAGTAGCGAAGTCGCGTTTTTCTGTAATCAGATTATCATTTAAACAGATTTTGTTAAGGGCGACGTATCACTGAATAAGTCAGTCTGATTACGATGTTCATTATCGTTCTCAGTATGTATTTGATTTACATCCTGATCTAAAGTATCATCTAGTGAAGTCGGAATACCGCTTTTCTTCCACGGTTTTGTCTTAAGCCATTCGTATAAAGTATTCAGCGCAAAAATTACTATCAGTATCCCTAAGAGCGGTATAAGTAAATCGACGATATCGGGCGCCGACTTTTGGAAAGATATTAATGTTATCATATAAACCCCATCTGTGTGTGAGATTTTTAAAATAAGTTAATTTTATTAACAACCCGAGCTTTTAATTTTTTTCAGTTCTTCTTTTGTAAATCTAATGAAATTATTTTTCTTATCCACAATAATTATCTTTGGCTTTATCAGTTTCTTCGAAAGCTGGAAAGTCATTATTATGATCTCATCCCCTTTTTTGATGAGATGAGCCGCAGCGCCGTTCATGCAAATCTTGCCGGAATTTTTAACCCCCTTGATAACGTAAGTTTCCAGACGGTTGCCGTTAGTGTTGTCAACCACTAAAACCTTCTCGAACTCTTCGATCTCGGCTTTCTTCATTAGCGCTTCATCTATAGTAATCGAGCCGACATATTTCAGATTTGCCTCTGTAACAGTGGCGTTGTGTATTTTAGATTTTAAAAAAATTCGCATTTTAACTTAATATTCTTGTTATTCTGTAAACAATATACTAAAAATGATAAAGAAGAGCAATCAACTACCAAAAGGGCATATTGTGCGAACGATGAATAATTATCTTACTGCGAGCTTTGCGTCCGTAGTTATAACTGAGTTCTTTGCGAGATTTGTCCGTCTTGTTCACAAGACGAGACCTCGCCTGAAGGCGGGCGTGAAATAAACATTGCTACATCGTTCCAGTTCAGTATAGCTCCTTACACAGTGTTGGACGATTTACAATCTTGTATCAAATCAACGCCAAATAATAGCGTACTGGTTACCTAATAAATCATCATACCATACGCCGATACCATATAACAAAGATATATCCATAGGTGGATCTATCGAGATTGCCGTAAAGCCCGTCTTACTTGTTAATTTGGGATTACTATCATAAAGCAGATTAGCGAATCTGTCATCGAATTGGACCATAACATTAATCAACACACTGGCAGGGTTTATAACCGTTCCATCGGGCAATTTATATTCAAGAGCAATAGATGTAAGTTTTCCTTCGCTATTAGTGTGCAGGGTTGGAATTATAATCACTAAGTTATATTTAACATCAATGTTTGAGTGAACCAATTTGAATGATTGGTTCCCATCCAAGGTTAATGTATAAGTCCCTTTTTTAAACGGCAAAAAAGCTGATCCCCATGGGGCTCCGGGTTGAGCAACAGTCTCTCTCCCAAACGATGCAATAAAACCCCTATCAGCACCACAAGCGGGAGCCATCATATATCCCCATTTGATAATATCGGAATAAGGATCTTCTGCGGGTCCTGTTAGAATAATATTTCCATCTGAAAAGGTTAATCCTGAACCGCCGCCGACTTCTATCATATAATTCACATAATAATGAGCGCTATCCGTTAGAGTTGCGGAGCTATCATTATATCCCCAATGTCCGGCATTAACCCCAAACATTGTATAAACAACGAATTGTTTATTAGATAAAACATCGGGAATGCTGTCATTATCGGTATCAATGTTTTGTGCAATCGATTCATAGTAACTGTCTATAACTTTTAAACTATTAATTTCTGCGTCCGAAATTATAATTGAATTTCCGAGCGGATCATGAGAAGGAATGACACTATTGCCAATCAATGTAAGTGTTGATAAATCGATTATTGTATTTTCTCCGTCTACAAGATTGCCTAGCGGCAGCATATTTAAACCACGTGAAGAAAGATTGCCGATATACTTGTTGTCGGCAGTCAAAAATATTAAAGCGACGCCCGTTCCAATTTGCCCGGTTACAGAAAAACTTCCATCAACAATATCCGTGAGACTATAATAGTATTTGCTGAAAACAAGAACTTTCTTAGCATCGGATATCGATAAAGAGTCGCCACTTGTTTTGCTTAATGGGATATTGCCCTTGATTCGAATTCCGGTTTGAGGATTATCATTGTTGGACACACTGTTATCATTTTTATTACAATTTGAAAGAATAAATGGAATTAGAACTACGATCAATAACATTATTTTTTTCACGGTTGAACTCTTAATTTTATTTTTTATGTGTGAATATATATAATTGGTTAGAAAGATACAACTCATGTAGTCAAGAGAGTATCATCCCTTCATCACTGCAATCGGTACAAGCTTTGCAACCTTCTTTGCAATACCTGCATTGTGAACTACATCCACAACCTCGCTTACATTTTTGTAAGCTTCGGGTTTTTCTTCTGTGAGTCCGCTCTTGGTTTGTGCGCGAACAAGAATTCCTTTGTCTTTCAGTTCTTTCATTAACTGATCGGGGCTTGTATCTTTTTTAGCAGCTTGGCGGCTCATTGCACGACCGGCGCCGTGGCAGGATGAGCCGAATGTTTCCCTCATAGCTTGCTCAGTTCCAACAAGAACGTACGAACAAGTTCCCATACTGCCGGGAATTAAAACCGGTTGTCCAAACTTTTGCAGCTCTTTCGGTAGGGCGGGGTGGTTTTTGGGGAATGCTCGCGTTGCCCCTTTACGATGCACCAATACTCGTTTCTTACTTCCGTCCACGTCGTGGTCTTCAAACTTTGCAATATTATGGCAAACATCGTAAACAATTTTTAAGTTACCGTTTCCTAAAATTCTCTGAAATGCTTCCCGTGTCCAGTGTGTCATCATCTGCCGGTTGGCAAAAGCAAAGTTTGCCGCACAAGCCATCGCACTTAAGTAATCATGTCCTTCTTTTGACTTAATCGGAACGCATGCAAGCTGTCGGTCAACTACATTAATGCCGTACTTCTTCATTGCATCCTGCATCGTATCTAAATAGTCGGTGCAAACCTGATGACCGAGTCCGCGGGAGCCGCTGTGTATGAGTACCATGATCTGGTTTTTGTGTAAGCCGAAATTGTTAGCTGTTTCTTCATCGAAAATTTCTGTAACGACTTGAATTTCGAGGAAATGGTTGCCGGAGCCGAGTGTTCCGAGTTGGTCGTGACCTCTTTCTTTTGCCCGTTTGCTTACAAGGGAAGGGTCGGCGTTCGGGATTTTTCCATATTCTTCGATGCGAGTTAAGTCTTCTTCTCTGCCGTAGCCATGTTTTACTGCCCAGCTTGCACCATCGCGTAAAACATTGTCGAGTTCAGTTTTTGATACATCCAACATACCGCTGCGACCAGTACCGCAAGGAATATCTCTAAACAATTGATTTAGGAGTTGTTCTAATTTTGGTTTAACTTCATCAGCGATAAACGGAGTTGAGAGCAGACGCACTCCGCAATTTATATCAAAGCCAACGCCTCCTGCGGAAACAACTCCTTCGTTCACATCGGCGGCAGCAACACCGCCTATACAAAAACCATAACCCTGATGAGCGTCGGGCATTGCAAGCGACCGACCGACGAAACCCGGCAGTGTAGCTACATTAGCTACCTGTTCTTTTGTCTGGTCTTTTTCGATATGTTTAATCATCTTCTCATTGGCGTAAACCAATCCTTCAATTCTCATCCCTTGTTTGTATGATTTCGGAATCAACCAGCGATAGTCGTCTATTTTTTGAAACATGTTTCTTCTCCTATATATCTATGAAAACTCTTACCAATCCGTCTTCATCATTTTCCTGTACAAGTATCTGATGGTATGTTATAGCTTTTACATCCATCTTAGTCGGGTG
>CAZOQB010000042.1:0-10630 GCA_964581995.1 uncultured Ignavibacteriaceae bacterium | reverse complement strand
GCCGGGTTCGGACCGAATTTGAGATACGGTTTTGCTAAACTCCAATCGGGTTCATCCATTTTTCCGTCAACTACAATGCTTCCTAAAGATGCTTTCGCTAACATAATTGGAGGATCATCATAAGCACGCTGTGGTTCAAGATAAATTTTTCTCATCACATTACCCCACTCACTTCCCCACCACGTTTTGTGAAAAGCTCGACTGTCAGGACCGACCCATGGTTGCGCATCAAAATGATAACCATCGGGTTCAAAAATATTTATCATGACATCTATTGAATCAACACTCAATGTAAATCCGAGTGAATCTAACTTTATTTCTAATTCTAGAGCAAATCCGTTATCCATTTGAGTGGTGTCGTACGGAATTGTTCCACTCGTTACAAGACCTACGCCTTTTCCGTAAGTAACCGGAATACCACCTGTTTCGTAAGCTGCACTATCAGCGCTCGCCGTACCGTGTCTGCCAGGCGCATTGTAAAAAAGTTTGAATTCCTTCTCTTGTCCAGCTGCATTTTTTATCTTCATAAATAATCCATCACCTTCCCAACTATCTCCGAAGCTGCCTACTGATTGGTCTTCCGATTCGATACCGAGGAAAAGACTCATTCCTTTTCGTAAAAACTTAACGGTCGCATAGCTCGGATCCCAATAAGCACCTCGGACAAGAACGCCTCCTGTTACCGACTTTTCATCAAATGTAACTGCCGGGTTCGGACCGAATTTGAGATACGGTTTTGCTAAACTCCAATCGGGTTCATCCATTTTTCCGTCAACTACAATGCTTCCTAAAGATGCTTTCGCTAACATAATTGGAGGATCATCATAAGCACGCTGTGGTTCAAGATAAATTTTTCTCATCACATTACCCCACTCACTTCCCCACCACGTTTTGTGAAAAGCTCGACTGTCAGGACCGACCCATGGTTGCGCATCAAAATGATAACCATCGGGTTCAAAAATATTTATCATGACATCTATTGAATCAACACTCAATGTAAATCCGAGTGAATCTAACTTTATTTCTAATTCTAGAGCAAATCCGTTATCCATTTGAGTGGTGTCGTACGGAATTGTTCCACTCGTTACAAGACCTACGCCTTTTCCGTAAGTAACCGGAATACCACCTGTTTCGTAAGCTGCACTATCAGCGCTCGCCGTACCGTGTCTGCCAGGCGCATTGTAAAAAAGTTTGAATTCCTTCTCTTGTCCAGCCGAATTTTTTATCTTCATAAATAATCCATCGCCCTCCCAACTATCTCCGAAGCTGCCAACAGATTGATCTTCCGATTCAATACCGATAAATAAGCTCATTCCTTTTCGCAACAACTTAACGGTCGCATAACTCGGATCCCAATATGCGCCACGGACAAGAACGCCTCCTGTTACCGACTTTTCATCAAATGTAACCGCCGGGTTCGGACCGAATTTGAGATACGGTTTTGCTAAACTCCAATCGGGTTCATTCATTTTTCCGTCAACTACGATGCTTCCTACCGACGCTTTTGCTGTCATTAGGGGCGGATCGTCATATGGTCGGTTTGGCTGTAGGAAAATTTTCCGGTTTGTCGGTCCCCATTCTGTACCCCACCAGCTTTTGTGAAATGTTCGGGAATCAGGTCCCACCCATGGCTGCGCATCAAAATGATAACCATCGGGGTCAAAAATATTTATCATGACGTCTAATGTATCTACACTCGCTGTAAATTCAAGTGAATCAAGATAGATCTCAAGTTCAAGAAAATATCCATTATCTTCTTGTGTAGTGTCATACGGAATAGTTGTAGCAGACACTAATCCCACACCTTTCCCGTAAGTAACCGGAATGCCGCCTGTTTCGTAAACTGCACTATCGGCGCTCGCTGTACCATGCCTACTTGGGGCGTTGTAATAAAATTTGAATTCCTTCTCCTCTCCGACTGCATTTTTTATCTTCATAAATAATCCATCGCCTTCCCAACTATCTCCGAAACAACCGACAGATTTATCTTTTGATTCAATACCAAGAAAAAGACTCATACCTTTTCGTAAGAATTTCACAGAAGCATGGCTTGTATCCGAATATATACCTCGGACGAGCGTGCCGTTTGTTATAGGCTGTTCATATGGTGATAAAATCGGGTCAGGTCCAAATTTCAGATAGGGTTTTGCCGCTCCCCAATCGGTTTCATCGAGCTTGCCATCAATAACAATATTTCCATCTGCTAACTTTGCCACCATTACTAGTGGGTCGTTAGCCTGTGCTTTTGCTTGTGATATAGTAAATAGAACACAAACCAGCACAATTATTACTAATAAGTAAGTATGTTTCATAATTCCCTCCATTTAATTTGTTAATGTTGACTGTAATTTTGTTTATAGTTGTGTACTCATCTCAAGCTAATTGGATATTGTCCTGTAGAAAGGAATTCTTGGAGGTTTCGGGCAACCGCACGATTCTCTAGGAATAACTTCTACCGGAACTAATGTTTTTTGTTTAATGAATTTGTTTTTTTCACGAATAGCTTGAATTAATCTATTAACTGCTAAAACTCCTAGTTCATTGATACTAACACGTACTGAACTTAACGACGGCTTTACAAATTGCACGATCGGAATGTCATCAAATCCTGCTAATGCTATTTCTTCGGGAACCTGGACACCAGCGTCTTGTATAGCACTCAAGGCACCAATAACCATCGAATCGTTTGCTGCAAATATCGCACTAGGTCTGGTTTTCTTTTTAAGCATTGTCTTCGCTGCATCGTATCCTGAAGCTTCCGAAAAATCGCCAAGGAATTCAAGTTCTGAATCAAATTGTGCTTTGCCATCTATAAGCGCTTGCCGGTATCCACGCAGCCTTTCTTCGGCATCATGATTATTCACGGGTCCTTTAATAATTGAGATGCTTTTGTGTCCGTGGCTTATAAGATGACTCACCATCTGATAAGCCCCGTAGTAATTGTTTATGTTCAGTGAATCGTATGATGTATCGTCAATTTGACAATTCAAAAGAACGACAGGAAGAGATTTAGGAAGGTTTTTATTTATTGTTTGTATGTCTATATCGGCAGACATGATTATCAAGCCATCAATTCTACCTCTAATCATTTTTAGCGCAGCTTCGATATCTTTGCGATCATCGTGCGAACTGGAAACTAGGAGATGATATTTATGATGTTGTGCAGTCTGATCAACACCGCGGATCATCTCTGAAAAGAACTCTCCAAATAAATCAGGGAGTATCAAACCAAGTGTCTCAGTACGTTTTATGCTTAAACTTCTGCCAAGGTTATTCGGCATGTAATTCAATTCCAGAGTTGCCTCTTGCACACGTTTCTTGGTAACCTCCTCGACGATATTGCTGTTATTGAGTACCCGCGATACCGTTGCTATTGAAACGCTCGCCCTCTTGGCTACATCTTTAATAGTGACGCACATATGCTCATATTGTTTGTTTTACTTTATTAAGCCAAAACCCAATAAATGCTTATGTAAACGTTTACATTATAATAATTTTTCTATCATTTGTCAAGTTTTTACCTGATATATTTTTAAAAAAATATTTTTTAAGAAATTTTGGGAAGATACGACTCAAAAACTCAACTTATCTCATTAAATACTTCACATAAAATGGCGATTTAAAGACACATTTCTGTTATGATAAATCGTTCTACTGTGTGCTATAGGTTTGTTCTAGCGCTACAAGAGCGGAGGTTTAACATTTCAATTTTTTACCTGCTCGACTACAACAGCCGTACCGTAGCACAACACTTCAGTAACTCCGCTCATAATTTCTGTAGCATCGTAGCGAACACCTATTACTGCATTCGCACCGATCTCTAGCGCGTGGTTGAGCATCATATCAAAAGCTTCGCTACGGGTTTTCTCACACAACTCGGAAAACAATGTTATATCCCCGCCTATCAAGGTTTGTAGTGAAGCGCCTATCGTCCCGAAAACCGAACGAGACCGAACGAGTATTCCGCGCACGACACCAAGATTCTTTACAATCTTATACCCATCAATAGTAAAAGCAGTCGTAGTCATGGTGTGCATTTTAGGAATGCTCATTGCTATTTTTTTTTCTTCGCTTGAAAGTTTTTCAAAACATTCAGAACAAATCGATTTGGCTTTAAAATAATATTCCGACGGATAATCCTTACTGCATCTTTCGCACTTCATAAATCTCCTTCTTGATTTTTGTTAAAATCTAAAACCAGAAATAATATAGTAAAACAATTTTCTCGAATCAAACTAATTTTTTCTTGTTTCTAATCTATATTTTCCATAAGTTTTCCCATAATTCATAAGGAACCCGATGATAAAACAACTATTCAAGGTTAAAAGTCTGGATTCGATTCTGAAGGAAAGCGAGTCGCAGCAGCACAAACTCAAGCGCGTTTTGGGTGCTTTCGATGTTGTAATGCTCGGCATCGGTGCCATTATCGGTGCAGGTATATTTGCAACTATAGGCACTGCGGCAGCGGGCGATGCATTCCGCCCCGGTGCAGGTCCGGCACTTATTCTTTCATTCGTCCTTACTGCAATTGCTTGCGGCTTCGCAGCGCTTTGTTATGCCGAGTTTGCTGCGCTGGTCCCAATATCAGGAAGCGCATATACTTATTCGTATGCTACACTTGGTGAATTCGTCGCCTGGATAATCGGCTGGGATTTGATAATCGAATACGCCGTTGGCAACGTAGCTGTCGCAATAAGCTGGGCAAATTATTTTAAGACTTTCGTTGCTGGCTTCGGTGTAATTATTCCCGACTGGCTCTCGACTGATTACAGAACTGCAGGAAAAATACCGGGACTTTTCGAAAACGCTCCGCATATTTTCGGGATACCTATTGTCTTCAATATATTAGCTTTTGGAATTGTAGCACTCATTACGATAGTGTTGGTAATCGGTATTAAAAGCAGTTCACGTACAAATGCCGCAATGGTTCTATTAAAATTAATAGTGCTAGCTTTCTTTGTTTTTGTCGGACTGCATTATGTTAAACCTGAAAACTGGAAACCATTCGCACCCAACGGATGGGCAGGCGTTCAAGCAGGCGCTGCGGTTGTCTTCTTCGCTTATATCGGATTCGATGCCGTCTCAACGGTCGCTGAAGAGGTTAAAAACCCAAAACGAGATTTACCGATTGGAATAATTGGGTCGCTGGTTATTTGTACTATTATTTATATAGTAGTCGCCGCAGTTTTTACGGGCATAATTCCATACACCGCATTGGTTCAAATGCTTTCAACACAACAAGCCGAGCCGCTCACTATGGCACTTCAATATGCAAACATAGATAAGTGGGGCGATTTGTTTGTGGGAATAGTAGCTTTTGGTTCTGTCATCGCTCATACAGCAGTGTTGCTTGTTTTCCAATTGGGTCAGCCAAGAATTTTCTTTTCGATGGCACGAGATGGATTACTTCCACAAGGTTTTGCAAAAGTTCACCCAAAATATAGAACACCTTACGTAACTACAATATTTACTGGACTTGCCGTAGGTGTCGTATCAATGTTTACCAGTATAGACGAGATGGTTGATTTAACAAATATAGGCACATTGTTCGCTTTTGTCTTGGTTTGTTTAGGAATTTTGATTTTAAGGAAGCGCGAGCCGAACAGACCGCGGAGCTTCAAAACTCCATTTGTACCATTAATTCCTATTCTTGGAATCATATCGTGTTTATACCTTATGCTGGGATTGCCTTGGATAACGTGGATAAGATTTGGATTGTGGTTAATAGCGGGGATGGCGATATATTTTTTATATGGATATAGAAAAAGTAAATTAAGGAACGGATAGGAACTGAGATATTTTTTAAATATATTTCTCTTGAAGACATTATGGACTTTTCAAAGAAAAAACAAATCATCGTTGTTGGCGACAAAGTACTAGTTGTTGCTGACAGCGACAAGGAAAGAACAGAACACGGACTATACTTGCCGCCAACAGTAAGAGAAAAAGAAAAAGTCTGGAGCGGATATATTGTAAAAGTCGGCCCAGGCTATCCCGTTCCAAATCCAAGCTTTATAGATCAGGAACCGTGGTCAACCACACCCAAAGACCCCGTAAAATACATACCTCTACAAGCGGAGGAAGGCGACTACGCTATCTTTATAAAAGACCAGGCAATTGAAATTGAATACGAAGAAAAAAAATATCTTATCGTACCACAATCGGCTATACTTCTGCTGATTCGAAAAAATATTTTGGATGAGTTCAGTGAAAGCTAAAACATAGAGGTCTACTATGAAATTTAATACACTTGGAAAATCTGGTTTGAAAGTTTCCGAATTATGTTTCGGGACTATGACTTTTGGCGGTACAGGGTATTGGAAGGTAATGGGTGAGCAAACTCAGAATGACGCAAATGATCTTGTGAACATGGCGATTGAAGCGGGGATCAATTTCTTTGACACTGCCGATGTTTACTCAACCGGAATTGCAGAAGAAATGTTAGGCAAAGCGCTGGGTGCCAAACGAAAGGATTTAATCGTCGCCACAAAAGTCCGCGGCAAAATGGGACCCGGTCCTAATGATGTCGGTCTCTCCCGCAAACACATCATTGAAGGATGCGATGCAAGCCTGAAAAGACTCGGAACTGATTACATCGACCTGTATCAAGTTCACAGCTTTGACCCTTACACACCGCTTGAAGAAACTATGCGTGCGCTCGACGATCTTATCCGTCTGGGAAAAGTTAGATATATCGGTTGTTCAAACTTTGCCGGCTGGCAGTTGATGAAGGCGCTGGCAATCTCTGAAAAATTTGGGTTAGAAAAATTTATCACACTACAAGCTTACTACAACGTTATTGAAAGAGATTTAGAGTTCGAGCTGGTTCCGCTCTGCTTAGACCAAGGACTTGGAATACTCCCTTGGAGTCCCCTGGCGGGTGGATTCCTCACGGGCAAATATAAAAGAGGACAAACACGCCCAACCGACGCACGCAGAACCGACCCTACAAACCAGTTTCTCCGATTCGATGAAGAAAAAGGATTTATCATCGTAGATGAATTAGAGAAGATAGCTAAAACTCACAACGCAACAATTTCGCAGGCAGCCTTAAATTATCTGTTAAGAAAACCAGATGTCTCTTCGATAATCATTGGTGCTCGAACAAAAGAGCATCTCACTGATAATTTGAAAACGACAGAATGGGAAATGACTATAGAAGAAGTAGCCCGCCTCGATGAGGTTAGCAAGCCACCACGAGTTTATCCATATTGGATGCTTGACTTAACAAGAAGGGATAGAGAGTAATCACTTCTTCCCACCGCGACTCAACAGCCAGATAAATAACGGCGCACCAACTGCCGCTGTTACCGCACCCACGGGTATTTCTGCAGGTGATATAATTATCCGAGATATCATATCAACTATCACTAAAAATATTGCTCCCATAAAAAATGAAACTGGTATCACTAAACGGTGGTCGGAGCCAAACATCATTCGGCAAATATGAGGTATCAACAGTCCAACAAACCCAATCACGCCACTAACAGATACTACCAATCCCGTAATCAGCGATGCGAGGATATATGAAATGCGTTTGAACTTCTGCACTTCGAGTCCGAGGTTTGCCGCTGTCTCTTCTCCTATCGCAATTAAATTATAATTTCTTGAATAAAGAATTATCACTACAACCGCAACCAGAACTAAAGGCGCAATTATCAAAAGAGAGTTAATGTCGGCAGAAGCTAAATTTCCCATCAGCCAAAGAAACGCGCTGCGTGCTTCCTGATGCCGGATTGCTATTATTAATAAAATCATTGCATTAAAAAACGCACCTGTCATTATTCCAACCAGTAAAAGTGTGGTAGGCTCTAACCTGCCGTATCTCTCAGCAATACTATAAACTACAAGCATTACTATCAAGGAACCGACAAATGCAAACACGGGAACACTTACTATACTTAGACCGATACCAAAGGTTATTGCAATTACTGCACCGAGTGTCCCACCGCTTGAAACACCGAGTATGAATGGCTCGGCGAGCGGATTACGAAGGAGCGCCTGAAAAACAACTCCGGCTACCGATAGTCCCCCGCCGACAATTATCGCAAGTAAAATCCTCGGCAATCGGATCGAAAGTAAAATTGTTCGATTCTCTTCATTAATAACTCCTCCTGTTAGAAACGTAATAACCTCTCTGAATGGAATCGCGACAGTCCCAACTGACAAAGACGCTAACATAACGAATAACAGTACCACAAAAAATAGGATTGTGGTTAGTATAGTTCGCTGTGGTGTTAAGGAGGAATTAATTCGAAATTCATTATTCATAACTCAAAGCTTATACCTCGCGGTTCCTGGCTTTGTGGAGTATTTTCCATAAATCGCTGACTAAATCATCCAGCCCTTTGTTTGACACGGCTGAAATATAATGGGTGGTTTTTATTTTTGTTTTGGGGAAAGTAATTTTCTTTATCTTTTTTACTGTTGCTTCGTCGGCTATATCCATCTTTGTTATAACTACTATCTGAGGTTTTTTCAACATTTCTTTGTTGAACAACTTAATTTCATTAACAAGCGTTTCAAATGTTTTTTTGGGATTGTCCTCAGTGCAGTCAATTAGATATGCAAGCACACGTGTCCTCTCGATGTGTCGAAGAAATTGGATACCGAGTCCCTTGCCTTTGTGCGCACCTTCGATTAATCCCGGCATATCGGCGACTACAAAACTTTTTTCTTCGCCGTAACGCACAATACCCAAGTTTGGAATTAATGTAGTAAAAGGATAATCGGCTATCTTTGGTTTTGCCGCAGATATTACTGAAATAAGAGTGCTTTTACCCGCATTTGGAAATCCAACCAATCCCACGTCTGCAATAAGTTTTAACTCAAGCTCGAGATTAAATTCTTCACCCTTTTCACCCGGCTGTGAGTGCCGCGGAGCTTGATTCGTGGGAGTTGCAAATTCAGCATTACCTTTTCCACCCCTTCCTCCTTTAGCGATTATTATTTCATCATCGTGATGCACTAAGTCAGCTATTACTTCTTCGGTATCTACGTTCTTAATAATTGTTCCGGTAGGAACCTGAATAATTATATCTTTCCCGTTTTTTCCGCTTTTATTCGAGCTCATACCGCCTTCGCCGTCCTGAGCGTTGTAAATTCTTTTGTACCTGAAATCCATTAAAGTATTCAGATGACGATTGGCTATGAAGATTACATCGCCGCCTTTTCCGCCTGTGCCGCCGTCAGGCCCACCCTTAGGAACATACTTTTCGTGACGGAAACTTACCATCCCTTTACCGCCGTTGCCTGATTTGACAAATATTTTTGCTTGGTCTATGAACATATATTTTTTAGGTTTATTGAATTTACAAAAAATTTAATTAAAAAGCCGATTTCTCACATTGAGAAACCGGCTCACTAGTTATCTAATCATTCTAAAATCTACAATCTTACCGCATCAGGATCATCTTCTTCACAGATGTAAATGAACTAACAGTTAGTTTGTAGAAGTACACACCACTCGGAATATTTGTCGCATCCCAAGTTGCTTCATAATAACCTGCTTCTTTAAACTCATCCACAAGTAATGCTGCTTCACGACCGAGAACATCATAGACTTTTAGCGTTATATAACCCGCTTCAGGCAGTGCGTAGCTTATTTGCGTTACTGGATTGAAAGGGTTGGGGTAGTTTTGGCCAAGTAAATATTCTGTTGGAATTTGTTTCTCCTCTGCCAAATAATGTTTTGGTAATTCGGGTGGTGGACATGGATCTATCGCAAAGCTATTCACAACATTTGTGTAATAGCTATCATCCGTGCCGATATTTCCCTTTGAACCTGTTATTTGCGGTTTTAAGGAGAGCGGCTTGTTTATCCATAGCGCCGATACCGGAACTGAAACCTCGATATTTTTCATATTTAAAGAATCAGAATTAATTGTTAGTAAAGGTATAGACTTGAGCACTGAGTTATTATTCTTATCCTGCAGCAATATTGATAAGTTTATAGGTACATCCGATTTTTCTTGAAGCTCCTTTGCCAATCTTGCCCTAATAGAGTAAATAATTTTCAACGACTTAGCATCTTTTACCAATGATTTTTCTTTGGTTGTTAACTGTGCTAATAATCCATCAATAGTTAAATTATTAACCGTGAGGTCGCTCGGTAAGTTTTCCAAGTCAATAGTTTCAGTAGTTCCATCCTTAAACAAAATTCTGACTGAATGGATAGTGAGTCCGATTTTAGATTTTGTTTCTTTCTTACCAATCTCAACTCTTCGTGATGACGATATGGCTAAAAGTTCACAGCCCGGAGGTGGCGGCGGCGGAGGTGTGGTAACTTTTGCGTTTCCGAAAGAGATTCCATACGGTTGGTTAAAACCGTATTCATAAATTAATTTTGCATTATCTATTGATATTCGCCTATCACCTGTAATTAAATTACTACCATAAGAGTTAGAGAAATAATCGACTGATGACCACGTATTTGTGTTCTCATTATAATTTGTTTTATAAACATTCAGACCATCCTGCCATGTAATTGCGATATTCGCACTGCTGTAAACTGCAACCGATGGATTGGAAAAATTTGCGCCATACATTTCTACAAGAGGCGACCATGTGCCTGATAATATTCCTGTCTGATAAAAACGTTGATATAAGATACTCTTGCCGCCGCCGCCAT
>CAZOQB010000041.1:0-10635 GCA_964581995.1 uncultured Ignavibacteriaceae bacterium | reverse complement strand
TAACCTGACATTTCTATTGGACATTCTAACATGACATTTCTACTGGCCTATAACAACATGACATTTCTACTGGCCTATAACAATTTAATTATTTTTCATTCAGCTCATCCATAAAAGCTACTGCTCTTCTTAAATGTGGTATGACAATCGAGCCGCCTACTGTTAAAGCTACGCTGAATATCTCGAACATTTCATCTTCCGTAACACCCTCCTCTTTGCACTGAATTATATGATACGATACACAATCGTCGCATCTTAGTACCATTGAAGCAACTAATCCTAACATTTCTTTTGTTTTTGCATCTAACTTGCCCGGTTCGTATGTAAGAGTATCAACTCCAAAGAAGCGTTTTATTGCCCGGTTATCTGTACTGAGTATTCTATCGTTCATTTTATTACGGAAAGAATTAAATTCATCTACACGTTTAGTCATAAATTATCTTTCGATTTATTTTGAATATAATAAAAACATTAAAAAAGAAAAAGGATATTATTTATTTGCTTTTATCTTAATCATTTTCTAATATTCCTTTAGAACAAAGGGAATAACGATATGGTAATTCTAAAAGAGGTAATATTCGGGTTACTGGTTTATTCGTTTCTTTTTTGTGGAGCTTTTTCACAAGACCAGCAACAAAAGCTTCGGTATGATATGGTGAAATATCAAATCGAAGACAGAGGAGTTAAAGACAAACTTGTTTTAGAAGCAATGAGAAAAGTTAAGAGGCATGAATTCGTCCTCGGAAAACATTATGATGATGCTTACAACGATTATCCGCTGCCGATTGGATATGGACAAACAATTTCTCAACCGTACATTGTAGCTTTAATGACAGAGTTAGCGGATGTTAAACCCGGTGATAAAGTGTTAGAAATTGGAACGGGCTCTGGTTATCAAGCTGCGGTTCTTGCAGAAATTACTGACTCGGTTTTTACAATTGAGATCGTTAAAGAATTGGGCGAGAACGCCAAATCGAGTATTGCAAAACTTGGTTATAAAAATACACAAGTAAAAATTGCGGATGGTTATTACGGCTGGAAAGAGTGTGCACCGTTTGACGCAATAATTGTTACAGCCGCCGCAGAGCATATCCCACCGCCCTTAATCGAACAACTTAAGGATGGTGGAATAATGGTGATTCCGGTGGGGCATTCTTATCAAGTCCAGAATTTGATGCTTGTTGAAAAAATAAACGGCAAAATTAAATCTAAAAATATTATACCCGTCCGCTTCGTGCCTTTTACAAGAGGAAAGTAATGAAACGGACAGCCTTCGCAGTTGGAATAATTTCTGTCTCCATAATAGCGTATCAAATTGCATTGATGCGTATTTTATCGATTTCTCAGTTCCATCATTTCGCTTACATGATTATCAGTGTTGCTCTGTTAGGTTTCGGTTGCAGTGGAACATTTTTAAGCGCTTTCAGGAAAAAGGCGCTGCAATTCTCGGACGAAATTACATTTTTATCCGCAGTATTTTGTTCGATATCAATGATAGCAGGTCTATATGTTTTCAATCATATTGATATCAACCCTTTTTTAATTTTATGGAATATTACCGAAGGGCTGCCGCTTTTAGTTTTCTACCTACTGATTTTTATCCCTTTCTTTTTCGGCGCCGTAGTTATTTGTTTAGCATTCATGAAGTTTTCTGAAAATATAAATATAATTTATTTTTCAAACCTAATCGGTTCTGCTATAGGAGGGATAATTGTTTTAGGACTATTTTTCTTTTTTGAGCCGCATAAAATACCGGGAATGATTTCTCTGCTGCCACTTTTAGCTGCGGTGGTTGTTTATCCAAGGATAAAATATTCATTCTTTATAATTCTTTTTAATGTTCTATTTATTGCATTTAGTTTTGTATATAATAATGAACTGATAATTTCCGAATACAAAAGTCTTTCGAAAACTTTACTACTTCCCGACACAAAGATTATTAGTGAAAAAGTAAGTCCATTAGGACAACTAACTGTTGTGTCAAGCCCCGCTTTACGATACTCTCCGGGTTTAAGCTTGGGTTACACGGGAGAAATTCCAACTCAACTCGGCTTGTTTAGCGACGGCGAATGGCTCGGTGCAATATCAAGTAGGACTGACGGTGGCATTGATTATTTGAATTACACCACTTCTGCAATTCCATATTTATTGAAACACGATGCAAGAGTCTTGGTAATTGGATCCGGTACAGGTTCCGAATTACAGTTAGCATTACAGAATAATGGTGCAGAAATTACAGGAATAGAATTGAATCCCCAAGTGATTGAATTATTACAACAAAACAGTTCCATTTTAAACAATGAAAAAATAAGCATCATTATTGGCGAAGGCAGAGGAGTTTTAAGTCAATTAGAAAACAAATACGACATAATCACCATTCCAATCCTTGAAGGATTTGCTTCTTCGGCTGCGGGGATGTATTCATTACACGAAAATTATTTATTTACTGTCGAATCTTTCGAAGCTATAATTGAGCATTTAAAAGATGACGGGATATTTGCAGTCACTTCCTGGATAAACACGCCACCACGGCATTCATTAAAATTATTTACAACACTCGTGCAAGCCTTAGAAAACAAGGGAATAATTCAGCCGGAATATAATGTAGCTGCGATTAGAAGTTGGGGGACGGTAACAATTATTGTGAAGAAAGATAAAATCAACAGCGGTGATGTTCAGATAATAAATGAATTTTGTGATGAGAAGTATTTCGATGAGTTTTATTATCCCGGGATAAGCGAGGACGAATCGAATATTTATAATGTATTAGAGCCGGATATTTATTTTCAATCTGCACAGAAAATATTATTCTCAGACCGGAAACAGTTTTACACAGATTATGCGTTTAATATTGAGCCGCCGTCAGATGATAAACCCTATTTTTCTCATTTTTTAAAATTAACAAACTTGTTTCACTTGATAGAGACGCTGGGGAAAGAATCGGTTACTTTATACGAATACGGTTACGTGATTTTGATTGTCACACTTGTGCAAATAGTTGTACTGGCAATTTTGTTAATTTTAGTCCCGGTTTTTTTTCTTAAAAAGGAAGCTGTTCAAGTAGGCGTGAAGTTAAAAACATTACTCTATTTTTCGGGTTTAGGTATAGGATATATGTTTGTCGAGATTGTGTTAATTCAAAAATATATTTTATTCTTATCGCACCCGATATATTCAGTATCGGTTGTTATAGCATCTCTGTTGTTCTTTTCAGGAATAGGCAGCTATTATTCCACAAAACTTTCGAAACTGTCCGATTCAAATTTAATTATTATTATTATTTTGATAATAACACTATCATTAATATTTTTTACAGCGCTGGCGACAATATTTAGTTCGTTGATTCACTTGGATATGACTCTGAAGTACATTATTTCGTTCCTATTAATAGCGCCAATCGCATTTTTCATGGGTATGCCATTTCCTATCGGTATTAAAAAATTAGCAGTGAATTATTCAAACATAATTCCCTGGGCTTGGAGTATTAATGGGTTTCTATCTGTAATCAGTGCGGTTCTGGTGCCGATTATTGCAATGGAATTTGGATTTACGTTTGTGGTTATTTTTGCTGTACTCGGATATATAATTTCACTAATATCAAGAATAAAATGATGGCTTGTTGTTATGATATTTATTTTTTCACAACTGACGGGTTAGCTTTAACATAGTCTAGAATGAAAGTGTCGAGCAGTAAATTTAAATTATTTATAATTTTATTCGCTTCGCCCCTATGTATCCCAGTCGTTCCTATATCCCAGGTAACACAAGATGACCGAGTATAAGTTTTAATCCCTACTGTGAAATTTACATCCCTGATGAACCATAAGTTAATGTTATACGCATCTCCAACGACGTTGCAATTTATGTAAAGATTAGTCATGCAACCGACGGTATCTACAAGTTTAATGTTTATTCGCTTAAACCGTTCAGCACATTTTGTTCTGATCATATCCCAAGTCAGACCTATTTTCCCGGCGTCGGTTGATAAACTTTCGATTAAAATCGGAAGGCGGGTTGGATTACTTACTTCTAAACCGGTGCTCGAATATGTCTGTCCGAAAACAAGACTATAAGAATTTAAAATGAAAAATAATATACTTATTATGATAAATTTCATATTCTTGAGAGACTTTACATTGGTTATGTCAATTCTCGTCTTCGACGGGATTCTGAATTTGACAAACAACTTAGCAAAAATAAATCACTAAGTTGTGTCAAATTCGAAGTGGAGCCGACGAGGGTCGAACTCGTGACCTCCTGAATGCCATTCAGGCGCTCTCCCAACTGAGCTACGGCCCCTTAAAATTTTTTCCTTAAAAATATAAGGATAATATATCCCAAAGTCAATTGGTTTTTTAAACGGAATTCATTAACTTCTTAACATCGAATAATCATTCAGTAAACATAATTATGTATAAACTCATATCCTTGTTAGCAATTGTCGGATTATTGATTTTTTCCTCGTGTAAGGATGAAAATGCAGATGGCTGCAAGATTGTTTTCCCTGATTCAGGAAAAGTCAGCTATTTACAGAGCGTTCAACCGCTTTTTGATTGTAGTTGCAGTTATAGCGGTTGCCACGATGATGGGACAAAAATTGAAAGAGGTTTTAGCTTAACTGATTTTGGAAACTTTAGATATTCACATATAATTATACCCGGCGATCCTGATGCCAGCCCACTCATTCGTCGCATCGAAGGTTTGCCACCCGGAAACCCGATGCCTCCCGATAGAGAGCCATTAAACCTGAACCAAAAAAATGGGATGCGCCGCTGGGTTCTTCAAGGCGCGCAATACAATTAAACGACTAGATGAGGTGGTTGTATAACTTTCTTAGCAACCGGTGATTTTTTAACTCGCTTCTCGAATTCTTCCCTATACTTTTTAATAACACTCTGAACGGGCCACGCAGCAGCATCGCCTAACGCGCAGATTGTATTGCCCTCGATATTGTTCGCTATATCCAACAGTAAATCAATATCGTGCACTGTTCCTTCGCCGTGAATAAATCTATCAAGAATTTTTTCCATCCAACCGGTTCCCTCTCTGCATGGAGTACACTGTCCGCAGGATTCATGATGATAAAAATGAGAAATACGTTTTAGAACTTTTAATACGTCTGTATCTTCATCCATAACCATTACTCCACCGGTTCCGATGGCTGAACCTGCCGCTTTCAGAGAATCTAAATCCATCCTCACACCTTCAAGCTCTTCACCTCGTAACCATGGAACTGACGAGCCGCCCGGAATAACTGCTTTGATTTTTTTATTGTCGCGGACTCCGCCCGCATATTTATAAATCAAATCGGTCAACAAAACACCGGTCGGTAATTCGTAAACGCCCGGTTTGTTTACATGACCGCTAATGCCGAATAAAATTGTGCCCGGATGTTTTGGAGCGCCAATTTTTGAAAACCACTCAGCGCCATTATTAATAATTGACGGGACACATGATAATGTCTCGATGTTGTTCACGTTTGTGGGATTGCCCCAAAGTCCACACTGTGCGGGAAATGGCGGTTTAACCCTCGGATAACCTCTCTCACCTTCGATTGAATTCATCAGGGATGATTCCTCGCCGCAGATGTATGCACCCGCTCCTCGATGGATTACAATGTCAGTATTGAAATTAGTTCCGATAACATTCTCGCCTATATAGTTTTTTGCGTAAGCCTCTTCGATGGCATTCTGAAGAATATCAATCCACTTTTTGTATTCACCGCGTATATAAACATAGGTTGTTTTAATTCCCATAGCATAGCTTGCAATCAAACAACCTTCTATAAAAAGGTGTGGATTGAATTCGAAAATCTGCCTGTCCTTAAATGTTCCGGGTTCGCCCTCGTCTCCGTTTGCACAAAGATATTTCGGTTTTTCATTTCCCTTAGGCATGAAACTCCATTTTAAACCTGTTGGGAATGCAGCTCCACCCCGACCTTTTAAACCTGATTTCTTTACTTCCTCGATTATATCTTCAGGTTTCATCGTCAATGCTTTTCGTAATGCAGCATATCCTTTATTGTTCTCATAAATTTCGATACTTTGCAGGTTGGAAATATCGGGCAGTAATATTTTTTCAGTATTATCAGACATGTTTGCTTATTTCAGTTTATCAATTATCGAATCAACTTTTTCCGATGTAAGGTTTTCGTGGTAGTCATCATTTATTTGCATTGTAGGAGCTGTTCCGCAGGAGCCCAGACATTCTACCTCTGAGACCGTGAATTTACCATCCGCGGTAATCTCACCTTTCTTCACGCCGAGTTTCTGGCAAAGATGGTCAACAAGCTTTTCGGCTCCAAGTAATTGACAGGATATATTTGTACAAACTTGTATGTGGTACTTTCCTACCGATTTTTTGTTGTACATAGTATAAAACGAAGCAACGCTATAAACGTGACTGTATGGGACACCGATGAGTATGGATATATATCTCATAGTATCTTCAGAAATCCAACCGAGTTGCTCCTGAGCAATCCATAACACAGGTAGCGTCAACGCTTTTGATGTTGGATACTTATTTTTAAGTTCTGCTACTTTTTTTAAATTATCTTCTGTAAACATCAATAATTTTGTTTTTTGAATTTTGAATTTTGATTATTTTTACTTATCCGCTTCACCCATAACCGGATCGATGCTGCCGATAATCGCAACGACATCAGAAACCAGGTGGTCTTTTAAAAGTATTGGTAATGCCTGTATGTTAATAAACGAGGGCGAATGGATTTTTAAACGCCAAGGCGACCCGTGTCCAAGGCTCGATATATAAAATCCCAGTTCACCTTTAGAATTTTCGATCGCATGGTACACTTCTCCGACCGGTGGATTGATACCGAAATTAATCAGCATAAAATCGTGGATGAGCTCTTCCATTTTACCATAGATTCTTTCTTTTTTAGGAAGAACTTTCTTTGGCAAAGCTGCATTAACAGGACCATTCGGCATTTTTTTTATTGCTTGTCGAATTATTTTCGCGCTTTCTTTCATCTCAAGCAGACGGATATAAAATCGTGCTAAAGCATCACCGTCTTCAAAGATTGGTATATCAAAATCCAGTTCGGGATAAACTAAATACGGTTCATCTATACGCAAGTCGTGTGCAACACCAGAGGCTCTTAAATTTGGACCCGTTAAACCCATTGCGATTGCATCGTGCTTTGAGATAACACCAACACCCTCACAACGCTGAATGAAAATTCTGTTTTTGAGTAAGAGTTTTTCGACTTCGTCCAATTTTTCTGGGAACTGGTCTAAAAAGGCTTCCAACATACTGATAGCCTCATCGGACATATCGTTTGCCAACCCGCCGATTCTCGTAAAGCTCGTGGTGAATCTTACACCTGTGAAAATATCCTGTATATCCTGAAGCTTTTCGCGCTCACGGAATCCCCAGAGTAAAACCGTCAAAGCGCCGACATCCATTGCTGTTGAACCCATCGCCACGAGATGGGACATTATTCTTGCCATCTCGGCAATTATAACACGTATATATTGCGCGCGTTTTGGTACTTCAATTCCGGCAAGCTTTTCGACGGCTAAAACATATGCGACATTGTTGGAAAGGGGCGATAGATAGTCCAACCGATCTGTATGTGGAATGTATTCATGATAACTCATGTTTTCAGCTAACTTCTCGTAGCCGCGATGTAAGTATCCGACTTCAGGAACGGTAGCTATAATTGTCTCGCCGTCAAGCTTAATTAAAAGTCGAAGCACACCGTGTGTGGCAGGATGTTGGGGGCCCATATTTAAAATCATCTCGTTTTCGAGTGGGTCTTCGAAATATGCGCTTACATCCTGATTGTTTAGAGCTTCTAATATTTTACTTTTTGGTGTCTTTTCTTCAAACATAGTTAGGATTTATTTCCGTACATTACTTACGAGGAAGCGGTATTGAATTCGGGATTCCCATTAATGGAAACTCTTTTCTCAATGGATAGTATTCAAATTCTTCCGGCATATAAATACGGCGGAGGTCCGGATGTCCATCGAATATTATCCCATAAAAATCATACACTTCCCTTTCGGGCCAGTTTGCGCCGGGCCAAATACCAGCTACCGATGGGATATGAATGTTTGATTCCTCGAGCTTAGTTTTTAGTAACAATCTAAAATTATTCTTCAATGAGTATAAATTGTATACAACTTCGAACCTGTACTCTGCCCGGTTATAATCGACCCCGACAACATCTTTACACATATCGAATAACAGGTCGAAATCAGCTTTCAGAAATTTGCAGATGTCAATCAGTTTTTCTTTTTTGACACATATAGTAAGTGAGCCGTTGAAATCAACAACTGATTCGATGTCTGAAGCGAAGTTGTCTTGTAATTTCCGTACAATTATTTCTTTAGTCTTTGCCATGGTGAATTAAGATTCCGTGTAAACTTTTTTTCTTTGAGTGAATGTTTCTCCGCGTTGAATTTTTTCCTGTAATTCGATTAGGGCTTTCAGAACTGAATCGGACCGTGGAGGACATCCCGCAACATAAATATCGACAGGTATAAACAAATCGATACCTTGAACCACTGAATAGGTTCTGTACATACCACCTGAAGAAGCACAAGCTCCCATCGAAATAACCCATTTTGGGTCGGGCATTTGGTCGTAGATTTTTTTTACTACTCTCGCCATTTTAAAAGTAGTGGTTCCGGCAACAATCATAACGTCAGACTGACGAGGAGAAAAACGAAAAACTTCTGAACCGAACCGCGAAACATCGAAGCGCGGACCGGCGAAGGACATCATTTCAATAGCACAGCAGGAAATTCCCATTGGCATGGGCCAAAGAGAATTTTTACGAGACCAGCTCAGTAAAGCTTCCAACTTTGTAGTGAAGAAACTTTCACCTTCCATCAATCCCATTTTAATGCGCCTTTCTTCCAAATATATAAAAAACCGATCATAAGAATTCCTAAAAAGACAAACATCTCCACAAAACCGAATAAGCCAAGCTCGCGGAAGTTCACAGCCCAAGGATATAGAAACACGATTTCTATATCGAATATAATGAAGAGCATTGCAACGAGGAAGAATTTAACCGAGAACCTTTCGTGTGCGCTTCGCACGGGTTCCATTCCGCTTTCATAGGTTGTTGACTTCTCTTGCGTGGGGTTTTTAGGACCAAACCACTCGTTCACTTTCGACATGAATAAGCCGAATAAAGCAGCAATCGTTAGGACAATGGCTATAGGTAAATAGTTTTCAAGCATAAGAGTATAATTTTAAAAGTAAATTCGTTTCAAATTTATTGAAAAGATAGCAGAAAGGCAAATTATAACAATAATTTTATATCTTCCCTTTTCCTTATCTGTTTTGCACTGTCTTTATCGATGAGCACCTCAGCGGGTCTGGGTCGTCCGTTGTAGTTCGATGATAGAACATAGCCATACGCTCCCGCACACATTACAGCAAGATAATCGCCACTTTCTACAAATGGAAATTTTCTGTCGAGTGCAAAAAAATCGCCCGATTCACACAACGGTCCGACAATATCTACTACCCGATGCACACTTTCGTTGACAGACAACGGAACAATCTGATGGTACGATTTGTAGAGACTTGGTCTTATAAGGTCATTCATACCGGCATCGGTAATTATAAAAGTTTTACCTTCGTTTTCTTTTCTGTATAATACTTTGGTTATTAAAATACCGGTATGGGCAATGACGGAACGTCCCGGTTGAATTAAAATTTTGCATCCGGTTTTATTAAGTATTGGGATTGCAGCCTCTATCAACCTTACAGTTGTAAATTTTGCATCCACATTTTCATTATCAACTGGAAGCCATCGATGGGTAACAAAATCCTGATACTGGACACCAAAACCACCGCCAAAATTTATATCGTGAATAGGTATTCCTTCCGACCTTAGTTTTGTTACCATTTGAACAATTTCTTTAGCCGTGGTTTTAAATGTTTCTTCATCCGTAATCTGCGACCCGATGTGAGTATGGATTCCGAGAACATTAATTTTCGGAAGAGAAATGGCTCTGTGCAGAAGGTCTATAGCTTTAGATTTTTCGACTCCGAATTTATTATGTCTGCTTCCTGTGGTTATGTAGGGATGTGTGTCGGCAGAAATGTCAAAATTAATACGAAGAAGGATATTCGCACTTATTCCTAACTTGCTTGCGACTTTGCTTAGTAATAATAATTCTTCTTCAGATTCGACATTGAAGGACAAAATATTTTCTTTCAAAGCGTACTCAATTTCATCTTCACGCTTGCCAACGCCGCTAAAGGTAATCTTATTAGAAGGGAAACCTGATTTGAGAGCTAAATATAATTCGCCTGAAGAACCAACATCCGCTCCCAGACCTTCACCCGCTATTATTGTCAGGATTTGATAATTTGCGTTCGCTTTTACCGCATAACAAGAAAGGTGTTCAACTCCCTCAAAAGCTTTTTCAATATGCCGGCAGTGGTCTATGATTGATTGTTTACTGTAAACATATAATGGTGTTCCAAATTTTGAAGCCGCATCTTTCAGTAAAATATCTTCGCAAAAGAGTTTATTATTTTTGTATTTGAATTCGTACAATGTTTTTTTTTATAGGTAAACGTTTACTTGTCAGCCTGAATACTATGACAAAATCAAGCACATTTTAAGAGTGCAGGATTGATAGAACG
>CAZOQB010000040.1:0-13209 GCA_964581995.1 uncultured Ignavibacteriaceae bacterium | reverse complement strand
GATTGTATGCGGTCGCACCAAAGAACGGATAATAACCAATAACTGAAAATGAAGTATCCTGCTGAGCTATAATTTTTTGATTGCTGATACCAAATAATAAGAAACTTAACCCTAGTAAGAAATATATGGCTTTCCTTATTAATTCTTCGGCTAATCTATCATATTTTTTCATTTGTATTGTCTCTTTCATTTTATTCTCTTTTAATTTTATTACTCTGTTTTTTGATAGTTATCACACAATACAAGTGCCAACTGTCACACATCACTTTGTTTTAATTCTTACTGCAGTTTTTTGGCATAATCTTAAGACTATCACCTCGTGTGTTAAGAAATTTTTACTTTATTATCTGAAAAAATTACAATAATTGTATTAGTTACAAATGCTCCATTGTCCGGTGTAAAAAAACTTTTGAAATGCGACGGACTCAAACCCACGAAACCAACCACACAAAGCATCCATTAGCAAAGGATATTTCTAACTGAACATAATAATTATTGATTTTCACACCAAAAATACGTTTATTTTAAAAAAATTATGAGCGTAATCAAAAAAACTCCTTTAATGCAGCAATACCATCAGGTTAAATCAAAATACCCTGATACAGTATTACTTTTTCGTATGGGTGATTTTTATGAAACTTTCGATGACGATGCAAAAGTTACTTCAAAAATTTTAGGCATCACACTCACTAAACGTGGAAATGGAACCGCCGGAGAAACTCCACTTGCCGGCTTTCCCTATCACGCCCTAGAGAATTATCTCCCAAAACTTCTCAAAGCCGGTAAGCGAGTTGCAATCTGCGAACAGTTGGAAGACCCCAAATTTGCTAAGGGCATTGTTAAACGGGATGTGATTGAAGTTGTAACACCGGGAGTTTCATTCTCAGAAAAAATTTTAGAGACAAAGCAAAACAATTACTTAGCATCTGTTTATTTTCCGTCACCTCTTGTTACGAGCGATGACATAATCGGGTTTGCTTTCGTTGATGTATCTACGGCTGAATTCGGTGTAAGTGAGTTCCCCCTCAATAACTTAAAAGATCAGATTCAAACTTTCAATCCCGCTGAATTGTTAATTCAAAAAAGAGACATCGATACACTCCAGAATATTCTAAAAGAAAGTTACAAAGGAATATTTACCAAATTAGATGATTGGATCTTTAATTATGAATACAGTTACGAACTTCTCATCACACATCTCAAAACTCAATCGTTAAAAGGTTTTGGCATTGAAGGGTTGCGAGTCGGAACTGTAGCGGCGGGGGCTGTTCTCAACTATCTCCAGGAAACCCAAAAAGCAAATCTTGCACATATAAAGAAAATTTTTCCATACAACACAAGCGAATATATTACACTCGATCCATCGACAAAAAGAAATTTAGAAATTACAAAATCGATTGAAGGGAAAGACGAAGGCACGTTATTCTGGGTGTTGGATAAAACTAAAACTCCGATGGGCGGGCGTTTATTAAAAAGTTGGATCAATCGGCCTCTACGCAACATCAAACCGATACAAGCACGATTACAAGCAGTTGATGAATTGGTAAAAAAATCGGATATACTCCTTAAAGTTGGTGATGTGCTTTTAAATTTCGGCGACCTCGAACGTTTAATCACAAAGGTTTGCACCGGACGTGCTAATCCACGTGAAATGATTGCTCTAAAGAACAATTTAATGCAAGTCGAAAATCTTAAATCGGCTATTTATGAAGCTGAGAGCCTAACACTTTCAGAAATAAGAGAAGGTTTTGTAATTCTATCAGATTTGATTGATGATATTTCAAAAACGATTAACGATGATCCTCCCCTATCTTTAGCCGATGGCGGTGTAATTAGAAAAGGATGCAATCCGAATTTAGACGAGTTGAGAGAAATTACACTCAATGGTAAAAGTTGGATTGCAAATCTGCAATTAAAAGAGCGAGAGCGTACCGGAATTTATTCACTTAAAGTAGCTTTCAATAATGTGTTCGGCTATTATATTGAAGTTACTAACACACACAAAGATAAAATTCCCTCTGATTACATTCGCAAACAAACGATCTCAACTGGTGAACGATTTATTACTCCTGAACTCAAAGATTATGAAGAAAAGATTTTAAATGCTGAAGAAAAAATTTTAACCCTCGAAACAGAAATATTTAATGAGCTACGACTGAAAGCAGCCGACCAGACAGCAGTAATACAAAAAAATGCTCAATTAACAGCCAAACTTGATACTTTATCATCATTAGCTGAAACAGCAATAGAATATGAATATGTTTATCCTGAAATTGACGATGGGAACTTAATAAACATTGTAGAAGGGCGACATCCAGTAATCGAGCGACTGCTCCCGCCGGGTGATCAATACACTCCAAATGATACTTTCTTACTCAACCAGGAAAATCAGATTTTGATTATTACAGGGCCGAATATGAGCGGCAAATCGAGTTACTTGCGACAAGTTGGTTTAATTGTTTTACTTGCTCAGATTGGAAGTTTTATCCCGGCTAAGAAAGCACATATAGGAATCGTTGATAAAATTTTTACACGCGTGGGAGCAAGCGATAATATTGCATCGGGTGAGAGTACATTTTTGGTAGAGATGCACGAGGCGGCTCACATTGTGAACACTGCAACCCCCAAAAGTTTGATTTTGTTAGATGAGGTAGGACGAGGTACAAGTACATTCGACGGAATCAGCATTGCTTGGGCTTTGACGGAATATCTACACAACCATTTAGGTGCGAAAACATTATTTGCAACTCATTACCACGAGTTAAACGAGCTTGCTGACTTGTATCCCCGAATCAAAAATTATAAAGTTGATGTACGGGAATATGGCGATAAAGTGATTTTTCTTCATAAAGTTACAGAAGGATTCGCGGATCATTCGTATGGAATTCAGGTGGCTCAGATGGCTGGCTTGCCTGATGAAGTAACAGATAGAGCAAAGACTATTTTAAAAAATCTCGAAGGCTCAGAATTAACTTTACACGATGAAGGTAAAAATGAAAGGGTGAAGGGGAGAATCGGAGCAAGTGAAGTACAATTAACTCTTTTCGAAATGAAAGACGATAAACTTCGTAATGAAATTAAAAAGATTGATATAGATAAACTTACTCCCCTTGAAGCTTTGCAAATACTAGCAGAGTTGAAGAAGAAAATATCTTAACATTAATGATAATTAACAAAGTAAATAAATTTTTTCTTTACGCCATTAGTTTCCTGATCTTCGCTCTAACCTCACCGCTTCTGATCTCTCAACCCGCACAACAGCACGCTATTCTTGTAATCATCGATGGTGCACGATATTCTGAAACACTCGGTGATCCTACAGGGCAGTATATTCCACGTATGAAACAACTCGCTACCCAATCCGCTGTTGTGGATACATTCCTCAACGATAGCGTAACTGTTACAAAGCGGGCGATTCCTGCAATCTGGTCAGGCTCGTGGAAAACTCCCCGCGATACAACAATCGGCGGATTTGCTACGCAATATGCACTCGACCCAACTGTTTGGGAATATTTCAGAAAACATCAGGACCAAGATTCAACGAATGCTATGTATATACTCAAACAACTTTCAGGTCCATGGCTGCCAAGCTATCATCCTCAATATGGTCCACAATATTGGCCATGGTATATTATGCAGGATAGTTATTGGAGCGACCTCTACGTGTGGAATCTTGCTAAACAAAAATTATCGCAACACCATCCTGTTTTTTCAATAATTTATCTTGCCGATGTTGACGGCGCTGGACATTCTGGTAATTGGCAGAACTATACCCGCGCAATTACAATTGCCGACAGCATTGTAGGAATGCTTTGGGATTTTGTTCAAAGTGATTCAGTGTTTAAAAACAGGACTACAGTTTTTGTAACTAACGACCACGGTCGACATCTCGATGGGGTGTCAACAGGTTTTGTTAGCCATGGCGATGGATGCTGGGGATGCAGAAGAATCCAACTACTCGCAATTGGCAGTGGAGCAAAGAAAGGGCTTTCCTCAATCAAGCGAAAAATTCCCGACATTGTCCCAACGATTGGCGCTTTGCTAAATTTTCCGTCTCCCTTTTCCACCGGCACAGCAATCACTGAAATTCTGAAACCAATTATCTCTTTCAACAATAAAGAAATCAATTTTGGGGACGTTCCTATAAAAACATCCAAAATAGATAGCATAATTATTTATAACTCAGGCGGTAGCAATTTAAACATCACCACCTCCTCCCCGCCGAACTTAACAATAAATCCGGCAAGCACATCTATAGCGCCTCATACTAATCGTAAGTTGTATATTACATTTACTCCTATAAATTCTGACAGCATTTCACCATTCATCATTATCAATCACAACGACGAACATTTAAGAGATTCCATAATAGTTTCCGGCAATGGAATTCAATCAATATCACTCTCAATAAATAAAGGATGGAACTTAGTATCTTTGCCGTTATTAGTCGAAGAGAGTCGCATCGACTCGCTTTTCACGAATACAACTTCGTTTGCATTTTCTTACAATGCGACTTATATTCAAACCGATTCGTTGAAAAAAGGAATCGGATATTGGTTAAAATTCGATTCAACTTTAAATTTTAATATTATAGGAAATGAAATATTAACAGACACTATCGATGTCGTAGCAGGTTGGAATTTAATCGGCTCTGTATCACAACCAATCTCAATTTCTTCTATTCAGACAATTCCAGATGGAATAATATCAACGAGTTTTTACGGATACGATAAATCGTATATAACTGTGAACACAATTTTACCAGGCCGAGGTTACTGGATAAAAGTAAACTCAAACGGTAAATTAATTTTGAAAGGCAATTAATCAATATTAAGGAGTTTTATTTATGAAACAGAACGGATTTCTTTTAGCCATCTTAAGTCTCCTCATTTATCACAATTCAAATGCTCAATATTACCAATACTATCTTGGCGACCCGTATAGCACCTCAATAGTTTTTGATTATATTTATACAATCCAAAAACCTACAGAATCATATCAATCGTTAAGAATGCGGACTTTTTCTGAAGGTGCCCACGGTTTAATACAAGACAATTATTCCGACCTTTTCCGTAATCCGGCATATTCGATAGATGTTAATAAACCTGAAATATTTGGTGATTTAGGATCTATTCAGGATTATGGAAAATTATTTTTAGGAGGTTTTGTTCCAATTGCAGACAAATCATTAGGTATATCAATAAATCTCGAAGGTATTAGAAAAAACAAAACCACAAATACCTTTGATTATTATTATAGTTTAACCCAAGGTTCTACGAACACATATACAAATGAAAACTCCCCGAGAAGATATGGGACGAGATTAAGTTTTTCAAGCCCTATCAACTCTGAAGTAACTGCTGGCGCAAGTTATCATTTTCTGAAGTCAGATGAAATATACCGTTCAAGTCAGACAAACAGAAATTTTGACTCATTATATTTTTATGAAGAACTCAGAAGCACAGATTATTCAAAAATTGGAACAATTCACAAAATTGATGCGGGAACATTATTAAATTTTACTGATTTTGTTCTGGATCTAAAAACAACATTACTAATTTCATCTTACAAACCCAAAAATCAGGATGAAAAAACGAATCGTTCCATATCTTCGACAGAATACCAAGCCTGGTTTAAACCCACAGATATTGACTCAAGAGGTGGCTTAATTTCGGCAGTGCTAAAATACACGTCTCCAAATAACAAGGATCACCTCAGGTTCTTAGCCCAGTCGGGCTATACGGCGTATGACATAAAGGGTAAATTGAACGCGTTAGACACTGTGAAATATTCATCGGGAACCACTTATAAATATATCACAGATGGTACACGCGAAGGAGATGGATACGTATTAGACATCAGAAGTGGTTGCGGCTATGAAAGAATTTTTTCTGAAACTCTTGTAGCTTATGCCGCAATTTCGGTAAATTATATTCTTCATAAAACAAATATTTCAGAAAATAAAAATTATATTAATACTGGTTTCCTTACAACGACAACAAATATTTCTATGACTCCTTCAGAAAAGTTAGAAAGCATTGACATTCGGTTACCAATAGCTATTGAATATTTCCATGGCAATTATGTGATTTTGCGAGGTGGTGTTGAACCAAGATATAGAACAGTTGAAACAATAACATCTTTTATCGAAAGTAGAATTCATGATAATTCTTTATCTAATTTCAATTATAAATTTATAAAAGATCGGAACGAATTATCACTAACGTCGAATTTCGGTGCAACTCTCAGACATAATGAGTATGGTGCTGTAGATTTACTCTTCGGTAATATTTTAACAGATACGAAATTCTGGTCTATAGCTCTAAGAGTTTTCCTATAAAAGCAATGTCTATCCGCTTTGGAAATATTAAATTTATTATATTCAACCAACACTTAACTAACAGGATTAAAAATTGACATACATAGAAAGAATCAGATCGGCGGGGGTCGTCGGATGTGGTGGTGCCGGATTCCCTGCTCATATTAAAGCAGCTTCAAAAGTTGAATATGTGATTGCAAATGGCGCCGAGTGTGAACCGCTCCTTCATAAAGATTTAGAATTAATGAAACATGAGCCTGAAGCGGTTGTTGGCGGATTAATTCAGTGGCTGGTTTCTACCGGTTCAAAAAAAGCAATCATTGGTGTAAAAAGAAAACACGAAGAATCTTTGACGGGTTTAAAGAAAGCAGCTGAAAATACAAATATCGAACTTAATTGGCTCGGCGATTTTTATCCAACCGGCGATGAGTATGTTCTAGTTTATGAAACAACAAAACGTTTAATTCCACCACAAGGAATTCCGCTCGATGTCGGTATTGTTGTAAATAATGTGGAAACTTTACGAAACGCCTATCTCGCATCGGAAGGAATTCCGGTTACGCACAAATACATTTCAGTTGTTGGCGCCGTTAATAAACCGTCCACATTTTTAGTACCTATCGGGATAAGTTTTGCAGAAGCGATTGAAGCTGCCGGAGGAGCAAGTGTTTCCGAGTTCGCCGTCTTCATCAGCGGTATTATGATGGGAACACTCGCAACGGATATGAGTTTACCGATTACAAAAACCTGTGCAGGACTTGTTGTCCTTCCTGTTGTCCATCGGTTGGTTCAACGAAAAAGTTTACCTGAATCTTCGATGCATCGGATTGGAAAATCTGCATGCGACCAGTGCAGCTATTGCACAGAGTTTTGTCCGCGTTACTTGCTCGGCTACGATGTTCAGCCGCATAAGGTAATGCGTAGTTTAGGTTTCACTGTAACCGGTGAAGCATTATGGAATCAATACGCTCAGCTTTGCTGCGCTTGCGGCTTGTGCACGCTGTATGCCTGCCCTGAAGATTTGTATCCGAAAG
This sequence comes from uncultured Ignavibacteriaceae bacterium, assembly GCA_964581995.1. GTDB lineage: Bacteria > Bacteroidota > Ignavibacteria > UBA10030 > BY39 > CAZOQB01. Next base: position 5,856 of record CAZOQB010000040.1, on the reverse strand, counting down.
AAGCATGCGACCGTGCAAAATCGGATTTGCGTTCTAAAGGAATGAAGTGGGAAGGCAAACGCGATGTTAAAGTCCACCCGCTTGGCGAAGGACGAAGAACCCCGCTCAAACAACTCATTAAGAAATTAGGTGTGGCTGTTTACGACGGACCTGCACATTTTGAAGATGTGAAATTTTCACCGACGATTGTTCGGATACCTCTCTCGCAGCACATAGGTTCGCCTGCTTCGCCTGTAGTTAAAGTTGGAAAAGAAGTTAAGATGGGCGAAGTAATTGGTGAAATTCCGGATGGAAAATTAGGTGCCCGCATTCACGCAAGCATCGATGGAGTTGTTACGAAGATTGATGTTGAAGTAGTAATTGAGAAAACGTGAAATTTTAGAATAGGATGCTAAAAACAAAATCTATAATACCAGTAGGATTGATTGAACAACGAATCTTTATCATCAGAGGATTAAAGGTAATGATTGACCGCGACCTTGCCGACCTCTATGCTGTTGAAACAAAATATTTGAATCGGCAAGTTAAACGTAATAAAGACCGATTCCCAAGTGAATTCATGTTCAAGCTTACGAAAAAAGAACGAAACGAACTGGTGACAAATTGGCACCGGTTCGATACACTTAAGCATTCGTATGTTTTACCATACGCCTTTACAGAACATGGTGTTGCTATGCTTGCGTCTGTGCTCAAAAGTGATCGAGCTATAAAGATGAGTATAATGATTGTAAAAGCATTTGTGCGACTGAGGGAGTTCCTTGCAACGCAACGAGAACTATCAAAGAAAATCCACATTCTTGAATCGAAAATTGATACACACGATAAGGAAATTCATTCGATAATCGAAGCAATACGCCAACTTCTCCAACCACCTGAAAAACCAAAAAGAGAGATTGGGTTTCGTATTTCAGAACCTAAAGTAATATACAGCACTCAAAGAAAGAACAAATAACTATTTACTCATATGCTTAGAGTAGCAGAGATTAAGAATAAAATTAGTAATGAACATAGAATAATAGGAATTTAATATGATAGAAATGAATGCAATAGGACTTGTAGAATTATCGAGTATCGCGGCTGGATTTGAAGTGGCAGATACTATGCTAAAAACTTCTGAAGTAGAGCTTCTCGTTATGCGAAGTATCTGCTCGGGAAAATTTATGGTCTTGGTTGGCGGCGACGTAGCAGTCGTTCGAGCAAGTGTGGAAGCTGGTGAACGTACCGGAGTTGGCTGCGTCGTAGATGCGATGGTTATCCCGAATGTCCATAAGTCTGTTTTCCCTGCAATATCCGGTATGAGTCAAGTTGAGGTGCTTGAGGCGCTCGGTATCGTAGAGTCGTTTAGCGTTGCTTCACTTATCGAAGCGGCAGATGCGGCAGCAAAAGCAGCGAATGTGAAGTTGATTGAAGTCCGACTTGCGATGGCATTAGGAGGAAAAGCATTTGTGACTATGACAGGCGAGGTTGCAGCAGTCCGCTCGGCAGTCGAAGCGGGTGCTTCAGTATGTGCCAAACGCGGATTGTTGGTAAATAAAGTCGTTATAGCAAATCCGAAAAAAGAGCTGCTGAAAGAGATGATATGAGAATTCTGCAAACCTCCCGATTGAATAAACTCCCTCCATAGGTGTATCATATACAGAAGCTCAAATGACAGATACTGAAAAAGACGCAGAATTCATAAAAAAAGCCCAAGAAGGCAACAAAAACGCTTATGGCGAAATTGTGAAGCTTTATATGAAACGCGCTTATTTTTCAGCGCTTTCGATCGTCGGCTCGCACGATGATGCTCTCGATTTATCGCAGGAAGCTTTTATACGTGCGTATCGGTCAATAAATAAGTTTGATACAACCAAAACATTTTATACATGGTTCTATAAAATTCTGCGTAACCTTTGTTTGAATCATTTGAGAAATAAATCGAATCGTGCTAATAATTTCTCAGATATATTGGAAGATTTCAAAAATATAAAAGACGACAACCAAAACACCGATAAAATGGTCGAACAAAACGAAACAAAAAATATTGTGTGGCAGGCAATCTGGAAACTCACTCCCGAAGACCGCGAAATAATTACAGCGCGAGATATTTTAAATACGAGTTATGAAGATTTATCCGGCTTATTACAAGTACCGTTAGGAACAGTTATGTCGCGCCTTTATTACGCACGTAAGCGGTTACGAAAAATCATCGAGGGGCTGCAATGAACATCGAATTAAATCGCTTCCATACATTGCTAAATAAAGCTTTGGACAATATGCTAACCGATGAAGAGCGTATCGAGTTCAACAGTTTATTAGCTTCATCAAATGAATATCAAGAAGAGTGGAATTCAATAAAACAAATAAAGGAGATAACAAAAACTATGAAACTCAAAAATCCACCTGAAGAAGTGTGGGATAAATACTGGCTGGGCATTTACTCGCGATTAGAAAGAGGAATTGCCTGGATTTTAATTTCGATTGGGACAATAGTAATTTTGATATTCGGTGGCTTCAAAGCAGTTGAGTCAATTATTCAAGATCCAACTTTAGCTTGGTTTTTAAAAGCAGCAATCTTAATGTTAATAGCGGGCGGTGTCTTTTTGTTTGTCTCAGTCGTCCGTGAACGGATATTTTTAAGAAAAACAGATAAGTATAAGGAGATTATCAGATGATCATAGTATCCTCAAGCAATATTGCCGGTAAAAAAATTATTACTACGTTAGGAATTGTAAGAGGCAACACAGTACGGGCACGCCACATCGGAAAAGATATCGTCGCGGTATTTAAAAACCTTGTCGGTGGTGAGATACACGAGTATACAAAGCTTTTAGCGGAATCTCGGGATCAAGCTATTGACAGAATGAAAGAACACGCAGAGTCACTCGGTGCAAATGCAATCGTCGATGTACGTTTCGCTACCAGTTATATAATGCAAAATGCTGCCGAGATACTCGTATTCGGAACAGCTGTGGTTGTTAAAGATGAATAAATCTGTCATCTCCTTTTTGCTACTTCTCCCCGCTTTTCTTTTCTCACAAGTGAAAGAGAAAGAGCTTGCGGCAAACTTCATACAATTTTTGTTTGCTAACAGAGTTTCCGAAGCTTACCAACTTTTCGATTCAACAGTAAAATCTAAAATCACGGAAGAACAGCTTGGAACTATTATGCCCGGAATCGAGAAACAATTTGGCAAATTTATTTCGGGCATTGATACTTTGGTAAATCCATCAGTCGACGACTCGACTCGTAGAGCTGACGGAGAGAATGAATTAACAACATTCGACTTCGGTTGCAAATTCGAAAACGGATCGCTAAGTTTCAAAATTGTTGTAAACAATAAGCAGGAAATATCCGGCTTCTGGATTACACCCAAAACCGATAAGGTTGAATACAGAATTCCCGAATATGTTAATATTGCAAAATTCAAGAAAGTCGATGTTGAGTTCGGCTTACCTGAATGGAGATTGCAAGGAACTCTTACAATTCCTCGGCGTATCGAAAAACCTCCGGTTGTAATTTTGGTTCACGGCTCTGGACCGAACGATAGAGATGAGACAATCGGACCGAACAAGCCGTTCAAGGATTTAGCTTGGGGATTGGCTTCAAAAGGTATTGCTGTTCTCCGATATGATAAACGGACAAAACTACACGGCAGCAAAATGAAGCCCGACGATATCAACATCCAAGCTGAAGTTATTGATGATGTGCTTGAAGCTGTAAATTTTTTAAAAGCACGGGATGATGTAGATAAAAGTAAAATCATTGTCCTCGGACATAGTTTGGGCGCTATGGTAGCACCGATGATTGCATCGCAGTCGCAATCTATCAGCGGAATTATAATGATGGCCGCCCCCGCCCGCAAACTTGAGGATTTAGTTTTGGAACAGATGGAATACATTTATTCTCTGAAGGAGGCAATCTCTGAGGATGAACGGAATTTTTTAACCGATCTGCAACTAAAAGTAGATAGTTTGAAAAACAAAACCCTCTCCCCTTCAACTCCCATAATTGGAATACCCGCAAGTTATTTTTACGATTTGGCAAAATACGATCAAGTAAAAACCGCAAAAGGTTTGAAACTTCCGATATTAATTCTGCAAGGTGAAAGAGATTATCAAGTTACAATGGAAGATTTTATAAACTGGACAAAAGAACTTTCGCAACACAAAAATGTGATGTTAAAATCCTATCCCAAACTCAATCACTTATTTATGACAGGCAAAGGAAAAGCCAAACCGGAAGAGTACAAGCTACCAAATTCAGTTGATATTGGAGTAATCAAAGATATTGTGGATTGGGTGAGAGAGATTTGAATTTAGAATTATTAAATTATATATTGTAACCAATTGAAGTGATATAGAATATCGATAATGCTTGGATATCAAAATAAACCAAAGTTACTCGAACAAACAAGAATAACGCTCCGGACGAATCATTATTCTCCGAAAACGGAGGAGAGTTATGTTGGCTGGATAAAGAAATTTATTTTATTCAACAATAAAACGCACCCTGAAAAAATGGGAGCAGAAGAGATAAAGCAATTCCTCAATCATCTTGCTGTTGAACGGCATGTTTCATCTTCCACACAGAACCAAGCTTTACACGGGATTTTATACTTATATAAAAATGTATTGAACAAAGACGTTGGCTGGGTTGAAGATATTAAAAGAGTACAAAGAATTAAGCATCTTCCTGTAGTATTTTCAAAAAAAGAAACCAGTAAAATTTTTGAACACTTGAATGATGTCCCAAAATTAGTCGTATCCCTACTTTATGGAGGAGGTTTAAGGCTTTCGGAAGCATTACGTCTTAGGATAAAAGATATAGATTTTGATTACAATCAGATTATCGTTCGAGATGGTAAAGGAGAAAAAGACAGACATACGATTTTACCGAATTCAATAGTTCCCGATTTAAAGAAACATTTAAACGGAGTATATATACAGCACAAAGAAGATATAAAAAAGGGAAAAGGAGAAACAATTCTTCCTTATGCACTAAAAAGAAAATACCCGAATGCGGGTCAAGAATTTGGCTGGCAGTATGCTTTTCCTGCCGATAAATTTTTTAAAGAAAAAGAAAGTGGTTTAATTTTCCGATGGCATATACACGAAAGCACAATACAAAGAGCAGTAAAAGAGGCTATTAAAAAATCGGGTGTATGCAAACAAGGTAGTCCTCATACATTTAGACATTCATTTGCAACCCACTTGCTGGAAAATGGTTATGATATTAGAACTATTCAAGAATTATTAGGACATAGTTCTGTAAAAACAACAATGATTTATACACATGTTTTAAACAAAGGTGTTGGAGTTAAGAGTCCGTTAGACTGAAAAGAGCATGGAATGATATCATGCAGACCCTATTTTTAAATATTGTGATAATAAACGGAAAACGAATCAATTGGGATACATATCTGCAGCGCCGTGCATATATGTATCCTTTAATTAACTAAACGGTGCAGTATAAGTAATAGTTAGTGTTCTAATATTGTTAAACAATTTATATAGGTTGTTTATGGAATCTTTTCATTATCTCTTTTCAATAATTCTCACTTATTCTGTTTTTATTTATTTCGGTTTTAGATTTTCCAATAAAATCAAAAAACCTGTTACTACTTCTACATTCATATTAATAGTAATCACAACTTTCATTGTTGGTTGGGTTATGGTTTCCACGATTATTGATGTTTTTAATTTTATTGTTCAGGTAAATTGGTGTTTACAAGGTTTTGGAATTGGTATTATTTTGGGTTTGGTAAAAAGTAAGTTCAAAACTAAAGTTGTTACAAACTAATTTTAATTTTTAGTTTCACACTAACATCTTAAATAAGTTAAAAGTCAAGAGGATATAAAAATTCCTCAGAACTAT
>CAZOQB010000039.1:5656-15145 GCA_964581995.1 uncultured Ignavibacteriaceae bacterium | reverse complement strand
CTTTCCTGTAATATACTGTCTTTTCTACTTGTCCAAAAATCAGGGGGAAGATCAGACTTTGCTATCGGTGGAGAAATATATATAATGTTTGGAGTACACCTAAACTTATTGAGAATCCAGGTAATTGGTGGAGCACAGGCTCTACAACCGAACAACATCCATCTATTTCAGCTGGTGATGCTGTTGCTGTTGCCTGGTCATTCGATGGCTGGATTAATATAGCTGTGAATCCTTCTCAAGCAGAATACCCATGTACTGTGTTTGGAACAGGGAATAATTGTGAGTTTCCTTCCATTGTAAAAAGATACAGGGGAAGTGCTGAAATTCCTTTTACAGTTGTCTGGTCAGAAAGTTGTAATAATAGGAGAGACATTTACTTGCATGAATTTTATTATACTAATTCCCCAGAACCAAGTATTCCGGCAAGAATTACAACTGCTCCTCAGGAAATTAACCTTACATCATCCCAAACCTACCTTACGGATTGTACACATCCATCGATTGATTTTAGTTATCCAACGAATAATATAGTTTTTTCAGCTATTGATAATATACATGCAGGCGGAACAACAAGGAGTATTAATTTTATCCAATTCTCCGATGTAACTTATTCAATTGTTGCTTCTTCATCTTGGGCGCAACCTAATGTAACATTTAATTATCCATCCGTTTCAATTAATTCAGAAGGTAAAACAAATATCGTCTTTTCAGATGTTACAAATAATAACAGCATGTGGGTAAGTAGTATTGCCAATTCAATACCAAGAATTTTACAAAAGAATAGCTATTATCCTACAACAGTAGAAAATGATGTCTCTAATGCGACATATCTTTTTACATCGGGCACATCTGCACTGTATCAAATATCATTAAAGAAACACGATGTAGTAGTTTCTTCACAAATCTTGAGCGGTGGGAATATGTTGAGCGTGCCAAACATTGTTCATGATTCTTCAAAGACTGCTGTATGGTCAGGCGCAAATTCTGCAGCATCCGCTTATGTGCCGGGTGTTGGATATGTCGAAAAAAATACTCTTGAAAACAGAATAGGTTATTGGGTAAGTTTCCCATCTGCCCAGACAAAAGATTATGCCGGCTTTCCGTTAGATTCAGTTAATATTCCTGTTATCTATGTCGGCAACGGCTGGAATCTTATCGGGTCAATATCTTACGATTTACAAACTTCAAAAATTTATTCTGAACCAGCTAACATTATAGCTTCTCGTTTTTGGGGATACAATAGCGGTTATTACATATCTGATTTTATCAAAAAGGGAAACGGTTATTTTGTGAAGGTGAATAACAATGGTAAAATAATTTTAGACGTAAATTCTACGGCGTCAAGCTCTCCTCCACAGTGTTCAGAAGAACCACCTGCTAATCCGCCGGGTGCACCGCCACAAGTAGTATTATCGTCTCCGGCTAACGGAACAACGGGTTTATCGACGACTTTGACATTAAGCTGGAATGCATCAAGCGGCGCAACGTCATATAGTTTACAAGTTTCTTCAGACCCGTGTTTTACTACATTCGTTTTTAACGATACGACTATAACAACGACATCAAAATATGTTGGACCGCTATCATACAGCGCTACTTATTACTGGCGGGTTAAGCCAAAGAATAATATTGCAACAGGTATATGGTCGAATAGATGGAACTTCACAATACGCAGCGCACCATATATAGACCCGTGTGCACCTATAAACGAATTATCTGCAATGGATCAATTTTCAATTACTGATAACAAAGGAAATATGCAATCAATGTATGCTCACAATGGAGGTAGAAAGTTAGCGCTTGGCTTGAATGATTTTGATATGCCGCCATCGCCTCCTAAAGGAATATTTGATGCTCGCTTTAAATCTGGTAAATTTATAGAGATTTTAGTGCCGGATCAGTCGAAGAAAATAAAACCGATTAAAATAAAGGATGCACAATATCCTATTTCATTCAGTTGGATTCTAAAAGAGGATAACAAAACAACTTATTGGCTTATTACCGGCAAAAAAGAAAAAATATCTTTAATAGGTTCAGGAAATGTTAGCATAGATGGTTTAGAAAATGGCGAGCTTTCTGTGGAGGCACAAGCCGTAGCGCCTGGTCCATGTGTTGTTTATAATGCTGATCTCGGAGAAACTCCTGAGGAATTAGTAAATATTCCTACTGAGTATGGATTATCTCAAAACTATCCTAATCCTTTCAATCCAGAGACGCAAATAAGCTACGCACTGCCTGAAGCGGGATATGTAACGCTCAAAGTTTACGATGTGCTTGGGCGAGAAGTAGCAACGCTTGTGGATGAGTTTAAAGAAGCGGGTTATTACAGTGTTGAGTTCAATGGTTCAAGTTTGTCGAGCGGTGTTTATTTCTACAAGCTTGTGGTGGGTAGTTATACATCTATCAAGAAACTCCTGCTGGCAAAATAATAAATATCAGAAGAGATTGTATTCATCGTAGGTCGGCTCGTTTGAGTCGACCTTTTTTTAAAATAGTTACACAAATGTGAATACTCGGCGGCACTCTGCGTAATCTTAATTTTGGTTAATTATCAAATTTGAATTTCACCCGCTATTTTTATAGATTATCAAAGAACAAATTTAAAAAAGGCGCCGTATGCGATTATTTAAAATCATATTTGTCACCATGTCATTAACTACTCTGTTTTCTCAAGGTTTGTTTTGTGGAAGTAATAGCACATTCGATTTCTTGCGCAACGACGTCAGCTCGCGTGCTGCGGCAATGGGCGGGAGTTTTTTAATCGCGCAGAACGACCCGAACGCAATTTTCTACAACCCTTCGGCTCTTACCACGCTACGACAATCTCAAGCTTCTATTGGCTTCTTTAAACATCTCCTCGACATCAACTCAGGGCATATAAGCTATGCTCAATTTATGGAAAACTTTGGATTTATAGGCGGCGGAATTGTTTACACAAACTACGGCGACTTTGAAGAGCGAAATGAACTCGGTGATAACTTAGGAAATTTTTCTGCTCACGACTTAGCGCTGTCCGCTGCATATGCAAATACATTAACAAACGAATTCAGCTACGGCGCAAGCGTAAAATTTATTTATTCTTCAATCGCCGGTTACAGCTCATCTGCTTTCGCGATGGACTTTGGCGCTTGGTATGTTGTAGTTCCTGAAAAGTTTGAAGTCGCGGCAAGCATCGTAAATTTAGGAACGCAGATTGATCCGTATATGAATTCGAGAGAAGGCTTGCCAATCGATTTGAAAATCGGCTGTGCGGTAAAACCTGAACATCTGCCGCTTCGTCTCAACTTCAGTTTTAATAAACTGATTGAGAAGCAGAACGATTTTATGTCGCACTTCAGAGCTTTTTCTCTTGGGGGCGAATTCACAATAACCACAAATGTGCAATTGAGGTTCGGCTACAACAACGAGCAAAGAAAAGATTTTAAAGTTGGAAGCAGTTCGGGCTTAGCCGGCTTTTCTCTCGGTGGCGGGTTTGTTTACGATTTATACAAAATTGATTACGCCTTCAACTCGATGGGAAAGATTGGCGGACTGCACAGAGTAACTGTTGGAATTTTGATGTAAGTGCATATGAGGCAGAAAAACACAATGCGATATAAAGAGTTTCCAATAGGCAATGGAAAGATTATACAGGGCGATTGTACAAAGTTTCTTCCAGAAAAAGCTCTTTCCGACAAAATTGATTTAACTTTTTTAGATCCGCCTTTCAACCAAAATAAAGATTACAATTATTTTGATGACAATCTTCCTGCGGAAGAATATTGGGAAATGATGCACAAGGTTTGCTCAGACATTCACAAAAACACATCCGATGGCGGAGCAATATATTTCATGCAAAGAGAAAAGAACGCAGAATTTGTTTTAAGATGCCTTAGAGAATCGGGCTGGTTGTTACAAAATCTTGTCATCTGGAAGAAAAAAACTTCTGCTGTCCCGTGCAGCAACAAATACGGAATACATTATCAGATAATAGCATTCGCTGCCAAAGGTTCACCGAGAGTTTTTAATCGATTGCGGATAACTCCCCCTCTTCCTGCTAATTACAAATATGAAAGAGACAACGGTATTTACGTCACCGATGTTTGGGACGACATACGAGAATTAACGTCAGGGTATTTTGCGGGGGATGAAGCAATAAGAAAATCTGAGGGGGAACGATTTCACAAGCAACAAGCGCCCATCGCGCTTATGCTGAGAATAATTCTTTCATCTACAAAACCAGGGGATGTTGTTCTAGACCCTTTTGCCGGCACAGGAACAACATTGGTTGTCGCAGAGCAACTCGGAAGAAAATCCATCGGAATTGAAATCGATCCTGACAATGTACAATGCATGAAAGAACGGCTCAATGATACCCGAGAAGCGGATAACATAGAAAAGTATCACAAAGATTTCATTTGCACTGAAAACCTCAATGAAATATGGCATTCGAAATCCAATATGACTATTCCAAAGAAGAAAAAAGTTGAAACTCTAAATCTATTTGAGGGCTAATGTATTCGATATACCATTTCTTTCGATCAATTTTCAAGAACAAAGCACATTTCAAAACACCAAATAAGTTAGATGAATTCCCGTTCAACAAGAAATTGCTTTCTTGTAAAAACGCTGGCGTATTCCCTGATCTGGCCCTCAGGATAAATAAAGAAAAATCAGTATTCACTGGAGGAGAACTGATTGAACTAAAAGATAGTGATTCCTACACTGTTTCATCGTTCAATTCTACAATTCCGTCAAGGAATAAAGATATTGGCAAGATTATCACTGGCGATAATAGCATCATCAAACAACAGATGGAAAAAATCGGCGATGATATTCATTCGCTACCTGTACGAGATGTTTTTTACCTTGTCAGAGGAAGAAAAAAGAAAGACACCAAAGTTTGCCTTGTTTATGGAAGTTTCTTTGAAACAATCCGAATTGGAGATTTAATCAGTAAATCGTTTTCACAAGTCTTTGAAGAGAGGCTATTAGAAAGCGGGGAAGAAGTGTCTAATGAATTCAAATCATTGCTACTTTCCATCTTTTCTGAACAAGAAAATTTCAGCAAAGTAAGAACAGTAGAAAAGGCGTCAGTCAAGTTGCGCTTCAGAATAATGACAGAAGTAAAAGTTGAAGGAAATATTCTCAATTCAACTAAATATCCTGAAATAACAGATAATACTTTGAATTTCATTCTGCCATGCCATAACGATGACGAAGAAAATGCAATCAGAAAAAGATTAGACATTGTTTTTTCAAAAGAAGAAATACGGCGGTTTACAATTTTTAGAATAAAGCACCATTTTAATGGTTACTTCCTAGTTATCCAAACAACTCTTTAAAAATTTTTCTACTGTTAGTAAGGAATATCGAGCTATTAAGAAAATGAAGCACGTTGTCGATGGTATATCTTACGTGTATGATGTTATTTCTCTTTCCGATAAAGATAAATTTTATTTTTCAATTGAAGCAACGCACAAAACTAGTCATCGAAAAGCAACAATAACGACAATCAATCCCATTCTATCAGAGCTTAAAATAACTGAATCTGATAAGAGATTCAAAGAATCTGTTTGGATATTAAACAAAAAAGAATCCTCGCACTTCATGAAGATAGCAACTCAACTTCTCTCCAACCAAAACTATCTTAAGTATTTTGAGGATATTTTGGATAAAGATAGATCTCAAAGTGAGTGGGAAAACATCAATTGCTATAGCAGCTCGATTACATAAAAAATTTATTTATAGCAGGATGTAGGCTCCCCTATAACCAAATCTAAATTCCGCTTCAATGCCCCTCTATAAAACTCCCAATTAATAATCTGCTTAAATAAAATAAAAGCATACCCACAAAAACAACAATTGGAGCGATACGATTCTTTGAACGATTGATCTCGGGAATTAAATCACTCGCTCCCACATACACTGCGACACCCGCCGATAAAGCAAAAACATATCCAACAATTTTAATATTGACCTCTGCAAGGAAAAATACGGATAGAACCCCAACCATCGTAGCTGCCGCGATTGCAAAAGTTGCCCAGAATGCACGTTTTTTTGACTGGTTTGACGCCAACATTATTGACGATATGGTTATGCCTTCAGGAATTTTATGAAGAACTATACCTAAAAACAGCATAAGCCCAATATTGAAATTGAACTGAAAACCGGCAGAGATCGCCAAACCGTCGAAGAACGCATGGATGATCAACCCAAGGACCGCCGAATAGCTTGCTGTTGTAGAAACCATAACGTCGTGATGTGTTTCCTCACCGAAGTGAAGATGTTCTATAAAAGTATGTTCAAATAAATGGATAAGCGCAAAACCGAGAAGCATGAACAAAACAGCGTTTTCCCCGACGTTGTGAATGCTCTCAGGAATTAACTCAATGAAAACGAGCGCCAGTATAAACCCCGCCCCGAGCGCTATCAGATATTCCTGAATCGCTCTGGGCCATTGCTTTCGTAGCGTAATTAAATACCCACCCAAAAGTTCTGCGGCGGCTGCAACTAAACCGAATATGATTACTGTAAGCATTAATATTGTCCGTATGGTTTATTAATATGTTTTTTCGCCATTTCGCGAGAACCTTTATGGTCGTTCATGCTTAAAACTTTATTGTACTGCTTAACTGCAAGTTCGCGTTTGTTCTGGATGTCGTAAATCATACCGATTTTTAAATTAGAGAGCACCATAAACCCTGACTGTTCGCCTACATCGAGCGCTCTCGAAAGCTCATCACATTTGTAGAAATACTGAAGCGCAGAATCAAGTTTAGAATAATTCATTCCATATAAACCTAAGTAGAAATATGCTTCCCGCAATGTTGATGTGTTATATCCGATTTGAGAAGCTAAGCTTCGCTCGACAATCTCGGTATAAATTTTATGCATATCTTCCCACTTACCCAAAGTTGAATAAAGCCGACCGACATATCTGTGAAATACTGGATTGCTCGGATAGCTCTTGTACAATTCATGCGCTAGTGGAAGCGCTTGACTATATTGTTTTTCATAGTTGGAAAGAATTTGAATGAGAAAATAAGTTGCTTCGATATTCGCGTAACGTGCTTTCTCGGATGCCTGCCGCAATTGTTGAATCCCCAACATCCTATCGCCGGAAGGGAAAAATACAACGAACGGCTTTACAAATGGATATTCTTCAGGAATTACGTCGCGATAATAATTGTATATTCCCATACCTAACAATATATCTACATTATTCGGTTCGATTTTGTAAGCCCGATGCACAATCGGGATCGCAAGCCGTCCATCGTTTGCTGCGAGCAGCCATTCTTCACGATGAACCCGCAGCCGACCTCTGAAACCGATTGCACCGCCTTTAAAAAAAAGGGCGGTAACGTCGTCCTGGTTTGAATCTAATTTCTTATCGCACATGTTGATTACTTTTTCTAATAGAGAATAAAAATAATCGTCCCGTTCCTTGTTGTTAAGATCGATTAATATTTTCCACCATTCAACCATTGCAAGAAAGAAATATCCTGCCGGGTGGTCGGGTTTAATTTTTATAAGATAGTTAAATTCACTTTTCGCGCTATCGAATTGTAAGCTGTAAATAAAATCAACTCCCCGACGCGTATGGTCATCGGCTGAGCTGTCGGGAAGCCACTGAGAAATTACCTCGGCATTGAAAAAAAAGCTTAGAATAAGAACTGTAAGAAGGAGAAAGAAATATTTTTGCATTTTGGTTGTAAAACATAAAGCCGACCCGGAGCGATCGGCTTTATATATCTTGAAAATATGTATTAGCGCTTTGCCCAAACTCCTGAACCGGAATTATATGCGATGGTTATATCCACATATCTATTGGGTGCGGTACCCTGAACAGCAGAAACAGTAAACCTAACGTAATTATTATCCTGAGTTTTTGCAAAATATACTTTGTTCGGCGTAATCGTCAAGCCGGGCGTCGATCTGAAAGAACCGATTTGTGGTACATCAACCTGTTGGTCCATTCCGGTAGCTGCGGTTTCCACAAACAAAGTTGTCCGCCATCCGGTACTGATACTTTGGTCATTCGGACTTTTTAATAAGGGGGTGGTGTTGCCTGTTCCATCTATCCACAAATCTATAAAAGGACGGTTGTCGGGATTGCTCGACCTAAAAGCAAAAGTAGAACCTGTTGAAAATTGCAAACCGGATGGATTTTGTGAATCATATTCATAAATCTTTGCGGGTATAAATCTTTGGGTTGGGCCCCATATTATTTCTACTGCTGTGCTGACATCTCCATTATCTTTTACCGACCTTATCGCAAATTTATAACTTTGACCGTTAACAAGATTAGAAGCGGTATAGTTTGTTATAGTTTTGCCAACTTGAGTGCTATCCACTGTGCTTTGAGTTCCAACGTGGGTAACAACAATTCTGTAACCTACAAATGAACTGGAACCGACAGACGGTGACGCAGTCCAATAAACAGATACGTCTCCATCTCTCGAAAGAGCTTTCGGGTTTGATGGTGGTGCAAAATCTTCGGGCAACAGAACATCCTCTTCACTACAACCCGGAATAGCAATAATAGATAATAAGCCGAGGATAATAGTACTCAGCAATATGAGTGATTTTTTCATTTTTTTATTCCTTTCTATTAATTAATTAATTTAATATTTACTTATTGTACTGAAATCTTTTTAAAAATATAACTAGTTAAGTTGTCAATATTGACACGCTCCTGCATCATCGTATCACGTTCTCGGACAGTAACTGTCTGGTCTTCAAGCGTCTGCGAATCGACTGTGATACAATACGGCGTACCCGCCTCATCCTGACGGCGGTAGCGTCTGCCAACTGCGCCTGAATCATCATAAAACACACGAAGATGTGGACGGAGTTGATGTTCAATCTTCTTAGCAATCTCAGGCATACCGTCCCGATTTACAAGCGGGAATATTGCCGCTTTTATCGGCGCAAGGCGAGGATGAAGTTTTAAAACTACACGCGTTTCCATTTTACCGTCGGCGGTCGGGGCTTCTTCTTCAGTATAAGCATCTACTAAGAAAGCCATGCAAGAGCGGCTTGCGCCCGCCGATGTCTCTATTATGTACGGTGTGTATTTTTCTTTCGCCTCATCATCGAAATATTTCATGCTTTTACCCGAAAATTCTTCATGGCGCGAGAGGTCGAAATCGGTGCGGTTGTGTATGCCTTCTATTTCACCCCATCCGAACGGAAACAGATACTCGATATCGTATGCATCCTTGGCATAATGAGCAAGTTTGTCAGGCGCGTGCTGATGCCATTGAAGTTTTTCCTTTTTCATACCGAGGTCAACAAACCACTGCATACGCTGCTCTCGCCAGTATTCAAACCACTGCACGTCGGTGATTGGTTTTACAAAGAACTGCATTTCCATCTGTTCGAATTCACGCATGCGGAAAATAAACTGCCGGGCAATGATCTCGTTCCGGAAAGCTTTACCGATTTGGGCCACCCCAAATGGTAGCTTTAAACGCATAGAGTTTAAAACATTTTCAAAATTCATAT
>CAZOQB010000039.1:0-5646 GCA_964581995.1 uncultured Ignavibacteriaceae bacterium | reverse complement strand
CCATCTGTTCGAATTCACGGGTCCGAAACAAGAAATTTTTAGTGTTGATTTCATTCCGAAACGCTTTACCGATCTGAGCGATGCCGAAAGGAAGTTTTTGTCTGGAAGCACCCTGAACGTTCAGAAAGTTCACAAAAATTCCTTGTGCAGTTTCGGGACGGAGGTACACAACCGAGCCGGTATCTTCAACAGGACCTACAAAAGTCTTGAACATCAGGTTAAATTTACGAGCATCTGTGAAGGAACCCTTGTTGCCGCAGTTTGGGCAGGAGAGTATCTTGAGCAAAGCGCCGGATGAGTTATCAGCAATTTTCATAAATTCTTCGGTAATCACTTCATCTTTTTGCTGACCCTGAAACTTTTCGGGAAAGAGTTCTCTTAAAACTTCTTTTTGTTTTTTCACGGAAACTTCCTCAAACAGGACATCGAGGCGATAGCGCGCTTTACATTCTTTACAATCTACCATCGGGTCGGTAAAGTTTTCTACGTGCCCGGACGCTTCCCAAACTCGCGGGTGCATTAGGATCGAAGAATCTAATCCTTCGATGTTGTCGCGGTAAGTCATTGAGCGCCACCATTCTTCTTTAATGTTGCGAAGCAGCTCGACGCCAAGTGGACCGTAATCCCAGCAGCCGTTTAATCCGCCGTAAATTTCACTCGATTGAAATACAAATCCCCGCCTCTTTGAGAGCGATACAATTTTATCCATCACGTCCGACTGTTTATTATTAACAGCTTTTTCAGATTTTCCTGCGTTGATAAGGTTTTTCCTTTCTGTCTTGTTTCTTTTGTGCTTGTGTAACTTTAAGTATTATTGTTTCTATTATCTTTCTGTTTTCGTGAATATGAATCGTTACCATATTCTCTTTTAGATTTTCAGTTGCAGAAACTTGCAGTTTGTAATTATCTGCCATTCGCTTAAGTTCGACATTAATCAAAGCCGGTAAAATTTCCGGGTGTATCATAACTTTTAGCTCAATCCTTTTTGTGTCGGATCCTGATATGTTTATCTCTGTGCGCTTTATCCAGCTTTTATCTATCTGAAATTTTTCTAAAACTTTTTCAACAGCGCTATCGACTTCTGCAAGCGTATAAACAGGCTGAACGAAAGCCGATATTTGCTCTTTTAATTTCGGTTCCTCGATTTCGCCAATATAAAATAGAAAGGCGATTGCAATAGTCAAAATTATTACAACAAATATACGTATGATGTGAGCTTTTTCCAAAATATTATTTTGTGTTAGTTATTTGCCGCTAAAAATAGGTTTTCTTTTTTCTAAAAAAGCTTTCGTTCCTTCTTTGAAGTCTTCGGTTTTAAAACAGTTACTAAATAATTCTGCTTCCAATTTCAGACCTTCCTTCAACGGGAGTTCTAAATTAGAGTTAATGGCTTTAATTGCAAGCGCGAGAGCAGGAGGAGCTTTACTCAGAATTACATAAGCCATCGCTTCGGCTGCTGACACCAATTCTGCTAACGATACAACCTTATTCACTAATCCGATTCGCAGCGCTTCATTTGCATCAATCGTAGAACCCGTCAGCGTAAGTTCCATCGCTTTTCCAATGCCGACAATTCGATCGAGGCGTTGAGTTCCGCCGTGACCGGGGATTAAACCGAGATTAACTTCGGGCTGACCGAATTTTGCGTTATCCGATGCGATGCGTATATGGCAAGCCATTGCAATTTCACATCCGCTACCAAGCGCGAAACCGTTAACGGCAGCAATAACCGGTTTAGGAAAATTCTGGATGTAGCTTAGCGCTTCATTTCCAACTTCAGAATATTGTTTCGCCGCAGCAGTGTCATAATTCGCAAGCACGCTGATATCCGAGCCGGCAACGAACGCCTTCTCGCCGGCACCCGTTAAAATTATTACCCCTACGTTAGGGTCGCTCTCAAAACTTTTGAACGCCTGTTTCACTTCGCCTATTACTTGCAGATTGACTGCATTCAGCTTATCGGGCCGATTAAAGGTTAGATAAGCGATACGGTTTTTGATTTCTACTAATATTGTTTGAAAGTTCATAAGTATATTTCCGATGTTTGATATTAGATGTTTCTGTTAGTTAATGAAATTTATATATGATGCTCTGAATCGTTTTCTTAAACAATTACCTTCAACAGCACACTCACATCTGGTTTTTACCACGCCACTTCCACTCTGCTCTGGTCGCCGATCATAAATCTGTGTACGTGCGGCTTCCCGTTTGCTTCTACAATTTCTACATCGTTGCCGAGCAAGCTGCCTTCGATACGGATTTTTACATCATGTATCTTGCAGTCGCGCAGAACAATACTGTACTCTACTTCGCTGTTCTTCACAGTTGTTCTGTCGCCGATAGACGTAAAGGGACCTATATAACTGTTTTCAACGATGCAGTCTCTTCCGATTATAGCGGGTCCGCGAACGACACTGTTCACTACCTTCGCGCCTTTTTCAAGCACAACTTTACCGGCAACTGTCGATAGCGTATCTACATCTCCGTCGATTCTGATTTCCTGATTATCCAGAACGAGCCGATTGGCTTCAAGCAGGTCGGTTGGTTTTCCCGTATCTTTCCACCAGCCGGTAATTTCAGAGTAGCCGACTTTATACTTGTGGTCGATGAGCCATTGATGTGCATCAGAAATTTCCAGCTCGCCGCGAACGCTCGGTTTTATACTGTTACATGCTTTAAAAATGGTCGAGTCGTAGATATAAATACCCGAAACGGCATAATTACTTTTTGGTTTCTTTGGTTTTTCTTCTACGCCTATGATTCTTTCGCGGCTATTAATTTCCGGGACGCCAAACCTCTCGGGGTCTTTTACCTTCGCGAGTGTTAGCCAGCAATTATATTTGCTCTTCTGAAACTCCTGAATAAATCTTTTTACTCCACCGACGACCATATTATCGCCTAAATAAAAAATAAAATCATCCTTTCCGATAAACGGTTCGGCAATCTTAACCACATGCGCAAGCCCAAGCGGGGCATCCTGAGGAATATAGGTTATCTTCACTCCCCATCTGCTTCCGTCGCCGATTGCTTTTGGAACTTCGTCGCTGTCGGCGTTAATTACAATACCGATTTGTTTAATACCCGCATTCACAACGCCTTCAATCGCATAATGAAGAATCGGCTTGTTGGCAATAGGGATTAAATGTTTATTCTGAGTGTGAGTTATCGGTCGCAGACGGGTTCCTTTTCCGCCGCTGGCTATTAATGCTTTCATTTCTTTTCCTTTTTAATTTTTTTTACTGTCTCTCTTGCATACTTTATAAATGAGCTGAATTGTTCTGTAGTCAAACTTCCTTTTGCGCGCGCTAACCTTGCCGTCTCTACTGCAAGTATTAAATAAAACGACATCAGGTCCGGCGCATATTTTTCGAGTGATTCTATATGTATCTTTACGGTTTCAAGGTCGCCTCTTTCTATGGGACCTGTGAGCGCTTCTTTCGGAGATAGCTTAAGCGTATTTTCAATCGACGAATATGTAAGCGGGCGAAAAACATTTGACCAGTTATTCTCAATCTTCAACAGTGAAGAAATTTCCGAGACTATACTCAAATTCGTTACAATATAATTCGAAGCAAATACGCACGCAATGTGGTAAAGAGGTTTCAATTTCTTATCGATGGAAATAATTTTTCCTCCAAGCTCTGAAACTAAACGAGATGCAATTGGATAAGCTCCTGCCTCGCCCTCAAACCCAAAGTAAATATTCTGTACATTTTTCTCCAACTGATTTAGAGAAATATTTTTAGGAAATGATTGTATAGGATGCAGGGAGAATGTCGTTGCACCCTTGCTCTTTAACGGTTTCAACACGTCGGAGGTTTGAACGCCCGAGGTATGAGCAACAAACAAATTTTTGAATTTCAATTTCTTGTTGGCAGAAATCTCCTTAGCCACTTTCGCTATTACATCATCCGGGGTTGTTATGAAAAGCATTTCTGTTTCTTTGTCGATATCGGATGTGATGTAAGAATATTTTTTGCATTTTACTTTTCTCGTAAGGCGCGATGCCGCTTTTAAATTCTTATCTATTATTGATACTATCGGATATCCTTTTTTGGAAAGATTCTGTAAAATTGCAGACCCAACGCTTCCCGCCCCAACTACCGATATTTTTAACAATTTCTGCATTTTTAAGCTGATTTGTAGATAGCCGCGGATACATAACCCACGACTCCGCCTTTTTCACCCGTCATATCACCCGAGTTCACTGCGTGCAAGATTTCTGTTTTATCGGCGCCTAAATTTTTTGCCGCTATCATCGCAGATATTGCCGGACCACCGCCGCATGCTTCAGTGTTCTGCTCGTCTAAATCGCTGAAAAGTTTCTCATAATCAAATTCAGCAATGTCATCAATAGCCGTTTGGTCTAATTTCTTGGCAGTATCGTAAGGATGGTAGTGAGAGAGGTCGGTGCTGGCAACGATGAGAGCGTTTTTGCCTTTCAATATCTTTCCTAATTCTTTTCCTAACTTAAAGCATATATCCTTCGACTGGTCGCCGATAACGAGCGGAAGTATTTTAAAATCTTTCAGAATAGTTTGTAAAAAAGGAAGCTGTACTTCTATCGCATGTTCATCGCCGTGACCGTTCGTAGAAATTATAATTATTTCTGAGTTGTCTATAATTTCTTTCCGAAGCTCGATGTCGATCGGTACATCTCCTAATGGTGTGCTGTAAGCGACTCCGGGATAGACTGAAACTCCCTTGAAATATTCGTGGTGGCTTGGAGAGATTAGAACTATAACATTGTATTTTTTATTCATTAAAAGTTTATATCCGTGTGCTGCGGTTAAGCCGGAGTATTGGTAGCCGGCGTGCGGAGAAATAAGGGCTTTCAATTCGCCTTTTATCTTCGCCGGCTTTGCGCGCTCGAACAGTTCAGTTACTTGTCTCATCAGAGCTTTGCCGTCGTGCGGGTAAAACATTCCCGCCACTGCCGGCCGTCGTACGTTTAGTTTATCCATTTTGCCTTCCTTCTATATTAATGTCGGTCATCAAATACTTCTGCGCTAAAAATAAAAATTTTTACATCTCCCGTTTTCCATGCGCCCGCAGGTATGCCTGCTTTACGCGCCGTCTGATTCAAAAATGCTTCTCTGTTCCAGCCGTATTCATTAGCAACCTGCGGAAGCAGCAGTCCACGATTAAAACCCTGTTCCATCATAATGCCGTGCTCGCCCACTTCAATTTCATTTACATCTTTGATTTCCTTCATCGGAGACAGTACAGAAATTTCAATCTCGATGTCTTCTATTTCATCCTGAGAAACGGGATTAAAGCGCGGGTCTTGTAATGCTGCTTTAGCTGCAACCTCAATTACGGTTTCGACGAGGGGTTTGGATGATTCGGTAAAACCTATGCAACCGCGCAGTTCTTTAAAAGTGTGTATGGTTACAAACGCGCCCGAGGGATTCATTAGGGTTTGCGGACAGCCGGCGAGTTTTGGCGGTTCTTCACCTTTAACGCCAGCCACAATGGAGAGCCGTGCTATATTGAGTAAATAATCTTTTTCGTGCTGGGATAACAATGCTTTTTTCATCCTTTTCTATTGAAAAATTAAGCAAAAGATAGCAATAAAACAAAAATACTTGTGTTATAGGCCAGTAGAAATGTCATGTTAGAATGTCCAATAGAAATGTCAGGTTA
>CAZOQB010000038.1:0-15163 GCA_964581995.1 uncultured Ignavibacteriaceae bacterium | reverse complement strand
CACATTACCATGCCGACCATATTGGCGGGTTGGACGAAGTAATTAACGGAATGGGCGTGTCGAACATCGGATCCGTTTATGATAGAGGACGTGATGCACCCCTCCCGACTACAATAGCTTTCACTGATTATGAAACTGCGGCAAATTCAACAGGCAGGCGTTACAAGGTGGCACTCGGTCAAATACTCGACCTTGGCGGTGGTGTAACAATGAAATGTGTAGCAACCGACGGTGAAGTATTAAATTACGGAGTTGTACCAGGTGCTACAGGAAGTGAAAACGATTTAAGTATTGGCTGGCTTTTGAACTATAATTCATTCCAATACTTTACCGGTGGTGATTTAGGGGGTGAATCAACTTATTATGCCGACAATGAAACTCCACTCGCACCTCAGGTTGGTGACGTTGACGCCTTTAAAATTAATCATCATGGTAGCCAGTATAGTACAAATCAAACATTTGTGAACACGCTTAAACCTGAAGTTGGTATCATACCCGTCGGTATTAACACATACGGACATCCCACACAGGTAGTTCTCGACCGTCTCGCTGCGGCAAATTGTTATATGTATCAGATTGCAACCGGTTCAGGAGGAACGATCCCCGTTGGAAAAGGAGTAATTGCAAATAATCATGTTATCTTAAGAACTTCCGGCACAAGTTACACGGTTTCGTATAGTACAATAACTCATAATTATGCAGGTGATGGTGGTTCAGGGGATGTTACTCCACCTGTCATTTCAGGAGTAAACGCTTCATCAATTACATCTACAAGTGCAATAATAAACTGGACGACCGACGAAAATTCGAGTTCTGTTGTTGAATACGGTCTCACCACGAGTTATGGCAGTACTTTATCAGGTCCCGCCGGTGTAATCAATCATAGTGTAGAATTAAGCGGACTTACAGCAACTACTCTATATCACTATCGTGTTATATCCACAGATGGTTCAAACAACACATCCACATCGGGCGATTATACATTCACAACCCTGAGTAACGATGTAACACCACCAATAATCTCGATTGTTATGGTAACAAACATTACTACAACAGGTGCAACAATTACCTGGTCGACTGATGAATCATCGAACTCAGTCGCCGAGTATGGTTTAACTACGAGTTATGGTAGCACGGTTACTGATAACGCAATGGTTGCCAACCACAGCGTTTCACTTTCAGGACTCACAGCAAACACACTCTACCATTTTCGTGTGAAGTCAACCGACGCGGCGGGGAATACAGCAACCGATGTAGATCATTCATTCCAAACCGGTGGGTCGTTTAGCTATGTACCTTCTGCGACAACAATAACAAGCGGAAGTCTCCGCTCCGGGACTTACTTAAACCTCGCCACTAATAATGCAAGTTATTATGTATTAAATTCTACAACAATCGGAACAAGAATAACCGATTGGTATGGAAGTGTAACTATTTCTCAGGTACCATCTTCTATTTCTAAACTCACCGTAACCTATGATGGAAAGTATTCTCGCACCACAACTCAAACGCTTCATTTGTACAATTGGATAACCTCAGCGTGGGTGCAGATCGATTCCCGTTCAGTCGGAACATCCGATGTAACGGTTACAAATGTACAAATTTCTCCTGCAAACTATATTTCTACATCGGGTGTAATTCGATTACGAGTACTCGGAACGGGTGGAACGAAGAATTATACTTGTTCAGGCGACTTTATGCAGTTCACAGTAGAAGCAACAGGTTCTATTATTTCGAAACCGGGAATTTCAGGCATAGAAAATACTCCATCTACATTTGCATTATACCAGAACTACCCGAATCCGTTCAATCCGACGACCACTATCAAATATCAGATAGCCGATGCAGTGAATGTAGCTTTAAAAGTGTATGACATGTTAGGAAGAGAAGTTGCGACATTGGTAAATGGAACAATCGAATCAGGTTCTCACGAAGCGATATGGGATGCTCAAAATTTACCGAGCGGCGTATACGTCTATAGACTAAATGCCGGTAATTTTGTGGAAATGAAAAAAATGTTGTTAGTTAAGTAAAATCGCAATCTCCAATTTAGAAAAATTATGGATTGATACAAGATGTAAACGTTATAAAAAATGCTTCAATAATTAATATCATAATAATTAAAATATGAGGTTAACATGAAACGTTGTTTTGTACTGGCATTAGTGTTGGGATTCCTTTTAACTTTCGGAGTTCTTGCGCAGCAACTGGAAATTCATCATATCAATGTGGGGCAGGCGGATGCAACACTTATCAAATCGCCCACCGGAGTTACGATGTTGATAGATGGAGGTAATACGGGTAACGGAACGAATATTATCCGGCCGTACCTGACATCTCTGGGAATTACATCATTGAACTATGTTGTATGTTCACATTACCATGCCGACCATATTGGCGGGTTGGACGAAGTAATTAACGGAATGGGTGTGGCGAACATCGGATCCGTTTATGATAGAGGTAGCGATGCACCGCTTCCCACCACAGTCGCTTTCAACGAATATGTTACCGCTGCTACTGCTGCCGGCAGATACAAAATTGCGCTCGGTCAAATTCTTGATCTTGGTGGTGGTGTAACCATGAAGTGTGTTGCAACCGACGGTGAAGTCATAAATTATGGCTTGGTTCCGGGTGCGACAGGTAGTGAAAATGACTTGAGTGTCGGCTGGTTGCTTAACTATAATACCTTCCAGTACTTTACAGGTGGAGATTTAGGTGGTGAATCCACTTATTATGCCGACAACGAAACTCCTCTCGCACCTCAGGTTGGTGACGTTGACGCCTTTAAAATTAATCATCATGGTAGCCAGTATAGTACAAATCAAACATTTGTGAACACGCTTAAACCTGAAGTTGGTATCATACCCGTCGGTATTAACACATACGGACATCCCACACAGGTAGTTCTCGACCGTCTCGCTGCGGCAAATTGTTATATGTATCAGATTGCAACCGGTTCAGGAGGAACGATCCCCGTTGGAAAAGGAGTAATTGCAAATAATCATGTTATCTTAAGAACATCCGGCACAAGTTACACGGTTTCGTATGGTGCCACGACGAATTCATATCCTGGTGATAGTCGTGTTGTTGAAACATTCTTCGACGGAAATTTTACTGCAAACCCAGTATGGGGCGGCACCACAACCACCTGGTCAGTTGTTGCGAGCAGTGATGTGGCAGCCGGAGCGACCAATTCGAATACACTTCGTCTTAATGTAATTTCCGTTGTTGCAGGAACCCAGTATTTGTCGACACAACGAACCGCATCCTGGGGAACTTCACAATCGTGGTCATTCTGGTTGGGGCGTCGAGCACAGGCAGCAACTGTCGCGAACCACAGTATCGTTTGGTTGTGGGCTAACGAAACAAATTTAACATCAGCTACAGTTGATGGGTACAGAATCCGTTTTGGCGATGATGTGGGTGGAGATAATATTGTACTCCAGAGTGTAACTAACGGTGTTGCAACAGATATTCTCACGTCCTCCGGTTCAGTTACAAATGCTCTGACTGACATCGGTTTCATGGTTCGTGTAACACGCACGACGGGTTCAGTATGGACAGTTTACACTTCTACATTACCCACAGTAAGTGGTGGCGGTGCAGTAGCGACGTCGATTCCGAGTGCTGCAAATACGACTGTCAGCCAAGGTAGTGTCACAAATTCGACTTACACGAGTTTTACAAACGGATATTTTGGTTTTATGGCGGTTCATTCTACCGGTGCTGATGCACGTGCCGGCGCTGAGTTGGACCAACTTTATTTTGATATTAGCAGCAGCTCGCCACTCGGTAAACCTGTTATTATTGCGGAAGAAATTGCACAACCACTAAGTTTCCAATTGTCTCAGAACTACCCGAATCCGTTCAATCCTGCAACCATCATCAAGTTCCACATTCCCGATGCCGGTTTAGTAAATCTAAAAGTCTATAATCTTTTAGGACAAGAAGTTGCAACTCTTGTTAATGGCTATATCGAATCAGGTTCTCACGAAGTAGTATGGGACGCGGGAAAATTTCCAAGTGGAGTATATTTGTATAAATTATCTACGGAAAATTATTACAAAATTAATAAAATGATGCTAATAAAATAGGAGAAGGTAAAATGAAAAAACTAATATTTCTAATCGCAATTTTGCTGGTATTAGGTACAGTCTATCCGCAAGAACCACTTTCGTTCCGCAATAAAGCGCTCGGTGGGATAGTGTATGACAATCTGGATCTTGTCTACGACCCGATTGAGTTACGCTTTGTAGATACTCTGCACCTATACACGAACCTCAGTAACTTAACAAGTGGATACGAAGAGGTTTTCAATAATATTACAGACAATGAGTTATTGTTAGGCGCTTCTCGGCAAAACCCATTTTACAATAAGCACTGGCTTTCTGCTTTGTTGAGGTTCAATAAGTATAAAACCCCACGCTATATTAGTATGGATACTGATTTAAGTGGAGGGAATGATCTTGACGGTTACGGTGAAGTTGAAAGTCAGTATACTCAGTTTTATGATGCTTTACCGCCGTTTAATGAATTGTACGATTTAAGAAGGTCAATATCTCAAAAGAAATCTTCAGTAACTAAAAACGATGGATATGGTTTTATCCTTAACAACAGTTTTTTACTGCAGAATTACACACTCGGATTAAAGATGGCGATAGGTAACTGGGCAAATGAGTATGACTATACAGACAACTGGTTTGGTACAGGAAGAAATCCGCTTTCGGGTGCATCGTGGAATGACCCTTCATTCAGCCGTTCGGTAGATGAGTATTACCTCGATTCAAACTACTCACGCCTGAGGTGGTCAGAAGCTGGAGATTTTAACACGATAAACGATAATCCTTATTTTCGTCTGATGGCTTCAATCATGAAACCTATGTGGGGATATGAACTGCGGGGCGATTTGCATTTTTATACGATCAATAACAGCACAAAGACTGATGATTTATATAAGGGAAGTTTTGAATATTTCAGTCCATGGATAACCTCTTATGCCCGTAGGTATTCCGAGGTGGATATGTTTAAGAGAGAAGAAAGTCATGACGGAACAGGATTAGGCATGGGAATATCTGCACGGCGTACATTTGATCAACAAACTGAACGGAGAAATGATGGATACATATTGATAGGATTGACAGCGCTATTTTCGTCATTCGACTATAAGGATGCGACAGAAAGAGAATTTACAAGCGCTGAAAAAGTTTATGACGGAGCCGGAGGATTGGTCGATTTTGAGCGAACTATTTCAAATAAAAATCCTTCGGGTGACGATGGAACGGGTTCGGTAAATATTTTTAATTTTGTGTCAAGATTGAACATACCTCTAACCGACGGGGTTTATTTTGGTATTGGCGGCTATTACTCAATCGTCTCTTCAAAAATCGAAACGGATTATACTGAGGAAATTAAAAACACAACTAACTACGATCGCACAGATGGTGTACAAAATGTGTTAGATTATGTAAGGACAGAAACCTTTGCTCAGACAGCCGACAGAACGATGGAAGACTATCTGGCAGTCTTAACTATCCCTGTCGGTATCGAATATCGGTTTACCGAGAGTAAAACATGGGCAATACGATTCGGATCTATTTTCCAATACACAAGCCAAACAAACGATGAAGAAAAGAAAATAAAAACCGCCAACCCTCGTGTAGTTAAAACAGTGTATGGCGATGGGACGTCAACAACAACTACTGACCCCAACAGCTACCTCTCGTATGCTGAACGCAGTTCGGAAAGTAACAGTAATACTCTTTTAACATACGGGCTCGGCTGGAATCCAACCCAAAATCTTCAGATTGATTTACTTACTTTTTTTGATACAAGTAACTATGATACAATTATCCAATATCTGAAGAGTCTTCGCCTTTCGTTTGTGCTGAAGATTTGATTGGAATTTGGACTGGTGCCTGTAACTCGCTACACTTATTAATGGTGTTATAGAAGCGGGTAATCATATCTGATAAGAACCTCCGAGGGATATACGACCCCGGAGGTTTTTTATTTTTTTCTTGACTTAATCGCAACATAAATTTATATTCATACTATCAAAAATCAATCAGTTCGTTGAATTAAAAACAGGAGACTTTTATGAATGCTAAACAAATATTAGATTTAAAGGAAAATAAAATCTATCAAATTAGGGAGGATGCGGTTGTTTTTGAAGCGATAGAAGTATTAACAAAAAATAAAATCGGGTTGCTGATTGTTAAAAATATTGCCGGCGATATAACAGGCGTCCTCTCCGAGCGCGATATCATTCAGAAATGTATTTATCCGAAAAAAGATCCTATCCAACAGAAAGTCAGTGAAATAATGACCACGCGCGAGAAAATTGTCGCTGCGGGAGAAGATGATGATATCCAAAGTCTGATGAACACAATGACAGAAAAAAGAATCAGACACCTTCCGGTTTTTAAAGGTGGAAAAATGTCGGGCGTTATTTCAATCGGTGACATCATAAAAAATATGCTCGAAGAAAAAGAATATGAAATTAAATCATTGATAGAGTATATTTCTGGAAACTATCCGAGATAAGTTATCAGTGTTCTAACGTGCGGGTTGGATGTGTGCAGCGGTGTTAGGGCAAACTGTAGGTTGAACGAAAGAAAGTTAGAAAAATATTTTCATAGCAGTATCCTGAAATTAACAGAATTCAAAAACCCGGGACATATTATGGCAACTTATCATGCACACGAAATACAACGTATGATCGACCTTGACGGTGTGGAACTATCCAGCTTCATCAGGCGCGCGGCTGCATTTTTCCTCGACCTTGCCGCAGCGGCAGTTTTGTTTATTCCGGTTGCGAGTTTAATTGAAAAGTTTCTGCTTAAATCCGGGTTGATGAATGATAATACGGAAATCATTTTTGCTCTTAATCTTAACTGGTATAGTATAGCTTGGACGGTTTTGTACTTTGGACTTGCTACCTACCTTGGTAAAGGCAAATCACCGGGTAAGTGGATGCTCGGTATACGTGTCGTATCACTGGTTCATTCGAAGCTTTCTCTCTGGCATTCCGTAGAGCGCGCGCTCGGTTACGGTGCTTCACTGCTGGAGTTCGGTTTTGGCTTCTTTCAATACTTCATACACCCAAACAAACGCACACTCCACGACCGTATAGGCGAGACGATAGTAGTACGGGAAATAAAACAAAAATAGGTAAACCCGTTCATCTTGGCAGGTTCTCGAGTGTCCCGCTGTCCGTCAGTTGACGGAAACGGGATGTAACGAGAGAACCTACTATTTGATTTATTCATAACAACTTTTTATATTCACACTGTATTGATTTGGGAAAATAGAGTTTTATAAAATATAGATAAATAAATCTCGCGGCGTGATCAATCGTTTGAGCGAGTATGTTTAGATATTGGCGGGCTAACATCCTATAGTGATGGGAGTAATAACAAGCCGGAATGTTAGAAAATAGAATGAAAACAAAGATTTACATAGAATCTAACACACATACTGCCTATGTGATAGCCCGCCATATGGCAGTATAACTAATAGTTAGGCATAAATATGATTGACAATTATACGCTAAAATTCATATTCCCTGTTGGTTATCATAAATTCCATAAAAACCAACTTTTCAATTTCCAACTGAACCGTTGGTATTCTTTGGGATATGCAAGCCTAGAGGATTTATGCGAAGCTGGAAAGAATATTCGAACATTCTCCGATTGGAAAAGGGAAATGCTTAACTTAGCTGAAAAATCAGTTGCTGAAAATATGTTACTTCGTGCAGCATTTTATTATCGTGCTGCTGAATTTTATCTCCTTGATGAAGTCCCTGAGAAAGAATTGCTTTATGAAAAGTTTAGCGATCTTTTTAATCAAGCAATTCAAGATGATGATATTAAAAAATTTACTGTTCCATTTAATGAAGCCTTCCTACCTGTTATTAAAATATCTCCTTCTATTAAAAAGAGAAGTACAATATTAATGCACGGTGGTTTTGATTCTTTTATTGAAGAATTTTATTCAATGATGCGATACTTCTCAGATCAAGGCTATGAAGTAATCGCTTTTGAGGGACCCGGACAAGGGGCTGCAAGAAGAAAATATGAACTGGCACTTGATCTTGATTGGGAGAAACCAGTTAAAACTGTTTTGGATTATTTCATTCTGGAAGATGTAACATTGCTTGGAATATCAATGGGCGGATGGTTGTGTTTAAGAGCCGCCGCTTATGAACCACGAATTACCCGTGTGATTGCAACGGGACACGCAATAGATTATATGAAAAGTATGAATCCTATTTTTCGGTGGATGCATCTTTGGACTATGAAGCATTATAAAAATTTTATGGATCGAATGGCAACGAAAAAATTTTTGAACGCCAAAGAAAGTATTCCAACCTGGATGGTAAAACACTTAATGTATATTACAAAGAAAAACAAACCGCTTGATGCACTTCAGATTTATTTAAATATGAATGAAAAGAATATCCATTCGGAGCTTGTTAAACAAGATGTTCTTCTACTTTTAGGTAGAAAAGATCATTTCATTCCTTTCAAGATGTTGAAAATGCAAAAGGAAGCATTGACGAGTGCAAAGTCTGTAACAACCAGAATTTTTACAAAAAAGGAACAAGCGCAGAATCATTGCCAAACCGGTAATATTGGTCTTTCACTTGATGTAATGGTTAAATGGATTGAAAATATTTCTAAGCCGATATAATTTATTTTTATCATAGGAGGATTTATTTATGAAAAGATCAACTTCTATTTTATGCAGAGTAATGCTGTTACTTTTTGTTTTGCTAAACGCAACTACCTTGATGAAAGGTCAAGAATCAAAATTGCTTAGTACTTTAAATGAGTATATAAATTTTAAAATGGAACGGGATAAAGTTCCCGGATTAGTCGTGTGCTTAATTAAAGATAGTGAAATTGTCTGGTCAAATGGATACGGTTGGGCTGACGTAAAACAGAAAAAGCCGATGACAAAAAGTTCTATTATGGGAGTTGCATCAATTTCGAAGCTAATAACAACTACGGCAATAATGCAATTACACGAGCGGAATATGATCGATATAAATTTATCCATAAATAAATACCTTCCCTTCAAAATCCAACATCCAACCTATCCAGATGTTGAGATTACAATTTCGCAAATATTAAATCACACTTCATCAATAAGTAATGGCCCGTCTTTATGGAGAACTTATAAGTGCAATGAAAGTGTCATAAGTGTTAAAGAATGGGCAAGAGAATATTTTGTACCTGACGGAAAATTCTATCATCAAGAAGGAAACTTTGCGAAACACAAACCCGGCGAAGGATTTCTTTATTCAAATGCGGGATATGGTTTATTGGCTTACCTTGTTGAAGTTGTGTCCGATCAATCTTTTAATCAATATTGTAAAAATAATATTTTTGACCCTTTAGAAATGAATAGCTCATCATTCATCATTGAAAGTTTGGAGAAAAATAATCTTGCGACGATGTATTCTTACGGATATACGTGGGAACTTGAAAGAGATTTGATACAACAAAATGTTGATTATGATGCGGTAATTAAGAGTGATTATTTTTTTCCATTGTGTCATTATACCTCTCCCACCTTTGGGGCTGGCGGACTTTATTCAAGCATCGAAGATTTATCAAAGTTTTTAATAGCTATTATGAATAATGGCGTTTTCGAAGGTAAAATTATTTTAAGTAAAGAGAGTTTGGGAAAAATGTTAAGTCCTAATGTAAATCCATCATTTTTACCGGGTCAATTTGCCGCTTTCGGTTTAGGCGGCTATGCAATGAAACTTAATAATGGAGAACAAGTTTGGGGACACACCGGTGCTGATCCGGGAATATCTTCTTATATGCTCTTCAGCCCTGAGACAAAAATCGGTGCAATTGTTCTTGCAAATCGTTTTGTTGATATAAGAGATTTGATTGAATGGTTATTTGCAGAAGGATTTACTGCATACTGGGATGACTCACTTGATAAGATTAATATAAATTGGAAACAATATTCTAATAAAGAAACGAATAGAAAAATTACTATAAGTGTTAAACCAAATTATTTACCTGGTGGCTCTCAGATTTTTATTATTGGTAATCATCAATATCTTGGTCAATGGGTAAGGTATGGGATTCCATTATTACCTCAAAAAGATGGTAGCTGGCAAAAAACATTTTCCTTTAGTGATTCGACAAAATTAGAATTTAAGATTACACGCGGTTCTTGGGATACAGAAGCCGTAAACCTAGATGGTAAAATTCCACCAAAATTTACTTTTATAGTAGAAAAAGACACAGTGCTTAATATTATAATTGAAGACTGGAAAGATCTTTGGAAAGATTAGTATTTATGTTATGCCTAACACGTGGCTCAAGGCGACAGCGTAATCGCATTCGGCATTTGGCAATTTTAATGTTAGTCGTTCCGTGTCAAGTTTCTTGTTCAAGGTAGTTTTGCTATGAAAGATATTTCTAATTATAAAAATAGTTTAACAAATTTGACATTTTAGCTTTGGGCTGCGCCTTAGCCACAACACCGTTATGCCGCAACCATAAAGAGAGCATTCTTACAAGTACACACATAATTTATAGAGTCCAATAATGGCACAAGAAACTACACATATTAAATGTCCAAATTGTGGGCAAGAAATCGATGTGAATGAAATTCTGTATCATCAATTGCAGGAAGAAATAAAGAAAGAATTTAATGCGAAGCTAGTCGAGCAGCAAAAACAGTATGAACAGAAAGAATCTGCTCTCAAGAAAGAGCAAGATGAGCTTAAAAAGCAAAAGGCTGAATTTGATGAATCGATCGAAAAGGGAGTAAAGGAAAAACTTGCAACAGAAAAATCTAAAATAGAAAAGAAAATAAGAGAGGAAGTGTCAACCGAAAAATCCGATGAAATTCAATCATATAAAGACCAATTACAAGAGAAGATTGATGAAACAAAGGATTTTAATAAAACGAAAGCTGAACTTACAAGAATTAAGAGAGAAAAAGATGAATTAAAAGAAAAGATAGAAGCCGAGGCAGAAGAAAAGATTACACAAAAGGTAAGTGAGGCAAGGGTTACAATACGAAGAGAAGTTGAGGAGAAATCTCAACTTAAAGTTTCAGAAAAAGAACAAGTAATCGAGCAGCTTAAAAATCAACTCAAAGAGGCGCAGAGAAAAGCAGAACAAGGCTCAATGCAATTACAGGGTGAAGTCCAAGAATTGGCAATTGAAGAATGGCTTAAGACGAAGTTTCCGCTAGACACTATTGAAGAAATCAAAAAGGGTGTCAGAGGTGCCGATGGTATTCAATTAGTAAACACAAGATCGAAACAGAATTGTGGCTCTATATATTATGAAAGCAAAAGAACTAAAGACTTCCAGCCTGCTTGGATTGAGAAATTCAAAACGGATATGCGTGAAAAAGGTGCTATGTTTGGTGTCCTTGTTACTGACATTTTACCCAAAGAAATGGAACGAATGTGCCAAAAAGATGGAATATGGATTTGCACTTTTGAAGAATTCAAAGGTCTTTGTTTTGTATTAAGAGAATCAGTTGTTCTATTAAACGCTGCTGTTGCTACTCAAGAAAACAAAGGCGATAAGATGAATATGCTCTATGATTTTTTGACTGGAAATGAATTTAGAATGCAGGTCGAAGCAATCGTAGAAGGTTTCGTTCAAATGAATTCCGACCTTGACAGCGAAAAAAGAGCTATGGATGGTATCTGGAAAGCGAGAGAAGCAGATTCAAAAAGTAATACTGAATACCAATCATATGTACAGCTCAATAAAAGGAATCGCTGGAAATGCAAATGGAACAATTAAAGCACTTGAATTACCAGAAGCACCCAAATCAGAAGACTAAAAAATGGTTGCAGCATAACCACTTTAATAGGAAAAAGAGAAGAATGATCATTAACGAACAAATACTAAAACAGGTTGATGCCGTTTACCAAGAATTTCAATCGTTGCGTGGACGCTCGGCTGAGGACGATGTATCTGATCTTCCAGAGGGAGAACTTGTCCGTTTTAACACTCGTGCCCGTGCACTCATTCACCGCATCGCTGGAGATCATTCTCCTTATGTCAAGCAATGTGAAGAGATAATAAGCAATGGTGGTTATGAAGGCTTCCAAGCAATACGCCTTGCTGGAGTAGTTGACTCGCTAAGAGTGGATGTTGCGGCAGGTTATCTTGAAACACAAAAAGAACTCGTGCACGGCGAATTGTTCTCTGATTTCTTAGAAATGGCTCAGCATCTTCTTGATGAAGATTACAAAGATGCAGCGGCCGTCACCAAAGCGAAGGACTTTGTAGCTTTCAAAACGCTCAGAAGGATATAAAAGCGGCTTACGATTTCATCTGTCAACAAACTACAGTAAATGAGTTCAAAATAGATACGAGCAAAATATTATTAGGCGGATATTCTTTTGGCGGCGGCATGGCATTAACGTATGCAGCCAATCATACTGAAGTAAAAGCTGTTTTTTCAATTGCTGGGAATGACCACGGTGAGTTTATAAGAGAGTATGCACGTAACCCGGAATTTGCCAAAATGATTGACGAAATGTTTGAAGGGCTTAAAGCGCCAAATGGTCCGGTAAGATTTGATATGGGAGCGCTGCCGAAAGAGATTGCTGAGATAGGAATCGAGAACATTGAACCTACTTTAGACTTAAGAAGAGCAGCACCTATCCTGGCATCAAAGGAAATTCTTTTAATTGCCGGGTGGGATGATACTGGAGTTACTATTGACAATATTGTTTTGCCTCTGTACCGAACACTACAAAAGGAAAAAGCAGAAAATGTTAAAATTCAAGCGTTTCAGGATGACCATACATTCAAAAAAGTTAGACCGGAAATAGCTGAAACAATAATAAAATGGATAAATAAAGAGCTCCTGTATTAAATTTTTGTATTTTAGCTCTGCCCACTTTGAACAGGAAAAGTGAAGAACCCTGACTTCTTGACTTATTCACAACAACTTTTTATATTCTCACTGTATTGATTCAGGAATATTCTGTAGTTTTTATGCGAAGAGTTGAAATAAGAAATGCGAATGCACTTGTTCTTGGTTTGATTGAAAAAGCTATCCGCGAAAGAATTGGAACTATCTAGATTTGTTCCCGATTAAGTTCTTCAACCCAACCGTTTAATCTGTTTAACATTCCGCCGATAAACGGTGGGCATCTTGTGTAATTATACATAATAAACAAATTTAGTGACATAATAATATGGCTCTCAACAAATTAGGTCTGTTAGGGTTTTTGGGTTTTTCGGGATACCTTAAAAAATAGTTAAAATTCGAAGGGAGATAAGAAATAACTCGTATTTATTTTTCCATATTACGCAATATTTTGCCATTTTTACTTGACTTTTATATATCGCAGTTATATATTATTAGAGAAATTTTAGCCCCCCGAAAGATTTGTAATCCATATACTACGTTATGATTACAGATTATCACATACATAATTCTATCTTTTAAACTATCATTAACCGGTCATCAAGCCGGTATATCAATCACATAAAATTTAGGAGGTTCTTATGAAGACCAAAATAATTATCTCTACAATGTTGTTTGTATTGGTGGTAGTCCTGTTAGCCGGGTGTTGCAGCCCTCAGAAACTATCCAGCGTAAACGTTAGGCTAATTCCCCAGCACAGGGATTGGTGGTGCTGGGCTGCAAGCACAGAAATGATTTCGGAATATTACGGTCATCGTGTCGATCAGTGTCAGTCGGCTAATTTTGTCCATGGCATTCCACCCGATTGTTGCACTGGCTGCACGGGTGACTGTCCCGGTTGGGGTGGCGATTGGGGTGCTACTATCAGCGACATACAGAATAACTGGACCCACTGGAACTTTAATTATCAGTATGTTGCTTCAAGTTTGTCATGGGACAATTTAAAAAAAACAATATCGACTGCGATGTTTTGTTGTAAAAGTCCAATTATGGTTGTCTGGTGGTGGAAACCGGTAGGTTGGAGTGGCGGTCACGTGGTCGTCGCTTATGGATATGCTGAGGCAGGTGGTCAACGGTATGTAGCATACTATAACCCTTTGCCGGAAGATTGTAGCAAAGTAGGAACTCAATGCACTGCGGTGCCAGGTGGGGAAGATGCTGTTACGACTTACGATGCTTTTGTCGATGATGCCAGCCACACTTGGGGAAATAGTTTTTACGATTTCGACTACACAGGTCCATAATAATATAGTTATGAAAGGGAAACAATATGAAATCAAATAAATATTTTAAGAAGATAGTAGCAACACTTCTATTGTCATGTTTGATGATTTTTGCATGGGATACGCTTTTCAGTCAGATTATGGTTGATAAGCCTGTTATAGAATTTGCTAAAAAGTCTCTCAGTAATTATATCAACGATATGATGACGGAAAAAAACATTACCAGATTCGGGTTTAAAACTCTAAAGGAAGCTCAGGCCGCCCAACTGGGTGATCCGCTGCAAGTAATGATGATCGGATTGAAAGATTTAAAAGAATATCGCGACGGCAAAATAAAACCGATACTCATCGATACAAAGACACTTTGGTTCCCGGTTATTTCAAACGGTGAAACAAAAGTGAAGCTCGAAATTATCGAAAGGGACGGCAAATGGATTGCCGGTGAGTTTGGTAATGTCAGAACTACACAAGTGACTGCAAGTGTACTGCGTCAACTTCCGAAGCTGCTGGAAGACAAAGGAATAAAAGTGCCATATAAAATAATATTCTTAAAAATTCCGGTTCTTGCTTCCGTATTCCTTTATGTTGAAAGTACAACTGAGGAATATTTGATTCCTGCGCTTTCACAGCCGAAGCGTTATAATCTGGAGAATGGTAAAATTTACGATGCCAAGGAAGTTTTATCTCGTTTGAAAGATGCTTCTTTGAAGATTGACGAGAAAAAGTTAATGTAGCAGTTTATTATTGTTACAGTCTTATGAGTTGGGGGATGTTGTCGGAAAAAGTTTTTTGGTGATTCAACTTTTTATTTGAAATATGTCTAAAAACCGACAATATTCCCTTTTTTTAGAGCCCCTTACTTCGTTTCATTGAAAAACTTTTTCTTGTCCAAGACTTAAATTAGCAAAGAATATTTTGTTCCAAATTGGTAGCGTACAGTTACCGGTTGCTAATTATGGTGTAATGCAAAACGGAAGGTTCAGCGTTACCGGTGTTGTGAGTGT
>CAZOQB010000037.1:0-16290 GCA_964581995.1 uncultured Ignavibacteriaceae bacterium | reverse complement strand
GGAACGGAAACCCGCGACCTCTTTACTTTCTTCTTCGTCGGGGCGGGGGGATTTGTCCGTCCCGAATTTTTATTCGGGACGCGATCTCGTTCCGTCACTTTCTGACGGAACGGAAACCCGCGACCTCTTTACTTTCTTCTTCGTCGGGGCGGGGGGATTTGAACCCCCGACCTCTTGGTCCCGAACCAAGCGCGCTAGCCGGGCTGCGCTACGCCCCGTTAAATTAAACCTGTTACTTTTTTCTTTCTGGGTAGCCGGGTCCCCCCTCTCAATGTAAAAATTTATGTTGAGCGGGATTCTCAATTTGACTTATCCGCCTTTGGCGGATGTCAAATTGGGACTGCGCTACGCCCTGAAACAAAAACACGGCAGTTAAAACCGTGATAAAGATACTAAACATTCACCGAAAAATCAATTAGATTCCTGTATTGTCTGAAAATAGTTGATAATATTACGGCTGATCGTGAATAAGTCATCCTCAGCATACGCTTCAAACCACTTTATTCTTTCGTCTCTCCTAAACCAGGTCAATTGTCTTTTTGCGTATCGCCTGCTATTTTGTTTAATTAATCCAACCATTTCATCATAAGTCAGCTTGCCATCTAAATATTTGAATGCCTCTTGATAACCAACTGTCTGCAAAGCATTCAAATTAGAAGTATATCCTTTCTCTAAGAGTTGTTTTACTTCTTCCAGAAGCCCGCTCTCCAACATCCAATCAACACGTTTATTGATCCTGTTATAAAGCACACCACGTTCCCAGGAGATTCCAACCATTATCGGCTTAAACTTCGGTTCTATATTATCTTTTTGTAAATCAGAAATCGTAGAACCCGTAATTTGATGAACCTCTAAAGCTCGAATTATTCTCCGTATGTTAGTTGGAAGCATTTTCGTCGCAGCTTTTGGGTCAATTTTACGAAGTTCTCCTAAAAGGGCTTCTGCACCTTCAATCTCCATTCGCTTTTCTAAATTTGCTCGTATCTTATTATCCGCAGATGGTCCATCGAAAAAACCGTCTACTAGCGCTTGAATGTATAACCCCGAACCACCAACGACGATAGGGTTTTTCCCCTTATGTAATAAATTATCGATTCGTTCTCTTGCTCTTATTCCATATTCGCCGGCATTGTAATTTTGATCTGGTAATAACTCGTCTATAAAATGATGTATCACTTCGGTTAATTCTTCCTTAGAAGGTTTCGCTGTACCTATGTCCATGTATTTGTAATTCTGGCGGGAGTCAACCGAGATGATTTCCCCGTTCATTATTTTTGCAATCTCAAAACCGACCTTAGATTTACCCGATGCGGTTGGACCGACAATAAATAAAACCTTATAATTATTTTTCAAGAGAACACTCCCCGATTTTATACCTATGCCTGCCAACCCTTTTTCCCGATAAGAGGAACAAATTTAAACCCCTCTATTTCCTGCGTCTCAAATTTGTCTTTCTTACGCGTGATTATGTGCAGATCTTGTATATCAAACGTACCGATTGGAATTACTAACTTTCCGCCTTCTGCTAGTTGGTCGAGCAGAGGTTGAGGAGCTTCCGGTGCAGCAGCGGTTACAATTATTCCATCGAATGGTGCGAATTCACTCCATCCTATTGTTCCGTCGCCGCATTTTGATACGACAGGGTAACCGAGTTTATCAAGAATTTTTCGAGCCTCATTTAAAAGCTCCATGTGCCGTTCAATCGAAAATACGCGCGCTCCCATTTCTGCAAGTACTGCTGCCTGGTAACCAGAGCCAGTGCCGACCTCAAGAATTTTGTCCCCTTTTTCAACTCTTAATGCCTCTGTCATGATTGCCACAGTATATGGTTGCGATATGGTTTGTGACGAAGCAATTGGCAGAGCGCAATCATCATAAGCACGGTTCATAAATAAATCGCTAACGAAAATATGTCGTGGAATTTTTTCCATTGCTTTGATTAGATTCTCGTCCTTTATTCCCCGCCCACGGATGATTTCAATCATTTCTTTCCTCTCCGCTTTAAACCTATCGTATTGCATTGATTTAATCATTCCTTTTTGTTACACTCCAAATATTTTTCCAGGATTTTTCTGGATAAACAACAAGACGAGCCTTAAGTTCAAATAACAGTTCTTGTGCAGATAGGCCTGACTTAAGCACTCCATCCTCAGCGATAGAAATAACACCTCTTTCTTCAGAAACGATTACGACGATAACATCCGCCTGTTCTGAAATACCTAAACCGGCTCTATGGCGCATCCCCAAAACATATTCACCAATACGAGTGACATGAGAAAGTGGCAATGTACAATGCGCTGCCTCGATTATCCGATCTCTGACTACGACAGCACCGTCATGTAACGGTGCCTTAGGATTAAAAATAGATATCAAAAGAGATTTACTGATGAGTGCTTGTAAAGATATACCGCTCTCAACAACACCACGAACCCCGGTTACTCTTGTGATAACAATTAATGCACCGTGCCGTTTACGAGCTAATACACCAACTGCTCCTACAATTTCGTCTATCGCTTCTGTAACGTCTAAGTGTATAAATTTTCGTATAATTCTATTTTTACCGACAATAACAAGTAGTCGCCGTAACTCGGGCTGAAAAAGGATAATAAATGCAATTACCCAAATATCTGTTAGAGTTCTTAGTATCCACCCCATTGCTTTAAGATTGATTGCTTGTGCAACGAATGAGAAAGTAATAATAAGCAGAAGTCCGACGAAAATTTGAGCAGCTATGGTTCCACGCATTATGAGATATAAACGGTAGAATAAGAATGAGACAACAGCGATATCTAATATATCGATGAGTGTAACACTAATAAACCCAATTTTAAAAAGTTCCAATTGATATCCTCACTTTAATGTATCAACTATTTTTGCAACTCGTTTCATTTCTTTAACATCGTGTACCCGAATAATATTTGCGCCGTTCATAATTGAGACTGCCACAGCGGCGGCAGTTCCCTCTAATCTTTCATCGATTGGTAAATCGAGTAATGTTCCGATAAAAGATTTTCTTGATGGACCAACAAGAATCGGATAACCAAACTCTTGAAATTCTCGCAACCTTTTAAAAATTTCAATGTTGTGTTCTAGTTTCTTCCCGAAACCTATGCCGGGGTCTATAATAATTTGTTTGATACCATTCTCGACAGAAAATTTTATTCCCTCAGATAAATAAGATTTTATCTCAGGAATTAGATCTTTGTATTCGGGATTTTGCTGCATTAATTTCGGTTTACCTTTTGTGTGCATTAAAACGACCGAGGCATTATGTTTCGCGACAACTTCCGGCATCCGGGGGTCGAAGTGGTAGCTGCTGATATCGTTTACGATTACTGCGCCGCTTTGAAGTGCTTTTTCTGCAACTACTGATTTTGTTGTGTCTATTGAAATCGGAATGTTAGTCGCTTTACTTAATTGTTCTATAACCGGAATAACTCGATTTAGTTCTTCTTCAACGCTGATTGATTCAGAACCGGGGCGGGTTGACTCGCCGCCAACATCAATAAAATCGGCACCGTCGTCAATCATTCTCAAAGCATGGTCAACTGCTTTTAAACTGTTTAAATATTTTCCACCATCTGAGAAAGAATCGGGGGTAACATTCAGGATACCCATTATGAAGGTTCGGTTCGACAAATCGTATTCGACTGAACCAAACTTGTAAATTTTATTGAGTGATTGTACCATTGTTGAGAAAAATATACAAAATATTCTCAGGTATAACAAAAAGCCCCAGCTAAAATTTAGTTGGGGCTGGATAGAACGTCACAAACTTTTTACAATCACTTCGTTTATGGTTATTTAATTAATTCTTCCTTTTACATCCCTCATACTTAATGTAAACCCAGTAAGAGAACTACGTTCTCTAACGGGGTAAACCTTCCAAATATCTTTCCACATCAATTGCTGCCGCACAACCGGAACCCGCAGCAGTTACAGCTTGTCTGTAAACAGAATCCGCAACATCACCGGCTGCAAAAACTCCGGTAATATTAGTTGCTGTTCCTTTGCCGATAAGTTTTATGTACCCGGTTTCATTCATATCAATCTGCCCTTTGAAGATCGATGTGTTTGGCTCGTGTCCAATTGCTATGAACAAACCTTCGGCTTTCATCTCAATAATATTGCCGGTCTTTACGTTTTTTACCTTTAAACCGGTCATAGATTTTCTGCCGGCTTCTTCTTTGC
Organism: uncultured Ignavibacteriaceae bacterium; assembly: GCA_964581995.1. Classification (GTDB taxonomy): domain Bacteria; phylum Bacteroidota; class Ignavibacteria; order UBA10030; family BY39; genus CAZOQB01. The sequence goes on along the minus strand of CAZOQB010000037.1, from coordinate 12,099 downwards.
CTAAAACTTCTTCGACAACTGAGTCCCACAAGAATGATATTTTTGGATTATGCTGTGCCCGCTCGCGCATAATTTTGGATGCACGCAACTCGTTTCGTCTGTGTATAAGCGTTACTTTGGATGCAAACTTGGTTAAAAATATTGCTTCCTCTAAAGCAGTATCACCGCCACCAACAATAGCAACGTCTAAACCTTTAAAGAAAAAGCCATCGCAAGTAGCACAAGCTGAAACACCATAACCGAAATACTTTTTCTCCGATTCGATATCCAATAATTTTGCACGGGCACCTGTTGCAATTATAACTGTATCAGTAGTATAGAGTTCATCCCCAGCCCATAACTTGAACGGTCTGCTCGTAAAATCAACTTTGGTGATGTCTTTATTCTCGAAAACAGTCCCAAACTTCTCAGCTTGTTTACGGAACAAATCCATCATCTCAGGTCCCATTACACCTTCAGGAAAACCGGGATAATTTTCTACTTCTGTCGTTATTGTAAGTTGTCCACCAGGTTGACTCCCTTCAAAAAGCAGCGGGTTTAAGTTTGCGCGTCCTGTGTATATCGCTGCCGTAAACCCGGCAGGTCCAGAACCGATTATTATTACGTTATGATGTTTCTCGTTCATCTTCACTTTCCTTTTTGTTTTTCTGTAACTGCTTTTATGTTCTCTATGAATTTTTTATGTTTGATTCTTTTGATAGGAGAATTATTGAACTTCTCCATAAATTGCTCTGATGAGATGCTTTCAAGCTCAGAAAGATTCGGATTAATGTTGTCTTCGTGGGGATAAAATTCCGAATTTTTTGTTACAGTTGCAAACTTATGATTCCAAGGACAAACATCCTGACAAATATCGCAACCGTATATCCAGTTTTGAAAATTACCCGTTAACTCCGGATCTCTTGTTCCTTTGTTCTCAATTGTTTGATACGAGATACACTTCCTCGCATCTAAAACATAAGGTGCAACTATTGCGTTGGTAGGACACGCATCAATACACAAGGTACAATCACCGCATTGATCAGCCAAACTATAATCAGATTCCAGTTCGAGATTTAATAATATTATTCCAATAAAAAACCAAGAGCCAAATTGTGGTGAGATAATAAGTGAATGTTTCCCTTGCCAGCCAAAACCCGCCCTTTGTGCCCACGCTTTTTCCATTACTGAGCCTGAATCAACATAATATTTTCCATCAGCGTTTGGGACGACCCTTTTAATGTAGGTAAATAGTTCGTTAAGTTTTTGTTCGACAACGGTGTGATAATCGTCTCCCCAAGCATATCTTGAAATTTTTCCCACTCTCGCATCATTACTGTGCTGGTTATCCGTGTAATAATTAGTCGCTGTAACAATAACTGACTTTACTTCCGGGAAAACGAATTTAGGGTCAACCCTTTTTTCAAAATTATTCTCCATCCACTTCATATCACCGTGATAATTTTTAAAAAGCCACTCAGTTAATTTTCCTCCTTCGGCTTCTAACTTTTCGGGTTTTGTGAATCCGATTTTTGAAAATCCTAATTCGATCGCGCGCTTTTTTATTTTTTCTTTTTCAGAGAACACTTCTTGAAATAATTTTTAAAATCTAATCACTTCTCCAACACCAAAACCTTTTTCGTTTGATGCAATAGTCGCGGCTAAAACTTTCGGGTCGTGCTCAAAAACTAATGTCCATTTTTCTTCATAAGCCGGAACCATTATTTTTCTCTTTTCCTCCAATGTTACTAACGGCTGCAAATCGTAACCCATAATGAACGGCAGCGGTATATGCGACGACATCGGCACTAAATCAGCGCAAAACAAAACTGTGCTTTTCCCGTCAGATATTTTGGGAATTTGCTGCATCGCGGTATGACCGTTCAACAAAATTAAATTGATACCGGGGAACAATTCAAACTCGCCTTCAACCAATTCCAAAACACCAAATTCTTTTAGCGGTAGGAAATCTTCTTTAAAAAAACTTGCCCTGTCACGGTCTGTCGGATTGAGCGCCCAATTCCAATGTTCTTTCTGAACATAATATTTCGCATTCGGGAATGTCGGCTTGAATATTCCGGCATCGTTATATGTTGAACCACCGGCGTGATCGAAATGGAGATGCGTAAGAATTACATCTGTAATATCGCCGGGGGTTATGTTCTGTTTTTGTAAGGATGAGATAAGGTTGGTAGAAGTTGTATCAATCTTGTAGATATCTTTTAACTTCTGGGACATCTTCGGACTATTACCTGTATCGACTAAAATCTTTTTCTCTCCGCCAACAATTAGCAAACTCCGCGTAACCATCTCGATGCGGTTGAGTTCGTCGGGTGGATTTGTTTTCCGCCATAACGATTGCGGCACAACGCCAAACATCGCCCCTCCATCAAGAGCAAACCGGCTGGTTTCAATTGTAAAGATTTCGTATTCTCCAACTCTCATATTTTATCTTTCTGATAAAACAAAGGTCGGACATTTTTTCAAATACCGACCTTCTAAATTAAAATAATTATTGTGTTAAGCGCGGAAGCGTGAATTTTCTGCACTCAAAGCAGCAAATTCTTTTCCTGAATGTAATACTTTTGCTTTTGCAATTAACTGATCTTCTGTTTCCGGATGCTTCGGGTCGGGGACACAACAATCAACCGGACATACAGCCGCGCATTGTTCTTTATTAAAATGACCTACACACTCTGTACATTTTTCGGGAACTATATAATAAAAATCGTTTGATAATGCGTCAAACATCTGACCGTTTAATTCATACTGTACACCGCCGGCATAGATAGCCGTATTTGGACATTCAGGTTCACAAGCGCCACAATTGATGCATTCTTCAGTAATAAATGTTGCCATAGTTAAAATCTCCTTGTTTTATTATGATTTGATGAATATTTCTTAAAAACTTAATTTCAAAATTTGCTTTGCAATTATAATAAAAAGATGTGAAAAATACAATGTTATTTTTTGTCATCTTGTTTCCTTCAAAGCTTTCTATACACATCTTTTCGATATTTGATTCTTTCAATAATCACCACTTTATTGTTTGTATCAACCGAATAGACAATCCGATAATCGCCAACTCGAATTCGATACAAGTCTTCTTTGGCAAGTTTCTTATATCCGATTGGAAAAGGATTTTCGGCAAAAGAATCTATGCGAATTGCAACGGCATCGGTTAACTCTTTTGGTATACTTCGAATCTCCTTTTCAAACGTAGCCCTATACTTTATCCGAAAGAATCCCATCCCTTTTCAACTTTTTTTTCAAGTTATCCCAGTCATATGTTGGCTCGGTTTTTCGCGAAGCAATCACTGCCAGGTCTTCCAAGTCTTCTAATAGCTCTTCATATTTTTCGATAGGAAGAATAACGGCTGTTTTCTTGCCTTGTTTATCCACAACGTACGTGGTTGCTGGTTCTTTTACTTTTCCCATATAGTTACCTTAACTTTTGTAAACTTTTTAAACGTGCTTTCATTCAATTGAATATAGGGTATCAAAAACCGAAAATCAAGCCCCATCGCACAAATTTAAACATTAAAATACTTCGCTTCAGGATGATGGACTATGATTGCAGAAGTCGATTGCTCCGGAATTAAATGAAATTCTTCTGTTAACTTAACCCCTATTCTTTCGGGTTTTAATATCTCGAACAACTTTGTTTGGTCTTCCAAATTGGGGCAAGCCGGGTAACCAAAACTATATCGCGAACCCTGATAACCTTGTACAAATAATTTCTTTTTATCTAAGGCATCCGCCCCAGCAATTCCTAACTCCTTTCGAATCTTTTTATGCCAATACTCAGCCAATGCCTCTGCGGTTTCTACACTTAATCCGTGGAAGTATAAATAGTCTTTATACTTATTCGATGAAAAGAGTTGTTGAGAAAATTCTGAAGCAGCATTTCCAACTGTAACTAATTGAATTGCGACAACATCAGTTTTACCCGTGTCTTTTGAAGCAAAATGATCAGACAAGCAAAGGAATCGGTCGGATTTCTGACGCGGGAACGTGAAGCGAAGCCACTCTTGTGGATTTTGGATTTGAAAATCATCGCCTGGTTTATAGATAATCAGGTCGTTGTTTGCAGAGTTACATGGGAAGTAACCATAAACGACTTTTGGTTGCAGAAGGTGTTCTTGTTTGCATTTTACTTTTAATGATTCGAATACAGGATAAATTTCTTTCTCTACAAATATTTTATAATCTTCCTGAGACTTATTCCCCTTGTAAACCTGCCACTGACCTTTTATCAGAGCTACTTCGTTGATGTATTCGAATACTTCATCAAGATTAATATCTTCGACAACTTTGGATCCCCAGAATGGTGGTATGGGTATATTAATATTTTTTAATACTTTGCTTGAGGGTTTTGCTTGCAAATCAACTCTTGCTTGAATCGTTACCTTCTTCTCTCTCGGTTGAATTATCGTCGATTGTTTTGTTTTGAACTGATTAAGGTTTTCCATAAAGTGCAGCCCGTCAAAAGCATCGTTTGCATAAGCCACATAGCCACCATATATCGTTCGTAAATCTTCTTCTACAAATCTTCGCGTTAAAGCAGCACCTCCCAGCACGACTGGTATAGTTATACTGCGCTCAGTCATTATCTCAAGATTCTCTTTCATAATTGCTGTAGATTTTACCAACAATCCACTCATCCCGATAGCATCGGCGTTATATTCCACAACCGCATGCAGTATAGTGTCAATGGGGATCCGTATTCCTAAGTTTATAACACTATACCCATTATTAGTCAAAATAATATCAACAAGGTTTTTTCCGATGTCGTGAACATCGCCCTTTACAGTCGCTAACACCATCGTCCCCCGCTTCTGCGTAGATTTCTTTTCCATCATCGGCTCTAAGTATGCAACTGCGGATTTCATTACTTCGGCAGATTGGAGTACAAACGGCAACTGCATCTGTCCGCTGCCAAATAATTCACCAACGACCTTCATCCCCCCGAGCAATATCTGATTAATTATTTCTATCGGTTTATATTTTTTAAGGGCTTCATCTAAATTTTTAATAAGGTTCGATTTATCGCCATCTATAATATCGTTCTTCAATCTTTCTTCTACCGTAAGAAGTGTATCGACCTCTTTTACTCTGACATCTACCTTTCGATGTGAAAAATAATTGATAAGTTCCTTAAGGGGGTCGTAATTTTCAGTCCTTTCATTAAATATTAATTTTTTACACAGTTCCTTTTCTATTTCACCAATCTTATACAGCGGTAGAATCTTCGCTGCGTGTACGATTGCCATATCAAGTCCATATTCAATAGCATAGTGCAGAAATACAGAATTCAACACAACCCTTGTTTGGGGATTTAGTCCAAAAGAAATATTACTAACACCCAAACTCGTTTTAACTTCAGGATGTTTTTGCCTGATAAGCCGCAGCGCTTCTAGGGTTTGTATGCCTGCATCGGTAAACTCTTTATCGCCCGAACCGAGTGTAAAAGTGAGTGCATCAAAAATTATATTCTCAGGTTTAAGTCCGTATTTATTAACGGCAAGGTCAAAAATACGATCCACTATTTCCAATTTACGTGCTGTTGTCTTTGCCATTCCCTGCTCATCTATTGTCAGGGCAATTACAGCCGCACCATACCGCGTGCACAAATTCAATATTTGCGAAAATCGTTCTTCACCATCTTCTAAATTAACGGAATTGATGATTGCCTTTCCACCGTATCTCTGTAAGGCGGCTTCCATTGCATTTGCATCAGTTGAATCGATCATCAACGGTGCTGTAATTTGTGTATTGAATCGGCTAACAACTTCGTTCATATCTTTTACTTCATCGCGTCCGACATAGGCTACACTCAAATCCAGAATGTGAGCGCCCTCTTTTACTTGTTCTCGTCCGAGTGAAACCATTCCCTCCCAATCTTCCTTTAAGAGCAGATCACGGAATAATTTGCTGCCATTCGCATTCGTCCTTTCGCCAACCAATACGGGTGAGGGTTCAATATGTAATGGCACTGACTGATATAAACTTGACACAGTTGGAGTGAATTCAAATTTTCTCTTCATTGGAGACAACGACCCAACAGCTTCAACAATTTTTTTTATATGTTCCTTCGTAGAACCGCAGCACCCGCCAACAATATTAACGCCGAAATCTTTTACAAAGTGGGAAAGATAATTTGCCAATTCCTCCGGTGTGAGATGGTAGTGAGCTGTACCGCCAATGTTTTCCGGTATACCTGCATTCGGCATACAGAAAATTGGTAAAGGACTGTTTGCCGATAAGTAGCGAATGTGTTCCGACATTTCTCTTGGACCAGTTGCACAGTTAATTCCAAATACATCAATATCGTAAGGTTGGATTGAGGTTAGAGCGGCAGATATTTCAGTTCCGAGAAGCATCGTCGATGTCGGTTCCATAGTAATAGAGACAATAACCGGGATTCGCTTCCGTAAATCTTTGAAGCAAGAAAAAACTCCAGCTAAAGCTGACTTAGTCTGTAAAACATCCTGACAGGTTTCAACGACCAACAAATCTACACTTCCTTCGAGAAGCCCTTTTGCCTGAATGTAATACGATTTTTCCATCTCAGAAAAACTAACATGACCCAGCGATGGCAGCTTTGTAGTAGGTCCCATTGAACCTGCAACAAACCGTTGATGGCTGTTCTTTGAAAAATCTTTAGCCATATTATTTGCAATCTTTGCAGCTTTGAAATTCAATTCGTAAGACTTATCTGCAATGCCATACTCAGCTAGAACAAGCGAAGCGCCGCCGAATGTGTTTGTCTCAATTACGTCGCAGCCCGCTTCCAAAAAATCGGAATGGACTTTTTCCACTGCCGACGGTTTGGTAAGAACAAGATATTCATTACATCCGTTAAACTCTTCTCCGCCGAAATCGTCTGCGGTTAAATTCTGGGATTGAATGTTTGTCCCCGTCGCACCGTCGAAGACGATTACTTTTTGTTTTAATATGTCTAAAAATGTTTTCAAATACTTTATCTATTTATATTTTATTTAATTTGTTTTTCAACTTCAAAATTCTCCAATGCTACGGTATGTCACATAGTGTCTTGGTGGCATTGAGTTTAATGATTTTGCCATTTATTTATCCTTTATCTTATTAACTATCATCTCATATTCATCAACAATCTTTCTCACAATTTCACCCGCGGGCAATATTTCATTTATCATTCCGGCACATTGGCCGGCTTCGATTTCTCCTTCATCTAGATTGCCCTCTAAAATTGCCATGCGTTCACGTCCTTTGCCAAGCAGGTTTGAAAGTTCTTCTGAGGTTGCACCACGATTCTCGGTTTCAATAATTTGTAGTGAGAATTTGTTTTTAATCAAACGAACGGGTGTAACTTTTTTTAAAATTAACACCGTACTATTGTCGGAGGCTTCAACAATTGCCTGTTTGTAATTTTGATGAGCCGATGACTCAGCCGAAGCTGCAAACCGTGTTCCTATTTGCACACCTTCAGCACCGAGTGCAAATGCTGCTGCCATTCCCCTGCCGTCGGCAATTCCGCCGGCTGCTATAACAGGAATTTTTACAGCATCAACCACTTGAGGAACTAACACAAAAGTAGTAATCTCGTCTAAACCATTATGTCCGCCCGCCTCAAAACCTTCTGCTACAACTGCATCGCATCCGACACTCTCGGCTTTCAACGCGTATTTCACAGAAGGGACAACGTGAACTACAACGCATCCAACTTTTTTCAGTTTGTCAATAAATTTGCCTGGATGGCCCGCAGAAGTGAAAACTATTTTTACATTTTCACCTATTGATACATCAATTAGTTCTTCAGCATCGCGGCGCAATAAAGGGATATTTACTCCGAATGGTTTATCTGTTTTACTCTTCGCTTTCTGGATATGTTCTCGCAATAAATCCGGCTTCATAGAGCCTGCACCTATAATTCCTAAACCACCGGCGTTTGAAACAGCCACTGCGAGTTTATAACCTGAAACCCAAACCATGCCCGCCTGGATTATCGGATATTGGATTTTGAAAAGCTCTGTAATCCTTGTTTTCAATTAATTCCTTGAAATAGATTCAGTTATCGGAGCAGATGTAAAAGAGGCGGCATAAAATGCAAAACCGTTTGAACGCGAACACAGATTTAAAACATGTTCGCTATGTTCACTATTTTTTACAACACTGTAAAGTTGAGGACCTCCAATAAGAAGATAACTTCGACCCAAATTATCGAATTTAATATCCTTACCTGCTATTTCTGGCGCTATATCTTTTTCATCCTGAGTTACGAAAACCTCGTAATTTGTTTTACCCACTGCGTCTATGACGACATAAACTTCTTTTGCCATATAGCGAAGAATAATTTTCCCTTCCTCGGATTCATTGCCTTCAAATTTTACAAAATGTTTATTCACCAAGAACTCCCCCTCGAGATAAATTCGACCTTCAAGATAGATATGTGGATCATGATAAGTGTGAACAGCCTGCGGAAAGTAACCCTCTGTATTACCGATTGTTCCTTTCTGATATCCGACAAAAATTTCTGGTGTGGTTCTATAAAGATGTACTCCGGGGCGATCTTCTTCTCTTATGGGTTCCATTAAAGTAGGAAATTCGCCCCTGTAACCGATTTCAGCAATCAACGACTGTATTGATGATTCAAACGCGTGGTATGAACCCTCTCCCTCGTGTATGTAACGAAAAAATCCATTTTTGTCAATAAGGCAGCGGGAAGGTAATAATCGTGTGCGAAATAAATTTTGCATCAACATGTCGTTATCCATAACTACTGGATACTGAATTTTCAGTTGTCTGACAACCGTTTCAACATAAGCTGGGTTCTTTTCAAACGGAAATTTTGGTGAATGAACACCAATTACGACCAAGCCTAATTCTGAATAACGACGCCCCCACTCTTGAACGTAAGGAATACCTCTGAAACATACTGGACATGTTGCATCCCAAAAATCTACCAACACCACATTTCCACGTAATGCAGATATAGGTAGCGGGTCTGAGTTCAACCAGTAATCACCGTAAATTTCTGGAGCTCTATATGGATTTTTTATTGCTTCCATAATAGAAATATAGAAAATAGCAACAGGAATTGCAATTGTAATAATCAAAATATTTTGTTACATTTCCGATGAATAGATAGATAATTGAATATAAAAAAGAAAGAAATTTAAAAATGAAAATAGGAGTATTAACAGGCGGTGGCGACGTCCCCGGCTTGAACCCAGCGATAAAAGCATCTGTGTACAGAGCATCAGAAGCTGGACATGAAGTAGTCGGAATCAGACGTGGCTGGGCTGGGTTGTTATATATAAACCCTCAAGATCCAAAGACAATTGAACAGAATTTAACTCCACTTACAAAAGGCACCACAAGGACAATCGATAGGACGGGTGGTACAGTTCTCCATACGTCGCGTACAAATCCGGGTAAAGTCAGGCCCAATGAAATTCCTGATTTTTTAGTAACAGATATAAAAACAGAAAAAGAAAAGACCGTTGATTTAACTAAACATATTCTATCTGTGCTTGAAAGTTTAAAAATGGATGCATTAATCACTATCGGCGGCGATGATACTTTAAGCTATGCTGTTCGCCTTCATAAGGAAGGATTTCCGGTGGTTGCTATTCCGAAGACAATGGACAACGATGTATTCGGCACGGATTATTGTATTGGATTTTCAACCGCAGTTACAAGGAGTGTAGATTTTATTGATGCTTTAAGAACACCTGCCGGCTCGCACGAGCGTATTGCAGTAATCGAATTATTCGGACGATACTCGGGTGAAACTTCCTTAATATCGGCATACTTAGCAAATGTCGATAGGGCGATTATTTCAGAAGTTGACTTTGACATCGAGAAACTTTGTAGATTCATGGATGAGGATAAAAAATCGAACCCAAGCGGATATGCAATATTAACTATCTCTGAAGGTGCTAAGATGATCGGCGGCGACATGATCATTACGGGTGAACCAGATGCCTACGGACATAAAAAATTAGGCGGTATCGGATATATTGTCAGTCAGGAAATCCAGAAACGCACCGGACACCTTTCAATTTATCAGCAGGTTGCATATTTGATGAGAAGCGGTGCGCCCGATGCTCTCGATAGAATGGTTTCTACAAGTTATGGATACCTTGCTGCTGATTTAATCAATCTTAAAAACTTTGGCCGCATGGTTGCTTTACAGGATGGTAAGTATACAACTGTAGCTATTGACGTTATTTCTCAAGGACAAAAACGAGTAGATGTTCGGGAGCTTTACGATGCTGAAAACTACAAACCTCGGATCCGCCATTTCCTGAACAAGCCGATGTTTTTGTATTAAATATTTATTTTAATTTTGAACGGAGGTATTATGAAAAAAATAATCCTCATTGAACCCTCGGCGCCGGGATTTCATATTTATAGCCGCTATTTACTTCCACGTCTTGGACTCCCCTTATTCGGCGCAATGCTGAAAAATAAAGGTTACGATGTAACGATTTTTCATCAAGACACTACTCCACTCGACTGGGAAACGATACTAACAGCCGACCTGGTTGGTATTTCCTCGATTACAAGTACAGTTACCGAAGCATATAAAATCATAACACGAATTAAAACTAACAACCCAAGTATCCCAATTGTAATCGGCGGTCCTCATGTTACTTTTCTTTCGGAAGAAGCACTCATCAATGGTGCGGATTTCGTCGTGCGTGGTGAAGGCGATTTGACATTCCCCGAATTACTTGAGTGGTTAGAGAATGGAAAAAGCGATATTCGAAATATCGCGGGAGTATCTTATAAAATTGGTAATAAAATTTTTCACAACCGTGATAGAACTACTTTCAACGACCTCGATACACTCCCTTTTCCAGATTTCTCTCTTATTCGCAAGTATAATAAAATAGCCAATATCGCATTACAAACGTCACGCGGCTGTCCTTTCGATTGTAAGTTTTGCTCGGTAATAAAAATGTTTGGGCGGAGATGCAGATTTCATTCGATAGATTACATTATCGAGGAAATTCGTTATCTGAAAAGAATGTTAGGCGATAAACCGGTTTTCTTTTATGATGATAATTTTTGCATTAATCCAGAACATTCGAAAGCTCTTTTAGAACGAATCATTAAAGAAAAATTAAATATAGCATGGAGTGCACAAGTACGAATCGAAACTGGATACGATAAAGAACTTCTTGGTCTAATGAAAAGATCCAGGTGCAAGTGGTTATATATCGGTTTTGAAACTGTAAATAAAGAAACTATGGTTCTATTCAATAAAAACCAAAACATCGCTCGTTACGGGGAGGCAATACGGAACATACACAAACACAACATTCGAATCCACGGAATGTTCGTCCTTGGCGCAGATACAGATAGCGTCTCGACTGCTAAGCAAACTGCCGACTTTTCTCTAAAAAATAAACTGGATACAGTTCAATTTATGATACTCACTCCATTACCCGGTACGGATACTTTCAACGAACTTAAAAATGAAAACCGATTAATAAATTACGACTGGAGCTTGTATGATGCTCATCATGTAGTTTTTCAACCGAAACTAATGTCTCCTTTTCAACTTCAGGTAACTTCTATGCTTGAGGCAATGCCAAAGTTTTATTCGAGGCTTCAAGCCTATAAAAGAGGATTAATTGGTTTGATTTCATTAACTGTTTTCCTCCCGTCAAGGAAAGCCAAATTCCAAAATTTTATATTGACAGCGTACGCCCGCCGTTTAATCAAAAAGTGGAAGAAAGCGAATATAGAGTGGCTTGATATTTTGAAGATCAGGGATAATATTGCTCAAAAAAATAAATAGAGACATCCGTAATATCGTTTTGCAGAAGGTTCTGAAATTTTTGAAAACAGTTTATATTCATTTAACTAAAGACCTTATCATCGTGTAGACGTTTCAGATATATATTTTACCGAGATTTTTAGTTTTAGTATAACTTGCACTTGCCCTTCGGTTACCCTTTTTATAGAACAATGCGAGAGTAAAGCGGGATTGAACATATAGTTGACTTTTAAATAAACGCTTACTATATTTTCAGTAAATTTAGGGAATAATTAATATGAAAGATAGAGCACAAGTTCAGGTAAATATATTCATCCAAATAATACTCGTCATATCATTATTGCTCC
>CAZOQB010000036.1:6384-16320 GCA_964581995.1 uncultured Ignavibacteriaceae bacterium | reverse complement strand
GAATTAATTAATTTTATGTCTTAACTTACTGTCCAGAATAAAGGGGCAAGATCAAAGCCAGTTAGCTTAAGGTCTGTTTCTATGTTTGCATTCCAGGTAATCTTAGGATGATTGTTTTCAATCGATCCTACTAAATTTGTAGGCGATTCAGGCGGAGGATTTATTTTATACACGCCAGATGCTGTTGCAACGTTCATTAGGCTATCGTTTCCAATATCCTTCCTGATGTCGTATATTGGCTTAGGAAGTATGTCTGTATTAACTTCAACCCAATTAGAGCCACCATTTGTTGTTTTAAAAATTTTATTTCCACCGGCGGCAACTACCCAGAGATAATCTGTGGAGTTATATGAAGGATGCATAAGAATGCGTTTAACATCATCCGTGCGTTTCAGAATCCACGAACCTGCATCTCCGTAAGAAGCAGATCGCCATAAACCCTTAGTACCACAAGCGTAGACGATTGACGGTAGTTGCGGATTTGCCGCAACTGCTTGAGCGGGTACTACAAAGTCCGGCTCCACATTTAGGTCGAGCGTAGCAGGATAACCCCACGAAACACCATTATCATCGCTTCGATAGACTTTACCGTCGCTCAACGCGGCAAATAGTCGGCCCGAGCCCACATTTAGAACAAGGAGATCGTTCGCATACAACCCATCTTGTTGCCATACCGGCGACATAATCGTCCAGTTGCCACCATCAGCGCTCTTCAGAAGCATTCTCCATGTACCATTGATCGAGCCACCACCGTGAAGCCAAATATCGTTGTTGCCTGGGTTATTAGCTGTTCCAAGGAATTTTCCACTTGTAGGAAGAGGAGTCGACACGACAACTGGAAAATAGCTGTTCCCTGAATTAGTACTTCGGAAAAGCGAAGCCGCGTTGTTCAGTGCACCCGAAACAAAAAGATCTGTCGAGGATTTGGATAAGATATGCTCACTACGGAAGCCTTCACCTACATTGCCAATCGAGACATTTGACCAAGTAGGACTGATATATTTCCCTGAATAGTTGTTGTCACGTGTGACAGACCAGACAGTGCCACTGTATGCAGCAACAGAGGAAGCATTCATCATTCCAACATTCACCCACGTATCACCGTTGTTGGTAGATTTGTATATTGAGTTTGCAGTCCCGATGATTATTGTGTTGCTTAAAGGTTGAATTGACAGCGAGAGTATATTGATATCTGTTCCAAGTCCGTTGTTGGCTTGTGACCATGCGGCGCCTTCGTCAAGCGAGCGGTAAATTCCAGTACTCGTTGCAAGTAAAACTGTGTTTGGTGTTGTGTTGTTATTTACACGTATGAGCCGTGCCGTATTACTGGTTGAATAATTCAACAACCAACTAACACCATTGTTTGTGGATTTCCATATTTCTCCTTGACTTGTTACAACAAAAAGATGATATGGTGAAGGGTATGGCTTATGTACAATCGCTATTGATTTTAGATTATAAGTACCCATAGGTTGAGCTTCCCAACTCACACCGGCATCGGGAGAAAACCACGCTCCTTTATTATAAGATATTGCTGATGGATTCTTAGGGACCACTTCTTGTCCTGATGGATCTGAACCACAAACCCACATATAATTATTGCGTTCTGGAATGTTAACAGGATACGGCGCTACATCATATACATCCGTTGCCCATGTGAAATTATTACAAGGTTCCCATAGAGCACCTTCATTTAGACTTCGCCATACAGATTTTGTTGATGCATCATACTTCCGACCTAAAAACATGTTACTTGTGTTTACGGATGATGCTGATAGTCGAAGGGGGGTGAGATTATCTGCTATCGTTGATGGTATAACATTATCCCAATTATTCCCACCGTCGATTGAACGTTTAAAGAAGTTTTGTCGGCTTCCAATAACTATACTTGCATCGGTTGGCTTACATAAAACAACGGATGGAGTGGTAAAAACTGACGGAGTTGCCTTCCACGCAGTCCCGCCGTTTATTGATTTTAAAAGATATTCGTTCTCTGCGATGTAAACAAAATCACCGCTCAAAGATATATCTTTTACATTTTTTGCTATTTGTGGACCGTTTAATGACGTCCATGTTTGGGCAATGGCTGTTGTTGAAGTTATAAATAAACAGGCAGCAATTACCAATTGTAATATTTTTTTGATTCTAAACATATACTGTTTTTCCTTTTATTGTTTTTTTAAATCATTGGATTAATTGCTACATTTAAGCAGGTGCACTTTGGGATGGCAAACCCATTTGCACCGGCAGAAGAATTTAACCTTCTGCGTAAAACTTACTTTGCTGAAGGTTGTATTCAACCTGGGGCGGCTGTAGCGTGTGGCTCTGTCGGACCCCTGTTTTGTTCAAGCACTGCAGGTTCAATGACGAATCACCACGCCGCCCCGGTATTATTTTGTCAACATTTTGCTTGCCTGCTATTCCTTTCAACGTTATTTATAAAATTAATTTTAAAAACATTCAACTTTCAATCTTACTTGTCGCTCTGCTGGAGCTTCAATTATTTTTTTGTTTTTCTAGAAACATATTGCTACTACGGAGCAAATTTTTACTGTAATCTGCCATCCAATATTTTGAAATCTAAAATCTCCAATCTTTCAATAATTTCGATACTCCATAAATCCAACACTCCATTACTCCATTATCTTCATTTCATCGAAATCGCTTTAATTGTCGAAATATTTTTTCCAGCAACCATCCTAATAAAATATACACCGCTCGAAAGCACTTGCCCTGAGCCGCCGTCCTGAGCGGAGCCGAAGGACGCTGAAGGGTTCCATTCAACCTCATATTCACCCGGTTGATTTTTCTCATTCACTAATGTTGCAACCTCTCTTCCAAACACATCATATACTTTTATACTCACATACTCTGTACTTTGTACTTTGTACTTGATTCTTGTTGTCGGGTTGAACGGGTTTGGATAATTCTGACTTAAGTAAAATCCTTCCGGGATTTCTTTATTGTCTTCTTTTATATCAGTTGTAATAAAAACTCCGCGACGGTAAAAAATTTGAAATTTACTACCCAATTTTTCTTCCCAAACAACATGTATAGCATCCCTCGTTAATGTGATATCTGAAATAATTGCATAATTATTAATCAAAGATACAGAAATAGGTTCACCCCACAATGTATCGGGATGTGTTCGTATTCGTACATAGATATTTAATATCCCTAAAGCATCAATTTCATCTCTCCATGAAACTGCCACCATTTTATTTTCGTTAAGTGCAATAGAAGGCCATGCCCCGCGAGGTTGCTCTGTATATATTTCTTGCCTACCCCATTTATTCCCAGTATCCCAGCTCTCTCGTCCGGCTATGGTACACCCAACAATTCCAGCACATTCCATAGCATCCCTCCATGCCACCATAATCCAACCAGAGTCTATACTTACACTATTAGAAGCCAGCGCATGTTCATAAGCAAAATATCCGTCAACCGTAGAAAGTGTTTCTTTGTCAACCCACGTATTACCGAGGTCGAAGCTTCGCATGTAAAGTTTTTCCTGTGCACCATTTGTAAATACATCTCGTACTAAGTGAAGCGTACCCGGTGTTAATGCTGTACGTGTCCAGCCGTCTAGTGTGTCGGGTCGCTTTATCCAACTTAGTCCTGCATCGGTTGATACCATTAAAAAAGGCGGTGTGTACGAATATCCATTATCAGGATGATAAACAAATAATACAGTGTCCTGATGTACATTAGCCGAAAGTAAACCTGAAGCAGAATCAACCCCTACTCTCGTTGTAAACCATGTTGTGCCTGCATCTGTGCTCTTACTCATAACATTTCGCTTTTGCTGGGATTCACCATTAGAAAAAATGTAAACATTATTACCTTCAGCAGTTATGATATTTTGATTAAATCTCCTTGGGTATTGTAACGTGTCCTGGATTAGATCCTTGAGCGGTTCCCAAACACCATCAATACATCTTGCGTATGGCAGTCTATGTGTTGATAAATCTTCCTTCCATGTAACATGCACCGTATCATCTCCGCTTAATGCAATCTTTGGCATGTAGGCACTGTATGTTGTATCGGTCAGCTGTATCGGCGGCTCCCAGAGTATACCGTCGGTGGTGTCTTGGGAAAATGAATGTTCTGTGAAAAATAAAAATAAAACCACAGAAGTATAACAAAGTATTTTTTTCATAGCGTAATCCTTTGTTGATTAATTGTTATCAGTAATTTGTAATAGCTCCGCACTGAGGATTCGAACCTCGTACCGATACTCACCGATTGAGCGAACGCGGAGATAAACCAATTCTTCCAGTATCTAACCAATTCAAACCACCATCCGTTGATTTAAAGATTGTCGTGTTTGAACCGCAAAAAATATTGCTTGCATTTAAAGGATCAATAGCCATGCTTTTGACATTGTTAACATCATACAATCCGTTATTAATTTGAATCCATGTTACGCCGTCGTCGGTTGATTTATATATACCATTAGCGGTTGAAGCATAGAGATTATTATTCTGATCGACTTTGATGTCGGTTATTAAACCACCCGTAAAACTTACATCACTCCAAACTGCGCTCTCCGATTGTGTGGATGTGGTTTTGGATAAAGGATAAGATGGATCATCCGTTGCCGCAAAAAGATAATCAGTCATATACCGTGTATATGCTACTAAAGCTACGACATTTTTTGCAAGGTTACCTGTATTACTCCAATCTGCGCCGGCATTGGTAGAGTAAAAGACGCCATTTGTATAAGGATATAGATATGTTTCGCCTTCTTTATTATAACCTGGCGGAGGTGTTGAACCACCAGCCCATACTAACGTTTGAAACTGTGGATGGGGGGTTACTGCTTTTACATCTGTCATTACTCCACCAAAGAAATAATTTACCGTATACCAATTTAAACCACCGTCAGAAGTTCTTCGCATAGATGATTGTCCGTTAACCTTCTGAATTCCAAGAAACATATAATTTGAATTTGGAGCAGATATGGCAGATGAGAGCGGGTGTAAAACCGGATCAGCAGCATAAATAGGATTCCAACTCTGTCCACCATCAGTACTCTTTAAAAAATTTTCTTCCCTGCCGGCTAATAAGTATGTTGGAATGCTCTGTTTACATGTAATGGTCAGCGGAGTTCCGCCGATTGAATTGCATATTGTCCAACTGCCAGACCCGTCCGTAGAGCGGTATATGTTTGCGCCTACAGTAACATATAAAGTTGCATTCGAAGCACCGATCGCTCGTCCGATAGTCATATCCGAAGTATTTGCCAGCCACGGACCATTCATATTCTGCCATGTCTGAGAGTAAGCGGACGGGACGTTTAAAGCTAACACAAAAAGCATCAGTGATAATGCCATTAACGATTTCTTGTTTTTAGTACACATTTTATTTTGTCCTTTAAATATTTATATTGGAGTTACTCTGCGGCGGAGGCTGATAGGGCGCCGCTGCGTGAGTGAACGGTGGTGGGCGTCTCGGTTCTTTGCTTTTAGAGGGCTTGAATTCAGAGGCGCTCACTTACCTATTTTTTAACTCCGTTTTTATGTTGTCCAATTTATTATTTTGTCAACTATTATCGGCTTGCCTTTCCTTTTTTTTACATAATTTCTGTATATTCCCAGCTTAATTTCATTTTAAAAATACCATCTTTTTTGTAATCGTCTTCATCCCCGTTTGGCGGTTGTAACTTGTCAAGCGACAATAATACACACCGCTCGCCAGAACTTGTCCTGAGCTTGGATTCCACTCAACACTATATCTGCCTGGAGATTTTTGTTCGTTCACAAGCACTGAAATTTCTTTTCCCATGATGTCAAAGATTTTCAATGTAACATAACTTAAATCCGTAATCTCAAATTTCAATTCCGTACTCGGATTAAACGGATTAGGATAATTTTGTGTTAAGTTAAATGTGTGTGGTATAATTTCATTTTCGTTTTGGATACCCGACGGCATAATTTCACCGCGGCGATAGAATAATTTCCACTCTCCAACATTTGGCTCACCGATATATTCGGAATAAACAACATGAATTTTTGAATTTGCGATAGCAATTGTACCATGACCGGCATAGTCGGATGTTGGCGTAAGATTATAGGGAGCACACCATGTCTTTCCGCCATCCCTACTAATATTAATGTATATATTAAAATAACCTACATAATTAAGAATAGTTTCTGATGTCCAAGTGGCGGCAATTACAGATTTATCAATCGCAATATCATCACGAGTGCCGCGAGGTTCAGGCGTAAACACAACTTCATTTGACCAAACCGAATCTTTAACATTTAAGTGTCTTTCCATAATGCTGCAGCCGGTCATTGTTAAACAACCATGTTTAGCATCTATCCAGATCACAGATACCTTAGGAGAATCATCACAGGCTGAACTGGCGGCTATCTGAGGATCCCATCCACCCCACAAATATCCCTCGGGGTATATGCTTGAAACATTTATTGAGTCCGTCCAGGTTCTTCCTAAATTGGTGCTTTTACGGTATTGTATTACAAACTCTGATTGATGACCGGATGAATCGAAAAGCCACCCTTTAACAAAATGAACGGCTCCGGGTGTCATTGCTAGGTCAAGTCCATTACTGAATACGGTATCGGTATTTGTAACTAACCATGTTTGACCTTTATCAGTAGTAGCTTCTATGTGACGGGAATATTTTTTATTTGCATTAACAAAAACAAGTGTGTCATGGCAGATTGTATAAGTAATATATACAGTGGAGTCGGGAAAGTTTATAATATCAGACCATGTTGTTCCACGGTCCGAACTGTACATTAAAAAATTTTTACCACTTTGAGGTATAGAACCTATCGCAACCTTAAAACCTGCGTATAAATTCCCACCATTTGTTATTAAAAATTCATTAGATAGATTAATTAAGCTATCCGGAGCAATCTCACGTATCTCTTCAAAGCTTAATCCACCATCCGTGCTGCGGATGTATGGAAAGCGTAATTTGCATGTGTAAGTAATATGTACAGTATCTCCCTGAACTGCAATTACCGGTAACCCTATATTTTCTGTAATAGAATCAGGCGAAATCTGTATCGATGGATACCAAACTACACCGCAAGAGGTGTCTGTGTTATACTTGTAGCTTTTTTGTGAATAGGTGGTGTTTGAAATGTACAGCGTAACAAGAATTAAATATACTAATCGGAGAATCATTTGCCGCCTCCTGAGTGGTTAATGAGTATCTATATATTTTTATCATTTATTTTCTCCATGATCAAATTACACTGTATCAAAGTATAGCCTCTTGCTAAATTAAACAAAAAAAAAAAATAGAAAGCAAGTCAATACTTGCGAACGCCCATTTCTTGCAACTCTCATAAAATTATCATATTTTTTAACTGAGATGAACGAATTACCAACTCTTAAAGAATCAAAAACTGCCAAAATTGCTCTGCTTGTTATCATAGTCTCGGCAATTTTTTGGCTTGGCGCCGTAAACGTACGCGCCGTCATAGGTAATGACCTGTTAATATTCGGGACAATTGAGTTCAAATCAAATATCAACCCGCAGGTCGAGCGGTCTGTATTCGGGTTAATTTCCAAAAGCTCCCTAGTAGTTATAGGATGGTACTTCGCGCTGTGGATAGCCGGAATTATCTTTCTCTTCTCAACGAAATTAAAATTCAAACAACACGGCTGGCTGATGATGAGCGCCATACTTTTTTATATATTCACTCCTGTTGAAGTATATCAACTCGTCTTAGACGGTAAAATGATATATCAGGATTTATTTACAAAAGGCGAGTTAGTTGAGTTCAGGAAGTTGTTAATCCACAGGTTGGCAGCTCTTCAGGGCGTACCTATCATCGCTCAATTTTGTTATTACACAATAATAGTACTGGTTGTTTTCCAGCCGCTGAAACGAAACCATTTATGAATCAGGAAACATTATTAAAAGAACTTGAAGAATTAGCCGTTCAACTCGGAATACAAGTCCGCTACGAAAAGGGCGACTTCGACGGCGGATATTGTATATTAAAAGATAAGAAGACACTTGTCGTAAACAAACGGTTGTTCGATAATAGAAAAACATCCGTGCTTGCACGGGGTATATCTGAATTCGGATTAGACAATGTTTATATAAAACCGGCAGTCCGGCTGTTTATAGAAGATGAATTGGCAAGGTCGGCAAAGGAGGCACGAAGATGATACGCGCAGTAGTATTTGACCTTGACAATACGCTTGTAGATTTTATGGCTATGAAGCGGCTTGCCGTAGAAGGGGCTGTGAATTCGATGATAGATGCGGGATTGAAACTTCCTAAGGCAGAGGTTCATGCTCGCATCGATGCCATATATAAAGAACGCGGAATGGAATTTCAAAATGTATTCGATTTACTTCTCTATGACATTTTCCAAAAAGTTGACTACAAAATTTTGTCGGCGGGAATAATAGCCTACCGCCGCGCTCGCGAAGCCGCGCTTGTTCCCTACCCTCACGTTTATATGACGCTCATCGAATTGACAAAACGCGGATTTAAGCTCGCTGTCGTTTCCGATGCACCCGCACGCGAGGCATGGCTTAGGTTGTGCTATCTTAACCTCCACCACATTTTTGATTGTGTTGTAACATTCGACGACACAGGAGAACGGAAACCAAGCCCCGTTCCTTTTCAAAAAGTTCTTGATAACCTCGGAGTAAAAGGTGATGAGGCGTTGATGGTTGGCGATTGGGCTGAGCGTGATATGGTCGGCGCGGCTAAAGTCGGAATGAAAACCGTTTTTGCCCGTTACGGCGATACATTCGGGACGGTCAACTCCGGCGCCGACTACGAAGTAGATGATATACAACAACTAATTCAAATAGTCGAGAAAGAGAACATGTTATGATAGTCGGAATCGGAACGGATGTGGTAGAGATATTCCGTTTTAAAAAAACGGTGACCGACTGGGGAAATCATTTTCTTGAAAAAGTATTTACTGAGAATGAATTGAAGTACGCTCACTCAAGGAAAGATTTCATACAGCATTTAGCAGCCCGGTTTGCAGCAAAAGAAGCCGTATCAAAGGCAATATCAACCGGATGGAGTAAAGGATTTCGGTGGAAGGACGTTGAGATACAAAACGAATTGTCCGGCAAACCGACTGTCACAATCTCCGGAAAAATGAAAGAATTACTGAATGACCAGAAGGTATTTATATCCCTCTCTCATTCTGAAACCGTTGTAGTTGCATTCGCAGTGATAGAAAGTCATCAGTAAACACGTTTGTTTTTAAAACCTAATTTTAGTATTTTTCAATTGAACAATTATACGAGCAGTTTATGAAACAACTTGGGATTAAAAAGCTTTATTACTCGATTAGCGAAGTTAGTAAGATTACCGACCTCGAGCAATACGTTTTGAGGTATTGGGAAACTGAATTCGAGCAGTTGAAACCGGCAAAGAACCGCGCCGGCAACCGCATTTACACTAACAAAGATATCAAAATGATTTTGTATATCAAGAAGCTATTGAGGGATGAGAGGTACACGATCGAGGGGGCAAAGCAGGTTTTACAATCGTTTGTACCAGAAGATGAAACCGGTGAACAGCTTGAGCTTATTCCGTCAAATTCATCGACACCCATGCAACAAGAAGCCGCTCAAAAACCCGCTGACAATCGTTTAAGAAATGATATGATTGAGATAAAGAGATTTTTTGAAGAGCTGCTGGTAAGGTTGACGTAGTAAGTATAAAGAAAGTTTATAGAAAATTTAATTACATCTCGGAACGTAGCGCAGCCCGGCTAGCGCACTTGCTTGGGGTGCAAGGGGTCGCGGGTTCAAATCCCGCCGTTCCGACGAAGATGGTCGCGGGTTTCCGTCCCACAAATTTAAAACTATCTATGGGACGCGATCTCGTCTCGATTCGATAACAATCGGAACGAGACGGACAAATCCCGCCGTTCCGACGAAGATGGTCGCGGGTTTCCGTCCCACAAATTTAAA
>CAZOQB010000036.1:0-6284 GCA_964581995.1 uncultured Ignavibacteriaceae bacterium | reverse complement strand
AATCGGAACGAGACGGACAAATCCCGCCGTTCCGACGAAGATGGTCGCGGGTTTCTCCCAAAATGACATGAGTTAGCAAACGAAGTGAGGCTAACTTATGAGTCATTTTGAGGATCCCGCCGTTCCGACTACGATTTGCCTCCGCAAATGGAAGCTTTCTTATAGAAATAATAATCTCCATCTAAAATGAGGAATCAAAAAATGAAAACAATATTTTATATATTAACTCCAATCATGCTTTTCTGTGGATTGATTTATCCCATGGATAATAATAACACGGACAATCCATTTTTTAAAGAATGGAAGGCTCCTTTTCAAACTCCACCCTTTAATGAAATCAAGCTCGAACATTATTTACCTTCTTTTGAGGAGGGCATTAAACAGCAGAAAGCGGCAATAGATGCTATCATAAACAACACAGAAAAACCGACATTCGAAAATACAATCGCAGCTTTAGAAAAAAGCGATAAGTTTTTAGAGAGAGTGAATAATGTGTTTTCAAATCTCAATTCAGCAAACACCAACACTGAAATGCAGAACATTGCCAGAACAGTTACACCGCTCTTAACAAAGAATCGAGATGATATAAATCTTAATCCAAGGCTCTTCGAGCGGGTGAAGCACATTTACAGCAATAAAAATAAACTCGACCTTACAGTTGAACAGAAAACCGTTCTCGAAAATTATTATCTAAATTTTGTACGAGGCGGCGCGAATCTTTCCGAAGAAAAAAAAGATAAGCTAAGAAAAATCAATGAGGAACTTGGTATGCTCTCTTTGAAGTTCGGCGAAAACCTTCTGAAAGAAACCAACACGATTGGATTGGTCGTTGAAAATAAAGATGACCTTGCCGGACTTCCCGACGATGTAATAAAAGCTGCGGCTGAGATTGCTAAGTCAAAAGGATACGATGGCAAATGGGCATTCACACTTCAGAAGCCAAGCCTTATACCGTTTCTTCAGTATTCGGAAAAACGGGATATGAGAGAGAAATTGTTCAAAGTTTATATCAATCGGGGCAATAACAATAATGAAACAGATAACAAGAAAATTTTATCAAGAATTGCCGCACTCAGGGTTGAAAAGGCAAATCTATTAGGATATAAAACTCACGCAGATTTTGTGCTCGAAAGAAATATGGCTAAAAAACCGGAGAGCGTTTATAAGTTTTTGAATGACCTTTGGAAACCAGCTTTAAAACGCGCTGCTGTTGAAGTTGATGACATGCAAAATATTATCAATAAAGAAGAAAAGAATTTCAAACTAGAAGCTTGGGATTGGTGGTACTACGCCGAAAAGGTAAAGAAGGAAAAATATGACTTAGACGAAGAAATGCTTCGCCCATATTTCAAGATGGAAAATGTCCGCAAGGGAGTTTTCGATGTTACTTCCAAACTTTTCGGAATTCAGTTTATTGGAAGAAATGATATTCAAGTTTACCATCCTGACGTCCAGGTTTTCGAGGTTCAAGAAGCCGACGGCAAACACATCGGCATTTTTTACACAGACTATTATCCTCGTGAAGGAAAAAGAAGCGGCGCATGGTCAAGCGGTTTCAGAGGTCAGTCCGCCATGGATAGCAAATATATCACGCCATTAATTATTAACGTCGGTAATTTCGCAAAACCAACCGCGGATAAACCTTCTCTGATGAGCTTGGACGAAGTTAACACGCTTTTCCACGAATTCGGTCATGCCCTTCACAGCTTGCTCGCAAATACTGTGTATCCAAACGCAAGGTCGGTTCCAAGAGATTTTGTTGAGCTTCCTTCTCAAATTATGGAGAACTGGGCAACCGAACCGGAGGTTCTAAAAATGTATGCTAAGCATTATGAAACCGGCGAGCCAATGCCTCAGGAATTAATTGATAAACTTAGCAACTCGCAGCTTTTTAATCAAGGCTTCGAAACTGTTGAATACTTAGCCGCATCATTTCTCGATATGGATTGGCATACATTGATAGAGGCAAAAGAGATTAATGCTGCGGTATTTGAAAAGGAGTCGCTAACAAAAATTGGACTGATACCTGAAATCGAATCCCGGTATCAAAGCACAAATTTTCAGCACATTTTTTCAGGTGGGTACTCAGCCGGATATTATAGTTACATCTGGGCGGCGGTTCTGGATGCGGATGCGTTTGAAGCATTCAAAGAAAAAGGGTTGTTCGATAAAGAAACTGCTGCCGCTTACAGAAATAATATACTCGAAAAGGGCGGAAGTGAAGATGTGATGCTCCTTTACAAGAAATTTAGAGGCGCAGAACCAAAGATTGATGCTCTGTTGAAAAGAAGAGGATTGAATTAATTCTATCCCTTAATGGAAAATACTCGGACCCCAATCAGAAACGGTTGGGGTTTTTGTTTTTTAAAACGCTTCTCACATCTTTTTATTCAGATGAATTTTTAGTATATTTTCTCAAAAGATAATAGAGAAAGAACTTATGACGACTAAAGCGCCTGCAAAAGTAAAGGAATTTCCACCCGAATCATTAGAAAAAATTGCTTACCTGAGTGTGCGAGATGTTCCGACAGTCGAACCAAACGACTCAAACCGACTCGGTTACTACATTTGGTTATGGATTAAAGATAAAAAGGGAACACTCGAAAACGCTGTTAGGGAATCCGAAGCACGATTACTCCTCCCGCCAAATGAAGCGGTTAAAATAATACGCGAATCATTAATGACACAGGGAATATCCAGAGAAGGATAAATGACACCTTTTGAAAATTTCCTCCTCGCTTTTATTCCGCTGTTCGTTGCAATGGATGTGCTCGGCACGCTTCCACTTTTCATCGGACTGACTGAGGGAATTACAGACAAACGCCGTAAGCGACTAGTAATAGAAGCAACGCTGACCGCCTTGCTTATCTCGCTCGTGTTTTTAGGCAGCGGCAAACTTTTGTTTTCTTTCCTCGGCATTACAGAAAATGACTTCCGCATCGCCGGTGGACTCGTTCTTCTTGTGCTTGCCATAAACGATCTATTGTTTTCGAGCGACACCGCGCGTAAAAATCCTGAAACTACCGTCGGCGTAGTCCCTATCGGCATACCGCTGATTATGGGTCCGGCAGCGCTGACTACGATACTAATATTGGTAGATTCGTATGGAACTCTCTGGACCATAACTTCAATTATATTAAACCTCATTATTGTTTGGATAGTGTTCCGTAATGCCGACCTGGTTTTACGTATAATGGGAAAAGCCGGATCGCGAGCAGTTGCAAAAGTCGCCTCACTCTTCCTCGCCGCAATCGCAGTGATGATGATTCGCGTAGGGATTACTGAGATTTTGAAATAGAATTATCATAAAAGTTATTGGAGGTTATTATGGATTTAGGAATTCAAAACAAAGTCGCTATCGTGTGCGCGTCCAGCCAGGGGCTTGGCAAAGCTACTGCGCTTGGTTTAGCAAGTGAGGGAGCAAGCGTGGTTATCTTCGCTCGCCACAAAAAGGATCTTGATGAAGCTACACACGAGATTGCAACAACTACAAACTCGGAAGTTTTACCAATCGTTGCCGATGTTACTAAGGTGGAAGATATACATAAAGTCGTGCAGACTACTGTGGATAAATTCGGAACGGTACACATACTTATAAACAACGCCGGAGGTCCGCCCGTTGCCAACTTCGCCGACCTTACAGATGAAAGCTGGATAAACGGTGTTAACCTTACTTTGATGAGTACGATTAGGATGACGCGTGAGGTTATTCCTTACATGCTTAAAAACAAATGGGGTCGTATCGTCAACATTACATCACTTACAGCTAAGCAGCCGATTAATGATTTAATAATTTCTTCCACACTCAGACCTGGTATTTTAGGGCTTGCAAAAATTCTCAGCAATCAATACTCAAAATATGGGATTCTTGTGAACAACGTTTGTCCGGGACACTATCTTACCAAAAGGCAAGAGGAGATAATTAAGAAACGCTCAGCCGAGCGGAACATTACGCCGGAAGAATACATTAAACAGCACACAAGCGAAATTCCAACTGGACGATTCGGCAAACCAGAAGAGCTTGCGAATATGATCGTGTTCTTGTGCTCTGAAAAAGCAAGTTATGTTACCGGTTCAACAATATCTGTGGACGGTGGGTTGGTGAAGGGGTTGTTTTAAAAACTTGTTTAAGCGATTTATTCTGTTCGTCTAACCGCTTAATTATAAACAAGTTACAGTCACTTTGCTGATTTATAAAAAAACTTGACAAATACGTTTCGGTTGTTTATATTGTTCCAAGCAAATAAAAGTTACACACATAATAATTAAAGAGGTTGGCGATGTGTATAAAGTTTGTAAACAAAAAAGACACTAAAATTTCAGGCAGCACAAAACTGCCCCCCCCCCCGCATTTTTGTAATTCGTCATTCGAAATTCTTCATTCACAGAGCTTAAACTATGAGTACAAAAATCAAAACTCAAAACTTTATTAATTTATTCGTTGGCCAAATGCTTCAATGGGTCAACGATACAATCTTTCCAATCTTTTCCCGAGGGACTCCTTCGGAGAAATATTTTAAACTTTTAATCCTGTATGTTGCATTCTTCTCCACCATAGGCGGATTGCAATGCAAGAAACCAACTCCGCCCGATGTTGACGACACGCCCAAGCCCGGCAAGCGCGATTACACATGGACTATAGACACGCTGGCTTATCCCGGAAGTTTCCAGACACTGATGCGCGATATATACGCAAGCTCACCTACTAATGTTTATGTGGTCGGACATAATGATCAAGGCGGTCAAGGTACTATGTTTCGGTACGACGGAAATAAATGGAGAGCAGTTGATTTGGGTTCGATAATAATTGGGGGAATTAGTCTGAGTGCAGTTTACGGGTTTGGACCAAATGATATATATGCGGTAGGAGAAAGAATATACGATAACCCCACACCGCCGCCAAATTTTTTAGACTCGAGCTTGATTATACATTTTGACGGTGTGAGATGGAGTGAGATACCGATTCAAAGAGGACGACATCTTCAAACTGTTCATGGAGATAAGCCAAATAATGTATGGGCAGGCGGTAGTTATGGAACACTATTTTATTTTAACAGGGTTGAGTGGAAGAAAATGGATTTGGATACACAGAAATCGATAATAAGTATTAGCGGTTTATCTAATACAGAAAGTTACGCAACAACTATTGGTGAGTATGCTGATAGCCTTTGTTATAGTTTGATAAGATTCAATGGTCCCAACTGGCAAAGTGTGGATTCTTTTACCGTGGTGTTTTCTAATATAATTTGGAAGTTTGGATATTATCTATGGCAGAGCCCAAGCGGTGTATTATATTCTTCAGGACATGGTGTTTATAAAAGAGTAGGTAATTCGTGGGGAAAAATTTTAAATAATGATGGCCCATTATTTATATATGGCAGCGATGATAATAATATTTATGCTGTTGGTGCTTTTGGGAGAATATTTCATTGGAACGGAACGGACTGGAAACGATTAGTTGAAATTGAGTTAAATATACAATTTACATCCGCATGGACTAACAATGTTGAAACATTCATTGTTGGGAATAACGGATACAAAACATTTATTATTCATGGAAAATAAAACTTAAAAACAAATTGAAAGCAAAGGTCAGTCAATGCAATTTAAAATACTAACATACTTAAACTTCTTCTTTCTATTTTTAATCCTGTGTGTTGCAGTTCTCAATTTGCAATGTAAAAAGCCAACACCTCCTGATATTGACGACACGCCAAAACCCGGCAAGCGGGATTACACATGGACTATAGACACGCTTGCATATCCCGGAAGCTTCCAAACTCTGATGCGCGATATTTGGGCAAGCTCACCGACTAATGTTTATGTTGTTGGACATAATGATCAAAACAAAGGTATGATGTACAGATATGACGGACAAAAATGGGCTCCTGTGAAATTAACTTGGTCTGAGGGAGGACCAATACAATCAGCAATAGGACTTTCTGCAATTCATGGGTTTGGACCGAATGATATATATGCAGTAGGTAGGCATATATATTGGGATCCCATAGTTCAAAAATTTTCGGATTCGAGCTTGATTATTCATTTTGACGGTGTGAGGTGGAAGGAAATAATAATTAACAAAAGAAATAGGTTAAATTGTATTTGGGGTGGTTCATCAACCTCAATATTGGCAGGAGGTGGCTATGGGACTTTATACTATTATAATGGGTCAATGTGGGCGAAAAAGAATTTTGATAGCAGTGAATCAATAGTAAATATCGGTGGTTTATCGAATACAGAATATTATGCAAGTACTGTAGTTGAGTATGCTGATAGCCTTC
>CAZOQB010000035.1:0-17863 GCA_964581995.1 uncultured Ignavibacteriaceae bacterium | reverse complement strand
ATGGCGGCGGCGGCAAGAGTATCTTATATCAACGTTTTTATCAGACAGGAATATTTTCAGGCACATGGTCGCCTCTTATAGAATTGTATGGCGCAAATTTTTCCAATCCATCGGTTGCAGTTTACAGTGGTGGTATTGTAGCCATCACATGGCAGGATGGTCAAAATGTTTATAAAACAAATTATAATCAGATCACAAATACCTGGTCGTCAGTCGATTATTTCTCTAACTCTTATGGTAGTAATTTAATTACAGGCGATAGACGAATATCAATTGATAATGCAAGATTAATTTATGGATATGGTTTTAACCAGCCGTATGGAATCTCCTTCGGAAGTGCAAAAGTAACCACACCTCCGCCGCCTCCACCTCCGGGCTGTGAACTTTTAGCCATAACCTCATCCCGTAGGGTTGAAGTCGGCAAAAAAGAAACAAAATCTAAAATCGGTATTACTCTACATTCAATCAAAGTTTTGTTTAAGGATGGAACGACTGAAACTATTGAATTGGAAAACTTACTGAGCGACCTCATTGTAAATAATTTAACTATCGATGGATTATCGGCGCAGTTAACAACAAAAGAAAAATCATTGGTAAAAGATGCTAAGTCGTTGAAAATTGTTTACTCTCTCAGGGCAATATTGGCAATGGAGCTTCAAGAAAAAACGGATGTGCCAATAAGCTTATCATTATTGCTTCAGGATAAGAATAATAACTCAGTGCTAAAGGCTATACCATTGCTGACTATTAATTCTGATTCCATATATATGAAAAATATTGAGGTCTCAGTTCCGGTATCGTCGCAATGGATAAACAAGCTGCTCTCCTTAAAACCTCAAATAACAGGTTCAAAGAAAGCTATCGGCAGCGATGATAGCTATTACACAAATGTCGTGAATAGCTTTGCGATAGATCCATGCCCACCATTACTAAAGCAACATATAGCAGAAGATCAAGAGATACCGACCGAATTTAATTTATCTCAAAACTACCCTAATCCTTTCAATCCAGAGACGCAAATAAGCTACGCACTGCCTGTCTCAGGATACCTAACGCTCAAGGTTTATGATGTGCTTGGACGTGAAGTAGCAACGCTTGTGGATGAGTTTAAAGAAGCGGGATATTACAGTGTTGAGTTCAATGGTTCAAGTTTATCCAGCGGTGTTTATTTTTATAAACTTACAGCGGGTAGTTATACAACAGTGAAAAAACTTTTAATTACGAAGTAAACCAGCATTCTCATTTAATTTTTTGTAGTAGCTCCCCTTCTTTCTTTATGTTGTCTGAGGAAGGGGAGTTCTAATTTTAGTATGCCCTAATCTCTCCGGTTTCTTCGATGACACACTGGATAGTTCTCTAAAAATTTCGGTAATTTCATTTCCAATTCTTCAGTCAATTCTACAACAAGAATTTTGATGCAGGGCTGGTCATCGCATTTTCCAATCGCTGTTCCCACAACGCCCTTTATCAACATAAGTCGTGGTGTGCTTTCTTCAAGTACCTGTTCTATGGTTCGTATTTGCATTTTATCGCTTGTTTGTTTCATCAGTTCACTGGTTTGATTTGAGCACGAAAGACACATAACATTAGCCAAAACAAATATGAGTAAGGAAATTGTAGTTGTATATCTCATTGGTCATCAATTACAGGCTTTATGCAGTCAGGAATGTCATTCAGAGGTGAATTAACTATTTTAGAAACCGGATATGCATCCATTGCTTCGGAAGGATATGGTTTCAATAAATCAATCAAATTTTTCTCTGTCTGATTGGAAGTATCGAGCCATGCATCTCTATCTTTTGAGGATAGTATGACGGGCATTCTGTTGTGAATTGATGACATAAATTCATTAGGTGAAGTAGTAATAATTGCACAGCTATGTATCGCTTTACCATCAGTGGATCTCCATGTTTCCCAGATACCTGCAAATGTGAATAGATTCTCATCCTTGAGGTAAATATACATCGGTATCTTCTCCTGTCCTATTTTTTTCCATTCGAAGAATCCATCTGCAATAATTAAACATCGGCGCTTTTTGAAAGCATCTTTAAAACTCGGTTTTTCTAACAATGTTTCAGCGCGGGCATTAATCATTCTGTTCCCGATAGCGGTGTCTTTTGCCCAAGAAGGAATCAATCCCCAGCGTAGTGCAGTTAGTTTCCTCGTTTCATCTTTTATTATGGCTGCAATATTCTGAGTGGGTGCAATATTATAACGCGGCTGAAAGTCTATGTCTGACGTTTCAATCGAAAATTCATCTTCGATTGCTTTTATAGTGCTTTTAAGTGAAAACCTTCCACACATATTTATTTATTATCGTCGAACATGTTTTTGAATATTTCCAATATTTCGTTTACCTTGAAGGGTTTTTGAATAAATCCTTTTGCGCCTTGTTTTTCAAATTCATTTTTCTTTTCGATTTCCAAAAAACCCGATGCGAATATAAGGTTCACTTCCGGGTTGAGCGCCTTTAGCTTTTTGAATGTTTCTTCGCCGCCCATTTTTGGCATGTCGATATCGCTGACTACTAAGTTTATCTCATCTTTATGTTTTTTGTATATTTCCAATGCCTCAATACCGTTCTCCGCTGTATATGTTTTATAGCCGGAGTCAGTCAATATTTCGGATAATAGAGATAGCAGCATCACTTCGTCGTCAATTATTAAAATAGTTTTATCTTTCAACATTTTCGGCCGTTCGGTTACCGGGGCTGGTTCGATAACATTTTCATCAGAAACAGGAAGAAAAATTGTGAAAGTAGATCCTTTTCCAATCTCACTTTCGACATCGATATATCCGCCGTGTTGTTTGATAATTCTGTGCACAATTGATAAACCTAATCCGGTACCCTTGCTGCGATCCTTTGTTGAAAAGAACGGTTCAAAGATTCTATCTTTTGTAGCCGCATCTATTCCAGTTCCGTTATCTTTAATAGAAATTAATAAATATTCCTTTTTGTCGGTATTCTTAAATGTTTTGTCCAATGTGATTAGTAGGTTACCCCCATTCGGCATAGCATCGCGTGAGTTAATTGATAGATTTATAATAACCTGCTCTAACAAACTATGATCCGCTTTAACCACATCTGTCTTAGTATTAACTTTAATTTCTAAGCTAATATTTTTAGGCAGCGAATGTTGTAATATGTTTTTAACATTATTAATTACTTTCGTAAGCGATATCGGTTTGAGTGTAGCCTCTTCTGCCTTTGTGAAGAATAGTAATTGTTTGACAACGCTTGTGCCTCTGTTTGCAGCTTTCGAAATCATCTCGAGATAGTGGTTGATCTCCTGATTCTTTGATTTTAACCGGGCGAGTTCTGTTGATGAAAAAATTATTCCAAGTATATTGTTAATGTCGTGAGCAATGCCGCCTGAAAGCGTTCCGAGAGCTTCAAGTTTTTGAGATTGTATCAATTGAGATTCAAGCTTTTTCCTTTCTTCTTCCACTTTAAGTTTTTCGGTTACATCTCTTTGAACTCCGAAATAACCGAATATTTTGCCATTATGGTCAAGCATTAATACATACTGCCCGTCGATCCATAATACCTGACCGTTAAACCTTCGTTCTTGAGTTATCATTCGTATATAACCCTTGTCTAAAAATTCTCTCAGTCCGCGTTTGCCATATTCTATGTTGTGTTGGTAAAGGTCTTTAGTAGTTAAGCCGATTAATTCAGATTCGTCTTTTGCTCCATACTGTTCTAACATCGATCTGTTTACCATTGTTATTTTCATGTTTTCAAAAACAAAATCTAACACTTTATCTTTGTCGACTGATTCACTCCATTCGAATTCCAATCCCTCAGGAACAAGCATAAAGAAGCAGCCGTCCATTGAGGTACGGAAGAATATTTCAAGTTGTGTTTGTAGTTTCACGCGTTCTTCTTCCACTGTCTTCTTCTCGGTGATATCTCTGATAATTCCTAAAACTTTAACTTCGTTCGATTTCGTTTTGATGGGAACCGTGTTTACTTCAACATCCTTAATTCCTTGGTTTTTGGTTACAACTTTAAATTCATATTTGGGTGGTATGGTTTCTCCACGCTTTCGGGCTTCGGAACGCTGCTTTACTATCTGGTGGCTTTCGGGTGCAACGAGGTTCATAAAATTAAAATCTTTCCTGCACACCTCTTTCTTTGTATAACCGAACAAATCCTCGAATTTAGGGTTGACGTATTCAAACCAATTATCATTCAACAAATAAATAGCGTCGTTAGCATGCTCGATGAGGGTTTTATAAAGTTCTTCCTGTTTTTGTAATGCTTCTTGTGCCTGTTTTTCCTCAGTTATATCTAAACTTACTCCGATAGCGCCGATAATACTATTGTTTATGTCTTTGAATGGTTCGACTGTGCACTTGTAATACCGGTCGTGGTAATTCATCTCGTAAGTTACTTGCTGACCTTTTAATGCTTGTAGGTGATATTTTATAGGAGCAAATTCGGGATCGTTAGTATGATAATATTGATACAATGACTTGCCGATAACTTCGTCTTGCACTAGGTTCAGTTTCCGTAAACCTACACCGATAGAAGATGTAAACTCTAAATTTTTATCTACAGTCCAAATTATTGCGGGTAGTTGTTCTGTTATCAGATTTATGCGGCTTAAGGTTTCATGAATTTTTGCCTCTGACCTTTTTCTATCGGATATGTCGCGAACGATGGCTTGCAATAATTTATCGGCGCCCACTTCAACAGTGTTCAGACTAACTTCAGCGTCGAACGGTGTCCCGTCTAACTTAATGTGCTTCCACTCAAAGAACTGGGGTTTTCCTGTAAATGCAGAATTTATTTTTTCGAGGGCTTTTTCTTTTGATTCTCGTCCGTCGGGTTGCCAGAGGGGTGAAAACTTATAAGGCGGCTGTCCTACTATATCCTCGTGTTTACAGCCGAACATCTCTAATGTTTTAGAATTGCAGTCGACAAAAATATCTTCTTTCATTAAAAATATGGCATCGTTTGCATTCTCAAAAAGTATTTGGAATTTTTCGTTGCTTGCGATTAAATTCCCCTCCTTGTTTTTTAAAGATTTATAAATAGTCCGGTAAGAATAAGTAATGATAGCAAGTACACCGCTGCTTATTAATCCAACAATTACATGTTCTAAGGAAAGGAATGGAAGATCGGGGTTTATGAATAAATCTACGATGGCGTTTAAAAATAAAATAAAAAATGAGGGAATATACCAAAATATCGCAGTAGTTTGACTGTCTTTGTGTTTCATTCAAAGAATTCCTTTTGATGGCAATGGTCCATCATTATTTTAAATTCATTTTACTTTCTAATTCTTTTATTTTTTGTTCAAAATTTTCGCGTTCCATCGGTCTTCGTAAAATTAATGCTTTATATATTTTGATTGCTTCACTATATTCTCCTTGTTTTGAGTAAATCTCAGCCAAAGTAGTTGAGATTATTGCCGGTGAAATATCTCTAGCAAAAACGTTAGTCGTGTTCTCTTGGTCCGGTGTTGGGGTTGCTTGTTGATTATTATCGTTTATTGATTGTCGAAATGAGGTTGATAAACTTTTTTCTATCAGATTCCGAATGAAAATTTGGTCTTCCTCAGTCGTTACAGAATCTATCGTTTCAGAGGTTGGAATTTGAGGCTCATTGCTAATAGGATCGGTTGGCTGAACTTCAACCGTGTTTTCGCCCGATGGTGTGACTTCGGAAATTTCAGGAAAAATATTTTGAGATTCTGTGACGGTTGTGCTTGGATGCGTTGCATCTTGGACTGTTTGATAATACTCTTCGGGGGCTGCTTCTTCTGTCGGTTCCGGACTAAACGTAACGTTATCATCGGTCTTCGAGAATTCCAGCTCTGGTTTCTCAATAGGCTCTTTGACTGATTCAGACAAGTTTTGCTCAACGTCGGTAGTAGTGAGGTCGGGAGTTTCTTTGAAATAACTTTTAGTCTCTACAGTATCCGTTTGTGTGAGTGTCTCGGAATGAACGGGTTCCTCAGACAACTTTTCGAATCTTGCCTTGAGAGATTCCAAAACGTTCTGTGAGTCTCCCGTTGTAACGCTCTTTCGCCAATTGTCGGATAGGCGTTTAGCAATTTCTGCGTCGGGTAATAACGATAGTGATTTATCAAGGCAATATATTGCAGCTTCGTATTGTTTGTTTGCCGCGTAGCATCTACCTAAAATTGTATAAGCTGTTGCATATTTAGGATTGCGTTCTATAGCAGCGACACATAATTCTATCGCCTCATCGACGCGAGTTCGCGCAACGTATA
Organism: uncultured Ignavibacteriaceae bacterium; assembly: GCA_964581995.1. GTDB lineage: Bacteria > Bacteroidota > Ignavibacteria > UBA10030 > BY39 > CAZOQB01. Next base: position 11,618 of record CAZOQB010000035.1, on the reverse strand, counting down.
AACCAGCAAGACGCACCGATAGCGGTGAAGTCGGTTCTTCTTTCAGTCTTTCTTCTATTTGAAAAATATTCATCTGCAAAAAAACAAATATATTTAATTAATTTTTTCAGCAACCGGGGTTAGAGCAGTTTCTTTTATGATTGTACGGTTTGTTTTTCTCGCAAGCCAGGCATGTTTGAGGGATAATGAGGCTACCAAGCCGTAGCCCATCGAAAATAAAAGCTGGAACGGAAGGGCTGCAATTTCAAGAAAATAGATAGAGCTTACTACGCCAAAAAAACAGTAAAGAGCTAATCCTGCTTCTAATATTACTGTAAAGCTTACTTTTACGGGTGTATATTGTTTACCGGCCCATGATTCTTTTTTGTCGGTGATTTTATATTTTGGTGTTCGGACGAATTCTGATTTTTTTCTGAGCAATCCTTCTATAACCGCTTTTGTATTGTTGACTGCAAATCCCATGCTACCCGCCATAAATAGAGGGAAGAGGAATATTCGTCGTTGCCAATCGGGATAAATGTCTTTTTGGGAATACAGATAAAACAAGAACGAGCCGATGAAAGCAAAGACGAATACCGACATAATGGCGAAATAGTTTTCGTAACCCCCTTGATGTTTAATAAAAATTAACGGTACGTTTAATATTCCGGCTAATAATATAAATGGAAAAACGATGTTGCTCGTAAGATGGAATGTAGAATGTATCTTCTTGCCAAGTGGCAAATCAGATTTCCATACCTTTGGTAAAATCTTGCGTGCTGTCTCGACTGCTCCTTTTGTCCATCGGAATTGCTGAGATTTGAGGGCATTTATTTCTGACGGCAGTTCAGCGGGTGAAGTAACTCTGTTTAAGAATTTGAATTTCCAACCTTTAAGTTGAGCACGGTAGCTTAAATCCAAATCCTCAGTTAATGTATCGGCTTCCCAATTGCCTGCATCCATTATACATTCTTTTCTCCAGATACCGCCAGTACCGTTGAAATTGATAAAGAAACCGGCTTTGTTTCTGACGTTCTGTTCGATCACAAAATGCCCATCTAAAGCCATCGCTTGCGTGCGAGTAAGCAATGAATACTCACTGTTCAAATGTTCCCAGCGAGTTTGTACCATACCCATTTTCGGATTGGTTAAAAAGTAGGGCAATGTTTTGAGCAGGAAATCCGGATTAGGAATGAAATCCGCATCGAAGATTGCCACGAACTCTCCTTTAGCAACAGCTAATCCTTCCTTCAAGGCGCCCGCTTTATACCCTTGCCGATTCGAACGGTGGATGTGTTTAATGTCGAATCCTTTTTCTTGATATTTTTTTACAACCTCTGCAACGATGTCAACTGTATCGTCTGTTGAATCATCGAGTACTTGTATTTCAAGATTCTCGGGCAGGTAAGCTATGTTGCATGTAGCCTCGATTATTCGTTCTGCGACATATTTTTCATTATAGAGAGGGAGTTGAATTGTTACGAGCGGGAATTCGTTGAGTTCGGGTAATTTTTCTTCCTCTGTGTTCCTGTGTTTAAAATATTGGTAGATCATCACAAATCCGCTTGAACCAAAGAAGAACAGCAGTGTGAGAGAAATAAAGTATGTGGTCATTACAAAGTCAGCCATGTGTGTTATTGCTAAGCCTTTCGATTAATTTTAGTTTTTAATTGTATTTTACCAGCCGGATACGGTTTCGAGCAGAATATCTTCTGCTAATTTATTAATTGCAGTAGTGAACGCTTCTTTTCTTTGTTCCGGTCCACCTGATGTTTCGTACTCGCCCCAGTTTGAAAGCTGTTTGTCATAAATTGTTTTTTTTAATTTCATATCCTTAAATACTGCCTTAACTGTAATAGTAATTTTTCTTTTCGTGACGGCTTCGCCGGCTGCAATTACGAAAGGTTCATCGTTGACTGCCGCGATAGTGCATTCGAGAATAGAATCAGAAACTTTTTGGTCAGCTAATCCTAAACTATTGTCTTGCGTAAAGCGTTCGATGGTTATATCAGTAAAAATTTCCCGCAAACCAGGTTCACCGAAACCACTTTGATCATTAAAAGTTGGGATGGCTATGGTCTTCAGATGAGATGGAACTGACCCACCTTTGAATGAATAACAACCATAAAATAAAATGGAAGTGGCAGCGGTTAATAACAAGTATTTAAAATATTTTGCCATTTAAACCAAATTCGTTGATTTTTCTGTACAATGTTCTTTCACTTATCTTCAATTTTTTTGAAGCAAGACGTTTATTACCGTGATACTTTTTAAGCATTTTAATTATATAACGTTTCTCCATTTCGTCGAGCGTTAAATCCTCTTCTGATGTAGAGTTATGAGTTTCTATATAAGATGCAGGGAGAACATTTTTCGATTCGAAATCGTTATTTCTGCTGTAATTATCAATAAAATCTTTAATATCGACAACATCGTTTTTGATTTCCATTAAAGCTCTGTAGATCAGTTCTCTTTCTACCTGTTCTGTTGTTTTATGTGTGTGGACCGGTAAGTTACGATTGACGTACGTTCCATTCGTGTTCATATCGAATGATTTTAAATGTTTCTTGATATCTTCAGCGTCGATAAGTTGACCTTGTTTAATTACAATCAGACTCTCAATTAGATTTTTTAATTCGCGCACATTCCCGTACCATTTATATAGCTTCATTACCTCGACAGCATCCTCAGAAAATCCAAGGATTTTAATATTGTTACGTTTGGAAAAATATTCTGAAAAATGCTTTATCAGAAGCGGGATGTCTTCGGTTCTCTCTCTTAGAGGTGGAACGTGAATATTAATAGACCTGAGCCTGAAGAACAAATCTTGTCTGAAGTTATTGTTATGAACCTCGGATTCAAGATTTTTGTTTGTCGCAGCGATTACGCGCACGTCAACCTTTTTAGTAACATTAGATCCGACACGCATGAATTCGCCGCTTTCCAGAACGCGTAGAAATTTACTTTGTGTATTCAACGGAAGTTCGCCTATCTCGTCTAAAAATATTGTGCCGCCATCAGCAATTTCGAAGTATCCCTTCCGAGCATCGCTCGCGCCTGTAAAAGAACCTTTCTCATGACCGAATAATTCACTTTCAATAATGCCTTCAGGTATGGCTCCGCAGTTAACGGTTATCATCGGTTTGTTTGATCTTTTACTCGACTGGTGCATAGCTTTTGCAAAAATTTCTTTCCCGACTCCACTCTCGCCTGTTATAAGCACGGTTATATCAGTCGGAGCAACTTGCCGAATAATTTCTATGATTTCGGTTATCGCAACTGATTCGCCGATTATGCCGTGTTGTTTTTGGAAATCTTCTCTATGCATTAATATCTTTGAACAATCATCGACTCAATATTGTATTTTTTCTTTATGTCGTAACTAACCTTTACTGCTTCTTCGGCATTAGGATAAGTTCCGACCCACACAAGAAATAAGCTTTTGCCGGAACGGACTTTATTTGTTATCTCAGCTTGGTAACCTAATTCCTCAAAATATTTTTTTTGTTTTTCAGCATTTGTTAATGTCGAGAAAGCGCCGACCTGGATTGTATAGTCGTTAGTTGTGGTTTGTTTTAAATCGACATTTGCGGTTTGCGGTATCGGAGTCTGAGGTATTGGATCAGCGCCCGGTAATTGTGGATCAAGTTTAGGAGTTTCTACGTTTATACCTAAATTCTTTGCATCAGCCTCGTCCGGTTTCTCAACTTTTACCTGCTCTGCAGATTTTAAATTTAAATATGGAGAATCGGGATATTGTTTTTTAAGATGGTCGAGTTTAATACCCGCTGTACGATATAGTCCGATTGCATAGTAGTACTGGTAAGTATAGTAGAGTGCGTCGTCAGCCCACTGGCTCTTTGGGAAATTGTCCAGTATGGTTTGATAATATTTTAGCGCTTCCGTTCCGTCCGCTGAAAGTCTCCCTTGCAGATAAAGAATTCCGGGGTTGTTAGTATTTGCTGAAATTAAATTTGAACTCTCATTAATCGCTTTTTCAATATCGCCTTGCTCTATCATCTTAATATATTTTTCGACATCAAGGTCTATAGTTTGTGAAAAAACTGAAACAAAAGATAATAGGGTTATAATTGCTAGATAGATAAAAACATTTTTCATAAATTACTCCATCATCGGTAGTTATTATTTTTTATTTTTCCAAATAAAGTCGCAGAATTAGCGCGTTCAATTATTACATCTACATAGTCTCCAATTTCAGAACCATTTTTTGGAAAGATAACTTTCTTATTAGTGTTTGTTATGCCTTTTAATTCGTCATCCGACTTTCTACTTATACCTTCAATCATTACGTTAAACGTTTTGCCGATTAATTGTTTGTTGTTCTCAAGCGATATTTGAGTTTGAAGTTTAATAATTTCATCTAAACGTTTAATTTTTACTTCGTGTGGAATATCGTCATTCATAGACCATGCCTTAGTGTTTTCGCGAGGCGAGTATGCAAACATAAACGCGCCGTCGAATCTTACAGTTTTCAATAATTCGAGTGTTAGGTTATGGTCATCGTCCGTTTCAGTTGGGAATCCTGCTATGATGTCAGTCGAAAGCGCTGCCTCTGGAATCGAATATTTTATTTTGTTCACTAAATTTAGGTAATGGCTGGCTGTATAATTACGATTCATAAGGTCGAGTATTCTGTCCGAACCTGATTGAACCGGAAGATGTATGTACTTGGAGATGTTAGGTTCAGAAGCGATAACTTCAATAAGTTTATCCGACATATCCTGAGGATGCGAGGTCGTGAATTGTATTCTAACGTTTCTATCGACCTGGGCAGCTTTTTTGAGTAAATCGGCAAATTCAAAATTTTCATCGGAATAAGAATTTACATTTTGCCCGAGGAGTGTAATATCTCTAAACCCTTTACGTGATAAATCTTTCACTTCCGATAAGATGCTCTCGAGTGGTCTGCTTCTCTCACGTCCGCGTGTGAAGGGGACAACGCAGAACGAACAAAACTTATCGCAACCGCGCATCACAGTTATCCATGCGCTCTTACCGTTAGTTCTTAAAGGTGTAACGTCGTCATAATTCTCGACACGCGATAGTTGGACGGCAATTCCTTTTTCTCCATGCCAGGCTTTGTTTACTAAGCCTGGGAGCTTGCGGTATTCGTCCGGACCTACTACTAAATCAGCAATTCTATCTCTTCCGTATTGGGTGTTGTCTTCAAAAAATTTTGTGCGAAGCCGTTCAGCCATACAGCCCAAAACACCAACAACTACTTCAGGTTTCTCCTTTTTATGCCGCTTGAATTCTCCAAGGCGTCCAAGTATCCTTTCCTCGGCGTTTTCTCGCACACTGCAAGTATTCACAAATATAACATCCGCTTGATGTATGTTTTCGGTTAGTTCGTATCCTTCATTTACCATCAAACTTTGTACAATCTCAGTGTCTGCCACATTCATCTGACAGCCGTAAGTCTCTATGTATAACTTCTTATGTTCCATATTAATGCTAAATGTGGGTTTTCTGTTACATTTCAAGGTTTTTTTTAAAAAACTCAATACAAATATACAAACACCCTGACAAAAAGACAAATAGCTTTTTTTTAAATCTATTATCTATTTAATATTCCATAAAAATCAGATGACAAATAGTCATATCTATTACTGGCGTCGTTTTATTTTTGTTTTGCATCTTGTTGTCAGTTCAATTATATTAATAAAAAAAAATATCTTGATGGGCGAAAAAGATAAAATTAATAGCTTGATTACAGATATCGAAAAATTGAACGGTAAGAATCTGAGCAACCGTTCAGAAATATCTATGATTATTGAGACTTCGAAATTGCACGGAATGGTTGATACTTTTAACCGTTTAATATTTTTGGGAAAATTTTTATTCAACACACATAAGATCATGAATAAAACCGGGAAGGATAGCGAAGGATATGAAAAATTATCGAATGAGTTTCAGGATAATTCAAAATTATTTCTGCAGGATTTGGAGGCAATTATTGACATGTCAGCAGAAGATACGAAAGATTGCCTTATGAGACTTATTTCATTCCAGAATACAACAGATTTTAACAACTTCATGTTGTTGATAGAAGATTTAAGCTTGCTGAAAAATTATGAAATAGATACACATCGAAAAATATTGGAAGAGCTAAATTAAATTATGAAAAGGATCGAACATCTCTCTTTAATTTTATTATTATTTTTATCGTTAAATTTTTCATTGTTTGCTCAAGAGACTAAAGAAAGTTCTGAATTCAAGCTTGCTGTAAATTTGTACAACGACAACATGTATGATTTAGCTTTAGACCAGTTTAAAAATTTTGTTAACGCATATCCGAATAGTAATCAGGCTATAGAAGCGCGTTATTATATTGGACTCGTTCAGTTTAAACTTAGAAAGTATGAAGAAGCGAGGGTTTCTTTTCAGAATTTCGCATTATCATACACTGATAATTCCAAAGCCGCCGATGCCTGGTATAAAGTCGGTGAATCTTACGTCGCTCTAAAGAATTACCGTGAAGCCGCTTTAGCTTTTGAAAGAGTAAAAGTGTTCCATCCTAAAAGTCAGATTGCTCCCGAAGCGCTTCTTAAGTCTGCGGAGTATTTTAAGAAGGACAGCGATTTAATCAATGCACGGAAAAACCTTCAGTCGATTATGCAGGATTACAGCAGTTCCGAATTTGTTCAGCCAGCAAGATTAAGTCTGGCGGAACTGTACTTAGAAGAAGGCAACATTGCGCTTGCGCAAAATGAAACCCGCCGTGTGGCAGAAAGTGAATCCAAATTTAAACCCGACGCGTTAATCCTGATGGGTAAAATAAATATTTTGTCAGGTCAGTACGATGAAGCGGAGAAGAATTTTTTAAGAATAGTTAAGGAGTATAAAATTTCTCCCGCTGTATCGCACGCTTACTATGAGCTTGGTATTTTATACAGGGAATTAAACGACTTCCCTAAAGCTATAAGCCAGCTTGAGAAGGTCGTTGCTGACAAGGAAACCAATATTACGTTAAAAGAGAAAACGGTTTTTGAATTAGGAATCACTTATTTTGAATCCTCAGATTTTAAAAATGCGTTAAAGAGTTTCGATAATTTTGTACGAACTTTCTATGAGAGTGAACGACTGAATGAAGCAATGCTTTGGGCGGGCAAGTCCGCCGATGGTGCAAAGAATTTCAAATCAGCTTTAAGTTGGTACGATAAAATTTTCGTAACGAAGAAATATGACGAAATCTCTGCTCAAGCACTGATTCGGGCATCTTATTCTGCGGAGCAATCAGGAAGCATTTCAATGGCAATTGAATATTGCAAACGTTTTCTTCAAAATTATACCGACCACAACGGAAGAGCAGAAGCCTTAATACGCATTGCAGGGTTGTTGAAAAATGAATTGAAAGATTTCATTCAGGCGATAAAATATTATGAAGAAGCAATTCACTTTTTGGAACAACAACCTACGGAATCTTTACAAAGACGAAAAATAAGTTCTTTAAAGTTAGATATTGCGGAATGCTATGCGGCAGCCGGATTTAATGAGTATGCGATTCAAAGTTATGAGGAAATAATAAACAATTATCCGTCTGACCTCGAGGCATTAACTGCGGAAGAAAAACTAGAGACTATAAAAATATTTACTGGAAAAGATTATAAAACCGTAACCGAAAAAACAGCAAGGCTGATTGGTGATTTTTTGACCGAAAAACCAAAAGGTGAAGTCGCTTTTAATTTGGCAGAGGTATATTACCATGATTTAAAAGATTATTCATCGGCGGCAGAATTCTATACACTTGCCTTGAATAATGGTATAAATGCCGACCGGTCGAGTATTGCTGCTTTTAATCGTGCTGACGCGATGACAAACCTTTCACTTACCGATACATCGTATCTAAAACTTGCTGTAAATTATTCTGAGTATTTTATTACAAACTATTCGTTGGATGAAAAATTTCATGAAGCAAGGTATAAACTTCTGACTCTAAAATTAAAAACATCATCATCACAAGAAACAGAAATATTATTAAGCGAATTTATAAGCCGTTTCCCAAAATCAAATTTAATTCCTCACATGATAAAATTGAGAGGAGATAATTATTACAACTTAAAAAATTATACCGATGCTCTATCTACATATCAACGTATGAATATTGATTATCCGAACTCGAAAGTTGCTAGAGAGGCAAATTTTCTATTAGGGAAAATATTTTATGAAACTGGCAAGAATGACTCGGCAATTTCAATATTATCAGAATTAATTGAGAAATATCCTCACGGTCTTTATACTGCCGGCGCGATGAAGATGCTTGGGACTGCATATATAAATCAGGGCCGTTATAATGATGCCGTAGAAGTAATAAAGCGACTCATAGAAGAGTTTTACTATACAGAGGTACTGAATGGTGCGGAACATCTTTATTCTGAGGCGCTTATTGGTTCGGGCAATTATGATAAGGCGGCCAATTTTCTTCAAACTCTGATTCAGAATATTGAAAATAATCCATTTGTTGAAAAGATTGATTACGAATTAATACTCTCACTCGCAAAAGTTTATGACAAAAAAGGCGAGTACCAAAGAGCGACGCCTTTGTATTATGCGTGTTTGAAGAATGCCGATTCAAAAAGTGGATATTCCGAAATTTATATTGCACTTGGAAATATTGCAAAAGCTCAAGGCGAGGGTGAAACTGCGGCTGCTTACTATAAACTCGCGGGGAAATTCGGCGATCCTAAAACCATTAAAGATATTGCCGACCTGATGTTTAAAAACAGCAAGTATCAGGAAGCGGAGAATTATTATAAAGACTTGTTACAGAACTCAACGAACGATGACGATAAAAAATACTATCAATCCCGAATAATAGTCTGCCTGTTGAAACGAGATGACTTAAAGCAAGCCCAAAATCAAATCTCCGATTTTGAAAAAAAATATAAGAAAAGCGTCGAATATATTGCTGAATTTGAATACGAAAAAGCCCTGCATTATTATCGGAGCCAAGATTTGACCCGTGCAAAAAAAACCTTTGAGAACGTTGCAGACGATTACGATAAAACAGAGTTTGCTCCATTAGCTGAGTATTACCTCGGAATGATTTTAGAAACTAATAAAAAACTTCCCGATGCAATAAAAAAGTATGAATCAATCCTAAAGCGACACCCCAACTCGACTGCCGCCCCGCGTGTTTTACTCGCACTCGGTAATATAAGTTACACAGCTGAGAAATTCGAGGATGCTATTCGATACTATCAGCGAATTGTGGAGGCGCCTGAAAAAGCCGGTGATATACTTCCTTATGCAATGACAAACCTGATAGAAGTTTATGAGTCCACAAAACTTTTTGATGCAGCCTTAAAATTAACACGCGACTTTGTAGAACGCTTTCCGAAAGATTCATCTGTGCCCGATAAGCGCGTCAAGATCGGAATATTGTACACACGGCTTGAATATTACGACCAGGCGATACTGCATTTACAAAGTATGCTCGACCTGCTCGGAAGCGATTACGAAACTGAGATTCGATACAACTTAGGCGAGACCTACTACTACAAGGGCGATTATCAGCAAGCAATATTAGAATTCTTAAAAGTTCCGTATATTGTAAATGCGAAAGGAGCTGAGTATTGGACTGCGACCTCTTTCTACATGGCAGGCCAAGCCTATGAAAGAATGGGAAAATACGATAAGGCAATTTCGATGTATCAACAAATAATTGACAGACCGGGAATTGACGTTAACTTCAAAGCCGGTGCGCACAAAGAAATCGATCGTATTAAATCAATAATAAAATAGGATTAGATAAACTGTGTTTGAAAAAGAAATTGAACGACTTCTCTCATTAGCGGTTAACCGAACCATCGGCGGGTCAGAAAAAATTTCTGTCAAAGAAGTCTTAGCTGCCGAAATACCTTTGCCGCTCAGAACATTGATCCGCGTGGATGTAGAACAAAAGCTACTCGATGAATTGAAAAGCAAGTTCATCAACAGCAGATTCGACTTTTCGCATCCGGAGGTTGTAAGTTTACAACAGCAGATGAATTCCGTACTTGTTCTTAATTATACTTTTATGCGCAAGGAGTTTTTAGAGACAGTTCACGATGCAATCCATCTAATGCTGAACTACCTTATACGTCCGCAGTGGACGTTGAATAACTTTATTTTTGATAAAACCACTCAGGTATCGAACGAAGAGATCACCAGAGCATTAAAGCATTTTAACGCATACGAGTATCTAAAGGAAATTATCATTCGGATAATAGTGGAAAAGAATATTAAACTGATAACACAATCCGAATTTCAAACTCTACTCTGGAAGTGCGAGCGGGAATTCATTCGCCGTAGAGACGGTTACCAGCTTGCTCAGATTACTTCTGCAATTTACGATTTTATTAATTATGGTTTACGTGAAACTAAATCGCCAATATTAACCAAAGGGCTTATCCGATTCTTCGATGATAAGGGATTGAAGAGTGTGGCTGAGAGACTGCATAAAGAGCTTCAAAGGAATGTTAACGAAATTTCGTTCGATGATTTAAGTATAATTCTCGAAGATTTAAGACGGGAGATTGGTCCGTTTGAAACTGAAACTCTTTCAGCTACAGCCAAAGCAACAGACGAGCCGTTAACCAGTGAACAAATAAAACATGTCAGGGAAGTCTCAATTGAGTTAGAAACTACTGGTTCGATAGTGAAAGGCGATAGTCAGTCTGCTGAACAAACACAAAACGGGATTAAATTAGAAACCAAAACGACACGCGAACTGGAGCCAATCGAAAACATTATAGACGCTGACGATGAAAAGAGATTTATTAAGAAGATATTCAATAAGGATGAAAACGATTATCTTAATGCGCTCATCGAAATTAATAAAATGACTTCGTGGAAACAGGCATCGGTTTACATAGATGAAATTTTTATAATGAATGAGATTGACCCGTACACACCCGAAGCCGTGCGTTTTACGGAGGTTGCGTATAAGCGTTTCTTCCCGAAATCGGGGAAATAAAAACTCATTACGTAACCGCCCAATTTTTTAAAAATAACACCTATAACTCCTTTAATGTCAATAAGTTGTGAGTGGAGAGATAAAAAGTTGCGAATATTTGCAATTTTAAAATGTATAACTTATATTGCCACTGTCTCCAATTAAGGAGAATTTAATAGCTGCACATTAACAATTAAAGAGGATGGCGATGTGTGATATTAGTAAAAGAGGTAGAGGTTTAAAATGCAGGCGGACCTGTCCACCGAAGTGCTGTTTTTTGTACGAAGGCGGATTCGAAATTCTTCATTCATCATTCTTCATTCACAGAGCTTAAACTATGAGTACAAAAATTAAAATCCAAAAATCAAAAGTCAAAATGACAAATCAAATATCTGCAATCAGACTGGAGTTAAGCCATGAAGATTAAACTCAAAACTCAAAAGTCAAAAATCAAAACGGAAATTACAAATAACCTATCTTCATCACTCCAATACCCCAACCCTCCATTAATCCAATTTTTGTTTTGTCATTTTGCTATTTTGTTATTTGTTTTTTGTTATTTGTTTTTTGTTGGCTCTTGTCGCGATCGTGTTCTTCCACCCGACAACGGCAACGGTGTTCACATTCCGAAACTAAAAATTGAAGCTGAGGATGTTGGGGTTACTGATTGTTTTATACGTCT
>CAZOQB010000034.1:19643-22155 GCA_964581995.1 uncultured Ignavibacteriaceae bacterium | reverse complement strand
TTGTACCACCAAAGTCTTATCCAGTGTTAAAAATGACTTTTTAAGGGATAACTAACTACTAATTATCACACCATAAAAATTGGTGGGTAAACCCGCTACAAAGATCGACGATTAGGTGCCAGCAATATGTTTTTCTAAATGATTACATATTCCATCAAGAGCACCTTTTGCCATAAATGCTTCTGCCTCTGAGCATGGATGCTGCGAACGAATTTCTTTTTTCGGATGAACAAAATTTCGATAGTCTCTTAATACTTGATCGAAAGTATTAACACGTGCATTCGGTAATAAACCAAGATCGCCGGCCACTTCTATAAAATCATGCAATTTCCAATAACCCTTTAGAATGCTCTTGATTTTTTCTGAGGCATCTTCTGGAGCTTTAGGACTCGATTCGGCACGAGCCTGAATAGTTGAGTTCTTAGTTAATAGGTCGTAAAGAATTGCTTCCAAAATGCTGCCTGCGAGTATTACAGTACTTTTCCATGCACCAGCAGGTAATAAAATAAGTGAAAGTTCTTTGTAATCTCGCTCAATTATTTGCCGTAACTCATTATCTGCAACAAAAGAGAACTTTCTAGTTTCAGCACGGCTACCTTCGCCAGCATATTTTGAAAGAACTGCCAATACTCTATCACCGAAGGCAGTGCTATCGGAATGATCCATTTTATTGTATGTAGTCTTGCGCGCCCAAATTCGAGCCAATAGACGGACTTTGACAAATTCATATTGTCCATCTGGTAGAAAATCTCTCGGATCAAGTTTATCTAACTCTTCGGATAATGCAATATGCAATTTAAACACACTTGGTTCACGTGAATCATTTTTTGGCGATACAATGTCTTTGGCGATTTGTATAATATAGTTGATCATTATTTTTAATTTCGTTGGTGTCTAACAGAAATAAGCTAAAAGGATTGTTACGGATTTGGCGATTTCTTTAACAACTCAACAATATAGCCTTTAAGACCAGTAGAAGCCGCAGAGAACACGAGTGATTTAAGAAACCGTTTGACTTTATTAACCAAAGTATCATTTTGAAGGGCACGTAAAAAATCAGTACCCTTTATTGTTATTTCACTGATAACAGGAGTGAGAATCCCTTTCATGGGAACACTTAAAATACCCTTCACCAATTCATTTTCTATAAGCTGGTTGCAATGCCATCCAACAATAAAAGGATCATATCCATTGATGAATATTTCCTCCTCTTCAAGGTCGGGCTTGCCTTCCACTTTTTCAAGGATTTTTTTCAATAATTTTAAGTCAATTTTCATGATATATTCTCATAGTTTTCCGGTTAGCCATAATGATCCCCCCACTAAGATCGGGCGGTTGTAACGTTAGGTTGAGCGAATTGTTAGGGCGAAAACCATATTTTCTTACTGATGTTTATTTTTTATAATGCTTGCGTACTTCAATATAGCCTTAGTCGGTTTATGAAACTTCAATAGTGTACCATTTTTCATAACTTTGATTGCGTTTGCTTTTTTCAGGACAGCCTTTGGCAATTCATTCGCCTTTAATACTTTATACCAACCTCTCTTTTTTTTTAGGATCCCCTGTTCAATTAGTTTATCGTAATCTATAGGCGTGGCAGCATCAATTATCAACTGCTCTAGTTCTTCCTTGTTAATCGGAAAATCAGTATTTTTATAGCCCATTTGTCAATTCCCTCCTTTATTTCAATTTGTGATTTAACACTCCGGCGGTGAGAATGCTATATTATTATTAAATCTATTTCGTCATCTATACATTATACACATTAAAAACACTTTTATTCTGAGGATTTACTGCCCTCAAAATTAGATGCAGCTTTTAATCTCCTGCTGCAATATCAAACCACTTCTTGAAATATAAAATTAAATAATTTGAAATTCAAATTACTGCATATCCCATCTAATTCCTATATGTAAATTGAGGCTCTCAACTTTCCCCGAAAGGAAGTAGTACTTTCCCTCTAAGAATATGGCGGTGTGCTTACTAGTAATGAAGTACGCACCGGCACCGGTAACTAAAGTGAATTTTGAATGCGGAAGCCGGTCATCCACCAGCCTCGAATCTATTTTGGAGAGAGTGCTGCTTCCCGCATCCGCGAGTTGCATACAATACGAAGAGAGGCTGTCTCGAAAACCGACTAAACAATCAGGTTCTCCTGCCCTACTGAGTCGGTCAGGCGGGCGAGTTCGATTTCGACTTGTCCCGAACCCTGCCTGCCGCCAGGGCAGGCTTGTTTTCGGGAAGAAATCGATTATTTAGAGAGCTTCTGAGACAACCTCTCCTTTTATTAATTTTGTCAGTTTACTTCACCAGTCGGTTTAGATGAGGCTACACTTTTACTGTGTTCAATGGACTGGAGTGCGAGGTAGTTATCGCCAAATTTTGCAAGGTTCTCAATTTCCTTATCATACTGGTCAAAATGACGTTCCTCGTCTTCTACCAAAGTTTCGAACAATTTTTTCGAAACCGAATCGGAATTTTGGGCACACTCATTTGCCCACTTGTTATAATC
>CAZOQB010000034.1:0-19633 GCA_964581995.1 uncultured Ignavibacteriaceae bacterium | reverse complement strand
GCTTTGGTTTTCCATGGATGCTGCTAACTCCAGCATCTTTTTTACATCGTGGGTTTTCTTTACGTCGGTGGATAATTTCATCTCCACCTCACCCTTAAGAAACAGAATACGTTCTGCAAGCTTCTCTACGTGCATCATTTCTTCAATGGCTGTGCGTTTGAAAAGGTTTGCCAGTAAAATGTAACTCTGGTCGTCGCAGTGGAAATGAAAATACATGTACTGGTGAACAGCCGATAATTCATCGGCAACCGCTTTGTTTAGTAATTTAATGCTTTTTTCTTTTGTCATATTTAATCGCTTTTTATGGTTTAAAATTAAAATTTAATTGTTTGGCTATACTCAAAGCTAAATCTTTATCGGCTTTATAGAAATGAGATAGCTGTCTTTGAATTATTTCATCTCTTTTTACTCCTGCAATACCGCTCATAGCACCGACAATATTACTTACGGTATTCTGCCGTTCCTGATCTGTCATTACTTTACGGAACAACGCACCAGGTTGTGTGTAATGGTCATCGTCGTTCTGGTTTCGGTCGTAACTGTCGGCTATATCTGAGTCGAGCTTCAAAGGCGGTTCTTTGAAACTCTTATCGGCTACAATGTCGTCAAAACTGTTGGGGTAATAATTTGGATTACTGCCCCCATTGCCGTCGATATTCATGAAGCCGTCCCGTTGATGATTGTTTACCGGACAGATCGGACGGTTGACTGGAATTTGCTCATAGTTGGCGCCCAACCTGTACCTGTGAGCGTCGGGATAAGCTAAAATGCGTCCTTGTAAAAGTTTATCGGGTGAAAGTCCTATACCATCGACTGTGTGTGCCGGAGCGAAAGCAGCTTGCTCAACATCTGCATAGTAATTTGCAGGCACCTCATTTAATTCCATGACTCCGACATCAATCAAAGGATACTCTGTATGCGGCCACACTTTAGTAACATCGAACGGGTTCCATCTGAAAGATTTTGCTTGTGCATCGGTCATTACTTGTATCTGTAACTTCCATTTCGGAAAATCACCCTTCGAAATAGCATCGACTAAATCGCGCTGTGAGTAATCGGGATCTTTGCCTTTCAGGACTTCCGCTTCTGCGCCCGTGAATGTTTTATTCCCCTGTTGGGTTTTGAAATGAAATTTTACCCATACTTTTTCATTTTTACTGTTTATCATGGAAAACGTATGACTGCCATAACCGTTCATGAACCTGTAGCCTCTCGGTGTTCCCCTGTCGCTGAAAAGAATCATAACTTGATGCAGGCTTTCAGGGTTTAAGCTCCAGAAGTCCCACATCATCGTCGGGCTTTTAAGGTTCGTTTGCGGGTCGCGTTTTTGAGTATGTACAAAATCGGGAAATTTCTTGGGGTCTTTGATAAAGAATACCGGCGTATTATTTCCCACCAAATCCCAGTTGCCCTCTTCAGTGTATAACTTCACTGCATAACCGCGCGGGTCACGCTCCGTATCGGCACTTCCTTTCTCGCCGCCGACTGTCGAAAACCTTACGAACACACGGCACTCGTTACCGACTTTACTGAAGAGCTTTGCTTTAGTGTAGGCGGTAATATCGTTTGTAACTTTAAATTTTCCGAATGCACCGGTCCCCTTAGCATGTACAACACGCTCTGGAATACGCTCGCGATTGAAATGAGCTAATTTTTCGTGCAGGTAATAATCTTGCAAGAGGATAGGACCTCTCGGACCGGCCGTCATACTGTCTTCATTTTCAAAGTATGGACGACCGGATGCTGTCGTTAATTTTTTTTCTTTTTTACTCATGGCGTCCTTTCATTTATTGTTATTATTTAAACTTTCCAATTATTTGTAACCTGAGGTCTTTTATTTCAAAGTTTGGAATTCCTTTTTTTTCAAAATAGTTATCAATTAATAAACTGAGGTCTTTATCGAAATAATCTTCGATCCTGTCCGACTCGAAGCAGTATAAATGATGGTGATTATCGGTAATAGCATCATACCTCATGATATCTTTTTCCGTTTTCACTTTTTTTATTAATCCATTTTCTACGAGGGTATCCAGCACTTTATATACCGTACCCGTTGCGACATTGGGATGGTTATCTTTTATAAAATTAATTATATCGTCCGCGGTCGGATGGTTTTTTAAATGTAGGATTGCCTCTAAAATAGTAATCCTCTGGGGTGTTACTTTTAAGCCTCTGTCAGCTAATTTATTTCGAATTTCGCTTGTTTTCATGGATAATAATAATTATGTAAGAATAATTCTCGTTTAGGAATAAGTAAATATAAGATAATGGTGTTAGAATGTCAAGTAAAAAAAGGGATATATTTTAAACAGGTAAAACTGTAGGATTAATAATTAATAGAAAATTTTATTGAAGGTTTTGGTTCCTCGGAATGTAGATGCGGAGGATATTTAACGGCGTTGTTTTTAAGTCTACGATACCGTGTTTTTAACGGGGTCGCCACCCAATTACATAAATGCCGAATCGTTTAAAGCGGTCGGTTCGACCTGCAGGCTATAACGCATTACTATTTCTTTTAATTTGAAATTCAATTTTTCACTCGCCTATGTCTTCGTCCCATAGTTTTGGGTTTTTCTTTATGAAATCATTCATCATGTCAATACATCTCTTGTCGTTAAGTATTTCAATCTCAATTCCGCGCGAGCGAAGATAATCCTCAGGACCTTTGAAAGTTATATTCTCTCCAACAACAACCCTTGGAATTTTATAAAGTAATATTGCACCGCTGCACATATCGCACGGCGAGAGTGTGGAGTAAAGAACAGAGCGCTTGTAATCATTTGCCGTTAACCTGCCGGCGTTTTCAAGGCAATCCATCTCGGCGTGTAGTATCGCGCTGCCTTTTTGAACTCTGCGGTTGTGTCCGCGGCTCACGATCTTTCCGTCGATCACCAATACCGAACCGATGGGTATGCCGCCTTCCGCAAGTCCTATCTTTGCTTCTTCGATTGCAGCTTGTAAGAATTTATCCATGTTTTTTAAAAGATAAGGAGTTGTTAAAAAAACTTAACGAACCTTAGTGCCCCTAGTGTTTAAGTGGTGAATGTTTTGATCTCTTTAAAAAACCGAATATTATTACCACTAAGTTCACTAAGAAATATTTCTTTTTAGACGACTCTTTTATTTATTAAACTTTGCAAAAACTCTAACCGGACTTCCCGAGCCGCCTTCTATTTTTAATGGTGCAATTATTATCGTTGCGCCTTTTGCCGGAAGTTTATCTAAGTTTGCTAAATTCTCCAACGCAAATTTATTATGCTTGAAAAGAACCTTGTGTGCGGAAAAATCATCTGAATTGCCGGCATCAATACTCAGAGTTTCCACACCAATTCCGTTTATATTTCTTTTCATAACTAAATACTCAACCGACTCTTTAGAAAATCCAGGGAAGTGCATTACGCTATCTTTATCCTCATTCAAATATTTCTTTTTATTACTCCAGTACTTTCCCCAACCCGTTAACATTAAAACAACTGAGCTTTTTGCAATTTTCCCATAAAGTTTTTCCCAATGTCTAATATCATCTGTAGCCAGGAGGTAATCGTGGTTTAGTCTTACTTTTTTGCGAACGTCGATTACGACAGTCGGAGAAATTAATTTATCGGCAGAAATTTTATCGATGGTAGCTTTTCCTTTTATTCCATGTGCAGGAGCGTCCATGTGTGTGCCGTGGTGTTCGGGGATCCTTATCGCCCTGGAAAAAAAGCCGCTATTTTTATATTCGGTTAATATTTTGACGGAGTAATTTTCTCTATTAGCCGATGGCCATGTAGGAATATTGTCGCTTAGGGTGTAAGAGAGGTCGATGATGTTTTGATACGACATGGTGACTAAGAATAATATTTTAATAGTACGTAAGGGTTTCTGCGGCTTTCAGTGTATTGGATAAGAGCATCGCGATCGTCATAGGACCCACTCCGCCGGGCACAGGAGTTATTGCCGAGGCGACTTTAATAACTGACTCGAAATCTACATCGCCTACTATTTTATATCCTTTTTGAGAGGCAGCATCGGGAACGCGGTTTATTCCAACATCAATTACTACCGCACCCGGTTTTATCATATCGCTTGTAATAATTTTCGGTTTGCCTATTGCCGCAATTAGTATATCTGCTTGTTTGGTATAATAAGAAAGATCGCCCGCACCGGTATGCGCGATTGTTACAACGGCGTTTGCTCCTTTTCGCTTTTGAAGCAATATATTGGCGATTGGTTTACCGACTATGTTGCTCCTTCCCGCAACAACGACATGTTTTCCCGAAATATCTATCCTGCTTCTTATCAACAGTTCTTGTATTCCGGCAGGCGTGCAGGGTTTTAAACAATCCTGTCCGATAACTAACTTACCAACATTGACTGGATGAAAACCGTCGACGTCTTTACGGTAATCTATTGCTTCAAGAATATTTTGTTCGTTGATATGATTTGGAAGAGGTAGCTGGACGAGAATGCCGTGGATTTTATTATCGTAATTGAATTTGTGAATTAACTTCACAACATCATCTTCAGAAGTCGATACAGGAAGTTTTTCTGTTAGTGAGAAGAATCCGACTTCTTCGCAGGCTTTGTTTTTGGATTTGACGTAGCTTTGTGAAGCTGGATTATCGCCAACGAGTATAAAAGCCAAACCGGGAATTATTCCCTTATCGGATTTTAGCTGAAGAGTCTTATGCTTAACTTCGTGCTTAATTTCTTCTGCAATTTTTTTACCGTCAATTATTTTTGCTGCCATAATATACTTAGCTAAAAGCTGGGAAGACGAAGCTTTCGAACTTCAAAGCTTTTCCGGTTTCTGTATCCACCTGTAAGTAAGCGCCACAGAAGCGAACATCGTGGCTTGCCATTTCGTACTTGTAAGGTACGCCGTGTAAAAATCTTTTTATCGCAATATCTTTTCTTAGTCCGATTACAGAGTCATAAGGACCCGTCATTCCGACATCGGTAATAAAAGCAGTTCCCGCCGGTAATATTCTTGCGTCCGCTGTGGGTATGTGTGTATGTGTTCCGATTACAGCGCTGACTCGTCCGTCTAAATACCAGCCGAGCGCAATTTTCTCAGCGGTTGCTTCCGCGTGCATGTCAATTACTACTACTTTAGTTTGTTCGCGGATCTTCGTTATTGCCCAATCTGCCATCTTAAAAGGATCGTCGAGCGGTTGCATGTAAACGCGGCCCTGTAAATTCAAAACTCCGATTTTTCCCTTTTCTCCTAAATCATAAATTATATATCCGTTTCCGGGATTTTCTCGCGGATAGTTAAGTGGGCGAAGAACAGTTCTATTCTCGGCAAGAATTTTTCTGGTTTCCCATTTATCCCATAGATGATTTCCGCCGGTTATAACATTTACACCCAGGCTTGTCAGTTTCGTAACATCATCGTGTGAGAGACCTTTACCGCCGGATAGGTTCTCACCGTTCGCTATGCAAAAGTCGATATGGTATTTTTGGAAATAACTATTTAGAACGGTTTCCGTGAGTTGTAAGCCGGGTGTACCGATAATATCGCCGATGAAAAGTATGTTTAAATGTTTAACCGACAAAATAATCTCCTGATGTTAGATGTTCGATATTTGAATATACAAAAAAAAATAATAAAAGCGGAAAGTTTATATCTTCTTTTTCTGGAGGTATTGTTTTGCCTGAATCAATAGCTGGAAGATTTCATCGATGTGGAAAGGTTTTGAGGCGAGATAATCGACACCCGTGTTTGTAATATCCTGGTCTTTTAAATCTCTTCCCCAGCCCGATATAAGAACAACGGGGACATTAGGGGCGAGAGCTTTAATGGTTTTTGCAACCTGCCAGCCGTTCATTTCGGGCATTCCCAAATCAGTGAAAACAATATCGATTTTATGGTTCTTGAATTTTTCAATACCTTCTTTTCCGTCGCTTGCAAGGAATACTTTGTAATCAGCCTCGCGTAGAATTTCGGCAAGTAAAATTCTTAGCTCTTCCTCATCATCAATGATTAGGACACTTAATTGATGTGCATTTTCGATCATTTCTTGCGGTTGGGGCATCTGTATCGGATGTGCCTGAGATTCGTTTTCGATGTTTACCTTTGGCAATGTGATCGTGAATTTCGTTCCTATGTTAGGTTCACTTTTTAGACTAATGTCGCCCTGCCGCTTTGATACGAGTGTTTTTACCATTGCCAAACCAAGCCCGGTTCCTTGATCACCTTTTGTTGAAAAGAACGGGTCGAATATTTTTGCTTTTGTTTTTTCGTCCATTCCCGTACCGGTGTCTTCAACTTCGATACAGAAAAGCCGGTCTTTATTGATGCTGCGAATTGTAATTATGCCGCCGCTTGGCATTGCATCGACTGCGTTAAGTATTAAATTTGTAAGAATCTCACGCAGCTCAGCGCCGCTTCCAAGTACGATGGGAAGGTGGTCAAGCTCTTTCTTTATTTCAATCTTAATACCCCTTTGTTGTGCGTAATCTTTCCATTTAGTCTGGGTTAGTTGAATCGTATCCTCGATAATCATATTAACGTCAATAGCCGAAGCATTGTCTTCAACTTTCTGTTTTGCAAAATCTTGCAGACGTTTGACTGTTTCAGCCCCGTCGAGTGCGGCTTTTAGTATAATATCCAGGTCGTTTTTCATTTTTTGTTCAGTGGCGCGCAACTGTAGGAGTTGGGTTCTGCCAACAATCACTCCGAGCAGGTTATTGAAATCGTGTGCAACGCCGCTTGCTAAATCGCCAATTGCTTTTAATTTTTCGCTGTGGATAAGTAGGGTTTGAGATTCATGAAGTTTCTCGTAAGCTTTTTTGAGGTCTTCATTCGCTTTTGTCAGCCGCGAATATAGCTGTGCATTTTCAAGAGCAGCATTTAACTGCATTGAATATAGATTGAAAACTGGTATATCTTCCGAGGTGAACTCATCCGAATTAATAATCGCAATTCCGATTACATCATTAAAAGCAATAAGCGGTAAGTAGATTGAACGGTTTTTGAAACCGATTTCTTTTAGGATTGATTTAGTAAATTCTTTTGGAAGATGGGGCGGGAGGATTTGAATAAAACTTTCGATTGATGTTTCATTAAAAGTTGTTTTTTTATATTCAATTATATTTTGAAATTTCGGATTCTGTTTTATAGGAATAACAAATTGATCTAAACGGAAGCCGTTTAGTTTTTCAGCTCCTTTCAGAATGTCAGCATCGAATGTTGTGCGCCCAATTCTAAGGTGATTGCCATCTCTCATTAAGATAATTAGATGATGGCCAAGCCGGCGAATTGCCTTCGCGATTGTATTAAAAATCTCAGTATCTGTGGTTGATCGCGCGAGAGCCTGTGAGGCGCTTAACAGCGATAATATCCGCTCTTCGTGAATTTTCTTTTCTGTAATATCTCTACCGATACCACGATAACCGATTATGTTGTTGTTATCGTCGTAGACAGCCGTGGCGGTTTCGATTAAAGTTATCTGCTCGCCATTCTTTTTTTTCAGTTGAAGTTCAAAATCGATTACAAAGCCTTTGTCGGTGATTTCAGATTTGAATCTTTGCCTTTCATCAGAATTTATGTACACATCTTTTGCGATGTCGAGTTCAAGGACTTCTTCTTTCGCATTATAACCGAACATTTCAACGCCGGCTTGGTTTATAGAAATGAACCTACCCTGTAACGTACTTTCAAAAACGAAATCTTTTGATTCCTCGAAAAGTTGTCGGTACTTAACCTCCGATAGGTATGCTTGTTTCTCCAGTATTTTTTTCTCAGTTATATCCTTAATGAATGAAGATATACCGATAACATTACCCGCTACGTCCCGAATCGGTGAAACAGTTATGAATAAATTGATTCTAGAACCATTTTTTCTAATTCTTTCTATTTCTATGTTATTAAAAGTAGTTCCAGAGATTACGTTTTTATAAATATTTTGCCACTCATCGAGACATTCTTCAGGGACAGTCATCATTAATTTCTTACCTACCACCTCTTTGGCTGAGTAACCGTAGATTCTTTCGCAAGCTTTATTCCATGTTACAACTCTCGCATCGACGTCGTACGTGACTATTCCATCCGCTGAATTCTCAATTATGTTCTCGAGATAAGTATTCGCCTCAGCAACCTGACGCTCAAGCACTTTCAGCTCGGTAACGTCGATACCGTTTGCGATTATACCGGTTATTGTTCCGTCGGCGTTGTAGCGTGGACTTATGTTGTAAATAATATGCCGGGTTTCCCCTGTCCTGGTTTTTATAGTGCCGTTAAAACCTTTTACCGATTCACCTTTCAAGATTTTTAAAAAAATTAAATCAGTGGCTTTTCGGTCGGATGTTTCGGCAATAATTAAATCGAAATAATTTTTTCCCTTGACTTCTGGAATGCCGTAACCGAGAAGGGTTTGTGCGGGTTTATTGATGTACTCGATATTTCCATTTACATCCAGAAAAATTAAGATACCGTTAATACTAGCAACGAGTGTGCGATACCATTCTTCAGATTCTTTCAACTGAGATTCAAGTTTTTTTTGTGCGGTAATATCCTGCGAAACGCCGACTATTCCATAAGGTTTTCCATCATCATCATGAAGTACTGTATTCGAAAGATGAATGATGATATGTTTACCGTCTTTTGTTACTTCTTCTAATTCGCCTTCCCACATTTTCGCGTTGATCAGGTCGGAAGTTACATCGCTCGCCTGTGTCGTGAGAAATGGATCATTACCGGAGAAAACTAAGATGTTTTTACCTATTAATTCATCTGTAGTATAACCTGTCATCTTTGCTTTGCTCTCGTTCACAAAGATGATATTGTTTTCTAAGTCGGTAATTGTTATACCGTCAGTTACATTAAGGACGACGTTTGATAAAAGATGAAGTCGGTTTTCGTTTTCTTTCTTTTCTGTTATATCTATGTAGCTTCCAACGGAGGCAATCTCTTTGCCATTATCATCTAAAATTTGTTTGAGTTTGAGCTCGACGAATAATTTGGTTCCGATCTTAGTTGTTACGCCAATTTCCCCGTGCCATTGAGGATTATTCTTTATTATAGCATTAATGCTAACTTCGGCTTTGTTAATTCTAAGGTCAACTCGTAAAACTTCCCCGAGTGTTTTTCCGGTTATCTCTGTGCATTGCCAGCCGAATAAATTTTCGGATGCGGAGTTACAGAATACTATTTTTGAGTCGAGGTCCGTTACTATTATCGGATGATCAATGCTTTGAATGATTTTCAAATCAAGCAATGAATTGTATAAAGGAATATGATATTCTTCAATAGCTGACGATAATATAGTCGTGAGTTCATTAAGGTAATTTTTTGTTTTGGGAACTACGTACTTTGTGTGTATCTCGTGCGGTGCGTCTAAGCCTGGGGATTTATCATCCTCAGTGATTAGAATGACAGGCAGAGTTTTGGATTTCCGCTGAATTTCTTCAAGTAAGTTTGGAATAGAGTTGCCGCCAATATTCGTATGTGTGATTATAGCAGAGAGCGTCTGTTGTCTAATAGCGTTTACAGCGCTATTAAACGACGATGCTTGATTTATCTGGATTTTAGAATTCTTTTCAGCGAAAATATTTTTTAAATCTTCTGCTTCTTTAGAGTTCTCAGTCACAAAAAGAACTTTATGCATTTATCTAATCTGCTTTTATGGAAAGTATTTTACCAAGGATAGTTTGATTGGTTCTCATTTTTTCTCTGACTTCTCTTAGCTGTTTGATTTGAGATTCTATCTTTAATGTATTATCGTTTATCATTTGTATGTATTTATTGAAATTCTCGTCAGAGCCGAGTTTGTTTTGGAGTTGAAAAAGGGCTAAACGGATTACACCGAGCGGGTTATTAATCTCGTGAGTTATTCCGGCAAGTTGTGTATTAATACCTATTAAGTCGTGCCTTATTTCGTCAAATTCTTCTGCTTTTTTCTGGATATCGGATTTTTTTAACAAGCTTGTAAGTGTCCAAGAAAATGTTGGCAGTGTAATCTCAACAGTATTTAAAATATCATCGATACCCGAGGTATTCTGGATGTGTGATAGTTTTGCCTCACTTTGATTCGTTAAGAGCAGGATAGGCATATTATAATTATTACTGCGCAGCAACTTCGCGATATGTATGGATTTTGATGACGTGTTCTTCTCTCCAATCAGAACTAAATCATAAATGGTATGCATAGTCGGTAGCGATTTTTCAAACGCCTTCAGACTTATTTTCTGCAGAATTGTCTTTGCTCCGAGAGCTGATGAAAGTTGATTTTCCATGAGTTCGGTTTGTAACTCTGTAGGTTCAATGATTGCGATATATAAAGAATCCATATAATGTAAAGATTTAACGAATTGTATAATATATAAAATTCTATTAAATATCAAGGAATTCAGTATGAAAACGGAAATATTGTGAGTTAAAATACTAAAAAATACAAAATGAGTTTAAAAATATTTGCTTTTTAAGTTGGTTTTTGTCAATTTAATAGAGAAATAAAAACATTAGAGTCGCAGATCCTATGAAAAAGTATAATTTTGTTTTTGCAATGGTTATTGTTTTGGGTGCCAATTTATTCGCGGCTACCGGAATTGGTAAATATGCGGGTGAGTTTATGTCTATCGGTATTGGCGCGCGCGCGTTAGGAATGGGTGGCGCATTCACCGCCTTAGCTAACGACGTAACGGCGGGCTACTGGAACCCGGCGGGGTTGTCGAAAATAAATTATCCTCAATTTTCGTTGATGCATACTGAGCAGTTCGGCAGCTTAATTAATTATGATTATGCTGCTGTCGGTTTACCAATCGGTAAGAACTCGAGCTTAGGATTAAGCATAATTCGTTTAGGAGTTGATGGAATACCCGATACACGCAGGGCATTATTAGATGAAAATGGAAACGGAATATTTGATGATGCGGATAGACTGGACTACAATAAAATTACGTATTTTAATGCCGCCGACTGGGCAATATATTTTACCTACTCAAAAAAGTCGAGCGAATATTTTTCATACGGGGCAAACCTAAAAATAATCAGACGGGAAATGAGTGTAGGCAACGCAACAGGAATTGGGTTTGATTTAGGAGTTCAATACTCGCCCGTTGATAATTTATTGCTTGGTGCAAATTTTCAGGATGCTACAACAACTTTAGTCGCTTGGAATACCGGTACGAATGAGCTAATTAGTCCAACGCTTAAAATTGGTTCAGCTTATATTATCGAAGCACTCGGCGGTAAATTTATTCCGGTTTTCGATGTGGATATTAGATTTGAAAACAGAAGGTACGCTTCGAATCTCAACATGGGACCTGTCAGCTTCGATATGCACACAGGAATGGAGTTTGATTTTAAACGAATCGCGGCAATCCGTGTTGGTTACAGTGATATAGGGGCTACAAATTTTGGTGCGGGTATCCATCTCCCGAAATTTGACATTGATTATACATTTTCGACATCAAGAATTACGGATGACAGATTTAATGATACGCATCGCGTGTCCATCATTTTCACTTTTGAATCTGAAAAGTTTTTAAGAAATTCTGAATAATGGCGATACGAAAATTTCTTCTCTTTTCGTTTGTAACTGTTTTATTCTTTTCTTGTGCCGGTGTTCCTTTCTACACTTCCGACCATCCGCTTGCTACTGAAGTAGTTAAATCGGCAGATGGTACTATTCAATCACGCATACCTTTAGGTTGGTTTGCATCTAACGATCCATCATTAGCCCCCCAATATCTTTTTTGGCTGATCAAAGATGATTATTCAGGAACCATTACATTGCAGGAAGTAAAAGTCGATCGTGCTACCGGACGACGGATTAATAAAGAGGGATTGAACCTGCTCGCAGAAATCAGTATGGCTTTTAAAAAAGAATCGACAGATAAATTTTTACAGACGAAACCAATCGAACTATTCACAATCAATACTAACAGTTACAGTGGGTTTGAATATTACTCGGATGGCACCAGCCGCCGTATCAGAGTTGTCGTATTTAAGATGGGGAACAGATATTTTGAGGCAACTGCGATGCCGCTTTCAGGCGTCTGGTACGAAAAAGACTTAAGAGGACTTTTAAACGCACTACACTCTTTTTTAAATTCCTTATACTCATCATACTCATCCTGATTTTTATCACATCTTGCAAAATTCGATAAATGGGCATATAAGTTGCACATTTACCAAATTGATTTGAAAAATAACAAAATCCGATTGATTCTCAAATCGTTTTCCTATGTTCAGGAAAACATGCGTATAGTTTTTATCAGATTTAACAGATTGTTGAAATATTACGGATATTTTTTTGAAAAATGTTATTAATTATAGTATATTAAAAGCGTAACGAAACGAGACCAAACAATCAAAAAGTCTTCGTAAATTCATGTCTGTTAATTTATAATCAATTTGAAAACAATAATATTAATTCTGGAGATAATTTCATGAAAAGAAATAAAGTTACCATAGATGGAAACGAAGCTGCCGCATACGTAGCTCATAAAATAAATGAAGTAATTGCCATCTATCCTATTACACCCTCATCCAACATGGGTGAGTGGGCCGATGCTTGGTCGGCTGCCGGCGAAAAAAATATCTGGGGAACCGTCCCCTCCGTTTCTGAACTCCAAAGTGAGGGCGGAGCCTCTGGCGCGGTGCATGGCGCGTTACAAACCGGCGCTTTGACAACCACCTTCACTGCGTCGCAAGGTTTGCTGTTAATGATACCAAATATGTTCAAAATTGCAGGCGAACTTACACCTACTGTATTTCACGTATCGGCGCGTGCAGTCGCTACACACGCGCTATCTATCTTCGGCGACCACAGCGACGTAATGGCAGTCCGTTCAACCGGTTGGGCGTTGATGCCTTCCAACTCTGTACAAGAGGTAATGGATACAGCTTTAATCGCTCAAGCCGCAACGCTTGAAGCACGCATACCATTCATACACTTTTTCGATGGATTCAGAACCTCACACGAGGTAATGAAGGTTGAACAACTCACAGAAGATGATATGCGCACTATGATTGACGATGAACTTGTGTTCGCTCACCGTAGACGAGCGCTTTCACCCGACCATCCGGTTTTGCGAGGCACAGCTCAGAATCCGGATGTTTTCTTCCAGGCGCGTGAAGCCGTTAACCCGTATTATACTAAAGTTCCTGAAATCGTTCAGAAAGCAATGGATAAATTTGCGAAAGTTACCGGTAGGCAGTATCGCTTATTCGATTATTATGGTGCACCAGATGCTGAAAGAATAATCATCATCATGGGTTCGGGTGCGGAAACTACAGAAGAAGCCGTGAATGCACTTTTGCAAAAAGGTGAGAAAGTAGGATTAATTAAAGTGCGTTTATACAGACCATTCTCAATGGAACATTTATTAAAAACGATACCGGCTTCTGTAAAATCAATTGCAGTATTGGACAGGACAAAAGAACCGGGGGCGGGCGGCGAACCTTTATATAAAGATGTCGTAACGGCAATTAGTGAAGGATATTCACAAAACTTGACACCTTTCAAGTCGTTCCCTAAAATCGTAGGCGGGCGGTATGGATTGGCTTCAAAGGAATTTACACCGGCAATGGTAAAAGGCGTTTTTGATGAACTGAAAAAAGATAAACCGAAGAATTATTTTACAATCGGTATCCTTGATGATGTTACGCATACGTCTATCGATTATGACACGAGCTATTCAACCGAGGACCCCACTGTAATCCGCGCATTATTCTATGGCTTGGGTGCCGACGGAACCGTAGGCGCCAATAAAAATTCGATAAAAATTATCGGTGAAGAAACAGATAACTATGCACAGGGCTACTTTGTTTACGATTCGAAAAAATCCGGAGCTGTAACAGTGTCTCACTTACGTTTCGGACCTAAACCGATACTATCAACTTACTTAGTTTCGAAAGCAAATTTTATTGCCTGCCATCAATGGGTGTTCTTAGAGCGGTACGATATGCTCAGGGATGTTCTGCCCGGAGGAACTTTCTTATTGAACAGTCCTTATGGGCCTGAAGAGGTGTGGGATAAAATTCCAAAGAAAGTGCAGCAAGATATTATAGCCAAAAAATTAAAATTCTATGTCATAGACGGATACAAAGTTGCCGAACAAACTGGAATGGGTGAGCGCGTTAATACCATTATGCAAACCTGTTTCTTTGCAATTTCTAACGTGCTTCCGAAAGATGAAGCGATCCAGCAAATTAAAAATGCGATTAAGAAAACTTACGGTTCTAAAGGCGATCAGATAGTAAAGATGAATTATAATGCGGTCGACCAGACGCTTGCAAATCTGTTTGAAGTTAAAATACCCGCATCGGCAACGAGCACAATAGAGATACCGCCGACTGTTTCAGAGCAAGCTCCAGATTTTGTGAAGAATGTTCTCGCTAAGATTTATGCCGGCGACGGTGATTCGTTACCGGTCAGTGCTTTCCCTCCAGACGGTACTTTCCCGACTGATACAGCACAATGGGAAAAACGCAACATCGCCCTCGAGATTCCGGTCTGGGATGAAGTTGTCTGTATCCAGTGCAACAAGTGCGCAATCGTCTGTCCTCATGCAGCAATCAGAATTAAAGTGTATGACGAGAAACTGACTGCACAAGCGCCACCGACATATAAATGGACAAAAGTTCGTGGAAAAGAATTTGCCGCTAACGAAGTTTACACAGTTCAAGTTGCACCCGAAGATTGCACCGGCTGTGGAATTTGCGTAGAAGTATGCCCCGCTAAGAACAAGACAGAAACCCGGCTGAAGGCGCTGAACATGGCTCCTCAAATGCCGCTGCGCGAACCCGAACGGAAGAATTACGATTTCTTCCTCGAACTTCCTGAGTATGATAGACGTAAAGTTATCGTCAATAGCGTTAAAGGTTCCCAGTTATTAGAACCTTTGTTTGAGTATTCAGGCGCTTGCTCGGGATGCGGCGAAACTCCTTATGTAAAACTCTTAACTCAATTATTTGGCGACCGTACCATTATTGCAAACGCAACCGGCTGCTCATCTATTTACGGCGCAAATTTACCCACTACACCTTATGCGAAGAATAAACAAGGTCGTGGACCAACCTGGTCGAACAGTTTGTTTGAAGACAATGCTGAATTCGGATATGGTTTCAGGTTGACTATCGATAAACATAAAGAATTTGCAGAAGAACTTTTGATAAAATTATCGAACGATCTCGGTGATGATTTAGTGAAAGCTCTAATCGCAGCAGACCAGACTACTGAAACAGGAATCTACGATCAACGAGAAAGAGTTGAGATTTTAAAGAAAAAACTTTCAACAATAAATAAACCTGAAGCGAAACAATTACTTAATGTTACCGAGAATTTAGTTAAAAAAAGTGTTTGGATTGTTGGCGGCGACGGTTGGGCTTACGATATCGGTTACGGCGGACT
The DNA here is from genome assembly GCA_964581995.1 of uncultured Ignavibacteriaceae bacterium. Lineage (GTDB taxonomy): Bacteria > Bacteroidota > Ignavibacteria > UBA10030 > BY39 > CAZOQB01. The sequence continues at coordinate 4,289 of CAZOQB010000034.1, read as the reverse complement.
CGACCATGTCCTCGCTTCCGGAAAGAATGTAAATGTTCTTGTTCTCGATACCGAAGTGTATTCTAATACCGGTGGACAAATGTCTAAAGCCACACCTCGTTCTGCGGTTGCTAAGTTTGCTGCGGGCGGAAAACCGCTTCCGAAAAAAGACCTCGGTTTGATAGCAATGAGCTATGGAAATATCTACGTCGCACAGATTGCAATGGGCTCTAATGACTTACAAACTGTTCGCGCATTCTTAGAAGCCGAAGCCTACGACGGTCCATCTATCATCATCGCTTACAGCCATTGTATAGCTCACGGTATTAATATGCAGAAAGGCATGGAAAACCAGAAAGCCGCGGTCGAGAGCGCTCACTGGCCCCTGTACAGGTTCAATCCTGATTTATTGAAAGAGGGGAAAAACCCGCTGAAACTTGATTCGAAAGCTCCGACAATCATGTTCAAAGATTATGCGTATATGGAAACTCGTTACAAGATGCTTACAAAGAGTAAACCGGAAGAAGCAAAACGCTTAATGGAACTCGCCCAGCATGATGTAAAGATGAGATGGCAGATGTATGAGCAGTTAGCATCTCTGAAATATGGCAATGACAGCGAAAACCCAGAGAAGAAATAATATTAATTTAAAAATAAGGAAAAGATAAAATGGATTTATCAACTACTTACATGGGATTGAAACTAAAGAATCCGATTGTTCCCTCAGCGTCGCCGATGTCGAGAGAAATCGGAACTATAAAAGCTTTAGAGGATGCAGGAGCATCTGCAATTGTATTGTATTCTCTTTTCGAGGAACAAATTGAGCATGAAGCTCTTGAGCTTGATTACTTAACTACTCAAGGAAGCGAGAGCTATGCTGAAGCTACAAGTTATTTTCCTCCTGAGCATGAATACCATTTAGGACCTGAAGAATATTTAGAGCATATACAAAAAATTAAACGCGCGGTGAGCATTCCGATAATCGGCAGCTTAAACGGTGTAACACCGGGTGGATGGCTTGACTATGCAAAAAATATTGAGCAAGCGGGCGCCGATGGCTTGGAACTGAATATCTATTATATACCTACCGACCCCAAATTGTCTGGTACCGATGTAGAAGATATGTATGTAGATATTTTAAAAACCGTAAAGAGTATCGTAAAAATTCCGGTTGCAGTTAAGATGTCGCCGTTTTTCAGTTCGATGGCTAACATTGCAACAAAGTTAGACCAGGCAGGCGCCAATGCACTTGTGCTGTTCAACCGTTTTTACCAACCGGATATAGATTTAGAAGCATTAGATGTAGTTCCAAATATTTTCCTCAGCACACCTCAAGCAATGCGTGTTCCGCTACGATGGGTTGCAATATTGTACGGAAAAATAAAAGCTGACATTGCAGCAACAAGCGGCGTTCATAATGCAGACGACGTTCTGAAGATGCTTATGGTTGGCTCTAACGTTACAATGATGTGCTCGGCATTGTTGCAGCAAGGTCCATACTGGATAACGAAAGTTTTAAAGGATATGGAAACCTGGATGGAAGAACACGAATACTCATCCGTGAAGCAGATGATTGGCAGTATGAGCCATAAATCTGTTAAAGAACCGGCTGCATTCGAACGTGCAAATTATATGAAAGTGCTGAACAGCTATAAGTAAGTATATCAAACTTTCGATTTTTTTACGCTGATAATACTTAGATAAAAATCGGAAGTTTTAGTTAGAAAAAATTGCCTCCACGGTTTGTGGGGGCATTTTTATTTATACTGATTTTTGAATATATTAAAAGTAGGTTAAGGTGTAAAAAATTATTAAACTAAAAATCGTCAAGGTAAAATCACTTAATGCCAACTGTACGTAAATATAAAAAAATAAAAGAAACTAAAAAAGAGATGCCTGTTCTTGCAATCAGGGAAAACTCACTACTATGACACAACTTACAAACTTAGAGATTTCAAGACAAGATTACGTTGATGGCATAATCTTCAAATTAATCCAAAGTCTCAACCCCACAAAACAGCCAATCGAATGGAATATAGAAATGATAGGAGATATCAGAGATACAATTGAAGATTGGATTGTTACTAATATGAATATTTGTACAGAAAAGGATTTCTATCCGTTTATCGAGGAAGAAAATGGAAATTAGAGAAACGCGATTTGAGGATATGTTCGGCTTTATTACCACAAGGGCCATACTGGGCAACAAGAGCTATAAAGGATATGGAAACCTAGCTGGGAGTGCACGAATACTCATCCGTGAAGCTGATGGTTGGGTGAAACATATTCAAAAAAGGAATTATAGACTCACCGTTTTGGTTCTTTACAATTATTCGATGATAAAATTATTAAATGTCTGAATTAGTTGAAATATTCCCTAGTGAACGACAGAAACTTTATGACAAGTTTTCGGATAAGCTTGAGATAGCTCTCAATTTTAATCGCCAGTTTGTGAGTTTTCAAGCGAATAAAGAAGAGCCAATATACCGCTGGTTCAAATATAAGGAGGGTTTTTCCTCTGGTCTTGTAAGATACTTCCTCAATAAGTTTTCTGATAAACCCGGGAAGGTCTTAGATCCTTTTGCAGGAGTTGGCACAACATTATTCGCTGGACAGGCACTTGGTTGGGAGTCTTACGGTATTGAACTTCTACCAGTAGGTATTTTCGTTATGGAAACCCGAGAAGCGTTACGCAAAATCAATCCAGAAGAATTGAAAAGGAACATCAACGACATATGGCAAGACATAAACAAGATTGATAACCCATCAACTCACTTCAACCATATTTCAATCACACGAGACGCCTTCCCTGATGATACAGAAATCGCTCTTAATAAATTCCTCACTTATTGTGGTAGCATCAAACATAAAGAAACTCAAACTCTCCTTAGGTTTACAGCATTCTCTATACTTGAAGAACTTAGCTATACAAGGAAAGACGGACAATACTTGAGGTGGGATTATCGTTCCAAACGAGATTTGGTAGGAAAGCCATTTAACAAGGGTAAGATATACTCGTTCGAGCAGGCAATGAAACAAAAATTATCTCAAATGCTTGCCGATGTATCACCTCAGAACGATTCACTCTTTGATTCCGTTAGAGGCAATGGACACGATCACCACAATATCAATATCATTGAAGGGACTTGCTTTGAGGAACTCCCAAAGATAGAAGATGGTTTTTTCGACTTTATTGTAACTTCTCCACCATACTGCAATCGCTATGACTATACAAGAACATACGCTTTAGAATTAGTCTATCTTGGATGCGACAAGGATAGAGTTAGGACGCTTCGACAAGAATTGTTATCATGCACCGTTGAGAACAAGGAGAAGTTGGACTATCTAAACCAATTGTATACCTCTATGGGTAGAGGGGCAGCATTTGAAAAAGTGATCAGTGTTTATAATTCCTCAGCCGCTATGAAGGAAGTGAATTCAATTCTTGATGAACTAAACAAACTCGATAAACTCAACAACAACAATATTCCACGAATGGTGAAAAACTATTTCTTAGAGCTTTGCTTCGTGATCTTTGAGATGGCAAGAGTTACGAAAAGTGGTGGTTACTGCGTAATGGTAAACGATAACGTTCGTTACGGTGGAGAAGAAATACCAGTCGATCTTATTCTTTCTGAATTTGCAGAGAATTTTGGATTTAACATTCAAAAAATATTTGTCCTTCCACGAGGCAAAGGCAACAGTAGTCAACAAATGGGCAATTATGGACGAACTGAAATAAGAAAGTGCGTATACCTATGGCAAAAAAGATGAAATCGAATGTATTTATTCAATCTGCAAATGATTTAGTTACATCTAAAGAAAAAACGAGGGCTGGTTTCATAGCACTTGCTTTAGAGAAAAACTATTTGGCAGTTCCCTACATTGAAGAAGCAAAAGCATTAAAATCTCTTGCAAGCAGAATCAAGAAACCCAACGACCTTTTAGAAGTGAATGAACTTAGAGTTGGCTTACTTACTGCATCTGGTCTTTCGGAAAAATCCCTCAATCATTTGACTGAAGATGACAAAACACTCGCTATCAAAGGTTTGATAGAAAAGTTTCTTAAGCCAGCAGGCGAGGATTTCATTGACGAACTTGTTTACAGATACTTACTAACCAAGGGGGATGCCTTGGGTGGTAAAGCGAGAAACTTAGCCGGTGTATTAGGAGAAAGAAAATTTCTTCGTTCGTTATTGTCTGTATTCAATCTTGGTGGAATTGATTATCAATGGAAAGATAGCGATACAAGCACGGTAGCGTACAGTTACCGGTTGCTAATTATGGTGTAATGCAAAGGGGTAAAAAGA
>CAZOQB010000033.1:20866-24081 GCA_964581995.1 uncultured Ignavibacteriaceae bacterium | reverse complement strand
TTTGTTGATAGTTGGATAAAGATAATTGTTTTTTTACTTATTGGAAATATCAAGCAATTCAATCGGATTCAATTAAATCAAAATAAAATATTTTACTGTACTCCTCACTCGTCCTCAATTTTTGTAATGGAGTTAAACCAATCAAAGTGGATATCTGTTGATGGTTATTTAAAGTATTCAAATATATTTTCAGTTTTCTATTGGCATCATCGACTGAAGTACATACGATTTCCTTAAAGAAATGTTGTTCATCCTGAGCATGGATAGAAGCAACCAGAGAAGTTTCCAATTGATGATTGGTAAAATATCTCTGTTCGATTTGGTTTATGTTTAATGAACTTGTTGGACTCAGTTTACTTGTATTGATTTCATATATTTGTTCATTGGGTGTATAGAGCGCCTTAATTAGAAAAGGAAATTTTTCTATTATAAATTTTAAGAAATCGATTGTATTCTCCAGCAAAGGCTTCTCATAAATTTTCGACACTCTCAAATTCGTTGCTTGATCTATTGCAGTATACATTACATGCGGCTGGTGATTTAAATATGCGCGTATATCCATTGTAGAAATCAGTACGGTGTCGCCGGCTTTACAATCGGTATCCAATTTAAAGTTTGGGCCAGTAAGACCTCCGTCACCCTTAGAGTGTTGTTTCGTTATTTTCCATATTGTATGTTCAGAAAGGCTAATATCATATTTGTTTTTTATGTGCTCTTTTAACTTTCTTTGTCCATATCCGGTTTCTAATTTTTCCTTTATGATAACTCGTATAATATGCTGTGGCGTAGCGAGAGGAGAATGATGAGGTTTCTTTGAAATATCGAAAAGACTTTTTGTATCTTTCCCTGAGTTGTAATAACGGTTCCACCATTTGTAAAAGGTTTTTCTACTAATTCCGAATCTCTCGCACACTTTATTTACTTTATGGACTTCCTGATAGTATAACATCCAAGCCAAGCGAGGATGAATAATAAAGCTTTTATCACTTAGCTTACTTTGTTTTTTTTCTATTTGTTTTAATTGTGTTGTTTGCATATAAAATACTTAAAAGAAACCCGGTATCCCACCGACCCGGGTTCCGTGATTTGATACTATTTAATTAAAATCATTTTTTGTGTAAGAATATTGTTGTTCGATTGCATTACGCTGTAATATATTCCACTTGCTAAATTTGAACCGTCATATTTTATACTATGCGTACCTTCATTTATTTCACCGTTAATTAGTTCATCAACTTCCTGACCGACCGAATTATATACCTTTAATGTTACCTTTCCTTTATTTTGTAAAGTGAATTTTATTTCAGTAGTTGGATTAAAAGGATTCGGATAGTTAGGATATAGCATAAATGTTTTCTGTGATTCTATACTTTCTTTTATTGAATTTGGAGATAGGGTAATCGGTCCGAAGTAGTGTATTAAACCATCATTATCTATTTGTTCTAAACGGTATTGTATAGAGGCGGTTGAAACATTTTCATCTAAATATGTATATGTTTGTGGTTCTGTTGTCGTTCCTTTGCCTTGAATAAACCCTAATGTTTCATATACGCCTGAGTATTCGTTATAACGCTGTACATTAAAACCATAGTTGTTGATTTCACTAATTGTTGTCCACTCAATTTGTACATTATCGTCAGTCATATAATTTGCGACGAAAGAACCGATTTGAATAGGGAGGTCCTGGGGCGGGAGTGTACTTTGGGGTAAAACCTGCATTTTGGGATCACCTATTATTACATCCATCCACGAGAGAGCTCTCGATGACATGTAATAACTTTCTGCTAAATTATAACCGTCAGTATATCTGTCAAAGAGAACCCAAACAATCGCCATTGCATTAGAATATGGTTCATATACATAACCTTTTACTCCAGTAACACCTTCAGAGACTAAATCTGCAACTACCGATTGCCCATAACTGACCGGCTTTGAAAACGTTCTACCTGACGTAGAGACATAAGTTTCAACGATAGCGCCATCTGCCCATGTATTTTTCGGCCTCGCGTACTCAGTATATTGATATGCATTGTAGTCATTGCTTCCCCAACTGGTATAACCAATAACATTACTTTGGTAAGTCAAGTAAGTGTTTGTCTGATCTAAAGAAGGCGTTAAACCTTTTGCAGATATCTTCGAGGCTGCATACGACATAGAATTATTTAAGTAAGCTAGTGAACTATTCCAATTCGGGTCTTGATCAAATACGAATCGAACTGTGGTATCAATGTATGCGGGAGACGCTGATTTGTCTATTAATGTTTTAATATCATCAAATGTATATCCATCGAGTCTTGTTACCAAATACATATCGTATACAGTTTTTGAAAAATTCTGAGCACCTAAGAAGTAGGGTGAAACAATATAACCATTCTGTCCAATAGAGCCTGACATCGAACTTAAAATTAACGTCAATTCACTTTCGAGCGAAGATGATGGAGAACTTGTCGAAAAAGTATTTCCTCGATTAACCTTTAGCGGAACACCTTTAGTAGTAACAATATAATTAATTTGCTCTTTTAACATGTGGTTAAGTATATGAGTCTCAATTTGTGAACGTATGTTTGTGAAGATGGCGCTATCAATTTCTTCTGCAGTCGGTGCATTAATTCTAACAATGTTTTCTGGCGGTATATTTCTGGCTAAAGCAAAGTAGGTTCCTACGCTATCGGATATGGGGCTGTTATCATTTATCACTACTAAAACGTCGGAATAATCGTCTTCTTGGGTGTTTTGCCCGAAGCAAAGCATGGAGGTAGCTATTACAACTAAACTGATTATCAATATTATTTTTTTTATATTCATTTTTCTATTATTCTGTTTTGTTGTGAAGCGTTCAATGCGGGTGCCACGACAGTAGGTTCAAAAAGATAAAACAGAAAGAACTGCTGCAAACTGTTATTATTTATGAAGTTACGTGTATATGAAGTCAAGTTATTTGTCCATTATTTTTTTAAAAAAGATTGGAAAATTGTAATTATAAGGTGTAAATTCTACAAAAATGCCCTAATTGAAATTGTATTAAAGAATTGCATTTCAGAGATTCTTTTCATAAATTTGATGCACACTTTTTGAAATATTTTTGCGCTGGAGAGGTGTCTGAGTGGTTGAAAGAGCCGGTCTCGAAAACCGGTGTAGGCATTAGTCTACCGAGAGTTCGAATCTCTCCCTCTCCGCAAACGTATGAATTTTACTGTCTACATTTTACTTTCGAC
>CAZOQB010000033.1:4766-20766 GCA_964581995.1 uncultured Ignavibacteriaceae bacterium | reverse complement strand
TTGAGACGAGATCACGTCCCGTTGAAAACGGGACGGAAATCTCTCCCTCTCCGCAAACGTATGAATTTTACTGTCTACATTTTACTTTCGACAAGCTGTGTCAAGACTTATGTAGGACAGACAAAGGATTTAGAGTTTCGTCTGAAGAGACATAATTTAGGACGAGTAAGATCTACAAAGGCAAATAGACCATGGAAATTGCTACACAGCCAGAGTTGTACAACAAGATCGGAGGCTATGAGACAAGAGAAGTGGTACAAAAGCCGAGCAGGTAGAGAAAATATATCGGAATTAATACGAGCGTTAGAGGGTAAATAGAATCTGCGCCGAGAGTTCGTCCGTCTCCAACTCGTGGAAACGAGTTGAGACGAGATCACGTCCCGTTGAAAACGGGACGGAAATCTCTCCCTCTCCGCATTGTTAATAACTAAACTAAAGAAAAATGAAAAACAAACTCAAAATCATATTAGCTACATTTATCTTTGCTCAAATATGTTTAGGGCAAAGCAACGAATCCCTCCAGGAAAAAGTTATAGAAATGATAAAATCGGGTCAAATTACTCCGGCACAGATCAGGGAAAAAATTGCACAAGCTGGATTAACTGAAGACGAAGCAAAGCAATTGGCACGAGAGAAAAACATAGACTTGGAACAATATTTAAAACAAGAACAAGCTGCAAAAGCTACGATAGAAAGTCCAATCGAAAGCTCTATCAAAACACAATTGTTACGTACGCAAATTTCTCCAAATCCGATAGTTATAAGTGTGCCCACCTTTAAAGGAAGGGGCGATGCTGAGAAACTTGCACCTTACGGCTACGATATATTTCAATATTCCCCCACAACGTTTGAGCCCGTGTTAAACATACCAACCCCTGAGAACTATCAGGTAGGTGCCGGTGACGAAATTATTCTCAACGTATGGGGGCAAACTCAACTTACTTATCAGCTTACTATCACGCGTGATGGATATGTCGTAATTCCCGATGTGGGTAAGGTTCAGATAGAGGGTTTTTCGATGCAACAAGTGCGTCAAAAATTTATACAACAGATGTCACGAATTTACGAAGGGTTGCGCCAAGGTGAACCTGGTGCAAACACTTTTCTGGATGTTTCTTTAGGCAAGCTTCGTTCAATTCAGGTATTTGTTATGGGCGAAGCACAACAACCAGGTGGCTATGTATTGAGTGGGATGTCGACGGTTTTTACGGCAATTTACTATGCAGGAGGACCTAACTCAAATGGCTCGCTCCGACAATTACAAGTAATCAGAGACGATAAAAACATAGCAACGATAGATTTTTATGATTTTGCACTATACGGTAAAAAATCTACTGACACTCGCTTACAGGATGGAGATATTGTCTTTATCCCACCAGCGGGAAAACGTATTGCACTACTTGGTAACGTGCTGAGACCAGCAATCTATGAATTAAAACCTGAAGAAACATTATCTAAGCTATTCATCATGTCAGGCGGCTTACAATTCGATGCTTATACTAAACGAGTTCATGTCGAGCGTGTCGTACCTTTTGCCCAACGTTCACAATACTCAAAAGATTTTCTCGACCTTGATGTTCGCTTCAACTCCGTAGAGGAAATGTTATCGAATACTTTTTATTTAGAAGACGGAGACGTTGTTTCTGTCTTTTCAATAAATCATGAGAGAGAAAATTTAGTGACGATTACTGGCAACGTATGGAAAGCCGGGAAATATGAACTTACTCCTGAACTCAGAGTTAAAGATTTAATCCTCAAAGCCGATGGCTATCGTGAAGATACATTTTTAGAAAGAGCTGTTATTTTACGTGTTCGCCAAGAAGACCTAAAAAAAGAAATTTTATCATTCAATGTATCCCTCGCAATGAATGATGACGAAACGAATAATATAAAACTGCAAAGGCTCGATGAGGTAACAATTTATAAGGACGATTTCTTCAATCCTCGCTATCCTGTTACTATTAATGGTGCCGTAAAGAAACAAGGCGTTTATCAGAGGACAGAGGATATGACGGTTGCAGATTTAATTATTGTCGCAGGCGGGAGTCTAATTGGTGCAGACCTGAATAATATTGAGGTAGCACGATTAGATACCACTAGTGACCAACGGATTTCAAAGATCCTGAGTGTCAGTATGCAGGAAGACTATTGGAACTCAGACCGGTCAAAGGATTTAAAATTACAAGATTTTGATGTAATTTCTGTCAGAACCAAACATCAATTTAAACCCACTAAGATGGTGACCGTCAAAGGTGAGGCTATGTATCCTGGTAATTATGCAATACAATTCGAGGGCGAAAAATTAACCGATTTGATAAAAAGATTCGGTGGTTTCAAATCTACGGCTTATTTAGAAGGTGTCCGTTTTACTCGTTCTCCGAAAATCGGAGGTATAGTCACTCATGATATTTCTAGTTACGTCAGCAATGTATTAGATTCGCTGGGCAAGCCAATCGCTATACCTCGACGGAATGTAAGTGACGATGTTCCGATTAATATGAAGATGATATTAAACAATTCAGACTGTAAAGGTAACCTCCAGTTACAGGATGGTGATGAGATCATTATTCCACGCAACCCCGGTGTAGTTTACGTTCAAGGCGAAGTGAATTTGCCTTCATCGGTTCCATATTTAGAAGGTGCTTCCTTACGATATTATTTGAGACAAGCAGGCGATGTAACTGATGCAGCAGATGAGGATAAAACGATAGTTGTGTTACCCAACAGACAAAAATGGGAACCGAGCGGTTTTTTCCTCTTTGCCGATCCAGAAATACTTTCTGGTTCTACAATAATAGTTCCGTTTAAAGCTAAAGAAAAGAGTGTTACACTACAAATTCTTCGGGAATGGGCTTCAATCTCGCTAAGCACTGCCTCGGTAGCAGTTCTCTTATGGCAAGTTATGAAATAAGATTTCAAACACCAATTAAAAAGCCAATAAAAAACCCTGCCCTTTTTATCATCTCTGATAAACCAAAGCAGGGTAATTCAACAGCATTTAGATACTATTTTACAAGTTGCATTTTTTTCAACTCAGACTGGCTGTCGGTTAGAATACGATAGAAATAAATACCACTACTGAGCGATGCTCCATTAAACTCAACCGTGTAATAATATCCAGGTTCCGCTACATCGTCAAACAAGCGGGTAACTTCTTGTCCAAGCATATTATACACAACAACTTTTACGTTTTCAACTTTTTCTACACTGAATTTGATTGTCGTCGTTGGGTTGAACGGGTTAGGGTAATTTTGATGTAATCGGAATTCAATTGGTCCTTCTTCTTTAACTGATAATGTTGCCACACTGATACTAACGACTTGACTGTAAGAAATTAATCCATCATTATCTTCTTGTCGCAGGCGGTAAAAATAAACGCCTGCCTGAGGTATTGAACTATCCATAAACGAATAATCTTGTGGTTCCAAAGTAGAGCCGTGTCCTTCTCTGAAACTATTCGGTAATTCGGTAAAGTTTTCTTCTTCCTCAGCTTTACGTTCAACATAGAAACCGTAATTATTAATTTCGCTTATCGTTGTCCATACTAGTTGTACACCTTCATCGTTTAAATAACTAGCTGCAAACGAAGCAAGCTGTACAGGCAATGCTGTTCCAGCATCTGTGATTGCATAATCACCTATTAAATCAGATTCACTGAGGGGAAATTCTGGCTCAGCATAATATGCGAGGGCATTATAAACTCCATTATTAACCCAAGCTCCAGAAATGTTGTATAGTCACACATTTGCATTTGTGGGTGTAAAGGAACTTCCCATTTCACTCGCTAAATAATCAAAGCGCGGTCTTGCTTCACCGATTCCTGTTACACTAAGAATTGTATAATACCTTTTGACAACTTTCGTAGTATCTTGAGATTCTGTTGTGTGTGGGGGATTTGAGTTCGGATATGCTTGTAGGGTGATTGACGTTATCCCCGATGTAGTAATATTGATGTAATTATTAGCAGAGAATAATACTTTTATACCCGTACCAGATAAATTGTTACGAGTGAAGATGCCGGCGACATTTATTCTTCCAGTGGTATATGTTATAGACCCATTTACTGTTGCATTTCCTGAAATTGTAACGGTTTGAGTCACTACAGCCAAAGTTCCAGATATGATATTTAGGTGTCCACCGTGCAAGCTTCCGGAACTAATAACCAGTGCTCCGGAGAGCGTTATAGAACCACCATTTAATGTTAATGCACCACATGTTCCAGGTGCGGAATTCATATTTACAGGGTTATATGAAGTAAGTGGTATGACTACCGAATCACTGGATGTAGGAACACCTGTGGGTGACCAATTTGCTGCACGATTCCATTGATATATTTGTCCACCTGTACCAATACCGCCGACCCAAGTTTTAACGCCAGCACTCGAAACGCATGCGAGTAATAAAATGTAAATTGTTTGGATAATTATTTTTTTCATGATCTTTAAAATTTATTGTAATTATTTCTATTTTGTTGTATTATTTACATAATTCATGCCTTTCTTTGTTTTATGGTGTTTTTATTAGAAAATAGAAGATTTTATATGAAAATATTTGTAAACTATCATTGCACATCGGTAGAGTTTACTTGTTAGGCTTGAAATAATTACAGAATCGGTAATAAGTACCTATAATTAAATCTCATCTACGATTTAAACAGTTTTACCTCTTTTATTTTAGAGAAAAGCATCAAAATTAGCCAAATTGTAGGGAAAAGTTCAATCTCAAAATTTCGAAAGAAATTTACAAAGAAAAAATGAATTAGTTGTTGAGTAATTATTAAAATCATAGAGGAATTACAGAATGCCAAAAGTTGAGTCGTTATACATAGAAGTGCGTGTTTTTAAATTTGAAGCTTCAAAGCCAAAATATTTAATTTTACACCGCTCTATTAATGAACCTGTATATCCTGGAATATTTCAATTTATAACGGGTAAAATTGAAAAGGGAGAAACTTCAACCCAAGCAGCTTTGAGAGAAATGTATGAAGAGATAAAGCTTCTACCGAAAAACTTTTGGTCAGTGCCTTTTGTCAATTCATTCTATGTCCAAAAAATAGACATTGTCAACTTTTCTCCCGTGTTTCTTGCAGAAGTTCAAGAAAATATGTTGCCGATATTATCAGCAGAGCATCAATCTTTTCAGTGGCTTGGTTTTCATGAAGCATATAAATTATTAACATGGCAAAACCAGAGAAAAGCGTTAGAAGTGATACACAACTTTTTGATCGGCAAAGATGACTGGGGTAAGCACACAAAAATAGAACTAGCGAACTGACTTATTTGTATATATTGGATACTTTTTGTATCATTAACAAGCAAATTTTAAAGGAAATAAAATTGAGTTTATTAGTTGTAGGTTCTTTAGCTCTTGATACAATCGAAACGCCGTTTGGGAAAGCTGAAAATGTTTTGGGCGGCTCTGCAGTTTATATATCTATTTCAGCAAGCTACTTCGCGACTCCGGTGCGAATGGTTGGCGTAGTGGGTGGAGATTTCCCGGAATCTGCGATTCGAATACTAAACGAGTTTAACATCGACCTGGAAGGATTGCAAATCGTTCAGAATGGAAAAACATTCCGGTGGGGTGGACGGTATCATTACGACTTGAATGTGAGGGACACACTTTTCACCGACCTGAATGTATTCGAGCATTTCAAACCGGTAATACCCGATGCGTATAAAAAAAGCTCCTACGTTTGTTTAGGAAACATTGACCCTGTATTACAAAAAAATGTAATCGAACAGATTGAAAAACCCCGCCTCGTTGTAGGTGATACAATGAATTTCTGGATTAATGGAAAGAGAAAAGCTCTGCTGCAATCGTTGGAGCTGATGGATGTCCTTGTTTTAAACGAATCTGAGGCACGCTTGCTATCAAATGAACCGAATCTGATTAAAGCTGCAAAACTTATTATGAAGTTAGGTCCATCGATAATCATAATTAAAAAAGGAGAGCACGGGGCATTGTTAGTTACTGAAAAAACTATTTTCTCAGCGCCGGCTTATCCGTTAGAAAATATCAACGATCCGACGGGTGCGGGTGATGCCTTTGCCGGAGGTTTTATTGGATGGATCGCAAAAACTGACGACATCTCAGAAGAAAATTTAAAACGGGCTGTAATATACGGAAGCACGTTGGCTTCGTTCTGCGTCGAGAAATTCAGTATAGAAAAAATAAAAGAATTAACTTACCTTAGTATTAAAGACAGGTTCAGAGAATTCCGCGAACTCTCCCATTTCGACGAAGAGAATATGGAAAATTATAGCTCGTCTCCAAAACGCCTTTTATGAAATCATTAGAGTGGATTACTACGAGTTCCACGGGGGTTGGTAAAAAGCTCCGCTTTATTGACCAAACTAAATTACCACTTGAAGAAATTTACGTAGAAACAGACGACTACGAAATTGTAGCAGATGCAATTCGTAGATTAAGTATTCGAGGAGCGCCCGCACTTGGCGTCGCGGCTGCTTACGCCATTACACTTGCTGCAATCAAAAGTAAAAATAATCCGATGTTTTTTGAATCAGTTTACAATGCGATTGATTTTTTGAAAAATACGAGGCCTACTGCCGTGAATTTATTCTGGTCGCTGGAAAGGATGAAAAATATACTTGAATCTAACATCCAACAAGGCGTTGATTATACAACTGTGAGAATCGAAGAAGAAGCAATTACGATCCACGATGAAGATATTCAAATGTGCGAAGCCATCGGCAGGAACGGCGCAGAATTAATCCCCGACACAGCCAATATACTCACCCATTGTAACACCGGGTCATTAGCTACAGGTGGGAGCGGAACAGCCCAGAATGTAATCGTTACTGCACATAAACAAGGCAAGAAGGTAAAAGTGTACGCCGATGAAACCAGACCACTCTTACAGGGTGCACGGCTCACGACCTGGGAGCTAATGAAGTTAGGTATCGATGTAACTTTAATCACCGACAGCATGGCAGCTTTTTTAATGCAGCAAAAGAAAATCGACCTTGTGATAACCGGCGCAGATAGAATCACATCAAATGGGTTTGTCGCAAATAAAATCGGGACATATAATCTTGCGGTTGCTGCGAGGTATCATGGAATTCCTTTCTATGTTGCGGCTCCAATTTCCACAATTGATGTAAAGTTAAAAGAGGGGAACGAAATTTTTATCGAGGAGAGAAAACCCGAAGAAATTACTGAAGGTTTAGGAAAACGAATCGCTCCAATCGGCGTAAATGTTTTTTCACCAGCATTCGATATCACAACCCCCGAATTAATAAGTTCAATAATCACTGACAAGGGAATACTTTACCCTCCGTACGAAGAATCCATACTCAGAATCACTGCATTATATAAGTAAGTAATATGAGTGAGATAGTAAAAACCAGAGCTATCGTCCTGAAATCAATGAAGTATGGTGAAACAAGTAAGATAGTTACATTTTACACAAAAGATTTTGGAAAGATAAAAGGTATAATAAAAGGCGCCCGTAAAGCAAAGAGCAAGTTTGGTTCATCATTGGAAACTTTTTCCTATGTACAAATGGTTATGTACAAAAAAGAAAATCTTAGCTTGCATCTGGTAACCCAGTGCGACCTATTAAAAATATTTAAAACTATTACCGAGGACTTAAATAAATTATCAGTCGGATTAAAAATAGTAGAGCTTATTGATAAAATATCTCACGGTGAAGAACGAAATCCTCAAATCTTTAAATTAGTAATAGATGTATTTGATGCTTTAGATGTTCAAACTGAAAATATACAAAACATATTTTGTGTTTTCGAGATAAAGCTCATAGAGTTATTAGGATACCGAATAAATTTTAACCGTTGCGGAATTTGTAAAAAGAATATATTTGAAGTAGGAAATCTCTCTACTGAGTTGGTTTTCGATTCTTCCAGAGGTAGCCCGGTGTGTTCGAATTGCAAGAGTCACGCACTATATCCTGTAAATCTCTCAATACAAAATTGCAAGATCCTTGATAAATTCGAAGCAGCAGAAAACACTGCAGCAGTAGGGAATATTGTTGTAAGTCATCAGTCCCTAAATCAAATAAGGAAATTTTTATTTGAATATTTGCGTTATCATATAAGTGACTTAAAGGATTTAAAAAGCGAAAAGACTTTTAACCAGATTATATAACCGAAACAAAATCGAATAATTTTAGTATTATTGGCAGAAATTATGAACAAATAAATTTATAAGGAGATATATGAAACAAAAATCAATTTTATTTTCACTGTTCTTAATAACAATAGGTATAATTTTCGGAGTCGTGCTAGTATCAAGCATAAACGACGGTGTAAATTTCAGCTTTGCAGGCGGTGAGCAGATAAAGTTAGGTTCGCCGGCGCCCGTTAGTAGCCAAAACCCGGATATTAAAACTCTAAACCAACCTTTTATAGAGGTTGCAAAAGCCGTAACTCCAACTGTGGTTAGTATTAACGTTATCGAAAAAGTGAGTGATCAATCTAACATGCCTAAAGATTTTTTTCATTTTTTCGGGCCTGACTTCAAATTCCCGGAACCACAACCTCAGATGGGTTCAGGTTCCGGTTTTATAATAAACTCAAAAGGATATATACTAACTAACAATCACGTCGTCAGCGGCGCTGCCGATGATGGTATCGAAGTTATACTCAACGACAACAGGCGGTTCAAGAATGCCAAGGTGATCGGGACCGACCCAACCACCGACCTCGCTGTCATAAAAATTGACGGAGATAATTTGCCGACCGCTGCATTAGGTAACTCTGAGAACTTAGAGGTCGGAGAGTGGGTTCTTGCAATCGGTAACCCACTCGGGCTTCAGTCAACGGTCACCACCGGTATAGTGAGCGCGATTGGAAGAGGAAACATTGGTGTAATACAAGATTCTTATGGAATCGAAAACTTTATTCAAACCGATGCCGCAATAAATCCCGGTAACAGCGGCGGACCCCTCGTGAATTTATCGGGTGAAGTTGTAGGTATTAATGCTGCTATTGCAACCACAAATGCACGGTATCAGGGATATGGCTTTGCCGTACCAATAAATATTGCAAAGTACGTGGCACAGGATTTAATCGAATACGGAAAAGTAAGACGAGGATATTTAGGCGTTCAAATCAAACCCATTGACGAAAAATACGCTAAAGCATTAAAGTTAGATAAGACTACAGGAGTGTTAGTGGATAATGTAATAAAAGATGGTGCCGCCGAGAAAGCAGGTGTTAAAGCAGGAGATGTAATTATTGAAATCGATGGCAGAGAAATGAAAGCGCCAAACCAGGTTCAAAGTTACATCGCGACTAAACATCCGGGAGATGTTGTGGCCTTAAAAATAAATCGTGACGGTAAAACTATCGAAAAACCAGTTAAGCTCGCATCTCGCACAGAAGACGATACAATTGTTGCAACTAAGGATAAACAAAAAGATAAAAAATCAGACGAATCTATATCAGCAAGTGCAGCATCATTCGAGAATTTAGGATTCACTATACAGAACCTTACATTGGAGCAAAAAGATAACCTCAAGCTCGATTACGGTGTGATAGTAAGCGATGTAAAACGTTTGTCCGAAGCTTCATTACAGGGTTTAGCTAAAGATGATATTATTCTTGAAATTAATCGTGAGAAGGTAAGATCGGTAAAGGATTTAAATGAATCTATCCAAAAAGCCAAAAAGGGTGATACTGTTCTTTTACGAGTCCAGAAATCTGAAACTGTAGTTACTTATATCGCCTTAGAAATTAATAAATAAATTTATCCAATTATCAAATACCGTTAAAGGA
Source organism: uncultured Ignavibacteriaceae bacterium (assembly GCA_964581995.1). Classification (GTDB taxonomy): domain Bacteria; phylum Bacteroidota; class Ignavibacteria; order UBA10030; family BY39; genus CAZOQB01. The sequence continues at coordinate 11,008 of CAZOQB010000033.1, read as the reverse complement.
GACTAATAGTTTGGTCTCCTTTTTTTTATACCGACGGCTGTTTAATACTTGACTATATGTGCAATTTAAACTATATTTTTATACGTAAATGACTAATATTATTAAACATATTTATTTTTTTAGGAGGTGTGAAAGATTTCAGCAAGAATAGATCTTCTAAAAGAAGTAATGGGGTTTTAAGCTCGAAAGTGCTTATTCTCAATCAAAATTACGAGCCGATAAGTATCTGTAACACGAAGAAGGCAGTTTTATTACTGTTCCTCGAAAAAGCAGAGTTGATTGAAACTAAAAATGGTAAATTACTCCATTCCCCCAGCCGCGAGATACCTTTCCCCAGTATCGTTCGTTTATGTGTATTCGTACGTATTCCTTATAAAAAAATAATTCTCTCCCGCAAGAACATTATGCGTAGAGATGGACACCGTTGTCAATACTGCGGGGCATCAAGCGGCAATTTAACGATAGACCATGTGCTTCCTAAATCGTTAGGCGGTGAAGATACTTGGGAAAATTTAGTAACGGCATGTGTTTCATGCAATAACCGTAAGGATAACCAAAGCCCTGAAGAAGCCAATTTAAAACTCCTTCGTAGGCCGATGAGACCGAACCACATCACATTTATCAAGCATAGTCTTAACCGAATCGAAGAAAGTTGGAAACCATACCTATTTTTAAATTAATATTTTAATCGATGAATAAGAAAAAAAGAATTTTGAGTGGAATGCGTCCTACAGGTAAACTACACCTCGGTCACTTAGTAGGGGCTCTTGAAAATTGGGTAAAACTTCAGAATGAATATGAAAACTTTCACCTGATTGCCGACTACCATGCTTTAACTACCGACTTGGATTCTTCAAACATCTACCAAAATTCCATAGAGATGTTGATAGATTGGCTATCGGTTGGACTTGACCAGGAAAAAAGCCCCATGTTCCGGCAGTCACAGATAAAAGAACATACCGAGTTGCACTTAATATTTTCAATGCTGATAACATCTGCCCGCTTAGAACGAAACCCCACAGTGAAAGATCAAGTTCGTGATTTGAACATCGAGAATGTTTCTTACGGTCATTTAGGTTATCCTGTTCTGCAAGCTGCGGACATATTACTTTACAAAGGTGAGTATGTTCCGGTAGGCGATGATCAAGTACCGCATGTTGAGATTACTCGCGAAATCGCGCGTAGGTTTAATCAACAATACGGGGAGGTGTTTCCAGAACCCGAACCGTTACTAACAAGTTTTTCACGATTACCCGGCTTAGATGGAAATCAAAAAATGAGCAAATCTGCCGGCAATACAATCTTAATATCAGATGAAGAAGAAAATATTAAAAAGAAATTGAGGTCGGCTGTTACTGACCCGCAAAAATTACGAAAAGGAGATCCGGGTAGGCCCGAAATCTGCCTGGTTTTTACGTACCATAAGAAATTTAATCTGGAAGAAACTCCCGAAGTTGAATCAAACTGCCGTAGCGGCGCTTTGGGTTGTTTGGATTGTAAAATGAGGTGTGTATCTAAAATTAATGAACACTTGTTGCCTTTTCGAGAAAAACGCAAATACTACGAAGCAAATCCTAAATTGGTTCTTGATATTTTGCATTCGGGTGAGGCACGGGGTCGGGAAGCAGCAAAAATTACTATGGATGAAGTCCACTCGGTAATGAGGTTTGGATAATATATTAACATAATTAGTATGAAGTATTTTTTAGTTTGTATAGTTGTTTTATTATTTGTTCTTGGTTGTGAAAAATATCCACCAAACGCTAATGACGATAACAATAAACCTTTATACCAGCCTGTGGCTGTTATACAAAATCCCCTAAATGGCACTACGGTGTATGATAGCGCATATATTCAAGTGCTTGTATTTTTTAGGGGTGACCGAAGTGTTAGTTTATATATTAATGATGCTCTAAAACATACAGTGAATTCAGATACGTTGAAGTACAAATGGATAGTAAAAGATTTTCCAAAATTCTCAAAACACAGATTATATGTGGAAGTTTCAAGTGGGGAGGAGGATACATTGACCGCCGAAGTTCGCGCGACTGTTACAGTATCGCATCCGATGATTGCTTTTAGTTCTAATAATAATGGCAGTTACCAAATTTATATAATGAACGAAGACGGTACACAATTAAGACAAATAACAAGCGAATCCGGTGATGTCAACTTTCCCGCTTGGTCTCCAGCAGGCGATAAAATTGCATATATATTAAAACAAAATAATAAATATTCCATCAACATTTATGATCTTATCGACAGCTCAACTTCACGATTTTTAGAAGCTGATTCGACTGAGATAATGCAGGATTTGGCATGGTCATCTTTTAGTAATAGATTAGCTTTCAGTAATAATGGAAAAATAGTAGTTATTGATCTGGATAGAGCTAATAGAGATGTAATATCTACAGGCTTTTACAACCGTCATCCATCTTTTGGGAAGAACGATGAAATATTTTTCGAATACGGCACAGTAAATAAATACCTTGCCGTTAACGATACTTCTAATCAACTAAGCGGAATAGATGCTGGATCATATTCAGGTGACTTGGTAGTGCCGATGCAAAAACCGAATTCAAGCTCGATGTATTGTATCAGTCTATCAACTAGAGATTTAGTATATAGTTCACTTGTGAGTATTTCGGGTGGTTGGAAATTTGGAAGTTTCACGACTTGTATGAGCAATGTAGATACTACTTCATACGCTTTTTCACCGAACGGAAAAAAAATTGCAGTAATTGGGAGAGCAGATAACGCCGTGTATGTCATTCCATATAATGGCGGCACCCCACAACGTGTTTATCAAGGCGGTGTAAACCAAAGTCTTTCATGGTCTAAAAAATAAATGAACTATAAGGTAAAGCTACTACAATTCGAAGGTCCATTAGATCTCCTCCTTTTCTTCATCAAGCGGGACGAGTTAGACATATTGGATATTCCTATTTCTCGAATTACAAAGGAATTTCTGGAATACATCAACTACTTGCAAGAACTTGACCTTGAAATTGCCGGCGACTTTATCGTTATGGCTGCCGAGTTGATGCAAATTAAAGTGAAAATGCTTTTACCCCGTGAACCGGGTATTGCAGAAGAACAAGATCCAAGAGCGGAGTTAGTTAGAAGGTTGTTAGAGTATAGAAGATTCAAAGAAGTAACAGAACAGTTATCTGCTCTTGAGTTGGAACAACGGAAATTATTTTTTAGAAAAGCGTTTCATCATGACCCCAAGAAAATTCTGCTAGAAGACCAGGAAGAGGGGTTAAAAGATATTACGATGTTCAAGCTAATTACTGCTTTCAAGAAAGCAATTTCCCGAATACCGAAGAAAATTTATCACGACATCGAGATGATAAACGTTAGTATCGATGAGCAAATGAGTTATATAATTGACTTCTTCCGAGTTCGGGAAGAAGGTACATTTATGGAACTAATATCACACATGACCGAAAAAATTCGGATAATCGTTACTCTAATCGCAATGCTTGAACTGATGAAAGCACAGGTAATTGGCATAAAGCAATCAGAAAATTCAGAAGACGATTTTATAGTTTATAAAATGAAAACAAACTTTAACCCTAGTTAGTATTATGGAACATATAGAAAAAAAGAAAATAGTTGAGGCGCTTATTTTTGCCTCCGATGAACCGCTTACATCCAAAGAAATCGTTACAATCCTCCGGTCTTCCGAAGAGCCGCACATGAATATCAGATTAAACGAAGATGATGTGTTGAATATTATTCGAGAATTAAACGGTGAGTATGTTCAGATTGACAGGTCTTTTAGAATTATACAGGTGGCGGGCGGGTTTCAATTTGCAACACTCCCTAACTTTGCTGAATGGCTCGGCTTAATGGCGAAGGAAAAAGCTAAACGTAAACTCTCACAGTCTGCTCTGGAAACATTAGCAGTAATTGCATACAAACAGCCAGTTACAAAACCTGAGATAGAGGCAATCCGTGGAGTGAATGTAGATTATATTATCAGCACTATGTTGGAGCGCGACCTAATAACTATAATCGGGAGAGCTGCATCGCCAGGGCGGCCGTTATTGTACGGAACTACAACTACATTTCTCAAACATTTCGGTATAAACGATTTAATCGACCTTCCTAAGCCAAGAGAGATTGACGAAATATTAGCTGATAATACTTTTGAAGTTGAAAAAGAGCTTATGAAACGTATGGGTAAAGAACCTACTGAAGAACAGAATCAATCGGAAAATTTGGCAACGGATGCTCCTAACATAATTCAGCCAACTCCTGAACTTGAATTACCACAAATAAACACAGAAAATGATGAAACAAAAATTTAATACACTGCCAAAATCTGAAACAAATCTCGTCCGGTTAAATAAATATATTGCCGAATGTGGTGTAACTTCGCGCCGTAAAGCAGACGATTTGATTCTCGATGGCAAGGTTAAGGTCAACGGCAAAATAGTATACCAACTCGGAGAAAAAATCAATCCTGAAACAGCTAAGGTTTTTATAAATGAAAAACAGATAACACAGTTGGATGAAAAAGTTTATGTCATATTTAATAAACCTAAAGATTGCATCACTACATTGAAAGATGAGAGGGGTAGAACCACAATCTTCGATTATATTAAGATCAAAGAACGTGTTTTTCCAATCGGCAGACTTGACAGAGACACCACCGGAATTCTGCTTTTAACTAACGATGGTGAATTAGCAAATATCCTGATGCATCCAAAACATGAGATTAAAAAGTCCTACAAGGTTTCACTAGATAAACCAATTACAAGGGAGCACGCAAGCCAACTCCGGAAAGGAATCAGATTACACGACGGAAAAACTGCGCCGGCTGAAATCTATATTCTTCCGAATACAAAAAACCTAGAGGTAGGCATCATTATTCACGAAGGCAGAAACCGCCAAGTCCGAAGGATGTTCGAATCTCTCGAATATGAGATTAAAAAATTAGACCGTATAGCTTATGGCGATATATCCTATGAAGGGCTGAAAAAGGGACAATGGAGATATCTTACAAGAAAAGAAATTGACTATTTGTTAAAATTAAATGAGGAATAAACTATGAAAATCAAAGCCCTGACTATTGGCTTAATAATAATTCTCGGTAATCTAATTGTATTCTCACAAAGAATTGACTACAACAAGTTCTTTACTGAAAATACTATGAGAGTGGATTATTACCATTCCGGTACTAAAGGACTGGAAATTTTTAGTCTCGATAAGATTTTTACCGAAGGCGACTGGCCCGGAAGCAAAACTAACCTCATAGACACTTTGAACCTTGGAGAGTACTTGGTTAAAATCTTCGATGTTTCTACTAACAGTCTAATCTATTCTCACGGTTATTCTACCATTTTCAATGAGTGGCAGACTACAGATGAACCATCCACGGGGGTTTACAAAACATTCCACGAAACTGTTCGACTTCCATTTCCTAAACAGAAAATTCAACTGACTATAAATCGGCGGGACAAACAGATGTTTTTTAAGGAAGTCTATTCGACAATCATTGACCCAAGTGATCAGGTAAAAATTAGCCGGGATAATCGTAAATACGATTTTAAAGTAACTCAACTGATTAATAACGGTCCTTCCACTCAAAAAGTGGACATACTAATCGTGGGCGACGGCTATCGGAAAGAAGACATGCAAAAGTTTCGTGCGGATGCAAAGAAATTGAACGATGCAATGTTTAACACAGCACCCTTCAAGGATAGGAAGAAAGATTTCAACGTCTGGACAATTGAAGTAATTTCACCCGATTCGGGAATTGATAAACCGGATGCAGATATATGGAAAAATTCCACACTCGGAGCGTATTATAATTTTTTCGGTTCAGCAAGATATATTCTTACGGAAGAAAACCGAGCTTTGAGGGATATTGCATCGGCAGTTCCTTACGACTTCATCAACATTCTTATCAACGACAATCGTTATGGCGGCGGCGGTATCTACAATCTTTACACAACAACATACACGATAGGAGATGCACCGGGAAAAGATTGGCAAATTGAATATGTTTATGTGCATGAGTTTGGACATAGTTTCGGCGGATTAGGCGATGAATACTACAGCTCTCAAGTTTCTTACACAGATTTTTATGTTAAAGGTATTGAACCTTGGGAACCAAACGTAACAGCGGCTACAAAAAAGGAAAATCTAAAATGGAAACACCCAACCCAATGAAAACTAGTTCAGCCAATCTAACTAGTTATAACGGAATTTTTTTAAAAATCTAACTATAA
>CAZOQB010000033.1:0-4756 GCA_964581995.1 uncultured Ignavibacteriaceae bacterium | reverse complement strand
CAGACGATACGCCAATTCTAACTCCTTGGGATAAAACCCAATACGACAGTCTCGAAAAGGAACGAGGTAAGCTTGATAGACTCGCTCCCGATTACTACCAAAAACGTGAACCATTGATAACACAGGCTCAAGATATTCTCAAGAATACAAAGTATGCAGGTAAAGTTGGTGCGTTCGAAGGCGCTGGATATATTTCGCAGGGGCTCTATAGACCTTCTGCGAATTGCAGGATGTTCACGATAAGTTTAGTTGACTTTGACCCTGTCTGTCGTGCGTCAATCGAAAGAGTAATCAATTTTTATTCAAAGTAACTTTGTAAGCCGAATCATTTTATGAGAAAGCCCATGACTTGTTCTTTTGATAATTTTGCTTTCCTGGACGATATATGCTCAAAATAAAGCCACTTTATGTCTAACCAGAGCAGAACAAACCAATTTTCAGGAAACATCTCGGTACGATGAAACAATCGATTTTTGTAAGCACCTAGAAAAAGCATCACCATGGATAAAGTTTACCTCCATCGGAAAAAGCGGAGAAGGTCGAGAAATCCCTCTGATGATTGTTTAAAAAGATAAAATTTTTGATCCAAAATTAGCATTTAAATCCTCATTCGTAAAAAGTCCGCAACCAAGGTTGAACATTTTTACCAGCGTTCACCATACTTGGATAATGAGATGAACCTGTATCCTGTTGCGCGGGTTGTCTCGGATGTAAAGTTTGTAACGGAGCCGATTAAGGAATGAACCGGTGAAATGGGGAAGGGGAGAAGTAGAATTGATGGAATATTGGATTAATGGAGTGTTGGATTGATTATTTATTAATAGATCCGTGATAATCCCTGCCTGCAGCAGGCAGGCGTTTAATCTGTGCGATCAGTGTTCTATTTATTGCTTCTCTCCATCACTTTTGCTAAATTTAAAATGTTAGTCGTTGATCGCTCGTCGTGTATCCTCGATCGTTAAACAAAAATCATCAATCTCCGCCAAAGGCGGATCAGCCTCTGGCTGAATAATTCACAAAAATTATCAAGGAGTTTGTTATCATTAAAAATATTTTCACCCGAATATTTACCGTTCTTATCATACTTACGCAAGTGTCCTTCGGTCAAGAAAAAGGGAAGGAACTCACACTTGAAGAAATCTTCAACTCTACTAAATTTGCTCAGAAATCTCTTCGCAGTATAAACTGGATGAAGGATGGTAACGCATTCATTTTCTTACAGACCGATACAACAAAAAAACAGACAGATATTTGGAAATACAATGTGGCTACCGGTCAGCGTTCGCTTTTTGTTGATGCGTCTAAATTAGTTCTGAATGATTCCGATAAAGCATTCAAAATTTCTAACTACATTTTATCACCCGACGCTAAAAAAATATTATTTACCGGCGTAGTTCCTGCACGTTCAATGAAATCTGGTGGTAACTTCTGCATTTATGACTTACAATCCAAAATATTTCAACAGCTTACGGATACACAAGCCGAGCAAATGAATGTAAAATTTTCTCCCGACGGAAAGAAAATTGGCTTTGTACGCGATAATAACATTTTTATTCTCAACATCGAGACGAAAGTCGAAACCCAGCTTACATTCGACGGCGAAAAGCATATAATGAACGGCCGCTTCGACTGGGTCTATGAAGAAGAGTGGAGTATAATTGACGGCTGGTTGTGGTCGCCTGATGGTAAGAGCATTGCCTTTTGGCAGCTTGATGAAAGAAGAGTTCCGGTATATCCGCTGACTGATTACACGCAAACCCGTCCGAATTCTGAAAATATGCGCTACCCCAAAGCGGGCGACCCGAATTCTATTGTAAAAATCGGTGTAGTTTCTGTTGAAACTAAAATTATGGCATGGATGGATATCGGAACTGATGACGATATTTATATTCCCAGAATATATTGGACTGCAAAACCGGGTAAGCTTGCAATTTTCCGTGTGAACCGGCTGCAAAATAAATTAGATATCCTGGAAACCGATATTAAAACCGGGTTAAGTTCGATAATCTTAACTGACGAATCAAAAACGTGGTTAGATATTGAGCAATCGAATTTTATTTTTTTAAAAGACGGTCGATTATTGTGGGCATCCGAGAAGGATGGTTATCGGCATATTTATTTAACTACCTTCGGGAAACAAACCGAACAGATCACAAAAGGAAGCTGGGAAGTAGATAAGATTTTGAAAGTTGATGAAGCCACAGATGTAATCTATTTCACTGCTACGGAAAAATCGCCACTCGAGCGTCATCTGTACAAAATAAAATTAGAGGGAACCGGCTTCAAACGTATCTCCACCGAAGAAGGAACTCACAGTATTAATTTTTCGCCTGATTATTCGGTGTATATTGATACATATTCCGATGCTTACACACTGCCGAAAATCCGTCTCCATAAAAACGATGGAAAGTTAATCAGAATAATCGAGGAGAATATTGTTACAGCTTTCGATGAATACAAATTGAGCAATAAAGAGTTTTTTAATTTCAAAACTGCCGACGGCGTTTCATTAAATGGCTGGATGATGAAACCGTTCGATTTCGACCCGACAAAAAAATATCCTGTGCTAATATACGTTTATGGTGGACCGGGTTCTCAGACTGTTATCAACAGTTGGGATAGAAATAATTTATGGTACACACTTTTAACTCAGAGGGGTTACCTCATTGTTAGTATTGATGGCAGAGGTACGGGCGCTCGTGGTAATGAGTTTAAAGCAATTGCATATAAAAATTTAGGAAAGTGGGAAACTCACGACCAGATCGAAGGCGCAAAATATTTGGCATCACTTCCATTTGTAGATGCGTCACGCATCGGAATTTGGGGATGGAGTTACGGCGGTTATATGGCAGCAATGAGTATTTTGCTCGGTAACGAAATTTTCAAAACTGCGGTTGCAGTCGCTTCAGTAACCGATTGGAAATATTACGATACTATTTATACCGAACGTTACATGCAGACTCCGCAGCTTAATCCCGAAGGGTACAAACAGGGTTCAACACTTACTTATGTGGATAAATTAAAAGGAAATCTCTTGTTGATTCACGGGACCGCTGATAATAACGTCCACTGGCAAAACACAATAACATTAGTCAATGACTTGCAAAAGAAGAATAAACAATTCCAAACAGCATTTTATCCGGGTGGGACTCACGGCGTAACTGTAGGAATTGGACGGCTTCAGCTATACACGATGATTACAAATTATATTTTAGAAAAACTTTAATTATGGTAGTTATGAAATTTGGCGGTACTTCTGTTGAAGACGCCGCAGCAATTCGCCGCTTAATTGAAATAGTAAAACGAGAGCTTCCAAAACGAATTATTGTTGTTGTTTCGGCTTGTTCCGGGATTACGAATGAATTGATTCGATGCGCCCACGCAGTTAAAAATGGCTCAGAATCAGATGCGATGGATATTCTAGAAGTATTGCACAAACGGCATTTAAAAATAAGCGGGGAATTACTTAAGAAAAATCGACTCGACATTGTAACAAAGAAGATTGATGAATATTTCAGTGGAATAAAAAACATAGTAAGAGGCATAAACCTCCTCGGCGAACTGACTTCACGAACTCTCGACCTTATCACGAGCTATGGTGAACGGCTTTCTTCATTGATTATTCACGAAGCTTTAGAAGAAACTGGAATATCTTCTAACTTGCTCGACGCTCGAAAGGTAATGATTACTAACTCATCTTTCGGTACGGCAAAACCATTGTTTGACAAGATTGAAGAGCGGATTAAAAAATATATCATTCCGGTTTTAAAAAATAATCATGTTGTTATTACACAAGGTTTCATAGGTGCAACGGAGGATGGAATTACGACAACAATCGGGCGCGGCGGTTCAGATTACAGCGCTTCAATATTCGGGTCAATGTTATCGGCAGAAACCATACAAATTTGGACAGACGTTGACGGAATGATGAGCGCCGACCCGCGAATCGTTTCGGAATCAAAATTAATCGCCACTTTAAGTTTTAACGAAGCTTCAGAGCTTGCTTATTTTGGCGCTAAGGTACTCCATCCAAACACAATTTTACCGGCTGTCCAAAAAAATATTCCAGTGAAAATTTTAAACTCCCGTCGGCCGGAGGTACAAGGGACGTTAATTCTGCAGTCAACCGAATCTGACAATAAATCCATTGTCAAATCGATCGCGTCAAAGAAGGGAATTATAGTTATCAATGTAGCTTCTTCAAGGATGTTATTAGCTCATGGTTTTCTCTCAAAATTGTTTTCTATTTTCGCCGACCATCAAAAAAGTGTAGATGTGGTATCAACCTCTGAGGTGAGTGTCTCTTTAACCATCGATAATGATAAAGACCTTGAACAAATCAGAAAAGATTTGGAAGATATTGGTGAAATAAGAATCGAAAGGAAAAAAGGAATTGTTTGTATTGTCGGTGAAGGGATGAAGAAAACACCCGGAATCGCCGCCAAAGCTTTTAATGCCCTCGCAAAAACCGACATAAATATCGAAATGATTTCGGAGGGTGCCTCTGAAATTAATCTGACTCTCGTCGTTGATGAAGAAGACGTAGATCAGGCAGTCCGTGTTTTACACGATGAATTCTTTAGTTAAATTAATTCTAATATTATGTACATTCTGTCACCCTGAGCAAATCTACTTTGTAGATGCGTCGAAGGGTGTTCGCAGAAAACATTTCAGCCTTCGGCTACGCCGCTAAAGCGACTTCGCTCCATTAGACTTAGAATGTTAAAATTATTAAATTTAAATAAAACACAACACA
>CAZOQB010000032.1:0-28266 GCA_964581995.1 uncultured Ignavibacteriaceae bacterium | reverse complement strand
TAGTAACACCGCCCGAAAGATTTGAATTGTATCAGAATTATCCGAACCCTTTTAATCCTACAACTATTATTGCATACCAAATACCCAATGAGGCTCAGGTTTCTTTAAAGATATTTGATATTCTGGGTCGTGGAGTTGCAATCATTGTAGATGAGTTAAGAACAACCGGTTATTATGAGGATGTGTGGAATGCAGGGGAATTCGCAAGCGGTGTGTATTTCTATCAACTTGATGTAAAACAAAAAGACGGAAAAGTATCTACAGCGCGGAAGAAATTTATGCTAATGAAATAACTGTAAGTATTAAAAATATTTTTCAATATCAGAGGCGAAGCATCGGGTTTCGCCTTTTGTTTAATAATTTGCCTTTCTCACCGAAAAATCCAATATTTAAAACGTTTATATTATCAAATGGAGTAAAATATGTTTAAAAGATTATATATAGCTCTTATCCTTTGCTTTATTATTTCTGTTTCTCTCTATTCACAGAAGCACGCTAACACCGATTCAGTTTTTAAAGTAATACAATCGATCGGTGATGCAAAGGAACGATTAAAAGCGCTCAATGAATTTCTTCAGCAAAATCCCAACGCGGAAAATATCGAAACAATCAGAATCTCACTTTTTTCTACGGCAATCGCTACCAAAGATTCTAATCTTACTCTAAACTTTGCGCTCGAATATCTTCAGAATGCATCCGACCTTCCATCTGCATACAACCGTGTGGCTTACCAACTTGCCGAACAGGGGTTTTTATTGGATTCTGCATTAGCGTTTATAGACCGGGCGAATATGGAATACGAAAAAACTCAGGGCAGAAAGCGCGTTCCATTCGTGGATACTAAGGCGTTCGTTCATTTCAAGCGCGGTGAGTATAAACAGGCACTCCAGACACAAATAGAAGCTTTATCAATTTGGCCTAAAGAAAGAGAGTGGGATCCGAATTATTCCGAGTATTTTTATAATCTTGCTCTTTATATGTATAAAAATGGATTAAGGGATGAGGGCTTAAAATTAATGGCTCGAACATCATTTTTCGGTTTGGATGATGCGACTAAAATGCTCGACGAAATTTTAATTGCAGAGAATAAAGAAGGCGATAAATTGACGATATATCAATCGGCTGCGGAGGAATATCTGAGCGCCGCACCGGATAAAAACACCGCACGTTCGATAGTTGCTATGGGTTGGGCAAAGCAAAATATTTTACTCGATAAAGCGCTTGAGTTTGCTCAAACAGGTGTCGATGCGATTGACGGAAAGACCTCATTCGATGAACAATCTAATAGGTATACTACTCTCGGTGTTGTCAATGTCATTCAAGAAAATTATGATCAAGGAATATCTGATTTGGAAAAGGCTAAAAAATTCAGCTCGCCTTACAACACGGACTTATACTTTTATTTAGGTAAAGCATACGAGGCGAAGGGTGAAGACAAGAAAGCTTTCGACACTTATTTGGCCGGTGTTGTAGGATATAAAGCTCCAACATTAGTCGAAAGATTGGCTCAACTTCACACAAAGCTATATGTTCACGGACCTTCACTTGAAGAAATAGTGAGCACCGAAATTAAAAATATCGAAAATTTTGAAGTGCATAAATATCAAAAATCTTTAGGAAACAACAGAGTTGTACTCGCCGAGTTGTTCACGGGTTCAGAATGCCGACCATGCGTAGCTGCCGATGCTGCATATGATAAACTTCTCGAAAGATACAATTTCAGCAGTCTTGCCGTTTTAGAATACCATCTCCACATTCCCGCCCCGGATCCCTTGACAAATTCAGACACCGAGGCGCGAGCGAAGTTTTACGGAGTTAACAGCACGCCGACATCAATCATTGAGGGTGTCGAAAGGTCTTCCTCAGGAGGACCGACGGCTGCAGCAAAAAATCGTTTCGATATATATTCGGCTACGATAGAAAAATATTTATCGAAACCACCGTCTGCAAAAATCGAATTAAAATCAAATCTTATTAAGAATAAAATTACAGTAGAGTGCAAATCATCGGTAATGGAAAACTATTCTAAAAATTTAAAACTACACATAGTTATTGCCGAAGAGAAAGTTCGTTATAAAGGATATAACAATGTATCCGAACATCGTTTTGTTGTTCGTAAAATGTTTCCTTCACCCGAAGGAATAAGCTTTAACGATAAAAACCAGTTGAAGTATTCAACAACCTTGGATGTAAATATCCTCGAGGACTCACTAAAAAATTATGTCGATGGCATTGAAAAAAAAGCAGGACGAAAAGTCTTCAAAGAAAAGAAATTTAAAATTAATGTGAAGAATTTATTTGTTATCGCTTATATCCAGGATACGGAAACTAAGGAAATTCTTCAGGCGGAGATAAAAAGCATCGGACGTTAATCCTGCAACAAATAAATTAAGGTGATGGATAAAATTTGAATAAAAGCATAATTATCCATATATTTAAACAATTAAATTTGAACTATTAGTTAATGCGAGCTATTATACCAGTTGCCGGCGAAGGTAGCCGGCTACGACCACATACATATACTCTCCCGAAAGTTTTACTTAATGTAGCTGGTAAACCTATCATTGGGCATATTTTGGATAAAATAATCAGTGATGGCTTCGATGAAGCAACTATCATCATTGGTTATATGGGGGAGAAAATTATTAAGTATGTTACTTCCAACTACTCATTAAAAGTAGATTTTATTGAGCAGGAAGAACGTTTGGGTCTTGCACATTCAATTTACATAGCAAAAGAAACACTCCACGACGAGCCTGTTTTAATAATACTTGGCGACACTATTTTTGATGTTGACCTTAAGCCCGTTATTGCCGGTAAACACACTTCACTCGGAGTAAAGCAGGTTGAAGACCCGCGCCGGTTCGGTGTTGTCCAGAGCAACGGTAACTTTGCAGCAAAGTTAATTGAAAAACCGGAGACCCCAGTTAGTAACCTTGCTCTCGTAGGTTTGTATTGGATTAAAAATACTAAACTGTTAAAAAAATCTCTTACGGAAATTGTCGAGGGTGAAATTAAAACCAGAGGCGAGTACCAACTAACGGATGCTCTCCAAAAGATGATTGATAGCGGAGAGAAGATTACTACATTCGATGTTGAAGGCTGGTACGATTGCGGAAAACCCGAAACTCTTTTATCGACTAATAGATATCTACTCAAAAAAAATTCAAATCAAATTGTAGGCGACGGATTTATTATTATACCTCCGGTGTTTATATCTCCGCTGGCAAAAATTTCTGCATCTGTTATCGGTCCATTCACGACTATAGCTGATAATGCCGAGATAATTGATTCAATTATCCGCAACTCCATCGTGAGTGAGGATGCTACTGTAGAAAAGTCGTTGCTGGACAATTCGTTGATTGGAAATAATAGTATAGTAAAAGGTGCATTTCGCTGCATTAACATAGGCGATTCATCTGAAATCGATTTTTATTAACATTTAAAGGATTATTATTAATGTCATATTTATTTACTTCTGAATCAGTATCCGAGGGGCATCCGGATAAAATAGCCGATCAAATTTCGGATGCAGTTCTTGATGCTTTTCTTAAAGAAGACCCACACTCAAGAGTAGCATGCGAAACATTCGTTACTACGGGATTGGTTCTTTTAGGTGGAGAGATCACGGCGAAGAGAGAAGCATTTGCAAAAGTTGACCTGCAGGAAGTAGTCCGAGCGGTCATTAGAGAAATTGGTTATACAAAAGCTGAATATAAATTCGATGCGGATTCATGTGCGGTTATTTCAACTATTCACAGTCAATCTAAGGACATCGCACTCGGTGTCGATAAAGGCGGCGCGGGCGACCAAGGGATGATGTTCGGATATGCTTGTACTGAAACCGAACAATACATGCCGATGCCTATTGTCTATTCCAATTTAATTGTCCAGAAATTGGCGGAGATCAGAAAAAAGGATAACAAGATAATGCGTTATCTGCGTCCCGACGCAAAATCACAAGTCACTATAGAGTATCAAGGAAAAGTGCCGAAGAGGGTTGAAGCTATCGTTGTGTCCACTCAGCACGATCCCGATGTTGACCAGAAAAAAATAGCTGAGGATATAAAAGAATATGTTATCAAAAAAGTTATTCCAAGCGATTTATTGGATAACAAAACAAAATACTTTGTCAACCCTACGGGGAAATTCGTAATCGGCGGTCCACACGGCGACAGCGGCTTGACCGGAAGAAAAATTATTGTAGATACTTATGGCGGTAGAGCTCCTCATGGTGGAGGCGCTTTTTCAGGAAAAGACCCTACAAAAGTCGACCGCAGCGCAGCTTATAAAGCCCGTCACCTGGCAAAAAACATAGTTGCTGCTGACCTCGCCGATGAGTGCTTAATCCAAATTGCTTATGCAATTGGAGTAGAGAAACCCGTTTCTATCTATGTCAATACATTCGGCACGGGCAAGGTACCAGACACTAATATCGCGGATTACATCAAAAACAATATCGATCTAAGTCCCAAAGGAATCATTACTGAATTAAAGCTTCTCCGACCAATTTACAGAAAAACTGCTGCATATGGTCATTTCGGCCGCGATGAAAAAGATTTCACGTGGGAAAAATTAGACCTTGTTAAACAATTTAAACGACACTTAGGATAAAATTAGAAAGCACAAAATAAATGGACGATAAAAAAGGTAGATATAAAGTAAAAGATTTAAAATTAGCTAAAGAGGGTAAACGGCTCGTCGAGTGGGCTGAATCGCGTATGCCGGTTTTAATGGCTCTACGAAAAAAATACAGCAAGACAAAACCGTTCAAAGGTTATAGAATAGCAGGATGTCTGCACGTTACTAAAGAGACAGCTGTTTTAGTGAAAACTTTTGTAGATGCCGGTGCTCAGGTAAGCTGGAGCGGATGTAATCCTCTTTCTACGAACGATTCAGTTGCCGCAGCACTCGCAGCCGATGGTGTTTCCATTTTTGCATGGCACGGAATGTCTGTAAAAGATTTTTATTGGTGTATCGAAGAAACTTTGAAAATCCATCCAAACCTGACTCTTGACGATGGAGCAGATTTGATTTTCACAATCCACAAAAAGCATCCGGAATATGCTGAAAAATATGTAATCGGCGGAACGGAAGAAACTACAACCGGAGTTCACCGCCTGCGCTCGATGGCAAACGACGGCGCTCTGAAGTATCCCGTTATCGCAGTTAACGATGCTGAAACTAAGTGGGACTTTGATAATGTATATGGTACCGGTCAATCTACACTCGATGGAATTTTAAGAGCAACGAGCATTTTACTCGCCGGTAAGAATTTTGTCGTCGCAGGTTACGGCCATTGCGGTAAAGGTGTCGCGATGCGAGCCAAAGGTATGGGCGCTAATGTAATAGTAACGGAAGTAAAACCGACAGCGGCACTCAAAGCTACACTCGACGGTATGAGAGTGATGAAGATGGATGAAGCGGCAAAAATCGGAGATGTGTTTGTAACTGCAACCGGTGTAAAGGATGTTATTGTTGAACGCCATTTCAAGACGATGAAGGAAGGCGCCATAGTTTGCAATACCGGACATTACGATTGCGAGATCAATCTTGTAGATTTGGCAAAAACCTCTAAATCTAAAAAAGATGTAAGACCAAACAACGAACGATACACATTAAAGAACGGTAAAGGAATTTTCGTTTTAGCGCAGGGTCGGCTCGTGAATTTAGCCGCCGCTGAAGGCCATCCTTCTGAAGTTATGGATATGTCATTTGCTAATCAGTTTATGTCGCAGCTTCGAATTGCCGAACTTCACGGAAAAGGGAAGCGGCTTGAGAATACTGTTCATGATATTTCTGTAGAACAAGACCAGGAGATCGCCACACTCAAGTTAAGTACTATGGGACTTAAGATAGATAAATTAACTCCCGAGCAGATAAAGTATAACGAAGACTACAGCGCGGGAACATAGCAGAGTAGATTCCAAATGACAAATCTCAATTATCAAATAAATTTCAAATTCCACTTTTGAAGCTCCAAGAAATTTGGAAGTTTTAAAGTTGAATTCTAGATATTATTTGTGATTTGGGATTTGTCATCAGTTATTTGATAGTTTAAAATCACTTATCTACCAACCAGCAGGATCATTACCCATGAATATTGCAATAGTAATGATTTTTTCATCAACCCTATTAGTAATAGGCTACCTTTATTTTAGCCGTTACATATCAAAAATTTTGGGAGTCGATGCAAACCGCCCCACACCCGCCACAACAGTCAACGATGGAGTAGATTACGTCCCTACAAAACCGCTTGTTCTATTCGGGCATCACTTTGCTGCAATTGCAGCCGCAGGTCCCATTGTCGGTCCGACTTTAGCGCTTTACTTTGGATTTGCCCCCGCCTGGCTTTGGATTGTTATCGGCGTGATCATGATCGGGGCTGTACACGATTTTACGGCACTGTTTGTTGCAGTTCGCGAAGGAGGAAAATCAATAGCCGAAGTTGCTCGTAAAACTTTAGGTAAGGCAGGCTTCGTCTTCTATGTTTTATTTGCAATTCTTCTCTGCTTGTTAGTGATAGCGGCGTTTCTACAGCTTACTGCAATCGCGCTTACATCTACTCTACCACCCGATGACGTTAATCTTACAGCCGCTACAGGAGGCATACACATGATTGATCAGGGCGGACAAATGAAAGTACAAATTGGCGGTGTTGCCTCAATGTCAGTAATTGTCATGACTATTCTGGCGCCATTAATCGGTTACCTAATTTACAAGAAAAAAATGAACGTCTATTTAGTTACTCTAATAGCGTTTATAGTTTCATTCGGGTCAGTAATATTCGGTTATTATTTTCCGATAACGCTCGATCCGACTACGTGGATAATTATAATCACTTGCTATGTATTTTTTGCGGCATGGATTCCGGTTTGGATCATCCTACAGCCGAGAGATTTCGTTAATGCACAGATTCTGTTCTTAGGGCTTGCCTCAATGGTAGTCGGCGTCATCGGAGCCGGAATCGGTGGAGCAGTAATTAATGTTCCCGCATTGAATCTCGATGAAGCGATGACAGCGCCAAACCTCGGTTTGCTCTGGCCCTTCCTGTTTATTACTATTGCATGCGGCGCTGCATCGGGCGCTCATGGACTTGTGTGCGGCGGAACATCGTGCAAACAAATTTCGAACGAGAAGCACGCCCGCATGATCGGTTATGGCGGCATGCTGCTGGAAGGATTGCTTGCGCTTTGTGTTATTCTTATTATCTCCGGCGGTATGGACTTTGCAAAATATAAGAGCATTGTATATCCGGCAACAGGCGGAAGCAACGCACCTCTTGCATTTGCATTAGGACTTGGAAATATTCTGTATAAAAGTATCGGACTGCCGATAGTGCTTGGCACTATCTGGGGAATTTTGTTGCTCGAAGGTTTTCTCGTAACCACGATAGATGCACTCGTCCGGCTTTCTCGTTATCTTTTCGAAGAGCTATGGGCTACGATTCTGCCCAATCCTCCCCAAATTCTTAAAAGCCGTGTGTTCAATAGTTTATTGGTTGTGGTTGGATTCCTTTCGCTGACCTTTACAAATGCCTATCTAAAAATCTGGCCCATATTCGGTGCAGCGAACCAATTACTTGCCGCACTCACGCTTATAGCTGTAACTGCATGGCTTGCACAAAAATCTAAAAAGTACTGGTTCACGGCAATCCCCGCAGTGTTTATGGTTGTTACAACAATTACCTCGCTGGTAATACTTCTTGGTCGTTATGTTAAACTTCAAAGCTGGACGCTCTTTACGACAGATATTGTACTTCTGATTTTAGCGGCGGGTGTGATTGTTCTAACGTTTAAATACTTTTATAATCTTCGAGCGAGGTTAGCAGTGGAAGCTAAAAAGTAGATAAGCTTTCTACTCTCATTTCACTTTAGATTTATTTTCTCTCATCTTTTTCAGGACTTCTATCATTACCGGAATGACTGAGACAATAATAATCCCGAGTATCACAAGCTGAAAATTATTTTTCACGAATGGCATGTTCCCGAAGAAATAACCCATAAGTAAGAAGCTCATCGTCCATAATACACCGCCAAGAACATTCCAGAACGTGAATTTCCAGAATGTCATTTTTGCGATACCGGAAACGAACGGTACGTAAGTCCTGAATATCGGTATAAAGCGGCAGAGGGTTATAGCTATACCACCGTACTTCTCATAAAAACCATGGGCTTTATTTATATTCTCTTTGTTGAAAAATTTAGATTTCTCTTTGTTAAAAACTTTCGGTCCAACCCAATAACCAATCCAATAATTTACATTGTCGCCGATGATTGCAGCGATGGGAAGCAGAATTAACATAACGGTCAGATCCAATGTTGAGACCGCGCAAAAGGCACCGATAGCAAAGAGGAGCGAGTCGCCGGGAAGGAAGGGGGTTACTACTAAGCCGGTCTCACAGAAAATTATGATGAAAACTAAGACGTAGGTCAATGTTCCGTAGGTTGTAAAAAAAACTTCGAGATGTTTGTCGAGATGCAGAATGATGTCGATGAAGCCGTTTACTAATTCCATAATTCCTTTTGATTTGTGTATGCTTGATATATTATACTTCAAATAATATAATTAAAAAAATTATCACTTATAACAACCAACGAAGTGTAGTTATTCCAACGATGAACAAAACGACAAAGGTAATTGAAAGTTTGTCGAAATATTTATCTATAAAAATTTTTACCTGAGAACCGAAGACAAACAACAACCCGCCGACGAGCAAAAACCGTGATGCCCTGCCTAACAGAGAACCGATTGTCAATGTCATTAGATCAATCGTCTGATTAAAACCTGCCGCAATCGTGAATACTTTGTATGGTATCGGAGTAAAACCGGCTATAAATAATGCGAGTATTCCGTTTTGTTTATACGTTTCGAGCACACTCTGAAATTTATCGAGCGCTCCATAAAAATTTAAAATTGGTTTTCCGATTACTTCAAAAAAACCATAACCTATACCGTAGCCAAGATATGCGCCCGTAACCGAACCTGCCGTACAGATCAAGGCAAATTTAAAAGATTTTTTAGGAGCTGCCACCGCTAACGCGATCAATAATACATCGGGAGGTATAGGAAAAAGTGA
Source organism: uncultured Ignavibacteriaceae bacterium (assembly GCA_964581995.1). Lineage (GTDB taxonomy): Bacteria > Bacteroidota > Ignavibacteria > UBA10030 > BY39 > CAZOQB01. The sequence goes on along the minus strand of CAZOQB010000032.1, from coordinate 19,187 downwards.
TGCTTCAATAAAGGCAATCCAAAATAAGGCGTGTAGAGCATACGGTTTTGTGGCGAAATTCTCTACCCAAACCTTTATCTTTCTAAGCCATTCAATAAATTTACTAATTAGAAAATTTGCTCCTTTTTTTGATTTAAGGATGTTTTATGCCTTGATTCAACATGACGACCGTTTTTTGTAATCTTGCGTCTCGTGTCTCTTTTTTCATTGCCGACTCTATCCATCTTACATATTCTTTTCTGTTTGTGAATGACAATTCATCAAAGAATAACTTTAACTTTTTCTTTTTCGCAAGAATGCTTTTCAGGTCTGCGGGCAGTTCAATTGTTTTATCAACTTTTTCTATTTTGGCAAAGTTTAGTTTTACAGCTTCTTTGATGTAAAGTGTCAAAGTGCGTTCATCAATTTCTTTTACATCTTTGAACTTCAACCCTCTTATAAATCTATTCGCGCTGCCTTCGGTGAAAATTTTTTTCGAATCCTTCATATAAGCGCCTTTGAAGAAGAAAAAATTAACATGTTCTTTAAATGCGCCAAAACCGCAGACCATACCGTTCTTTTGAAAGTTCGGTCCCCATTTCCATTCTTCGACTATTTGAGGTTCGGCTTTATGAATAACCTCTCTCAGCTTTTTGCAGATGGGTTGTGCAAACTCAGCCGACTTACTGATATAAACCTCAATTTGGTTTGAGGGATTAGCTTTTTCCATTATATATTCTTGTTATTTTTGTTTTTAATATAGTTAATTCAAAACGATTTTAAAAATGTGAGGGGACAGACTCTACGACAGTAACATATACCACAATTCACATTTCGACAGGCTCAGTGTGACAATACACTTTACTTGATTCAACAGCCGGGGATGACGACTAAACTCCCGAAGGGATGACGAAGCCTGCCCGCCATTCGATCTGGTAGGCGGTCGATCTGATGAACAGAATAAATTTTGCTACAAGAGATTGTTTCGTCGCATCACTCCTCGAAATGACTTTTTCCCGACCCCGATAATTATAACAAACACTTTTGACATAAAGAGGTTGAGCGATAAAAGGAAGCAATATACAACGCTACAGATAAAACTACTGCCGGGTATAAAAAAATTGAAGCCGCTATGGAATGAACCATAGCGGCAATAAAGATAATTGAAGAATTAATTAAAGAAATAACGCAAACCTATCTGCATCTGCCAACGGGACTTCAAACCAGGATCGTCGATAAAAGTTTTTGTGACTTCCTTGTTAAAGTTAAATACCGGTGCGCCGCTGTTATTGAATCGGACAAGCTTTAAGGGTGTTGTAGCTCCGGAAGTTGCAACTTGTCTAACTCCCCAATCAGAATTGAGCATATTAGCTACATTTAAAATATCAACACTCAATTGGAAAGTATGTTTATTTCCACTCATCGGAAGAATGAAATCCTGAAGTATTTTTAAATCAATATTGCTGAACCATCGATTCAAGGCGCCGAATCTTTCAGCAATCTGACCGCGGTGCGAATTTAAATACTCATCCTGTTCGATGAATCCGTTAAATGCAGTCCATTGCTCTGCCGCAGTTACAGTTGCTCCACCGGCATCAGTGTATGGATCGAAATTAATTTCATCCTGATTATTAGGAATATAAATCAAATCATTTACAACGCTTCCGTCTCCATTAACATCACCGGCGTAAACATATGAGTACCTATTTCCGCCGGCACCGTCGAATCTGTTCCCTTGGGCAACTTCCATAAATAACCCAAAACTTGTTTCCCATTGATTGGACCACACGTGTTTGTAGGAAGCTCCTCCGACGAATCGATGACGACTTCCAAACTCTGAGTAACTTAAACCGGGTTTATTTGGATCGCCTTGGACAGGATTCTCCGACCACAAAACACTGGCTATTTCAGTTGACTTCATCAAGCTTTTTGCTTCAAGAAATGTGTATGATAAGAAAGAACTTAAACCGAAATCGAAATTCTTGCGCAACTGAGCGGTTATGCTGTAGTTATAACCTTCATTTGAGTTATCAATTACATACGCTCCTGAGCCGCCATCCGGATTTAACTCGAATACGTTATTGCCGGCTGTGTCAACACCACCGAAGAAAGGTCTTCCGTCGGGTAAATATCGAACAGGAGTTCTTATGTCGGCATTTCTTACATAAATGGAATTGATGTCTTTTCCGTAAATAAATTCAAGCGTTCCGACTAAATCCCAGGGTAATTTTTGATCTACAGCTAAGTTTGTAGTCCAAACCTGGGGCCATTTGAAATCTTTACCCATACCGTTTAAATCAAATGAAGTTTGAAGTATTGCATCATCTGAAGTGTTAATTTGTGTTGTAACATTCGGGTACAGATTTGGATTATTTCCAGGATTCGAGATAATGTTGCCGACCCATACGAAAGGTATGCGACCGGTAAATATTCCGGTTCCGCCACGTACTTGTGTCGATCGATCACCAACAACATCCCAATTGAAACCCACTCTTGGCGAATACAATAGTTGAACATCAGGCAGTTTGCTCTGGTCAACAGATTCTGGTTGGTCGTTTTCATCTAATAATGTTAGACCTCTGGAGAACGGATTATCCACTGGTTCGGTGAAGTACATTGGCATATCAACCCTCAAACCATACATTAAGCTAAAATCCTTTGACATCAGATATTCATCCTGAGCATAGAATGATAATTGGCTCACGTCAATACGTTCGCCTTTGTAAGGTCCTGTACCAATTACTTTTTTGAAATCATAAAAATTACTGCTGGTAGGGTCTGTACGGGTAAAGAAATCATTTAGAGATGAAAATCTAGCGCCACCTATAAAGTCGAGGAAATCCGGCAGGAAAAATACACCATGTCTGAATATGTTGAAGGAGTTGAAAAATTTAAAGTACTCGAAATTCCCACCAAGAGTAATCACATGATTTCCTGTAGAATAGCTTAAATTATTAGTTACTTGCCATACATCCTGATCCAGAATATTATGTATGGAAAATGGTTCATGACCTATGGTAGTATAATTTACACCACCTTCTACAATTTCAATAGTGGGGAATGGTGCGCTGAAAGGCTCGCGATGATCGCGGAAACGATTATAACTGGCGAAAAATCGATTGGAAAAATTACCCAAACGACTGTTAAGTTCTAAAGCAAATGAATTAAGCTCGTTGATTATTCTATAACCGGAATTTCTGAATGGCAAACTTGTTTCGTTCGGTCCGCGTCCCCCCGCACTCAATACAAAAGGATGCGGTGGTAAATCTCTGCGTGCACTTAATCGGTTGTACCTGAAACTAAAATTATTATTTTCATTAATATTCCAATCAAGTTTCGCTATCAATTTTTCATTCTCCGTTTTATGGATAAATCCTTCGTAAGGACCTGTATCATATCCATAAACATCAAGCATTCGTTTTCTTATTGAATCCATAATTGCAGCATTTACACGTGAAATACCAAACCCGGAAGTACCTCTGTTTGCTGCAAAGTTTGTCCCGGGATCTTCTCGCCTTTCTAATTCAGCATTCACAAACAGGAACAATTTATCTCGTATAAGTGGACCGCTTACACTTACTCCTGATTGATTAAAAAATAAATCGGGGTTTGCGATAACCTCTTTACCGGAAACTTTATTTCCGAGGAATGATTCGTTCCTGAGAAAACTATAAATTGAGCCTTTGTATTCGTTAGTTCCGCTCTTGGTCACCGAATTAATACCGACTCCGGTAAAACCACCTTCGCGAACATCAAAAGGTGCAATCGAGACTTGAACCTGTGCAATAGCATCATAAGGAACCGGCTCGGCATTGGCTTGTCCGCCAGGTGCGGGGTCATCCAAACCGAAAGGATTATTAAAATAAGATCCATCCAACGATATGTTATTAAAGAGCCAATTCTTTCCTCCAAAACTAAAATTACCGTCGCTGCGCGGATCTAATCTAGTTAAATCGCGTGTACTCCTCTTTATCGAGGGAAGCATTACAACATCCTCCGGGTTAATAAAAGTCTCCGCGCCCGTTCTGTTGCTGTTAAAAACTTCATCCATTAATGCCGTAACAATAACTTCCTCGCCTACAATTGCTTCGGCGAGCATTTCAAAATCTAATCGTTGTTTTTGAGCTAATGTTAAATAAATATTTTCTTTGCTTTCTTTCCTATACCCAACAAAGGTAACAGTCACAGTATAAGGTCCGCCAACTCTCATATTGAGAATATCGAACTGACCGTTTTCTCTTGTGGCAGCGCCGTATTGTGTTCCGCTAGGGACATGAACGGCAATAACGTTAGCTCCGGGTAAAAGATTTCCATCTTTATCCTGAACTATTCCGTTCATAGACGATGTGGTTACGCCTTGTGCGTGAATGAGATTGGGAAAAATTGCAAATACTAAGATTAAAATTAGTAAGGAAGGTAATAATTTGTTTTTCATAATACTCCTTTCATATTGTGATATTTTGATTTAGTTGTTACTTACAAAAAAAAACATACAAATGATCGAGTTTAGGGGAAATCACCCTGTTAAAGATATTTCAAAATTTTAAGGAAAGCAAGAAATAAAAATAAAAATTTGAAACATTTTTATATCCCAAAAGTCGCAGTATATTTGCCTTAGTGCGATGTGTTTTAAGCTATTTTGTTTGTTTTATAGTCCCCCAGACTAAAATCGGAAGATAGCTTTAATATTCTTCTCCAAATTCCTTTTTGAATGCGTTGGCTAAGTTTCTTCCCCAAGACATCCTTCGACTACATCGCTAAAGCGACTGCGCTCAGGACGGAGTTTCCTTTGCATATTCTTCAGAATTTTGCTATTTTAAACAACATTTATTGCTGGCTTATATCCTGAAACCGTTAAAACGGTTTTGTTCTGATTGGATTTAATTAACCCACGACTTAAGTCGTGGGTTATAGAAAAAGAGAAAGTCAGTTTAACTGTTTCAACAGTTTATCGATCTGTGTAATTAGAAAGCTTCAGAGATCATAAGACAATAATCATTTAAAAAACCAACGAGTATCTTCTATGGATAACCTCATGCGGTCAAATGGTCAAAATTTAAAACCTGAACCATCTGCATTATACCGATGGGTAGTTTTAGCATTTATCAGTTTCGCGATGTTCGGAAACTACTATATCTATGATAGTATCAGTCCGCTTGCTGATTTGCTTGCCACTCAACTAAAGTTTTCGAACTCAGATATCGGATTACTGCAAGCTATCTACAGTTTTCCAAACATCATAATGGTTCTCATCGGCGGATTAATTATTGATAGGATAGGAACCAGAAAATCTGTCTTTATTTTTACATCACTTATCATGATAGGTGCATTAGTAACTGCGGTTCGTGGCGATTTGTATTTGATGGCGGCGGGCAGATTGATTTTTGGTTTAGGAGCCGAGTCTATGATTGTTGCCATCACCACTATTATCGCAAGATGGTTTAAAGGGAAAGAACTTTCGTTCGCATTCGGTTTGAATTTGACTGTGGCAAGGTTCGGTTCTTTTATGGCGCTGAATTCTCCGAGTTGGGGAAAAAGTTTGTATAACTACTGGCAGTCGCCTTTGTGGATAACAGTAGTTGCCGGAGTATTCGCGATTTTCTGTATAGTGATTTATTATTTCATGGATCTCTATGCGTCTAAGAATTATCACTTAGCCAAAGAAGGTAATCAGGATAAGATTGTATTTAAAGAGATATTTAAATTTGGTGGTTCGTTCTGGTTTATTACTGCTCTGTGTGTAACATTCTATTCGGCGATGTTTCCGTTTCAGACTTTCGCGATAAAGTTTTTCCAAGAAGCACACGGAACAACCAGGGAAGTCGGTGGAAATCTATCGAGTATGTTAACCCTTGCTGCTATGTTTTTTACTCCACTCTTCGGTTTGTTGGCTGATAAAATTGGAAAGCGTTCACTATTAATGATGTTCGGTTCGCTTCTCATTATTCCGGTTTATTTAATAATGGCATACAAAGTTGACCTCGCTTCATACATGGGTTTAAGCGGTGGTTTACCAGTCGACCTTGCTTTCTTTGGAATTGAGCAAACCATTATTCCATATTATTTAATGGTTCCGATGTCGATGATGGGAATTGCGTTCTCATTAGTACCGGCTGTAATGTGGCCCTCAGTCGCGTTGGTTGTTCATGAATCCCGTTTAGGTACTGCTTACGGTTTAATGACGATGATACAGAATATTGGTTTATTTGGTTTTAATCTATTGATTGGCTATGCAAATGATATTTCAGGTGCAAGCGCTGCAAATCCGGCTGGCTATAATGCCGGAATGTGGATATTTTCTTGTCTCGGTTTCTTTGGTTTGTTATTTGCCTTCTTGTTGCGCACTCGAGAAACAGGACCACAAGGCCATGGTTTAGAGTTGCCGAAAGGGAAAAAATAAAAAGAAAAAATATGAGCAAGTTGTGGAATAAAGAAGAGATAGCTTATCTCCGAAAAAAATACCCAACTACTGACGCTTCAAAAATTGCTGAATATTTAGAACGCTCTGTTGATAGCGTGATTTTAAAAGCTGGTAAATGTGGTTTCAAGTCTGGAAAATTCAAGAGGTGGACGGAATGGGAAAATAGGTATCTGCTTCGCCACTATGCTATTAAAACAGTTCCATCTATTGCGCGAACACTCAAACGATCTGTACCTTCAGTCCACCTTCACGCGAAAACGATGGGATTGACAAATCCAGCAGCCGCAAGGTGGACTGAGGAAGAGAAAAAATATATTGAGAGTTCTTACTCTGATCATTCAATTTCCCTTAACGAAATCTCCGAGCATCTAAAGCGACCAATAACCGCCATTCATTCCTATGCTCAAGCAAAGGGATTGTTCCGGGGGCTTTCATATCATCGATGGACTGATGAAGAGCATAAATATCTTGTCAAAAATTATCGTCGTAAAAATTTTAAAGAAATTGCTGAACATCTCGGTTTTTGCCGTAATGCAGTCGCGTTTAGAGCAAATAAATACGGATTGTTCAAACGGTCGGGGCGTCGTTTATGGACTGAACAAGAAATTGAGTATGTACGTAATAATTACTCTACATATACTATTGAGGAAATCGCGAAACAACTTTCACGCACCCGGGGCTCAATAATAGGATGTGCCGATCGTCTTGGGTTGAGAGGAAGACATAATTGGTATAAACCAGCCAACATAGAGACAAGGGTAAGTAAATTCAAAGAATGGTTGGAAAAACAAGTTTCGATATACGGTAAAAATTTTAACAGCAAAAATATGAAAACTTTTAAACTAAATATAAACAAAACTGTCAAACACTTATGAAAAATGAATTAGATAACGCATCCGATATAGCCCTGCGCGACTGCATGGGCTTAAAACCCGGCGAGACTGTTCTCGTCGTAACTGACGAACCATTACGAAAAATTGGTGTTTCACTCTGGGAAGCGGGCAAACGGCTTGGAAATGAAGCAATGCTCGTTGAAATCATCCCTCGTAAAACAAACGGTGAAGAACCGCCCAAAGCTGTAGCTGAAATGATGAAAACGGTTGGCGTGGTTATGTGCCCAACTTCAAAATCATTGACTCACACCGATTCGCGCCGTACAGCAAGCTCACTCGGAGTCCGCATCGCAACTCTGCCGGGTGTTACTGAAGAAATAATGATTCGCTGTATGAATGCCGACTACAATAAAATTGCTGCTCGAACATACAAGCTTTGTGAGATGTTGGAGAAGACAAAAATAATACGTGTAACGGCCCCAAGCGGAACCGATATACAAATGCCCATCGAGGGCAGAGAAGCTCATGCAAGCTCAGGACTTTTTAAAGAGAAGGGTCAATCTGGAAATTTACCGACTGGCGAAGCTTACCTTGCACCGCTCGAAGGAAAATCGAACGGTGTGGTGGTTGTAGATGGGTCGATGGCTGGTGTAGGAATGACTGAAACGCCAATCCGGATTGTCGTAAAAGACGGATACGCAACTGAAATTACGGGCGGTGCGGAAGCTGATAAATTGATAAAGCTTTTAGAGCCGCACGGACTCGATGGTCGAAACGTTGCGGAGTTCGGAATTGGCACGAACGATAAAGCGATTCTTACCGGCTTAATATTGGAAGACGAGAAAGTGATGGGAACAATCCACATTGCTTTCGGCGACAACAAGTCGATGGGCGGCAGCGTTCGTGTCGCAAGCCATCTTGATGGTCTGATAAAAAATCCGACCGTTTGGTTCGACGATAAGATGATAATGAAGGATGGAAAGTTTATTGCATTGAGCGAATAGCTTGCTGCACAGAATAGAAAGTTTTAGTATAACAGATCATAAAATATAAATTCTAATATTAATAAAGCATCATGAAGAAAAAAATAATTTACAGTAGTATCGTATTCGTAATAATAATTGTAGCATTATACTTTTTTGTTTTCCGCAGTTCTGCTGAAGAAATAAAATACAGAACAGAAAAAATATCGAAGGGTGATATAGTGGTTCAAGTCCGAGCCACTGGCACTGTTAATCCGGTACAAACTGTTCAGGTCGGCTCACAAGTCAGCGGAATACTTGCAAAAATTTACGTTGATTACAACAGTCAAGTCCGCGCAGGTCAGATAATCGCGCAAATTGATTCCACATTTTTAGCCGCATCGGTAAAAGAATCCGAGGCTAATGTGGATAGGTCATTAGCGCAGGTTAACGAAGCTCGGCGAGCCCTCAATCGTGCAAAAGAGTTGTTCGGGAAAAATCTTATTTCACAAGCCGAGATGGATGCTGCGCAGACAACGTATGAAACTTCTCTGGCGCAACTCAAGCAAACCCAGGCATCGCACGACCGTGCGCGGGTAAATCTAAGGTATTCAATAATCCGAGCGCCGATAGATGGTGTAGTTATTTCGCGGGATGTTGACGTAGGACAGACGGTTGCCGCAAGTTTACAAGCGCCTAAATTATTCGTTATTGCAAACGACTTGAAGAAAATGCAGGTTGAAGCCAATGTCGATGAAGCGGACATAGGAAATATTCAAATCGGTCAGGAAGTAACATTCACCGTAGATGCTCATCCCGGTCGAGAATTTATCGGAATTGTAACCCAAATTCGACTTGCACCTCAGATGGTTCAAAATGTTGTTACATATACGGTCATTATTGAAGTTCCCAATCCCGACATGAAATTGATGCCGGGCATGACGGCAACAGTATCAATTTTAATCGATGAAAAGAATGATGTTTTAAGAGTGCCAGCGCTTGCCTTACGTTTTCAACCTCCGCCGGCAATTTTGGAAAAAATCGAAAAAGAATTTCAAGAAAAAATGCAGAAAGAATTACAGGATACGAGTAAAACCGGTTCACAAACAACCGAACAGCAGGGCCGGCAAGAGACGGTTCATCGATTTGCCGGGGGCGGTGGTCAAAGAATGAGCGGTTTTTCTGGCGGCGCTGAAAAACGCAGGACGGTTCAAAGAGTATGGTTAATCGATAGCACGGGAAATTTAAAGTTTGTACACGTTAGAACAGGACTTTCGGATAACAGATATGTTGAAGTTAAAGGCGGCTACCTTAAGGAGGGAGATGAAATTATACTCGGAATGGAAATGCCCAGCGCTGGTGGACCACAAACTCAACAGACTAATCCCTTTGCACCGAGTCCGCAACCAGGTCGTGGCACGCGTAGAATAGGTTTTTAAAATATATTAATTTATGATGAGATGGTTTGAAATATTAACGATTGCTTTTGATGCTTTAATTCGCAATAAGATGCGTTCATTGTTGACGATGTTGGGAATTATTATCGGTGTGGGTGCGGTTATCGCTATGATTGCAGTCGGGCAGGGTGCTTCATTTTCTGTAGAGTCACAAATTGCATCATTAGGTCAAAATGTTTTGATGGTATTTCCAGGTGCAACAGCACGGGGCGGAGTGAGCGGCGGCGCCGGGAGTGTCAGTACATTAACAGTAGCCGATGCGGAAGCTATTGTCGAGCAATGTCCATCCGTTGCATACATGAGTCCGATTCTACGTGCGAACTCACAAGTAGTTGCCGGAAATTTGAATTGGAGTACGAGTGTGCAAGGAGGAACTGAAGATTTTTTTGTGATTCGCGATTGGAAACTCGACAACGGTGAATTGTTTTCCGATGCCGACGTAAAAGCAAGCGCAAAAGTATGTGTCATCGGAAAAACAGTCGCCGACAATTTGTTTCAAGGAGCCGATCCAGTTGGGCAGATGATCCGAATCAGAAATATTCCGTTCAAAATTGTGGGGACGATGAAATCAAAGGGGCAGAGTGTTTCCGGACAGGATCAGGATGATATTATCGTAGCGCCTTATACGACGGTTCAAAAAAGAATTTTAGGAATTAATTTTATCTGGGGTATTATGTTATCGGCGATTAGTAAGGATAAAATTTTCCAAGCACAACAAGAAATTACAGAAGTGCTTCGCGTCCGGCATAGGCTGCAGCCCTGGGACGAGAACGATTTTACCGTTCGCAATCAAACCGACATTGCTGAAACGGCAACCGCAACATCAAAAATAATGACGATACTCTTAGGAAGTATAGCGTCGGTTTCGTTGTTAGTAGGTGGAATTGGAATAATGAACATAATGTTGGTTTCTGTTACAGAACGGACCCGCGAGATTGGCATACGTATGTCGATAGGTGCAAGACGACGTGATATTCTCTCCCAGTTTTTAATGGAAGCGATGGTATTAAGTCTTCTCGGCGGTTTTATCGGAATTATATTCGGAGTTACCGGTTCGAATTTGATTTCAAAATTTGCCGGTTGGCCCACATTCATTTCTGAAGGGTCAATTTTGCTTGCAGTATTTTTCTCTATGGCGGTTGGAGTTTTCTTCGGATTTTATCCTGCACGCAAAGCAGCCAGCTTAAACCCTATAGATGCACTCAGATACGAATAAAATGGGCTGATAAGTAAGTAATGCCAGAAGCATTTTCAGATATTGAAATAATATTTATCAAAGAAAATTATCCTGAAAAAGGATTACAATACGTCGCAAAGGTGCTGAATAGACCAACTTATTCAATTCGTAACAAAGCATCAAAACTCAAAATAAAACGTATTAAACCCGGGAAATGGAACGAAGAGGAACTTTCATTTTTAAAGAAATATTATCCAAATAAAGGAGGCCGATATGTTGCGGATAAGTTGAATAGGCCATTTAATAGTGTAAGTCGTAAGGCTCAAAGGTTAGGTTTAAAAAATAGATCATTCAAAATATGGAACGATTTTGCGAAGAGATATTTAATACGAAATTATGGAAAAAAATCTGTCGGCTCAATCGCGAGAACCCTTAATAGGTCTGAGTATGCGGTTCGGTTAAAAGCAGAAAAAATGAGATTAGGAAGACCAGTTCGATTGAGATGGTCCGATTCAGAAAAAGATAAGCTACGGGAGTTATATCCAAATAAGGATTATTCTGTCAAAAATATTTCAGAAATATTAAGTCGCTCTTACAGTACTGTTTTATCGATAGCACGTCGACTTGGTTTGAAACGACCAAATGTTAGGCAAAGTTGGACACAAAAAGAAATAAAATATTTGTATAATAATTACACTACGACGACCTACAAACAGATTGCGAAAAATTTAGGGTTAAACGTATCTGCAGTGTATATGTATGCCAAACGTAAAGGTTTGAAGAAAAAATCGATACATAAAAATAATCAAATCTCTTAATGAAATATGAAAAATATAGAGAAACCACGCAAGTGGACAAAATTGGAAGAAAAATATCTCAAAGATAACTACCATTCGATCGGAATAAATGCTGTTGCTGATAAACTCCGCCGCTCTTTTTATAGCGTCAAGACCAAAGCAAGAGACATCGGAATAATGGACCATAAAAAATCTTCCTGGACGGATTGGCAAAAGCGGTATCTTGAAAGATATATCGGTAAAAAATCTTTAGAGTCTATCGCCCGGACTTTGGGGAAGACGCCTTTAGCCGTTAGCGAGTATCTCAAAAAAGGGGAATTACCTAAACCCGTGGTAGCGAGTTCAACAAAGCATACAAAATCATGGACTGTAGAGGACGATTTATTTTTGCGTGCGATGTATGGCAAACTTACGAGGGATGAAATCTCCCAGAAATTAAAACGAACTCCTAAAGCAGTAGCGCGGCGAGCAGAGCGGCTAAAATTGAAAGTTAAGATGTGAAATAAAGGACAGAAAGATCGGATTTTTCACCCAGCAGCGTCAGCTTGAAGCAATTCGACAATAGTATTTCAATGAAACTGTATATATTTTCAGCGTGGTTGGTGTGATTATGCTTATCGGACTCGTAACCAAGAAGGGCATTCTGATAGTAGAATTTGCAAACCAGTGAAAGGCAACAGATCTTTCAATGATAGACGCTGTGAAGGATTTTTCTGAAACCTCCATGCTGGATGTCTTCGTGTAACAGATGGAACAGTTTTGGTTCTTTGTTCGAGTGATTAAATTCATTTTTCATAAACCTGCCTTAATATACAGAATAATTATCAAAAAGTTTCTCCTAATAAAATATTATTCATATAGACTATTTTTAATGTAACCTTGTTGTAACTTTAAAATCAGCTTAACGTAGGATAAGACAGGATGTCGATGGATAATAAATCAGACATCAAAATAAATAAAAAACTAAATAACAAAATTATGGAGGAAGTCATGAAAAATTATTACAGACACGTGGCTGTCGGCTTTGTAGCCGTATTCTTAACAGCGAATATTTCCCTGGCTAAAGGTACAAAGAACAGAGATACACGGTTTACTGACGACAAGCTAAAAAGAATCGAAAAAAACCTTGTATTCGCTATGGAGAGCTCAATTCCAAGACTCCAAGCTTCAGCCGCGATGGTGCTGAAACAGGTGAAAGAAGCCGTCCCTGAATATGAATTCTCCTCTGCAGTTATTCCCCTGATGAGAATGTTGAAGGATGAAGATAAAGAGACGAATGTGAGAATTGCGGCAGCTCTTACTCTTCAGTATCTCAAATCGAGCAGAGGCGATTATGCTATCAAACGCACCGTGCAATTTTCAGATGTTGGCCGAGTTAGGCACATTTGCTCGTGGTTAACTTATCAGAGACTTAAAGAGGATTAACCAAAACACGTTGAAAGGGACGGCTTGATAATCAGTTTTCTCGAGACGTCCCATTCCAGAAGACCTTTGGAACAGGACATTCAAAAACCTCCAAACCTTGTCGGTTTTCGAATTCTCGTGATGTTAATTGGATAGAGTATCAAGATAGCATTTATAATAGTCTCACAATGTATTTCCACTGAAGCTGGGTTTGTGTCAATGTCGTAATTTCAGCTTATATAATGACGCATCACTTGAACTGAGGTACTAAGGATTGCATAGTTATTTCACTCCATAAATGTCGAACAGAAGTTCAACCTACCGGGTTTATCATTTCTTAAAATATTTCTTCCCATCTAAAATATTATTATATTTTTCTATGCCTTACACTCTAAAATCAGATTTTAAACCCAGCGGCGACCAGCCGGAAGCAATTAAGCAATTGGTCGAGGGAATAAATCGAGGAGATATATACCAAACTCTACTGGGTGTAACGGGCAGCGGAAAAACTTTTACCATCTCAAATGTAATCGAACAATTCGATAAGCCCGTTTTAGTTATGTCGCATAACAAAACTCTCGCTGCTCAATTGTATGGTGAGTTTAAACAATTTTTTCCCAAAAATCGCGTAGAATATTTTATAAGTTACTACGATTATTACCAGCCGGAGGCATACGTTCCTCAATCCGATACCTTCATTGAGAAAGATGCATCAATTAATGATGAAATAGACAGACTCAGGTTGCGTGCAACGAGCGCTTTAATGAGCGGTGATAAAAATGTAATAATCGTCGCGTCAGTTAGCTGTATTTACGGGTTGGGCTCTCCCGAAGAATGGATGAAACAGCTTGTGGAAATACGAAAAGGAGCAAAGATAGAAAGAAATCAGCTTCTGCGAAAATTACTCGACATCCACTATCTTCGCAACGACTTCGAGTTTGTACGCGGTACTTTCCGTGTTCGAGGGGATGTGATTGAAATATTTCCGGGTTATGAACAAGAAGAAGCTCTTCGTGTTGAGATGTTCGGAAATGAGATTGAGAAAATATCCTACGTCAACCCGCTGACTGGTGAGATAAAAGGTCAGACAGATTTCGACGTAATTTATCCCGCCAAACAATTTGTAACTTCACGACAGACAATTGAAGATGCCCTTCCGCGTATTGAAGCTGAACTTGGCGAGCGGTTAAACGAATTAAGGATGGGTGGTAAATTGTTGGAAGCCCAGCGTCTCGAACAGAGAACGCGTTTCGATATGGAGATGATGCGGGAAGTCGGATATTGTTCCGGTATAGAAAATTATTCACGCCACATCAGCGGCAGACCAACCGGATCACGCCCGTTCTGCTTGCTTGATTATTTTCCTGATAAACTGGACGGCAGTGGAAAAGATTTTATCACGATAGTAGATGAGTCGCACGTAACAGTTCCGCAAATCGGAGGTATGTCGCACGGCGACAGAGCGCGAAAGACTACTTTAGTCGAATACGGTTTTCGTCTTCCCTCCGCGTTGGATAACCGTCCGCTTGCTTTTACCGAATGGGAAAATATGGTTGACCAGATAATTTTCGTGAGTGCTACGCCGTCGGATTATGAATTGGAAAAATCAGGTGGAGTTATTGTGGAACAGGTAATCCGTCCTACTGGGCTCATCGATCCGGGGGTGGAAGTCCGTCCAATCAAAAATCAGATTGACGACTTGCTTGCTGAAATCAGAGGACGCGTAAAGAGTAAAGAGCGAGTTCTAGTTACAACGTTGACGAAAAGGATGGCTGAAGATTTGACCGAATATCTTGCAAACCTAAAAGTCAAAGTTCGTTACATCCATTCGGAAGTGGACGCGCTCGCAAGGGTTGAAACTCTGCGCGATTTACGTTTGGGAGATTTTGATGTGCTTGTCGGTGTGAATTTATTGCGCGAAGGGCTGGATTTCCCTGAAGTTTCTTTAGTTGCCATTCTTGATGCTGATAAAGAAGGGTTCTTGCGTTCTGAAACTTCGCTGATCCAAACAGCGGGTAGAACTGCCCGAAATGTAAACGGAAAAGTAATTTTGTATGCCGATAAAATAACTGGTTCGATGCAACGTATGTTGAATGAAACAAGTCGGCGGCGGAAAAAGCAAATCGAGTACAACAATAAGCACAACATTACTCCAAAAACAATTTATAAAACAGTCGATGAAATTATGGCAAGTACAGCCGTCGCAGACGTTAAAGCATATAAAGATGAGAAAGTAGAAAGAGCAAGGATTTTGGTCTCCGAAAAACTTACACGTTACTTAACGAAGGATCAGAAGCAGGATTTGATAGAAGAACTCAAAAAGGAAATGAGAACCGCTGCCAAAGATTTGGAATTCGAGAGAGCGACACAATTGAGGGACGAGATTGAGAGATTGGAAAGAGTGGGGAAGTAGATGAGTGTTTGAGTAAATGAGTAGATGAGTAGATGAGTAGGTGAGATTGGATGAATGTGTCAATGAATAAATTGTAGTAGTTAGGATTTAATCTGACAGAATTAGTATATTCACAAACATAAATATAAAGGAAACTGTCAGATGACAACAGAGATGAAAATAATTAAAAACAAAGTTGGATTACTGAACTTAGCGCAGAGCTTAGGTAACGTAGCAGAAGCCTGTCGAGTAATGGGTTTTTCCCGTGATAGCTTTTACCGGTTCAAAGAACTGTATGATACAGGTGGAGAGTTGGCACTCCAGGAAATATCACGTAGGAAACCTAATTTGAAGAACCGAGTTGATGAACAGATAGAGAAAACGGTTGTTGCTTTTGCAATAGCGAAACCAGCTTATGGACAATTGAGAGTATCAAACGAATTGAAGAAGCAAGCGATGAGCGTATCACCAGGGACTGTTCGTAGTATATGGATACGCCACGATCTTGAGACATTTGCCAAGAGATTAAAAGCTCTTGAAGTAAAAGCAGCACAAGAGAATTTAATTTTTACAGAAGATCAACTAAAAGCATTGGAAAAAGTCAAGGACCAAAAAGAAGCTTTCGGGGAAATAGAAACCGAACATCCAGGTTATCTTGGTGCACAGGATACATACTATGTTGGAACTATCAAAGGTATCGGACGGATTTATCAGCAGACATTTATCGACACTTACTCAAAAGTTGCTTTTACAAAGCTCTATGACCGCAAGAATGCCCTCGTAGCAGCTGATCTGCTTAACGATAAAGTCTTACCATTTTTCGAGGAACAAGATATTCGTCTGCTATGTATGTTAACCGATCGAGGCACCGAGTACTGTGGTGCGCGGGAACATCATGAGTATCAGTTATACTTGGCACTGGAAGATATCGACCACTCAAAAACGAAGGCTCGGCACCCACAGTCCAATGGTATCTGTGAACGGTTCCACCGAACAGTTCAGCACGAATTTTACCATGTGGCTTTTCGTAAAAAGGTATATAGCAGCATCGATGATTTACAGCAGGATTTAGACGAATGGATCAACGAGTATAACAACGAGAGAACACATAGTGGAAAATATTGTTATGGCAAAACTCCCATACAGACGTTCTTAGATACAAAACATTTGGCGAAAGAAAAAATGCTCGATACTTTACTCGACACTTCCGATCAACTTGCTAGTGGCGCTTAACTCATAACTGTCAGATGATATCTTGGCTATTACAAATAAATGAACTATTGAAATAATCTAAAACCTAAATTTTAAAAGATGCTGTTAACTCAGAAAATTCATGAATTGCTTATCGTTCCATTCCGCGATTTTATTTTTCCGCCTGTATGTTTTTTGTGCAATCTAAGACTCGAACCGAATGACGATAGAGTCTGCACTAAATGCTGGTCGGAATTTACGAAAATTGACTACACAACTCCTGCATACGAAGAATTAAAATCTCGTTTTGAAAACGGAAAAGTCGTTGACGGTTTCGTTTCTTGCTATCTGTTCGAAAAGGATGGAAGGTTTCAGGAAGCCGTTCACTTATTAAAATATAGAGGAATAAAATCAATAGGTGTTAGATTAGGAACTGATCTTGGTAATTTAATAACTGGCGACCAGCTATTGAAGAGTATCGATTTGATTACACCGGTTCCACTCCATAAATTAAAATACAGGGAGCGAGGTTACAATCAGAGTGAGTATTTATGTAAAGGGATATCAGAAATATTAGGGAAACAACATTTTCCTAAATTAATCAACCGTAAAAAGTACACTCAGTCGCAAACAAAATTAAACATTCAGGAGAGACGATCGAACGTAGCTGAAGCATTCGTATTAAACCCAAGGTGCATTGGAGAAATATCGGGAAAAAACATTCTTCTCGTGGATGATGTAATTACAACCGGTTCAACGATAGAAGCTGTCGCTCAAGTCTTGAAACAAAATGGTGCATCGCTTGTTTATGCTGCCTCAGCGGGATTGGCAAAATAATTGCCACTAATTACACTAATATACACTAAAAAAGAACAGCCCCGTTCCATTCATGGATACATTCAGAAATGGAACGGGGCTGCCTACTGCTTGGAGTTACTATGAAGTTAATTTATCTCAGAAGCAGTAATTTTTTCGTTTCAATATACGAACCAGCAATCAGACGATAAAAATATATTCCACTTGGCACGTTCGCAGCATCCCAAATCGCTGTATATTCACCAGGCTGCTTCACCTCGTTTACCAAAGTTGCCACTTCTCTTCCCAGCACATCATATACTTTCAAAATTGTCAATTGACAATTAGCAATTGAAAATTGAAAATTAGTCACGGGGTTAAACGGATTGGGATAATTTTGCTCAAGCTTGTAACCTATGGGAATGTTGTTATCATGTTGTCTTACTCCTGTTTGCGGAGTAAGAATTTTAAACACGCCGCTATCCGTACCTGCATATACATACCCGAGAGAGTCCATTGCCAGCGTGTGCACGTTGAGATTTGTTAAGCTCTCGTTGAAAGTGCCTAAGCTATCACCATTGTCGGAGAAGAGAAAAATACCTCCGCCGTTTGTGCCCGCAAGCATTCCACTGGTGGAAAGATTTAACATGTCTTGTGGAACAATTGGACTAACTTGTGTCTATGTTTGACAAGAATCACTCGAACGATATAATGCATCACTCGCAGAATAAATATTACCATCGGCACTGATAGTAAGGACTTGTCCTGGACAATTATTAACACTCTCCCAGGTTGCACCGTCATCCCTTGATAATCCAAAAATAGTATGTCCGAACTCCACCCAAGAGGCGATAACGTCTCCGTGTATGAAAAAAGAAATCCACAAATCCGGAGGACCACAATTTCGGCACGACCCACCTACAAGTTGGGTCCATACAAGACCATTATCGGGCAAACGAAATATAATTCCTGTACAGCCTTCAAGATCACCACACCCACTACTGAGAAGAAAAATCGATCCAGTTGGACTGGCGTAAAAATCTCCACCTCCTGCATTACCCCATTCGGGTAGAACTGCTTCCCAGCTTGTGCCATTATCTGTCGAGCTATACTTTGACGCAAACACAACACCGACTCTTGATACAGCAATCTTGCTTGCTCCTGATTCGAGAACCATCAGCCAACTGTTTCCTCCATCCGTAGAGCGGTACACACTCCCGCTATCCGCAGTAACAGCAAAGAGTGCGTTTTTGCCTGCGGCAATGTCTCGGATGCTTCTGCCAGCCAGACCGATGTGAGTCCATTGCGCGGTTAGTGTGCATGAGCAAAGAATACTCAAAGCGATAAAAAGTGTAAAAGTTTTCATAAATCCTCTATTAATTAATTTATTCATTTAAAGAGTTAATTAATATAAATCCGAAGCACCAAATCCGAAACCCTAAACAATGTAAAAATCCTAAACACAAATAACCAAAACTAGTGAATCGAGCCGTATTTTTTAGTATTTCGATATTAGAGTTTCGAATTTTCTGCAAAAAACGTAGTATCTCTTTAACTGCGATTAGCTGAATTAGAATGATTTAATCTAATAAATAACGATGGGGGGTGGGTATCAAAATTGAATCAAAAGCTTTCGATTTTGAATCATTTCAGGAAATTGGCGAAAAGGAAGAGAGGAAAGGAATTTTTCTTTGATTGCAAAGTGAACCTCCAGAAGATTATCTGTGTTATAGGCCAGTAGAAATGTCAGGTTTAAGAACGTTGGACGTTTTAAAGGTA
>CAZOQB010000031.1:0-28382 GCA_964581995.1 uncultured Ignavibacteriaceae bacterium | reverse complement strand
ATTTCAAAAAATTCTTATAACACAATTAAAGAAAAGTTTTCTCCCGAAGAACATATAAGAAAAATTAAAAATTTCCTATTGACATTTGTAAATACTCAGTAAAACCGTATATCATTCCATGCCCGATTGCTATACAGGATTCCAACCATATCGGGACTTGACACGGAATTTAGGAATGACAGGAAGATGAGTGAATGCTTACGAATTCTGAGGGGGCTATCAGTGTGTATTTTTTCGCCAGATATAACACTCATAATTAGAATAAATAAGGTCATTATTAATCTTTATTGGAACGATCTTTATCTGCTCATAATATAACTGTTTTAAATTAACATTTGAACGTATAATTCTTAAAATAAGATTTAAACTAATTATTATTGGAATTAGTTTTATTGTTCTTATCATAGTTATTGTTACGACCTCTGTCATTTCTAAACCCCTTACCAAACCCATAGATGAGATAGCAAAGGTTGCCGCTGCAATCAGAGAAGGCAATCTTGAGCAACGTATAGAGATTGGGTCACTTCGGCGAAAAGATGAAATTAACAATTTAGCTGAAACTATAAATGGAATGATTCAAAAACTGAACGATGACATCATACAGCTTAAAAAACTTGAAAGGGTTAGAACTGAGTTTTTAGGAAACGTTTCGCACGAGCTGCGCACACCAATTTTTGCTATACAAGCATCGCTCGAAACCCTCTTAAACGGGGCGATAGATGACCCAAGTGTGAATAAGGAATTTCTTGATAAAGCATTGATTAATATACATCGTCTGGATACTTTGCTTTACGATTTGATAGAAATATCTCGAATCGAATCGGGAGATATGAAGATGAGCTTCAGATATTTTGACCTCGAGGAATTTCTAAAGGACACTGTTTTTGAAATGCAACAACAGGCGGAAAACAAACAGATAAAAATTAATTGCACACTGCTTGGTGAAAAAGTGGATGTTTATGGCGACAAGGATAGAATTAAACAAGCCCTTGTAAATTTGATAGATAATTCGATAAAATATTCTGAAGCAAAAGATAAGGTAGATATCTATTACGAAAAAGCAGAAAATGGAGTGAAAATTACGGTTCAAGACACCGGATATGGTATAGCTACCGAGCATCTACCTCATATTTTTAAACGCTTTTACCGGGTCAACAAAGACCGTTCGCGGGAAGTGGGCGGCACAGGACTCGGACTTGCAATTGTCAAGCATATCATTGAAGCCCACGGCAGTAAGGTTGAAGCCGAGAGCGAGGTCGGAAAAGGAAGCAGTTTTAGTTTCGTACTGAAAGCTTAGAAACAGTGCCGAAAATTTATGAAAGGAAATTAACGATTTATTAATATTCACTTAACTTATCAGTAATAGTAAAACTTTAAATTGATTCAGTCAATTTAAAAGGATATCTAATATGAGAAAGTTAATAACATTTTTATGGATGTTAATTGTTTTAATAAGCTTAAATTCTTTTGCACAGGATACAACTGAGATAGCTACAAAAGAGGATGTCGAAGAAATCAAAGGCGCACTCCAAAGTGTAACTGAAACTGTTACCGATTTAAAAAACACACTCGATGCGTTAAAGAAAATCAAAATATCGGGGTATATTCAAGCTCAATTCCAATCGGCTGATACTGCCGGAATCAACTCTTATTCAGGCGGTAATTTCCCGGTAAACGTTAAATCACGTTTTCAAGTAAGGCGCGGACGTGTGAAGTTTATGTACGATCAAGATATAACTCAATATGTCCTTCAAATCGATGTTACACAAAACGGGGTTGGAATTAAAGACGCCTATGCGACTATTAAAGAACCTTGGTTACAAACATTTTCTTTTACGGCCGGTGTGTTCGATAGACCTTTCGGGTTTGAAATATCTTATTCTTCAAGTATGCGCGAGGCGCCCGAACGCTCACGGTTGTTTCAAACTCTTTTCCCGGGCGAGCGTGAGCTTGGAGTAAAAATTGAAGCCGCACCTGAAAGGGGCGTGCTGAGTTTCTTTAATCTAAAAGTCGGACTATTTAACGGCGTGCTTCCGAATGCTAATGAAAATGACCGGAACAAAGATTTTATCGGAAGGGTTGGTTTTCTACTTCCATTTCGAGAAGAAAATTTAGAGGTTGACGGCGGCTTCTCGCTTTATACCGGAAATGTTACAAATACTTCCAAATATTTTTATGAGTTTGACGACTCATCACCAATCAACAATTTCAAAGTTGATTCAAACACAACAAATGTCGGTAAAAGCTTTGCAAGAAATCACTACGGCTTCGACGCTCAATTGTATTACGACCTTCCTGTAATCGGCGGTCTTTCAATGAAAGGTGAATATATCACGGGATTACAACCGGCTACAAAAAGCTATAATAGCTTTTATTATCCCTCTACAACCGACCCAAATCCATCGTTATATCAAAGAAATTTTAGCGGCTGGTATATAAACTATACTCAAAATATTGGTTTGAGTCATCAGTTTGTTTTGAAGTATGATGTATTCGACCCTAACTCAAATGTAAATGGTAACGATATCGGATTACCCGGCAGTAATTTAACAGCCGCAGATATTAAATACAGCACGCTCGGAGTCGGATGGGTTTATCATTGGGATTCGAATATAAAATTTTTGGTTTACTACGATATTGTAAATAATGAGCACGTAAATTCTGCTGCCACAGGTTCTCTGGCAAAATACACACGAGATTTAAAGGATAATGTTCTAACTGCGCGGATGCAGTATAGGTTTTAATAAAACAAATAAAAGGAAAAAATTATGAAAACACTAATTAGTATGTTAATTATGGTATCGGCTTTCGGTTTTATGATGTCGCCGGAGACCATTACAATGAAGGGTTCGGATACAATGGTTATACTCGCTCAGCGATGGGCTGAAGTGTATATGTCCAAAAATAAGGATATTACGATTCAAGTAACGGGCGGTGGTTCAGGAACCGGAATCTCGGCGCTCATAAACGGTACAACTGATATTTGTAACTCATCCAGGCCAATGAAACGTGCTGAAATGGATAAGTTAAAGCAGCGATATAATACATTGGGAGTTGAAATTAAAGTGGCAATTGATGGACTTGCTCTTTATGTAAACGAAACAAATCCTGTTTCGGAATTAACACTTGAGCAGGTAAAAAGGATTTATCAGAGTAAAATAACTAACTGGAAGGACATCGGAGGTGATGACTCGAAGATAATACTTTATAGCCGAGAGAATAGTTCCGGGACGTATGTTTATTTTAAGGACAATGTTCTTGAAGGCGAAGATTTTTCACCGAGCGCACAAAATATGCCCGGAACTGCGGCGGTGGTGAATGCTGTATCTAAAGATAAAAATGGTATCGGATACGGCGGCGAAGCATACGGTAAGGGTATTAAATTCATAAAAATAAAAAAAGATGAAAAATCTCCCGCTTATCCACCGAGCGCTGAGAATGTTAAGAGCGGAAATTACCCAATATCAAGATACTTATATCTGTACTTGCGGTCTAAACCGACAGGAGAAACCAAAAAATTTGTTGACTGGATACTTAGCAAGGAAGGACAAGAGCTTGTAACAAAGGTTGGGTATTTTCCTGTAAAGTAAGTAAAAAGGTTTCCTTTTTTTGAGGTTGTAGCTTAGGCTAAGATATTCTTTAACTTAACAATTTCTTAACATAGAGATAACGATAGCTTAACCGTAGTTCACTATATTAGTACCGGTCATTTAAAAAATATGGATAAAA
The DNA here is from genome assembly GCA_964581995.1 of uncultured Ignavibacteriaceae bacterium. Lineage (GTDB taxonomy): Bacteria > Bacteroidota > Ignavibacteria > UBA10030 > BY39 > CAZOQB01. The sequence continues at coordinate 24,653 of CAZOQB010000031.1, read as the reverse complement.
AATTACACTCCGGTATCAGTGGAAAAAACCTATTAAAGAAGAAATTCAGGCTTTCTGAATTCCTTGCTGAAAGCATTATCAAGTCCGTTGCATTCGTCTCTTTTGCAGTAATTATTTTAATTTTCGTTTTTGTATTCCGTGAAGCGATTCCAATTTTCTACTCAGAGGAAGAAAAAGTGGTAACTACTGAAAAAGAATTCATTCAGGAAACCTATGGCGAAGAGGAATCAGTTTCATTAAAGATCGGCAATAGTATAAGAAAATCGCCCGAAGAAAAAGATTACGAAGGCAAGGCAACATTGAAAAATTTAGCCGGCAAAGAGTGGCAGCCGGTCTCTCAAAATCCAAAATACGGCATACTACCTCTAATTGTCGGAACATTCAAAGTAACCATGATCTCTGTGTTGGTTGCGGCGCCAATTTCGATACTCGCAGCTTTATTTACGGCGGTCTTCGCAACAAAGCGGCTTAAAGAAGTTATGAAACCTGTAATGGAAATTCTTTCGGGTTTTCCATCTGTTGTAATCGGTTTTTTTGCTTTAGTGGCAGTTGCAACATTTCTCCAAAATATATTCGGTTACGATTTCCGCCTAAATGCCTTTGTGGGCGGAGTTGCCCTCTCGCTCGCTGTTATACCGATAATATATACTGTTACCGATGATGCGCTTACATCCGTTCCGAAGTTTATGACCGAAGCGAGCTTGGCTTTAGGTGCAACCAAATGGCAAACAGCGTTGTTTGTCGTATTGCCTGCTGCAACGCCCGGAGTTTTTGCCGCTGTGTTGTTGGGAGTCGGTCGGGCATTTGGAGAGACGATGATTGTTCTTATGGCAACAGGCAATGCTTCATTGATGTCGTTGGATATTTTTGAACCTGTCCGGACTTTGTCTGCAACAATCGGTGCTGAGATGGCAGAGGTTGTTTTTGGAGATACACATTACAATGTTCTGTTCCTGATTGGGTCGATACTATTTATATTTACGTTTGCTTTAAACGCGGTTGCAGAATTTTATGTGCGGCAAAAACTCTTAAAAAAATTCAAGGGTGTGTCGTGAGGAAGAAAATTATTGGAGGTTCAGTTGTTTTTGCCTCGGCTTTGGCTGCCTTTGTAATAATAATTGTTGTATTATTTATGTTAGGCGCTTTATTTATCGGCGGAAGTGAGAAACTGACTTGGGAGTTTTTAACGACTGTGCCCTCGGATGGAATGACGGGCGGTGGTGTTTTTCCGGCGATAATAGGAACGGTTCTACTTGTGCTTGTTATGTCTGTTCTTGGTGTTCCTATAGGCACACTCACAGCAATCTATTTAAGCGAGTATTCGAACCAACGATCATTTTTTTCGAAGACAATCCAATTTGCAGTGAATACACTTGCGGGAGTTCCGGCCATAGTTTTCGGACTTTTCGGACTCGGTTTCTTTGTACAATTTGTCGGCGGTGGAATGGATCAATTATTTACAGATGGCAGTCAACTGAAATGGGCACAACCCAACTTGCTATGGGCGAGCTTTACTATGGCTTTCTTAACTTTACCTGTTGTTATCGTTTCTGTGTTGGAAGCTTTACGCGCAATTCCGAACGAGCTTCGTGAAGCGAGCCTTTCGCTGGGAGCTACTAAGTGGCAAACGATACGTAAAGTGGTACTACCGAATTCCTACACGGGTATTTTAACGGGCGCAATTTTAGCAGTCGGACGCGGCGCTGGCGAGGTTGCCCCCATTTTATTCACGGGAGTAGCATATTTTCTTCCCCATTTACCGCAGTCGTTTTCCGACCAGTTTATGCATCTCGGTTACCACGTTTATGTTATGGCTACACAATCGCCCGATGTAGAAGCTACGCTCGGACTTCAATATGCAACAGCCTTCGTTTTATTAGTGCTGACAATCGGTTTAAATTTATCAGCAATAATTTTAAGATACAAGATCAGGTCAAAAATTATCCGTTAAAATAAATGATAGAAAACTCTATTAAAATTCAAACAAAAAATCTCAACTTGTTCTACGGAAAAAAACAAGCTTTGAATAATGTTACTGTAGATATTCTAACTAATCGTGTAACTGCATTGATAGGTCCTTCGGGTTGCGGAAAATCAACTTTCCTAAGGTCGCTTAACAGGATGAACGATTTGATAGAGAACGTTTCGATAAAAGGTGAAGTATTTATAGATGATGTAAATATCTATGAAGAGGATATAGACGTGGTGGGGCTTCGGAAAAAAGTCGGTATGATTTTTCAAAAATCGAATCCATTTCCAAAATCCATTTACGAAAATGTTGCTTATGGACCGAAGATAAATGGTGTAGGAAAAAAAAATGTATTGGACGAAATCGTTGAACGCAGTTTGATACGAGCGGCTCTCTGGGATGAAGTCAAAGATGAGTTGAATAAGAGTGGGCTGGCACTTTCGGGCGGGCAACAACAGAGGTTGTGCATCGCGAGGGCGTTGGCAGTTGACCCTGAAATTTTGTTAATGGACGAGCCGGCCAGCGCATTAGACCCGCTTTCGACATCGAAAATCGAAGAATTGATGTATGAATTAAAAGAAAACTACACTATCGTAATTGTAACTCACAATATGCAGCAAGCAGCTCGTGTCAGCGACTATACTGCATTTTTCTACTTAGGCGAAATTATTGAGTATGATTTAACTAAGAAAATTTTTACAACCCCGACGAAGAAAAAAACTGAAGATTACATCACGGGGCGTTTTGGCTAAGAATAGCCATTTATGATATTAATAAACAAATTGAAACGGAGCTGATATGCAACGGCACTTTGAAAAAGAATTAGAAGGCTTAAAAACCAACTTAATTAAAATGGCGAGCGTGGTTGAGGAAGCTGTTGGATCATCGCTAAAAGCATTTCTTGAACAAGATAAGCAGCTTGCTGAACAAATTATTGAAGGCGATAAGCGAATTAATTTACTCGAAATAGAAATTGATTTTGCTATAATCGACTTACTCGCTTTACAGCAGCCGGTTGCAGTAGATTTACGATTGATTCTTGCGGCACAAAAAATTAATAACGACCTTGAACGGATTGGCGACCACTCGGTTAACATTGCCGAGTCGGCGCTAACTATTTCTCAAACAAGTGTTAAAGAGCCGCTGCTTAACCTCCCTAAAATGTGCGAACTTGCTCAGCGTATGCTGCGCGATGCTATCGATAGCTTTATACACGAGGATCCAAAACTTGCACAGTCCGTCCTTGATAGAGATGATACTATGGACGATATGAATCGCAAAACGGCGAAGGATGTTATGGCTATAATGAAGGATTCATGTGAAATGATTGAGGGCTGTTTGCATCTGATGCGTATCAGCCATAACCTCGAACGTGTTGCCGACCTTGCCACCAATATTGCCGAAGAGGTAATTTTTATTAAGGAAGCTCGTTCTGTAAAACATGGGATTAACAAGTTTTAAATTTTGCATATCAGAATCGCATATATTATATTCAAGAAAAATTATGCTAACCAAACAATTAAAACTAGAGGACAAAGAATTGATTCAAAAAGCGCGGACGGGTGACGAACGTGCCTTTACTGAACTAATCCAACGTTATGAAGACATGGTTTATAGTTTTTCATACAAAGTCTGCAGGGATAAAGAAAAAGCTGAAGAGACCCTGCAGGATACGTTCATCAATGTTTATAAAAACCTTTCCAGTTTTAAGGGACGGTCAAAATTCTCCACGTGGCTCTATAGTATTGTTGCTAACAACTGTTTGATGAAGCACCGCAAACGAAAGTTGGACGATTTGTGGGTATCTCTCGACCAACCACCGATGTTAGAGGGCGATGGCCACCAAATCACAGCATGGGATGCTACTCCCGCCGAAATGTTGATGGATAAAGAACTCCGTGAAAAAATGGACACTGCCATCTTGATGCTGCCTTCAGATTACAGAATTGTTTTTGTACTGCGTGATATTGAGGGTCGGTCAACTGAAGAGGTTGCAAAAATTTTAAAACTTTCAGTTCCAGCCGTAAAATCGCGTTTGCGCCGCGCGCGTGTATTTTTACGCAACCAGTTGAATGAATATTTATCTGAATAATAAAAATGAATTGTAAAAAAACATATAAGTACATATGCGAAAATTTAGATGAAGATTTTAATTCACCAATTTGTTCGGAGATTAAGGAACATTTAAAAAATTGTCCGAATTGTACGACTTATTTAGACACGCTGAAAAAAACCGTGATTTTATACAGAGAATATCAAAAACCTGGATTGGATGAGCCTGCTAAAAAACGGCTTCATTTCATCACTAAGCTTCCGCATACTTCTAAAAAAACTAATAAAAAAAGATAAATCCTCTTCCGAAAGCATAAATAAATTCATTTAACCGAAAACATGATAAATAAAAGGTAATTTTACACTTTTATTTGTATCCTTTTCCTTGTGTCAATCATCATATATATGATTCTAACGCTATGTCTGGTATTGTTTTTTATTCTCTAAATGGTTAGTATAATATAGAAGTTTTAAGTTAAAGAAAGACAAAAATAAAATGATGATCCGCCCCCCGAATGCCTTTAAGGCATTATTATATATTTGTGTATTTTTTACCGTATTTACATTTCAGACTTTCGGTCAAACCGATACACTGGTCGTTGCAACATACAATATTCTTAATTATCCAGGGACTGATGCCGCTATACGAAATCCATTCTTCCGAAGAGTTATACACACAATGAAACCCGACGTACTGGTTGTTCAAGAAATGCTAAGTCAAACAGGAGTGACTACTTTCTTGAATGAGGTTATGAATAAGTATCAGGCGGGATTGTATTCTACAGTACCTTTTAATGATGGACCGGATACTGATAACAGCTTTTATTATCGATCAGACAAGGTGACTTATCTCGGTGCGCAGTACATCAACACGGCATTGAGGCAGATTGCAGAATACACATTTCGGCACAACAACAGTGGTGAAGTCATAAAAATTTATTCACTACATCTTAAAGCCAGCACAGGTTATGAGTCAGACAGACTTGCAGAAGTTACCATACTAAGAAACTTGTTAAACGCTTATCCCAGCGGTACAAACTTTATTATTGGTGGCGATTATAATATCTACACCAGTACTGAACCTGCTTATCAAAAATTAATAGGAAGTGAAGCTGATAACGATGGAAGATGCTTCGACCCAAAAACTTTGACCGGTACATGGAATCAGAGTGCCTACGCACTTTACCACACTCAATCGCCACGCGTGCGAGCTTTTGGCGGCGGTTCGACTGGTGGGATGGACGACCGATTTGATATGCTATTAAACTCAGCGAGTCTTACTGACAATCTCATCAGTGCATCTTACAAAGCATACGGTAACGACGGTAATCACTATAACGACTCAATAAATCGCCTCCCGAACACTGCTGTTCATGATAGCGTTGCGCATGGACTGCATTATGCTGCCGACCATATTCCTGTTGTTGCAAAATATGTGTTTCAAAGTTTAACTGCTTTTAATTTGTTAACACCCTCTAATAATTCTTTAGATCAATCACTCACAGGTTTGCTTACTTGGCAAGCTTCTACCGGTGCAACCGGTTATGATGTTTATTTTGGAACATCCAATCCGCCTACAACGATAGTGAGCTCGAATCAAACCAGTACATCATATTCCTATGGCGGAACCGCTTATAACACAACTTACTATTGGAAAGTTGTAGCAAAAAATAGTACAAATACACTTGAAGCAACAGGTTCACCTTGGAATTTTAAAACACTCGCTTTAGCTGCACCGGGTAGTTTTAATTTGTTGTTACCAACAAACGGTGCTATCAATCAATCTCGATCGGGAAGTTTAACCTGGAGTTCCTCGTCTCAAGCTGCGGGTTATGATGTATATTTGGATACACTGACTAATCCGTTAACGATAGTAAAGTCAAATCAAACTGCCACCTCGTTTGAGTATGTGAATTTAACATCGGGTAAAACATTTTATTGGAAAGTGGTTGCAAGGAATGCTACTGGTACAACTGTAGGTACAGGTTCACCTCGAAGTTTCACAATTGCAAATGTCCCAGCTGCTCCTTCAGGATTAGTGGCAGATGATAAGTCGGATACGCAGATTAGTTTAATTTGGGTTGATAATGCAAACGACGAATTGGGCTACCGCGTTTACCGACAGAACGACATAGCGAAATCAAATGTCAGCGGAGACCTTCCACCAAACACAACCGCGTACACTGATACAAATCTTTTACCGAATGCTCAGTATTTTTATGATGTGTTAGCATTCAATCAGCAAGGCGAAGGAAACTTTGTCTCGCTCTCAAGCTATACTCTTGCCGCAATACCGGATATCAAAGATATGTCTATCTACGGGACTACATCGATTTATATTGTGATTGAACCAAGATCAAACCCAAGCTTAACTGAGTATGCAATAATAGTAACAAGCGACAGCTTGGAGGACAATTACGTTCAGCTCAACGGAACAATCGGTGCCGATCCGGTTTGGAAAACTTATTCAGCCTGGAACGAGAATGTGGGGGTTCAGGTAGTTGGGCTAATTTCTGACACAAAGTACTTCATAAAGGTTCTCGCCCGGAATGCGGATAATGATGTCAACTCAATGATTGATTTCAAATATATTACAACTGGATCATTTTCAGTATCACGAAATGTAAACCAAGGCTGGAATTTACATTCAGTACCGGTTGAACGAACTGATTTAAGGAAAGTTGTAGTCTTTCCGTTTGCTAATTCATCGGCGTTTGCATATCAAGGAGGTTATTCCATCCGCGACACTCTTGAGTATGGAAGAGGTTATTGGTTAAAGTATAACAGTTCCATTTCGATAGAAGTCAGTGGAACCGAAAAATACTCGGATACAATTCCCGTCGCTGCCGGCTGGAATTTGATCGGGTCGATTAGCAGTCCTGTTGCAGTCGCAAATATCATACAAGATCCACCCGGTGTGATTGCCTCAGGTTATTGGGGTTACAATAATGGATATTACCCAGCTGATACTTTAAAACCGATGTTAGCTTACTGGTTAAAGGCGAATAGTGCGGGAAGCCTTCTTGTTGATACAGTTAATAGACTCGGAAAGTTTTCAGCTATTAAGATTAATAAATTTGACAATTACAATAGTTTGACTTTTAAAGATGGGATAAACCGGACACAAACAATTTATTTTAGCGCCGCACAAAATATTTCGGCTGAAAGTTACGAGCTGCCTCCTGTTCCGCCTAAAGATGCGTTTGATGTTAGGTTTAAATCAGGTAGATTCGTAGAGTCATTTATAGATAAAACGATGGATGAAATTTCAATAAGTTCTAATTCATCCGCTTTAAATATTGAATGGAGAATTATAGAAGGAGCGACATATACAATCTCGCCCTCCGGTTCTGAGAACATAGTTGTTTTAAAGGACAATGGGATAGCAAGTGTTGATCAAGCGAATATTGAATCGTTGGCTCTGAAATTTGTGAGCGGAAATAAATTGAGCGGTGAAGCTAATATTTCTCCAAGCGACTTTCACCTATACCCAAACTATCCCAATCCTTTTAATCCATCCACACAAATAAGCTATTCCATTCCAGAGGAATGTTTTGTAACTTTAAAAGTGTTTGATGTAATGGGTCGCGAAACGGCTGCGCTTATCAACAAAGTTCAATCATCCGGCAATTACTCCGTTCAGTTCGACGCGGGTGATTTATCAGGAGGAGTATATTTTTATAAATTAAGCGCTGGTAAGTATTCCGAATTTCGTAAAATGATTTTAATAAAATAATGGCATCAAAGATATTTATATATCTTTTTATTATTGCTTCACTTTCTGATTGCGGAAAAAAAAGTAATATTGAATATTTAGTGCCTGAAAAACTTGCCGGCATGGAATTACAACAAACATTACTCAGTAAGGACGCCGAAGAAAAAGTAAATCAATTACACGGAAAGTTTGTTTCAGGCACAGAAAACATTGTTGCATATTATAACAATGATGATTCTGAAGGGGAGTTATATGTTTCAACCTTCAAAGATACATTAATGGCGCTCGATATATTTCATAACATGATGCGTGGCGTGCGGCAAGATACTTCGGTTTTTACACATTTTACACCACGAGTTATCGGCGACCAAGGCGTAATAATGTTGTTAGGAATGGGGCAAGTTCATTATTTTTTTACAAAGGGGAGAGAAGTTTATTGGTTACAGATTGACCAGCCAAAAGCCGAATTAGCAATATCTGAACTCATAGATGCAAGATAATCGTTGATTATTAAAACAGTTCTTCGTATATTTAACAAGTCAATTGCCCATTAATAATTAGAATGCGCCATTAGCTCAATTGGATAGAGCGCTTGCCTACGGAGCAAGAGGTTAGGGGTTCAACTCCCTTATGGCGTACAAAAATTGGAAATCAAAAGAAAAAAATGATTGACCCGTTTACCGAGATTAAAAAAGACAAAATACTGATTGTCGATGATGAAAGTACTCTTCGACTTTTGCTTTCCACATACTTGACAGATGCCGGTTATGTGGTGAAGGAGGCTGAAAATGGTTCAGAATGTTTAAAAAGCATTCAATCCTATCTCCCCGATTTAATAATTTTAGATGTTCATATGCCTGTATTGAATGGCTTTCAAACTGCAATGGAGTTGCGTAAAATAAAAGCAGTTGAAAAAATTCCCATCATATTTTTAACCGGTGCATCAACTCCATCTGCATTAAAAGAGGGATTTGATGCAGGCGGCGATGAATACCTTTACAAACCGATAAATACTGAGGAACTGCTAATAAGAATTAAAGCGCTTCTCAGAATGCGTCATGCCGAAGAGGAAGCCAAAAAATTAAAACAACATTTCGAATACCTTCTTATTCAAGATTTTTTAAACTACTCTACTGCCGTTAAAGTTCCACTCACATTATTGGCGGATGAATATGCCGGCACGTTGAATGAACAGCAGAAAGAAATTATAGAAGTTGCTACAAAAGCTTTGGACGAACACATCCGCATCCTGCAGGATTATGCAATTGTAGTAAAATTCAACCCGAAGAACATTTTATTAACAAAATCAAAATTCAATATATACGAAGTGGTTGAACAGGCTTTGTCCTCCTTAGATGCATTCATTGGTCAAGAAAAGATAATCATTCATAAAAATTTTCAAGGAGCAGATGCAATTGTAAATTTAGATAGAAATCACTTGCTACAGACATTCCAATTATTAGTCAGTCATGCGGTGTCGCAAACCCCAAAGAACGGTGAAATTACGATAAATATTCAGATTGATCAAGATGGGTCACAAAAAGCTATGAATTTTTGTATCAAGGATGGGGGACCGCAGCTCGATGCTGAAGAACTCAACCTGATGATAGATAGATTTGAGCAGGCACGAACGGATAAAGTCTCGCTGGATAAAAATATGTCATTAACTCTATGTAAGATGATTGTAGAAGCTCACGGTGGAAAGTTTTGGGCTGAATGTTCAGAGCCTGTAGGAAATTGTTACAAAGGAATTATTCCAATCACTTAAGTTATTTTGAAAGGAGATGATCAATGTTTAGCGACCAGTATACGTCGGCGAAAATACTTATAGTTGACGATTCGGAATATATCAGAACAATAATAACGACACTTTTTAAAAAGGAAGGTCTCACAAATCTTCATGTAGCTAGCGATGGTGTGGCAGCCGTTGAAAAATTCAAGGAGGTAAACCCGGCGCTTGTAATTTTAGACATCATGTTGCCGAAGAAAAACGGGATGGAAGTTTTAAAGGAAATCATTATTATGAATCCGAATGCAAAGGTACTAATGATATCTTCCCTTGCTACCCCCGAGTATATCAACGATGCGAAGAAAGCCGGTGCGAGTTATTATTTTGTAAAACCTTTCGATAACCAGAAATTTGTAAACGTAGTAAAAGAATTCTTGAATTCAACAATTTCATAATGAACAAGCAATGAGGCGCACAAATGATATGTAATTCGTGTCATACTGAAAATAAAGAATACCGGCTTTTTTGCTCAAATTGTGGGAAAGCTTTATCTACCACCCGGCACCAATGTGGTTTTATTAATGAAACAAGGGATTTATTCTGTGGGGGGTGTGGTCAGCAGACGAAAGCCAACAAGGAAGAGAGTTCGGAAAAATTGGAAGAAATGTTCATTGAAAAGTTTTCTCCAGAAGACATCGAAGAAATATTAAAGGAAGAAAATTTACTTATCAAGCCGAAGACAATAGTTGTGTCGCAGAACGAAATTGATAAGTTGTTTAAAAAGTCATAACCGAAAGGGCTGAAAATATGATTTACGAAGAAGACTTACTGCTGGCGAAAAATCTTCTCGCATTAAACGTACTCGATAATGTAAATCACGGGAAGTTTGTAAAAATTTTAAAAGAAAGTCAAACCCGTAGTTGTGTAGAAATTCTTACCGATGATATCGGAATTGATGCGATTGTAGTTCAGCAAAGTATAGCTACGACTTTTGATATTCCTGAGGTAAAAGTGAACGAGGGAAATATTACCATCAAAGATGGTAACATTTCTGCTAATTCCTCTGCAAAGTATAAAGTTATTCCAATCACACTCACGGGTGTGGAGTTAACTGTTGCTTTTGTGGACCCGCCATACAAACAAGTAGTCGAACTTTTAAAAAGGGAATCGAAGTACACAATAATCCCTATCATTATTTCGCTTCCAAATTACCGCAATTTAGTTAAAACACCAAAAGTCCGTGCGGAAGAAATGAAAGCTGTTATTAGCAAATACAATTTATCAAATTTTGATATGGAGGTAATTGGGAAGGAAAAATTATTGGATGCACAGCGCACTGGCAAACTTCCACCGTTAGATGTGCTTGTTGATGAGATAATCATCCGTGCGATAAAAGAGGACGCACACGATATACACTTCGAGCCGGCAGAAAATAGTATGCGTATCCGTATCGACAAGGATGGGATACTGAAGCGACTTGTATCTTTCCCCCACGAATTTGTAGAAAATATTAGTAACGTGCTGAAAACGAAAGCCGGTCTGAATGCTTTCGAGAAAAAGAAACCTCAGGAAGGTGGATATACTGCAACATTCGGTTCACAAATTGTTAATTTTCGCGTAAGTACTGTGCCCACTCTCTATGGAGAAAGAATTGCTGTACGTTTGTTTGTAAAACTCAGCACGATAAAACCTTTGGATGATATTGGTTTCTCTGAACGAAATCTCAAAAAATTTTTATATCTTATTAACAAGCCAACGGGCTTAATTATCGTTTCAGGTGCAGCAGCTAGCGGAAAGAGCACAACAATTTATGCGGCTATCAACGAGCTAAATTCACCCGAAAAAAATATAATGACCGTTGAAGATCCCATAGAATGTAAACTTGACTCTGTCAGTCAAGTCAATGTGGGTCTAGATAAAAGTTTGGATTATGCAAATGCACTCAGAGCAATTTTGAGGCAACGTCCTAATATAATTCTCGTTGGTGAAATAAGGGATGCCGAAACAGGCAACATTGCAGCAGAGGCGGCGATAACTGGAAATTTAGTACTCAGCACAATGCTCACTAGTGATGCAATCGGTACAATTCCCAGACTTATTAATTTAGGTGTCCCTCCACATCTTTTAGCCCCAACACTGTCGGGTGTGGTTTACCAACGGTTGATGCGGATGGTTTGCGATAACTGTCGAGAAACTTATAAACCATCTATCGAGGAAGCGTCACGTCTTGGCATCTCTAAAAACAATGGATTATTATTCCATCGAGGTAAGGGTTGTAATGTTTGTGCGGGTGAGGGTTACCTTGGCAGAACAGCGATACACGAAATATTAATCATCGATGAATTGTTAAAAGATTTAATTTACCTTAATGCACCAACAATAAAGATTAGAGAGGCCGCTGTTAGCAGCGGATTTAAATCCATTAGATATGCTGCCCTGAGAAAAGTTCTGTCGGGATTTACTACTTCCTCCGAAATATTCCGTGTGTTAGGTTGATTGTAATAATCAGTTAAATATTTTATATTATTACCGATAAAATTAACACGCACCCGTAGCTCAACCGGATAGAGCATCTGCCTTCGGAGCAGAGGGTTGGGGGTTCGACTCCCTCCGGGTGTACACCAAATCTAGTTTGACCTATCAACACTTGTTTCAAGTGCTGTTTACTTGACGAAATATTAAATCCAACTTAAAATCCGTTTTATTTTTAAACAGAATGATAAACCAAAAGAAACACGAACTTTGGATGGAATTTGCTTTGAAGGAAGCTGTAAAAGCTTACGATAAGAATGAAGTTCCGATAGGGGCAGTTGTAGTTTTTCAAGACAAAATAATCGGAAGAGGGTATAACCAGACTGAAACTTTGCAAGACCCTACTGCCCACGCTGAGATGATTGCTATAACAGCGGCAGCCGATTATTTGAAATCGTGGCGGTTAGAGGGCTGCGAGATGTATGTAACTTTAGAACCTTGCCCTATGTGCGCAGGTGCTATAGTTTTAGCCCGTCTTCCACTTCTTATTTTTGGGGCATACGACACAAAAGCCGGAGCTTGTACATCGCTTTATACTATCACGAACGATACACGGTTAAACCACCGCGTTCCGACAAAAGGCGGTATTTTAGAAGACAAGTGCGCGGCTGTAATAAAAGATTTTTTTATAAAAAATCTTAGAAAAAACAATTGATTTAATTAACTTTATTGTTTATATTCTCAGTGTCATCAGGCGATGATTATACCTATGAATTATATGACCCTACTTTTTTTAGTATTTTAAATTTTATCGCCACCCAAGTTTTAAAGTTCTATTCAAATTCCTTACTGAAAATAACTTACATAATTAATAAATTAAGAACGTATAACGTTCTAAAGGAGATTTATATATGAATAAATTAATGTTTCTATTTACAATTTTCCTCGTTGTTGGTTTGACATTAAACACAACGGCGTGGGGACAATTATTATTAGAAGAAAATTTTGACTATGGTGCAGGTATTTTGACTACGGTTGGACCAACTTGGTTACTTCATTCTGGAACCGCCGGACAAGTTGATGTTATTGATACCGATAGCGATCTAGGTAAAAGTCTAAGTTATAGTGGTTACTCGCCTTCTGTTGGGCGTAGAGTTTTTATTACTGAAACCGAAACTGAGGATGTTAGTAAAAATTTATCCTCAATAATTAATACTGGTGGATTGTATGCTTCTTGTCTTCTGAAAGTTACAGCGATACCCTCAGGTGCAACAGGTTCCTATTTTTTCCATTTCTATCAAAATAGTAGTACTTTTGGAGGGTCTGTATATATTCGTCCAAGTGGAAGCGGTTTTAACTTAGGAATAAATGCACGAACTACTGTAGCAAATACTGTATGGAATTCTAGTGTTTTGAATTACAATCAAACATACCTCATTGTTTTGAAATATGAATTTGTAAGTGGTACCGGAAATGATATTGCATCACTGTTTATCAATCCATCACTTGGTGGCTTAGAACCTATAGCAAATAACTTGCACACTAATACTGGTGGAACAGATTTAGCTAGTGTTGAGCGAATTGCGCTGAGACAGAGTTTGTCCAGCAGTATCGGCATGGGTGCTATGGAAATAGATGGAATTAGAATTGGAACATCTTGGGCATCAATAATTCCTGCGACTGGAGTAAATCAACCCCCTTCAATCACAGGTGTAACCCGCATTACGTTTGTACCTGCTATCGGTGCAACCAATAACATTCAAGCAGCTATCACCGATGATGGTGTAATAACATCTGCAAAATTACACGTTCGTGTTAATGGCGGTAATTATGATTCATCTCTCACAATGTCGGTACTATCAGGGACAACATACCAAGCAGTAATTCCCGCAACCAAGCATATTGCAAATGGAGACCTAGTCGAATATTTTGTTTCAGCAATAGACGACTCAGGGGCATATACATCTACAATTACTTCCAAGCAGGGTTATTTTGTAGGCGATGCACAAATTTCATCAATCAAATCGAAAACACTCACTGATGTTGCTGGTTACGGTGCGCGAGTCAACGGAACGCTTAACATAAAGACGAATGTCTTTTCAAACGGTTCTGGATACATACAAGATGCAACAGGCGGTATGAGAATTTTTATGACAGGAATGGTTACTATAGATGCTGGAAGAAATGCAAAAGTTGAAGGAACTGTAGGTGCAAGATTTAATGCCTTCCAATTGACAACACCAAACTTCTCGTTCGTAGATACAACACTTGGCACATCTACCATTACTCCGGTAACTATAACTCTTCCAACAACTCAATCTGCATCGAATATCAATGAAGGCAGAGTTGTAAAGATTGTCGGTATGAGCACTGATACAATCGGAACCTTTGCTGCAGGTGGTACATATACATATCTTGAATCCGACAATGATACGATATTAGTATATATCGAAAGTATTGGTACTGCAAATACAATAGTCAACAGAACAATTCCAACCACTCCAATAGACGCAATTGGTGTGCTGGCTTATTATAATACATTCTTGGAAATCAAACCCCGAAGTGCAGAAGATTTTGGTTTGTCAGGGGCGGACGGATCGGGTACTGCTACTATTACACCAACCTCACGTTTAATAAATTTAACAGCAGTTGCCGAAACCTTAACAGTTACTGGCAACGGTATTCATACACTCGAAGGAGTGAGCGTACAAATACCTTCAACATGGACGTGGACTAACACAAGTTCGTATGCACTAGAGGGCACCGGATTTAGCGGTGCAACACCTGCAGTAACGGGCGACGGTTCTGTTGGTAATCCTTACATCATTACAATAACAGGTGCAGCAGTTACAAATTTAAATACCGGTATAGTAAGAATCTTCAACCTCAATACACCTGCTTCAGGTGCACTTACAACTTTCACTACCAAAACTCGTGGAGTTGGTGGAGTTCTTACATCAATTGCCGCATCACCCACAGTGAATGTTACAACACTTACTTATGAAGCGGTTGTGTCTGGTAACTGGAGTAACCCTGCAACTTGGTCGGGTGGAATTGTCCCCGGTGCGAGTGATAATGTTACAATGACAACACTTAATGTTACAGTAACAATTGACATCCCAAATGCTCAATGTGATAATCTTACAATGACAGGTACTGGAACTGCTGTAAATTCTGGTCCGTTACTCCAATTCGATGCAACTGGTGTCAAGCAGCTTACGGTTAATGGTAATTTCATACTATCCGGTGGCTCCGGAGGTGGTGGTGGAACTGATCGTGGCGGGCGACCGAAATTAGATGCCAACAATAACCCTGATGCCACACTGATATTTATGAAGAACGTTTCGCCGTCATCAAGTAATACAACCCTCAACGCAAATGGAGGTTTGAATATGAATGAAGGGACAGTGAAATTATTAGGTGCAACAACAGATTCGTTGAAAAATGGAGCCGGGCTACGCTTGGGTAATCTAATTATAGGTGATGGAATTGCTGCAAAAACATTCGTGTCATTCCCTTCTACTAATTCGCGCGTTGGTGTAAAAAGTATTACGATAAAATCAAATAGCTCGTTAATACTTGGGAATCCCGGATCTACAATCACTAACACTTTTGGAAACTTTTCAGAAACAGGTGTTGTAATGTTAACCGGTGGTGTTACTGTTGAATCAAATGCAAACATAACGGTCACTGATGCAACAGCGCCAGTAATACCAAACCCTTTCATAAACATCAAGAGCGGTGGTTTAACTAATAATGGTACATTAAATTTAAAATCAGCGAACGGTTCCAGAAAATATAATGTTGCCTTCGGTGGTTTACCGGCTGATACCTCTGCTGTTAAACAAACCCTCGGCGGATTAACATCTGGTATCTTTGCTAATGTTACTGTTGGCAGAACTGATACTCAATTAGATACACTCCTCATCACACGAAGTATGAACGTCGATACTATGTCGGTTTGGGATATGATAGATGAATCAGATGGTAACTCAGTGGTTGGTCTGGTTCGCACTACTAGAACAGTCGTTCAAAGTGTTAACAACACCTTTGGCGGTATCGGAGTTGAGATAAATGCTGCTGGCGCAGAGCCCGGTTCAACAGCAGTTGAACGCGTTACAGGTGTTGCTCAAACTGGAAACGGAAAAAATTCTATACTACGATATTTTAATATCACTCCAACGGTGAACGCAGGTTTAAACGCAGAATTTGTATTTAAATATGATAACTCGGAATTAGAAGGGCAAAATGCAAGCACATTGCAACTCTTCCAATCGAATGATGCCGGTTTGAGTTGGTTTGAAAAAGGCGGTGTTGTTAATACAACTGCAAGAACAATTATGTTGGCTGGTGTTAATGACTTTTCACGCTGGACGGCAGCCGATGCAAACAATAATATTGGCGGTGCATTCAGTATTCCTGTAGCCGCTGGTTGGAATATGGTTTCAGTTCCACTAACAGTTGCCGATTATAGTAAAACAGTTTTATTCCCGACAGCTCAATCGAGTGCGTTTGCGTTTGATGCTGGCTATTTGAGTAAAGATATATTAAAAAATGGAGTAGGATACTGGTTGAAGTTTAATGCAAATCAAAATAT
The DNA here is from genome assembly GCA_964581995.1 of uncultured Ignavibacteriaceae bacterium. Classification (GTDB taxonomy): domain Bacteria; phylum Bacteroidota; class Ignavibacteria; order UBA10030; family BY39; genus CAZOQB01. The sequence continues at coordinate 8,119 of CAZOQB010000031.1, read as the reverse complement.
ACCGATGTCGGGCGCAGCTCGTTCTACAGATAGTGTTGAGGTTTCTGCTGGATGGAATATGATCGGTTCGGTAAGTTTACCTCTCCCGATATCTAATATTACAACAAGTCCAGGAGTAAATATCACAAGCCAATTTTATCAGTACCAGGCGGGTTATACCCAAGCTGAAACAGTATTTCCAGGCAAAGCTTATTGGGTAAAAGTTTCAGCACCCGGTAAATTATACTTTAATTCCGGAACTGGCTATAAAAATGAACCAAAATAAAAAAATTAAGTCTATTTTAAAATGGTGATAGGAAACACATATATTTAACAATAATCACTCTATTTTAAGGGCAGATGTTTCGGATGTAAACATCTGCCCAAAATAAAATCATGAAACATAAAAATATTTGTATATTTAAATAGTCTCTGGAGGAATTATGAAAAATCCATTTAAAAATTTAAAGTTAGTGATATTAATTTTACTGTGTTTTATCTCCTACATGGATATTTACGGTGCAGACTCGCTCTCTTTTAGGTCTTTTATATCAAGCGATTTAGCAGATGCCCCCAAAGTAGTAAAAAGAAAAATTATAAGCACTGAATGGACTTTCAAATTTACAAATAATACCACACAGATTGTTAAGGGATTGTATTTTGAGTCCGGTCAGGAAGTTGTAGAGTTTGTTTCTATAGCTCCTTTCAATTCTGCTATCAATCCGACGCCAGTTAAGAAAAAGTGGTTACTGGCGAGCGGCTCAGTTAATCCTGGAGAACAGATCGTTATCACTGGTCGAGGTAATAAAAAAGGGATGAAGGTTACTAAATGGTACTGGAAAGATGAGACCAATAGAGTTGGTGCACAGAATAAAACTCTCTTACCCGCCGAACAAAAGTATTTATTGCCGATGCCCAACTTATCGAATGTTGGGGAAGAATTGTTTAAGGAAAAGGGATTTCCAGGCGGAATGAAAATCGGTATACAACAAACAATCGGTTCATTGCAATTTGCATGGCTTAAGTTAACAAAGTGGAAAGATATCCAAAAGACCTTGAAAGATAATACTGGTTATCATATCGGAAATCCTGATGGGTTTGGAAAGTTTACTAACGAAAAACCTATATTGGGTTTGCAGAAAAGTTTACCACCTAAAAAGTATAACAATCGACTGCTTGCAGAAGTCATCGCACTAAAGTTTAATATTGTTGCCAGCGATTTAGGCCGCACACCTGTTGGATTTGGTGATTTAATTTTCAACGAAGGTGGGGATAACCCTTTAAATGGACTAAGTATAAAAAATATCGCATCTAAAGCTGATTCAGCTTTAACTTATTGGACAACAACTGAAGCAAGCTTATATACTATTTTAGATGATGTTATTCATAAAATAAATACGACTTTCAATGGACCAATAGACACATTGCACTTCGGACAATACACTTCGCTGACTGGCGTAAAATCTCTGAGTGAGGTTTCTTTCTTGACTCTTCAAAAGAAGGCTTCACAAATTAAAAATATCGAAGCAAATACAGATAGTTATGAAAAACCAGAAAATGATTTTTTAGCGCAAAACTATCCGAATCCATTTAATCCATACACACAAATTGAATTTCAATTACCTGTAGCTGCTTTAGTTACTGTCAAGGTCTTCGACATACTTGGTAGGGAAATTGCAAAGCTTGCAGAAGACCAAGAATTCGCAGAAGGAATAAATGAGCTTGAATTTAATGGTACAAATTTGCCAGCGGGTATATATTTTTATAGTATAATTGTTCAGGATTTAGAGACAAAAGATATTTTATATCAAATTACCCGTAAGATGATCCTAAATAAATAGTAGAAAATCGTTTGTTTTTAAGCATATTTAAGCATCTTTATCATATATAAACTTTTTTGAAAATATTACTTGCAACAGTTGCTAGAAAAATATATATTTATAACAAACTCTTTATGCTGTATAGGGTTAGCATTTATTTTTCATTAATGAAATTATATGTCCAGGAAACATTTATGAAGCTGCCCAGATTTTTGATTACTTTAATTTGCTTTCTATTTATTCCGTCAATATTACTTGCGCAATGGCCCTGTTCTTCTGTGGATGCCGTCCGAATAGTTGGTGAAAATCAAAATCAATCAAATTCACAATTATTAAATCACAATGCGTTTAACATTGTAGTCGGCTGGCAGGACAAACGCTCAGGCTCGAGTGACAATATTTATCTACAATGTCTTAATAAAGCAGGGCAAAACGATTGGCAATTAAATGGCATAGGGATTTCTATATCTCCGGGTCAGCAATCTTCAGCACGCTCCATTTCTAACGATTCGGCAATAATTGTCGTATGGCAAGACAATAGATCTGGCGTGGATTATGACATTTACGCACAACGAATTAAAAACGATGCACAATTAAGTTGGACGACGAGCGGAAAGGCTATTTGCACCTCCACAGGAAATCAGTATAACCCTCGTATTGTAAGTGATGGGTTAGACGGAGCAATTATCGTTTGGCAAGACCGCCGCAATAACACCGACTATAATCTGTATGCCCAGCGGATTAGTTCTAACGGAGAAACGCGTTGGACTGCTAATGGCGTTCTTATTTGTAATTCCCTTTATGATCAATTTAATCCTAAGGTCATAAGCGATGGTAGCGGCGGTGCAATAATTACCTGGCAAGATTTTAGAGTTGGTAATGGCTATACCGATATTTATGTTCAGCGTGTTTCCGCCACAGGCTCTGTGGTGTGGCAAACAAATGGTACTCTCGTGTGTAACGCACCCAATAATCAATCAAATATACAAATGGTTCCGGATGGATTTAAAGGAGCGATAATTGTCTGGCAAGATAGACGAACACCCGGGCGAGAAGATATCTATGCGCAAAAAATAAATTCGAGTGGGAATGCAGTGTGGACTACTAACGGAGTTCCGGTTTCTACTATTAACGGATATAAGTACTATCCACAAATTGCTTCTGACCGATCTGGTGGGGCGATAATAACATGGCAGGATAACAGAACAGGAATTGATTATAATATCTACGCACAAAACCTCGATTTAGAGGGAGGAATTAATTGGCAGACCGATGGAATACATGTTTGTACGGCTGTTGGTCATCAATACTTTCCACAAATCATAACCGATGTAAGTGGAAATGCTATAATAACTTGGCAAGATAAACGTAACGGTGTGAATTTTGACATTTATGCACAACGTGTTAAAATAGACGGCTCTAAAGACTGGGCCTTAAATGGTGCGCAAATTGCAATTGCTCCGTATGATCAGATAGAACCACAAGCTATTAATGACGATGAGGGCGGTGCAATAATATCTTGGACCGATTATAGAGCAGGAACAGGTTTCTCTGATATATATGCACACCGCATCGGTGAAAATGGCAAGCCGGCTGGCGGGTGTTATCGAACTTTTAACCAAAATGATTTCACTGTTAAGAGTGAACGCATCAAGCGACCTTATTATATTCCCAAACCGATGCCAAACGCGGGCAACGTCAGAGATACTGTATTCAAACGTTTACTAACTAACGGGGTTATGCTTGGGATAGCAAAACCTGAGAGTTCAACAGTCTATGGATGGATAAAAATTAGTCGTAGTTATAATGCAAAAAGGTTTTTACCCCAAACTGATACCCCAAGGCCTTTTGATTTACGTGGTACGAGGTATTTTTTAAAGCAGGTCTCAAACCCAACACCGAGAACTTACAATAATCGTCTTGCTGGAGAATTGTTGACACTTAAATTAAATATCTTTGCGAGCGACTTAGGAATTACCAATCCAGGGTTGGGGGATTTAATTTTTCAGGATACTGTAAAGGATAATATTCTAAACGGGAAATCGTTACGGTTCATAACCAGTTTTGTAGATAGCTCCCTGACTATGTGGCGTGCATATTCAAAATTTGTAAATTATTCGCAGCTTGATTCTTCATTATTAAAAATTAATTTTGCCTTTGCAAGCCCAATTGACTCAATCTCTACATGTCCATTAACTCTTACAAATAACAAAGGAGTTTTTTCAACTCCATTTTTAAAATTGAGTTCCTTCCAGTCTAAAACTTTTATTCCGAATACAACACCTTTTGATGAAGAAATTCCAGAAAGCTTTGCTCTATTCCAGAATTATCCAAACCCATTTAATCCATCAACCACAATAGAGTTTGACTTACCAGAAGCTTCACTCGTTACTTTAAAGATTTTTAACACACTAGGACAGGAGGTTTACACCCTTTTGGAGATGGAAGAAATGGACGATGGCAGAAATGCGATCACATTTGAAGCAGATGGATTGCCAAGCGGTGTTTATTTCTATCGCGTTTCGATTAACAGTGGAATGAATCAACAAACAAAAAAAATGATTTTGCTTAAATAAGTAGAATCTTTTTATTGAGATAACTTTTTTTAGATGAAGGTAGGATGATTCCTACCTTCTTACTTTTATACCCATAAGTCCGAGATGTATATGAAAAGATACTTAATATTATTACTAATTGTTACTGGATTTATTGCAGCTAATTCTCAGGAAAATTATCAACTAGTTAAAGTACTCATCCCAGACAAAATTGCATTTGAAAAATTAGTAACTTCTGGTATTGATTTAGAAGGGGCGATTGGAAAGGTCGGTGATGCCTTTGAAGTTGTTGTTTCTGAGAATGATTTATCAATGTTAAGGCAACAAGGTTTCGAAGTTTTAATACAGATAGACGATATAAGCAAATTCTACACACAGCGGCTCTATGTCGGTAAGTATAATGCTCTCGGATTCGGTTATGGCAGTATGGGAGGTTATTATACTTATACAGAGATTCTTCAACAACTCGATTCTATGAAATTGCTATACCCTTCACTAATTACCTCAAAGCAAGTTATTGGGTCAACAATTCAGGGGCGTTCAATCTATGCAGTCAAAATATCCGATAACCCAGACATAAACGAAGTAACCGAACCCGCAGTTTTATATACTGCCCTTACTCACTCGCGTGAGCCTCAAGGAATGATGACGGTTCTTTACTACATGTGGTGGCTTCTTCAAAATTATGACACAGATCCAGAAGCAACTTATTTAATTAATAACAGACAAATATGGTTTATTCCAATAATAAGTGCTGACGGTTATGTTTACAATCAGGTTACTTATCCGAACGGTGGAGGCATGTGGCGGAAAAACAGGCGACTGAATTCAGACGGTTCTTATGGTGTTGATTTAAATCGAAACTTCGGACCTTATGAATATTGGAATGCACCCAACGGTGGTTCGAGCACAATACCCTCCAGCGATACGTACCGTGGCACAGCGCCATTCTCAGAACCCGAAGATGCAACAATCCGAGATTTTATTGCTGGTAGAAATATAAAAGCGTGTTTGAACTATCACACATATTCTAATCTTTTAGTTTATCCGTATGGGGCGTTAGTACATGAAACGCCAGATTCTTTAATATACCGAGAGTATGCAAAAGATATGACAACATTTAATGGTTACGTTTACGGTACGGACCAGCAGACTGTGGGCTATGCAACTCGTGGTAACAGCGACGATTTTATGTATGATGGAGACTTAATCAACAACGGAAAAATATTCGCCATGACGCCTGAAGTCGGCAGTGTGAGCGATGGTTTCTGGCCTGCAACGATTCGAATATTCCCACTTGCACAAGAAAATTTATATCCGAATAAATACCTGTCGAATGCCGTTGGTAGTTATCCTGTACTCCAACAAAGGACAGTAGTGGATAGCAGTGGCGACGGTTTTACAGATCGTGGCGAAAAATTTTACATAAAATTTACAATGCGCAATAAAGGACTCGAGGCGGCAAACAATGTAAGCTTGCAGCTCTCATCCTCGAACCCTGGAATCCAAGTTCCTACAACTCCGATTAATTTTGGAGATATAAATTCATTATCGAATAAAATAGATTCAGTGCAATGTTCTATCGCAGCTTTGGCTCAGAACGGAACTTCAGCCAAAATAATTGCTGCTATTACCGACCAGAGTGGAAGAATTTTATACGATACGATTCCGATTCTGATTGGGAAAAAGATAATTAAACTCGCTTTTTCAGACAGTGCCAGCAATGGAACCAGTAATTGGAATTTAGGTACAAGCTGGGGATTATCTTCAGATAATAACACACCACCGTCTTCGTTTACCGATAGCCCAACAGGGCAGTACAGCAGCAACACGGATAATAATATGACATTGAATACATCATTGATATTATCCGGTGGAACGGAAGTGAAATTAAAATTCTGGACAAAATGGGCAATAGAGACAAGGTGGGATTTCGCAACGGTCGAAGCTTCCAGCAATGGAGGTGCTACATGGAGTACATTACAAGGAAAATATACGAAACCTGCAAGTGGTTCTGGTACTCAAACCCCAGGTACATTTGGTTACGATGGCACACAATCCACATGGGTCGAGGAAGAGATAGATATTACTCGGTTCATATCTACCCAATTTAAATTCCGTTTTAGATTACGAAGCGACGGCTCAATAACGGCCGATGGATTTTATGTCGATGACATTACTCTGTTGATACTAATGCCAGACACGACTAAATATCGTGATGTAACGATATCTCAAGTATCGGTGTCATTCGGCAACATTCCCATCAATGGAGATTCAAATACTACTATCACCATTGATAATTTTGCAAGTTCGAACGATGCACTAAGTGGGTCTGCTGCATTGCTCTATTCAACTCAATTTAATTTAGTTAATAGCAGTAATTTTGAAGTCCCAGAAGGAGAAAGTTATCAGTTATTTTTATCTTTCATCCCGAATTCTGAAGGTGCACATAACGATACATTAATAATCAACCATAACGCTACATCTATAGTTAGTCCTTTTAAAATTCCATTATTTGGAATTGCTCACCATTCACCACAATTCCTAATGAAGATTTGTGTGAAGAATGCAATTGACAATGGTGAGTTATTCTTTGGTGAAATTGTGGGCGCAACTAACGGTCTCGATACATCCCTCGGGGAAGTAGAACTTGAGCCGTTGCTACTTCCGGATTCGTTTGATGCCAGATGGAGTATCGATGGTACAAACGGGGCGTTGCTCGATCTTCGGGACACGTTAGTTAATTCAAATTCAATTAACATATTTGAATGTACTTTCCAAGCAGGAACAAATGGATACCCAGTAATTATTTCTTGGGATTCGGACAGCTTGCCGAAAGGTTTATTCCTTCTCAAGGACGCGCTCACAGCCGGCAGTTTAATTAACATTAATATGAAAAATGAGGACTCAACAGTAATTTCGGATACATCGATTAATGTGGTACTAATTGAACATTATATCCCCCCTTCTGTAAATATAAATGTAAACTCAGGGTGGAATATTGTTTCTCTACCGTCTGCCGTCGAAAATCCTCGCAAGACAGTCGTGTTCCCAACTTCATCCTCAAACGCTTTTACTTTCGACGGAACTTATTACCCACGAGATACATTAAGAAGACATGAGGGTTATTGGATAAAGTATAATTCGTCTCAACAACTTCAAATAGCTGGCTATGAGGTATTAAATGATACGTTAGATGTCATCAGAGGATGGAATTTAATAGGTTCAATCAGCAAACCGGTTTATATCCGGGATATTGTAACTGAACCGGCAGATATTATTGCATCGGAATTTTATGGTTACGATACAGGATACAAAGCCGTTCAAGCAATTATGCCAGGACACGGATACTGGGTGAAAGTTAAGCAGAACGGTAAATTGATATTGAATATGAGTAATTAGACCTATCCATGCTTTAGAATATTTATATAACTCCGGGTACTATGCTCGGAGTTTTATTTTTCATTTGGGAGTCGCTTAAAATATTCTTATATTTTTACACATTATTATTGATCGTTGACTATTAACCATTGGCAATTAACAATTAACATTTAGCTATTAACAAGCCCCCGTAGCTCAGTGGATAGAGCAGCGGTTTCCTAAACCGTTGGTCGGAGGTTCAACTCCTCTCGGGGGTACTTCGAATTTTACATAACTTAACAAACGAAGTGCAGTTAAGTTATAAGTAAAATTCAGAATCCCGTCTGAATGAAATGAGGACGGATTCGAAGGAACAGGAAGTAAAATTCAGAATCCCGTCTGAAT
>CAZOQB010000030.1:0-30770 GCA_964581995.1 uncultured Ignavibacteriaceae bacterium | reverse complement strand
CCTTTCCTGTAATATACTGTCTTTTCTACTTGTCCAAAAATCAGGGGGAAGATCACTTATGAGATTTACAGGTATTTCCGATCCTGTACTTACGTTGGACCTCAATGGGATTGTGGTGCGGCGGGTCCGGCTCAAAAAATTGCCACTACCTCAAATACGTATTATGTAGATATTTCTCAGGATATATGGATTGGTCCTCCGTCAACCGATATTTTAGTTAGGAAAGCCGGATATTATGTTAAGGCGGTTGATATATCAAATAATGTTTCCGGAAATTCAAACAGTGCAGAATTTTTAGTGGGAAAAATAATTCAAATAGAAAAAGCCACAACAAACGAGAATGATAAATTACCGGATAATTTTGAGCTTGGTAACAATTATCCGAATCCATTTAATCCTACCACACTGATTCAATATTCTCTTCCTGAAAATGTATTTGTAACGCTAAAAGTATTTGATATGCTTGGTCGGGAAGTAGCTGTGCTGGTCAACGCTTATCAAGAAGCTGGTTATAAATCTGTAGAGTTTGATGCAAAAGATTTACCCAGCGGAATATACATATATAAAATATCTGCGGGGAAATTTATTTCAGCTAAAAAGATGATTTTAATACGATAATACTATTCATTCATTATTTGTGAAAGCCAATTCTGTATAGAATTATCGGATTGGCTTATTTTTTTGTTTGCTTTTCACAAAAATACTTAACATATTTTTATAAATAGAATTATAAGGTACAAAGCATGTTTAAAAGGATTTTGACCATTACTATTATCCCATTACTAATTGGTTGTTCTTGTCAGAAGGAATCTGTCCAAGAGGATAAATCGGCTATAGTTGATACTGTCAAAGTTGTACAGCCAACTCAAGTAGAACCCGATATCGCAGCAAAAGAAAGTTTGAAAGCAGACCAGACGGTTAAAAAAGATATGTCCCCCGTTGGCAATCAACCCATACCCAAACCCAAAACAACTGTAAAGGAAAACCTTACTTTTGTAGGAGCCGTCGTTGAATCAGTAGAGCTGTTGGACAGTATCAATTACAAGTTAGTCGTTAAGCTGCAAACGGCTATTCCCGAAGCGAATTATGAAAGCATCATAGAACCGGGGCAGGTTATTACTGTTTACCCGTCGTATCAACTCGATGAGAAAAAGAAAGTGGATATGAAAAATCCAATCAATCAAAAATTGTTTGAACTGCGGACAATGAAAAAGAAGGGATTTTTCATCGGTAAAATAACTTTATCAAACGACATGAAGTGGTATATCACTCAGGTAGAAGTTTACCAAAATGCGCCTGAAGGAGGGAGCAATGAATTCTAAATTTATTAGTGCAGTATTAGCGTTGGGTGTTTTTGCCGTGGCTGTTTTTTTAAATTATGTTGTGGTGCCGACACCCGGTATTCATCAGAACGACCCGACATATCAGAGAAAGATGAACCGCCTCAAAGCGGGTTTGCCAAAGTCAGATAAGCCCGATGAAGCAACCCGTTGGTTTTATGAACAACGTGCTTATCCTGCAAATCAGATACCGCTCGATTGGAAGGAGAGCGCATTGGCTCACATCGAAAAGCGGAACTTGTCCAAATCTTCGAAATCAGCAATAAGCTGGAACAGTGTCGGTCCATATAACGTTGGCGGAAGAGTTAGAGCAATTGCAATATCGAATGCTAACCCAAATGTTGTTTATGCAAGCTCTGTTAGCGGCGGAATTTTTAAATCGACTGATGCAGGAGCTTTATGGGCACCTACAAGTGATTATGCTGCCAACCTTGCCATTTCATCTATTGTAATCAACCCGACCGATAATAATATTATTTATGCGGGTACCGGCGAAGGCTTCTTCAATTACGATGCAGTAAGAGGCGAGGGAGTTTTAAAATCGACTGACGGCGGAGTTAGCTGGACGATGTTAAAGAGTTTCAGTGGACCCCTCGGATATCCTTACTATATTAATGATTTATATCTTAGACCCGACAGCGTAAATATATTGTATGCTGCATCAAATTACGGTGTATTCAAAACTACAAATTCAGGAAGTAACTGGAACTTCATACATCAGGGCACGTCTGCGCGCGCTACACAAATCGTCCACGACCCGAATAATCCGCTCATCTTCTATGTTTGTTATGGAAACCATACACAAGACGGGATTTATAAAACTACAAACGGCGGCGCTTCGTTCACTAAGCTTACAACTGGCTTTCCGACAGTTGGATATAACCGAATTGCTTTAACAATTTCAAAATCCAATCCGAGCATTTTGTACGCATCTTTAGATTCAGTCTCAACGCATTATACACACAGCATACAAAAATCTACCGATGGCGGCGCATCGTGGTTTGCGGTTGGCAAACCAATCGACACACAATTAGGCGGCTCACACTTAGGAGGGCAGGGCTGGTACAACAATGTTATTGCAGTCCATCCCACAGACCCGAATATTGTATTTGCAGCCGGCATTAATTTATTCAAATCTACTAACGGCGGCACAAATTGGTCTATGATTGCTTTCGGTTATTCCGGAACTTCTTATCCTTATGTTCACGTTGATCATCACGAAATAGAGTTCCATCCTACAACTCCCTCTATTATGTACTTCGGAACTGACGGCGGAGTTTTTAAATCTACCAATACGGGTTCTACATTTTCAGAACTCAACAACGGCTTAGCAACAACTCAATTTTACAGCGGTGCAGTCCATCCTACTCAAGAAATTTTTTACGGCGGTACACAAGACAACGGAACGGTGAAGTCCAATACTCTCCCAAACTGGTCTATGGTATTTGGCGGCGATGGCGGCGCAACAGCGGTCGATTATAACACGCCGACTAATGTTTATACTGAGTATGTAGAATTGTGTATCATGAAATCCACAAACTCAGGAAGTACCTGGTTTAAGTCGATAACAGGCATTCCTGCTGGTCCAAATCCATACGACGGCACTACTGACCGAGTCCTTTTCATCGCTCCTTACGTTATGGATCCTACAAATCCGGGAACACTTGTAGCCGGAACTTACAAAGTTTACAGAACGACAAACGGAGCTGCTCTGTGGAGCAGCATCAGCGGCGATTTGACGGGCGACGGAACGGGTGCGACGGGTTCAAAAATTTCTGCAATAGCAATTGCAAAAAGTTCGTCAGCTACAATTTATGTTGGAACGACAGGCGGAACCTCAAGCTCGCGTGTTCAGGTTACTACAAATACAGGAACAAGCTGGAGCCTTGTGAGCAAGTCTCCACTCCCGAATCGTTGGGTTACTTCAATTGCCATTGATCCGGCTAATGCGAGTAATGTTTGGGTTGGTTATTCGGGGTATAATACGAACACACCCACAACACCCGGGCATATTTTCAAGTCAACTAATATGGGAACAACATGGAGCGATGTTAGCGGCAATTTACCCGATATTCCGGTTAATGCAATTATTCTTGATCCATTAAGCACAAACCATATTTTAGTCGGCACTGACCTCGGTATTTTTGAAAGCTTTAACGGCGGTACAACTTGGGTTCAAGAAAATAACGGAATGGCTAACGTGGTTGTAGCCGATTTAGATTTACGCGGCGATAGCTATGTATTTGCCGCTACACACGGTCGTGGTATGTTTAAGCTGAGCAACGCCTTAGGAGTTGTTGTTCCGAGCGATACTATTTATCCAGGCGATACAAATGATGATATGTTGGTAGATTCCAGAGACCTGCTTCCGATCGCGAGATATTATGGAAATCAAGGATCAGCGCGTATTAATCCTTCCTTAAACTGGACGCCGCAAAACCTGAGCGGTCCTTTCTCTCCTATAGATGCCGCGTATGCAGATTGTAACGGAAATGGGAGCGTTGAAAAAACAGACGTGTTGGGTTTGGTTCAGAATTGGTACCGCACCGTAGGCGCCCTTTCTTCTAATCAAGTGAATCAACTAGCTGCTTGTGAGGAGTTGCTGAGTTCGATGAGCGATCTTTCGACATCCGGTCCGGTGAAAGAAATCCGTGATGAAATAGTACGCTATCGTTCACAACTACTCGGTATTCCGAATGATTGGATACTCGAGCAGAATTATCCTAATCCGTTCAATCCGTCTACAACTATAAAATTCAATATTCCTGTTGAGGCAAAATCAGTCCGACTGATAGTTTTTGATGTGAGAGGCAGAGTTGTAAAAGAAACGGAACGAGAAAATGTTCTTCCCGGTTATAATTCATTTGTATGGGACGGAACAGACGCCGACGGAAAAAAAATGTCGAGCGGCGTTTATTATTATACTCTACAAGCTGATAAAATTAAATTGACAAACAAAATGGTGTTTTTAAAATGATAGCACGTGCACTAACAATATTCATTACCGTATGCATCTTTCTAACGACCGGTTGTAAAAAGGACCCAGTTAGCCCTCCACCTCCCGATCAAGTAGAAGATTTCACCTATCCGGCGAGCACAAAATTTGCCGCCACACTATATTCCAACAACACAAATTACAAAGTCGGAGAGAATTTCGACGTCAAATTAGTATTCTACAATATGCAGGATGTTTTTGGAGCTGCCGCAGAAATATTGTTTGATAGCAGTTATATTGAAATTACAGATTCGAGTAAAATACTAATAGGCACATACTTCAAAACCGGCGACTCAACATTATATTTAAGGAAAGTAGAGCAAATCGGCAGGGCGAGTATCGGTATATCGTACATCAGGGGAAGCGGGTTGGTGGCGAGCGGCAGCGGTGTAGTAATCAAGCTGAGGTGTAAAGCTAAAAAAATCGGCAGCACGATATTTTCACTCAACGGCACCAAGCTTGAAATTCGAAAAAACGACGGGGAATTTATCAATAATTTTTCTAGTTTGCTGAAAGAAAATTTTGCTGTTAGCTTTCAATAATCTTTTGATTTCACTTTATTTTTTCATTATCTTAACGGTGGACTAATAAACTACATCTGAAATTTTTTATTGGAAACGCATTGATACCTCTACAAAAATTTTCAATACTCACTCATCGTAATATTGTTTGTTTATTCATATTTCTTTCAATATCGCTGGCGTTATCTTCCTGTACAAAAAAGAAGGAAGCCGTTAGCACTAAAGACGAGTTAGTTTTATATTTGGATACGCTCGAGCAGAAATATGAAGATGCTTGCGTTCAAACAGGATTAGCAAATTGGGATATGTATTCAAGGGAAGGAAAATCAAATCTCGATAGCGCAAAATATTTATTCACAAAAATATTCCTTGATACGGTAAACCAAAAAATAATTGAAGAATGGAGAGGTAAATCGACCTCGCTTGCCGATAAGTTGCTCGAAAGGCGGCTTGAAATGTGGCATAGGAGTTTTACGGGCGGACGCATTTATGCCGAACCCCAGATAGCCGAACTGGAAAACAAGCTTCAAAGAAAAATTGCTAATTACAAACTTTATCTTGATGGAAATCGTATTACGAAAAACGAGATTGGAAACGGAATCCGTAAGGAACAAAATCAAAATAAACGAAAAAGACTTTGGTCGGTCTCGGGCCAGATATCAGAAGCGGTTAAAGAAGACTTGGTTTCTCTGGTTAAGCTAAGAAATGAGAAAGCCAGCGCGTTGGGTTATAATAATTTCTTTTCTCTCGCATTGTATTTGCAAATGATAAAAGAAGATTGGCTTCTTGAAACGATGCATAAATTAGAGGAAAATACACAAAATAAATTTCAAGAGTTTATAGAATCGTCCAAAAAAAAATTGAAAGTGAAAACATTTAACGCATGGGATTTTAGTGCTGCGCTTTATAAATGGACATCTATCTCGGATAGTTATTTTCCCGAGGATTCAATCTTTAATGTTCTATACCGATTTCATAGAAATATCGGATTCAACGTGGATTCGCTGCGGATAAAGGAAGTAGTAAAAGATATTCCATTCGGCGGCTTGAACATCGGAATAAAAATTCCTACAGACTCCCGATTTTTATTGAATCCCACCGAGGGAAAAAGTTTTTACAAAGTAGCGTTTCATGAATACGGACACGCTCTCCAGGTAACACACACTAAAGCAGTTTATCCGATTTTAAAGGGATACGAATGGATTCCCGGCGCATCCTGTGCCGCATATTCCGAGGGCGTTGCAGAACTTCAAGCTGAATTTGTTAACGATGCCGAGTGGTTAAAGTCTTATACTGCCGCCTCTCAGGACGAAATAGACAAATATATAGCAACACGAACATTCTCAGACTTATATTCACTCCGCAGTCTGTTGAAAGATTTCTTTTTCGAATATGAAATGTACAAAAATCCGGATCAGGATTTAGATTCACTCGAGCGTGCTGTGTATAAAAAATATTTACTCGTCGACTTAGAGGAAACTGTTCCGACACGTTTTGCGTCCTCGATATATTACGTGATGTATCCATGCTATTATCAGAACTATGTACTCGCGGATATGGTTGCTACGCAGGTGTTCGAAGTAATCGTTAGTAAATTTGGCAACGAACGATTGTCAAACCCGGAGGTAAGCAAGTGGATTATCGACCATCTATATGTTGACGGTGAGCTTGAAGAATGGCATGACAGGATAAAAAATGCTACCGGCAAATCTCTCGAGACCGGTGCATACCTGAGAAAACTGAAAATAATGAATTAAACAGAAATGGCAAAAAGTAGGATTCAAAAAATGCAGCAACCGAAAAAGTCCGGCACAAAACCAAGTGGACAAATAACTGTTGACTATGAGAAAATTGTCGAATCAGCTCCCGACATCATTTGTGTTACAGACGATCGTGGAAGGATATTGTTCGTTAATAACGCTACTATTACAATCACCGGTTACAACGAACTGGAACTTAAGGAAAAAACGATATTTGACTTAGTCCCCGCCGACTATAAAAATTCAGCAAAATCATTCTTTATCTCACAAATTAAACGCAAGATGAAGAAAAGTTATTTTGAGTTTCCAATCGCATCGAAAACCGGAAGAATATATTGGCTCGGTCAGAATGTCATGCTCATCGAGGAAAAAGGGGAAATTGTCGGGACACAGAGCATCTCGCACGACATCACCGCCCGTAAACTGGTTGAACAGGAAACATTAACGCTTGCAAAAATATTAGACAAAACTTCGGAAATGGTTGTAATTACCGATAAAGACGGTCTTATAGAATATGTGAGTTCCTCCTTCGAAACGTGTACCGGTTATTCCAAGTATGAAATTCTTGGGAAAAAAATAAGTATTTTAAGTGCGGGAATAAAAACTCAGGAATTTATCAACCAAGTTTGGGATGACGTACTCAGCGGGAAATCGTGGCGGGGTAGACTCAAAAATAGAAAAAAAGACGGCACTCTTTACGACGAAGAAATGACCATCACCCCCGTGTTTGACGACTTTGGTAAGCTTGTAAATATTGTAGAGATAAAACGCGATATTACAGAAGAAATAAAACAGCGGGACGCCGTTCTTCAAGCCGAATCTAGATACAAGGGGATCTTCGATAATGCCTTAGAAGGTATTTACCAATCTTCGACAGACGGTAAACTGATAACCGCAAACAAGACATTGCTGCACATGCTCGGTTATGAGAGCTTGGAAGAATTTCAGATACTTGAAATTTCACAATCCGTCTATGTTGACTCGAATGATAGGAAAGCTTTTCAGACGATAATGGATAGGGATGGTCGCGTTATCGATTACGAAATAAAATTGAGGCGAAAAGATGGCAGCGAAATCATTGTGCTGGAAAATTCTCGTGCGGTAACAGATATGGAGGGTAACGTACAATACTATGAAGGCATCATACAGGACATTACAAAGCGGAAAGAAGCGGAAAATTCTATCAGGAGTTTAAATGCACAAAAAGATAAGTTCCTTTCAATAATTTCACACGATCTACGCGCTCCCTTCAACAGTATTTTAGGTTTTACTGAAATGCTGCTGGATGATACCGCTGAGTTTACACCCGAAGAGAGAAAAGAGTTTTTAGTTTATATAAAACAAGCCGCCGAACAACAACTTAGTCTTGTGAACAATTTATTGGATTGGTCACGGCTTGAAACCGGCAGAATGAAATTTGAGCCAGCGCCGGTGAACTTAAAAGATTTAGTCGACCGCTCAATCGTGTCGCTGTTGGGCAATGCGATGCGAAAAGAGATTAATTTGTTCTCTAATATACCGGAGGATATAATCGCGAATGTAGACGAAAGCATTACATCCCAACTTTTCGGAAATTTAATGTCTAACGCTTTGAAATTTACACCCCAGCATGGAAAGGTGTGGGTCGACTTTATAGAAATAAAAGATGATTTCGTAAAACTTGCCGTGCGCGATACAGGCGTTGGAATTCCACCGGAAGATTTCAGTAAACTCTTTAGAATTGACACGAAGTATTATTCAAGAGGAACTCAAGGTGAGGAGGGGTCGGGCTTGGGCCTGGCGCTTTGCGCCGAAATTGTTCAGAAACACAACGGCAAAATCGAAGTTCAGAGCGAGCAGAACAAAGGCACATCTTTTATTTTTACTCTGCCCGCAATCCGTAAATCGATTTTAGTGGTGGATGATAATAAAGGCGACCGTTCACTAGCAGTTCTGTATGTCCAGCAAATCAACCCGGATGTACTTGTGCTTGAAGCTTTTGACGGTTACGAAGCTATGTCGTTAGCCCTCTCCCGCCGTCCTTCTATAATTCTTGCCGATTTTGCTATGCCTGGAATGGATGGTTTACGACTACTTCAGGAGTTGCGGCGTCAACCCGAAACACAGAATATTCCCGTCGTAATTATAACTTCTTATGAATCTAAAGCGGATGCTGTTGCGCTTCAAGAGCATGGAGTAAAAGAAATTCTGATTAAACCGGTCAATAAAGAAGAGTTACAAAAAGCTATAACGAAATATTTTAAATAACCGATTTAAATACGATGAAAATTTTAATTTTTCTGATAACGATTGTTTCTATCCTGATCGGTTGTTCCAAAGCTCCGTACGAAACAGATGTTATAATTAAGTATCCTTTGGAAACAGGAACTGTTTGGGAGTATAATCGTACAATGGCGTTTACTAATTTCCGTCCCTCTATATCGGGGACAAGCTATAGCGAAACCACATATATACAAACTGGTTATGTTCAGGTGGCAGGAGAAAAAATATTTTATGATACGATTCGTACAAAACAAGTGTTAGAAGTCTCACACGGTTTACGAACATTGGTTTCTGAAAAATATTATTTAGAAAAACCCGAAGGTCTATATCTCTATGGTTATAAAGGTGGGAGTAATTTTACTCCAAAAACTTCTAACTCGGTTGGATATAAATTTAAAGGTATACAGTTCAACAATCCTCAAGAGATATTGGAATATCTGGAAGGCATGCAGAACGGTCTAAATAAAAAATCATTGGACAGCATTAATATTGAGCAGATACCTCTTATTGTATATAAATATCCAATTGAGGTTGGATCACATTGGAATTATCTTGAGAAGATAGAATATATTCCCTTTCTCATTTATAAAAAAGTTGTAGGTACGGAATTAGTGCGTTTGCCTATTGGTGTTTTTAATACTTATGTAATCCAGTGGTTGTACGATATGAATTCGGACGGAATATACGATACCGATTTAGAATACAAAGAGTATGTCAGTAAACAAGGAATAATAAAAAGGCAAGTAACTATTAAAGATGTATCCGTCATGACAATAGACTCCCCGGAAGGAATAGGGCTTGTAGATTACGAAGATTTAACATTGGTTACCAGAATCGTGATAAATTAGTAGAAAGATTTTATATGAATAATATATTAACAAAATTCTTGTTGGTGTTCAGTTTAGTATTATTTTTTGGATGCGGGAGTAAGGAGAAACAACTTTCGGAATCTGAAAAGAAACTTACCTCACTCGCAAATGAAACTTACGGTATTATTCAGGCAATAGGCGAAAGTGAATCTCGTTATGCCGCGAAAAAATCTTCAAGCAACTGGAAACAAGCTTACGAAACAAAAAGACAAGAAATAGAAAATCTTCAAATTACACTTCAGGCAAAAATAAAAGAAGGACGCTTTTTAGAAGAACTGCCCGAAGAGGGTATAAGAAATAAGGCACAACTTTATCTTCACGCCGTAGAAAATATACGTATGTACATTACAGTAACAAATGCCGACCTGACCAAAATATTTACGGATACTCCGCCGCCCGCAACGGATGTTTATAATCGCGAACGCTATTTAACATCCGCATCTGCAGAGCTCCAAAAAATTATATCCGGAAATGTAGAACAAGTAACTGTAGGAAAAGAACTGCCCAAAAAGGACACAAATAAGGGGCGATACTTTCTGCACGAACAAAATCAAGAACAGACAAGAGAACGTATTCAAAGGGCCCCCGCCCAGGCCGAATCCTGGAAAGAGGAAGTAGAATCAGCAGAAAAAGGAATTAAAAAATAAATCTTTTACACTAATATTAGGAGGATGTATGAAAAAAATTATTTTAGCCGGACTAACGGCAGGTATTGTCATTACCATTTGGCAATTTGCAGCATGGATGTTTTTATCATTCCATAAAGATACGATTAAAATTACACCGAATGAGGAAGCCGTAACAGCGGTTTTATCAAATTCTATTACACAGGAAGGGGTATACGGTATCCCTAATGAAAATCAACAAAGGAGTAATGCAGAAGAACAAAAGAAGTGGGAAGAAAAATTCAGACGGGGTCCATTAGCTACAATATTTTACCGTCCAACCGGTGATAATCCGGCAATGACCTCTCAGCTTGTCATAGGAATTATCATACAAATTATAGCTGCTATGTTTGCGGCATGGCTGCTTTCTCGCAGTACTGCCTCCACTCAATCATACATCTCTAGAGTTAGCTATGTTGGTATGCTGGGAATATTTGCATCTATCGTTACTCATATTTCGTATTGGAATTGGATGTACTTTCCGTTTAAGTACACAACCGCAATGATGGCCGATCTTATTATAGGCTGGGTTATCGGTGGATTAGTAATTGCTGCCTTTATCAAACCGGTGAAAGTTTCGGAATAACGACTTATTCTTAAGTATAAAATCAAAAATATTTTATTAAAGGTTGGATTATACAGTAGCGTAAGAAAGTTATACAATTTTCTTTTCCTTTTTAATGCGACGCGCGAAGTAAAGTTTGCCGGTATAAGCGTAAAATTCTTTACGCCATCCTTTAAAATCGTTGATGATATAAAGTCGCTGTTAGGAGAGGAAAAAATACTCACAACTTTCCTCAACAACCTACAACCCGATGACGTTGTTTGGGATGTAGGAGCGAGTTACGGTATTTACTCTCTTTTTGTCGGAAAGAAATTTTCTTCAATTAAGATATATGCATTTGAACCCGAGCCGCAAACTTTGAAGTTGTTCTATAAAAATCTCAGTCTTAATAGAATTAATAATGTCAGACCGCTAAAATTTGCACTTGGAAATTATGACGGAACCGCGAGTCTACACACATCCACAACAGCAAACATCGGAACCCACAGTTTGGTACAGCGGATTGACTACTCCGTTTCAGAAAAAGGCACATTTATAAAAATACAAAAAGGGGATAGCATTGTTAAATCGGGAGAAGCCGATGTTCCTACAGTTATAAAAATCGATGTTGAGGGTGCGGAGTTTGATGTGCTAAAAGGGATGGAAAAAATCTTAACAAGCCCCCAGCTTCGTATTGTACAAATTGAACTCCATCCGAAAATCCTTCCGCTATTTAATGCTACGGTCGAAGATATTTATGGCTTAATGAACGCTGCAAAATTTTCTGTAGCATTTCAGCAAGTTCGAGGCACGGAAATAGAAGTTGTTTTCGGGAAAAAGTAAAGCGTTTGTTTGCAAAATCGTGAAAATTGAATTACATTTCTATCGAAATGGACGATCAATTTTACAGAAAAGAAAATCCGAAATGGCGTAAGCCCGACAACTGGTTCAAAAAACTCTGGAAAAGCAAAATATTCAGATGGGTTTTTATAGGCAGTATCGTTGTGCTTATTATCGCACTTTTCAGTAATAAGGGCATCCTGCAGCGCATCCGGCTGGAGAATGAAAAAGAAGCTTGGGGTGAAAAAATAAAACAGGCTGAAGAAAAACAGGAACAGCTCAAACAGAAATCCAAAGCGCTTGATAACGACAGGAATGCCATTGAAAAAGTGGCAAGAGAGAATTACGGAATGGTAAAACAAGGAGAAACGGTTTATAAGCTGAAGAAAAAAGAGCAACAGTGATATTTTGGCGCTTTGCTATTTATTGATGATGGAACTATTTAATAACGAAAATAAGAATACGGATAAAGCCGTTTCCGGAAAATTGGTGCCGCTTGCTGAACGTGTACGTCCGCGGACGCTCGAGGATTTTGTCGGTCAGGATCATTTGCTTGGTGAAGGAAAACCTCTACGCTTATTAATCCGGAATGACGAGGTCCCGTCAATTATATTTTGGGGACCGCCTGGGAGCGGCAAGACAACCCTTGCCCGAATTATTGCAAATCTCACAAATGCAGATTTTTTTCAATTGAATGCCGTTTCATCGGGAGTGAAAGAGGTTCGCGAAGTTATCGAAAGAGCAGCCGCCAACAGAAAACATTTCAACAAAAAGACAATCCTTTTCATTGACGAAATACATCGTTTCAACAAAGCTCAACAGGATGCATTGCTCCACAGCGTTGAAGATGGTGTAATCACACTTATAGGCGCAACTACTGAAAATCCATCGTTCGAAGTAATATCTCCACTGCTCTCTCGGAGCCGTGTTTATGTTCTTGAAGCGCTCGGAAAAAAAGAACTAAATCTTATTTTAGACAATGCGTTGGCAAAAGATCAGTTTTTGAAAGTGCAGAAAATTATTCTCGGCGATGAACCAAGGAATGCTCTATGCTTACTCTCCGGTGGAGACGCGAGGATGATGTTAAACGGACTGGAGACATCGCTGGCGCTGGTAAAGCCCGATAAACCGGGTAATAAAATTTTAACAGAAGAAATAATTTCTGAAGCTTTTCAGAGGAGATACATAAAATACGACAAGTCGGGAGAAGAACACTACAACATAATCTCTGCTTTTATTAAAAGCATCCGTGGCAGCGATCCAGACGGAGCTGTATATTGGATGGCAAGGATGTTAGAGGCAGGCGAAGATCCAAAATTTATTGCCCGCAGAATGATTGTGCTTGCATCTGAGGATATTGGAAATGCCGACCCGTATGCATTAACGTTGGCTGTAAGCTGTTTTACTGCTGTCGATTACATAGGTATGCCCGAGGCGAGGATTGTTCTATCGCAGACGGCTAATTATTTGGCTTCTGTACCAAAAAGCAACGCTTCTTATGTTGCCATCGAAGAAGCGCTTTCGGATGTAAAAAAGCTTCCGAACGAACCGGTTCCGCTTCATCTTCGCAACGCTCCTACCAAGCTTATGGAAGAATTGAATTACAGCAAAGGTTACAAGTATGCCCACAATTTTGAAGGAAGCTTCGTTGAACAACAATTCCTTCCCGACAATTTAAAACAGAAAATATATTACAGACCAACAGACAACGGCAGAGAGAAAACATTGCGGGAGAGATTAAACCAGCTTTGGAAGAGAAAAAGAAGATGAAGCGAAAACTCGCAATCGGAATTGATATCGGTGCAACTACTATTAAAGGCGGAGTTGTAGATGCAGCCGGAAGAAAAATTTTATATCAGACAAAGGTAGACACGCTTGCACTCGAAGGTCCGGATAAAGTGCTCAAACAACTGTTTCAAATTATTAACGAACTTCTGAAGGAATTCAAACACGATGAATTTGTTGGAATTGGAATTGGTGCGCCGGGTATTGTTGAGCGGGCGGGCGGTATCGTGAAAAATCCACCGAACTTTTCGGGATGGACTGATGTAAGTTTAGGCGATTTGGTTCAGAAGGAGTTTAAACTTCCCGTTGTTGTTGAGAACGATGCAAACGCAGCGGCTCTTGGTGAGGCAAATTTTGGCGCCGGTGTCGGACGAAAAGATTTCTTGTTTGTTATTTGGGGAACCGGCGTTGGTGGTGGAATTATTTTAGACGGCAAAATATATCGTGGTCCAAAAGGCGGTGCGGGTGAAATAGGGCACACAACTGTAGATTATAACGGTCCTCTATGCAATTGCGGTAACCGTGGGTGTATAGAAAGCTATATCGGTCAGCGTTATATGTCGGAACGAACCCGCCATAAGCTTCAGCATCTACCAAAAGATGCGCCGCCGTCAAGAATTGTTCAACTTGTAAAAGGTAACCTTGAATTAATTGAGCCGTACATTATATCAGTCGCGGCTGAACAAGGCGATCAATTTGCAAAAGATATATTTTTAGAAGCCGGAAATTTGCTCGGTGTTGCGTTAGCTTCAATTTTTAATGCGCTTGATTTGCGGATCGCTATCATAGGCGGTGGGATTTCTGCCGCAGGTGATTATGTATTTGATGAAATCAAAAAATCTGTTCAGAGCAGAGTGCTTAAATCTATCAAACCGGACATAGAAATAATACCAGCCAAGCTTGGCAACGCAGCGGGTATGCTTGGCGCGGCGAGCCTGGTTATGTGAAGTTATTGATTGAGAATGAATAAAATAATCCATATCTACTTATCCACAATAATCCTGCTAATTTTTGTTAATCTTTCTTTCTCTCAAGAGTTATCAACTGCGGACACATCGATCCAGAATCTAGCTCCCCTCGATACTAATAGTGTTGTTATCCAAGATACGTTAAAATCTTCCAGCGGTGTCGATAGTGTAATCACATATACATCAACCGACTCAATAATCTATTCCATCGCAAACCAGAAAATGAAGCTCTATGGAAAGGGAAATATAAAGTATCGGCAGATGGAGCTGAAGTCGGAGAGAATCGATGTCAACTGGGAAAATGCTACAATGAAAGCAGAAGGCGTAGTTGATACCTCCGATACCACAGGTAAAAAATTCGTAGGCACTCCGATTATGATAGACGGCGGCGAAGAATTCCACGGGAAAGAATTACTCTATAATTTCAAAACACAAAAGGGAAGAATCACGGTTGCGGAAACCAAAGCCGATGAAGGGTTTTACTATGGCAGTAAAGTTAAGAAGGTAGAGAAAGATGTTTTGTTTATTTCGGAAGGGAAATATACGACATGCGATTTGCCAGACCCTCATTTTTATTTTGCGTCACCCAGAATGAAGTTGATTACGAAAGATAAAGTGATCGCCGAGCCGATATATTTTTATATTGCGGACGTCCCCGTGTTTGCGCTCCCGTTCGGTGTCTTCCCGAGTAAGAGCGGAAGAAGGTCCGGGTTCTTTGCGCCTGCTTATGGTGAGGACGCAACCCGCGGAAGATATTTGAAGCGCATCGGTTATTATTGGGCTATGAGCGACTACTACGACCTTGCGGTTCAGGGGGATTGGTACACGAACGGTAGTTACCTTATCAATTCGGATATTAATTACAAGGTTATTTATAATTTTACAGGAGGAATATCAGGCACCTATAAACGCTTTATTTTCGGGGAGAAAGGCGACCCTTCATATTCCATCCAAGAAGGATATAATTTGAATATACGGCATAATCAGGAAATCAATCCGACGATGTCAGCGAATGTGAATTTTTCTTTTATGAGTGATAACAATTACCGGTTGACGAATAATCTTACGGAAGCGCTGCAACAAACGATTTATTCCAACGCCACATTGTCGAAGAATTGGGAAGGCACTCCAAACAGTGCAACTGTTAACATCTCCCGAAGTCAAGGGCTTACCAATGGGCGGTTAGACGAGGTGCTTCCATCGCTTAGTTTTAATCGAAGTCAAAGTTTTCCGTTTCGTAGGAAGAATCCAGTCGGCGAGCTTAACTGGTACGAGTTAATTGGTTATAATTATCGTGCGGGGTTTTCAAATAACCGATCTAAAATTCCACTTACGGTCACCAGTGTTAAGGTAAGCGCAGAGGACACGCAATTTCAAGACATAGAAACCTTTCGCCGCGACTCTCGGCAGCAGCTTAATCAGGATGTTGGCTTTAGTATATCGCCAAAGTTCGGTTATATATCGGTAACCCCAAATTTTTCATTCAGCGACAATCGGTCTCAAACAAACAATATTATCCCTCAACGCAGCGCTGCTGACAGCACTTTGATAAACGGGGAAGAGAAAGATTATTATACTTCAGGATTTTTATCTACCGGAGTATCCGCCAATACACGTTTATACGGAATCGTACAGCCGGACTTGTTGGGCATTACTACTTTCCGACACACATTAATGCCTAACCTTTCATTGACCTATTCCAAACAAGTTTATGGTAAAAACATCGGCAGGAAAAATATGATAGCCAATTTTAATGCTGGTAATGTGTTTGAAATTAAGATGAACCCAGAGGGTGAAGAAAAAGAAGAACGGAAAATCCAGTTGTTGAATTTAAACGGCAACATTTCTTATAACTTCGCTGCCGACAGTTTGAACTTTTCAAACATCGGCTTGGGGTACCGTACGAACATAGGTGAAATTTTAAATATCGATGGCACGAGTAGTTTCAGTTTATACAAGTTTGACCAGAATACAAACTGTATCGTCAATAAGTATCTGATAAAAGAAGATGGAAGGATTGCGCGCTTAGAAAATTTCTCCATCAGTCTTTCGACTTCACTCACGGGTGAAAAAAAACAGACTGCGGCGGCAACAACGACTGACACAACTCAAAATATTCAAAGCGGATATTACAATATGTATCAGCGTGAGGAACCGGATTTCAGTATTCCTTGGCGCTTGTCGTTTGGCTGGAATTTTTTTGAGAGCTTTGTTCCTAATTCAAGAAACCGTTCCGCAAACATTAACGCCTCTTTAGATTTTAACCTGACAGAGAATTGGAAATTCAGGATAAGCGGTAATTACGATATTATGAGGAAAGAATTTTCAGCTCCGAGTATTAACATCGACCGAGATTTGCATTGCTGGCTCATGAATTTTTCTTGGGTGCCATTAGGCAGTTATAAACATTGGCGGCTTGAGATTCGCATAAAGGCATCGCAACTTCAGGATATTAAGGTTACAAAGCAAAGGACAACATATTAGCTTCTGGATATTATTATAACTTTGCTGCAACAACTAATGCCCCCTTTACCGAATTAACCGTTCCGCCGTTTACCTCAAAAGCTTCTAGTAGCACAATATAAATCCCAATTCTAACTTTTTGTTTCTCATCATTCATCCCATCCCATATAACTTGTCCGCTTGATCCACTCGATTCGTTATTCACAAGGGTGCGAATAAGTCTTCCTTTCGAATCGAAGATTCTGACTCTTATCATAGCAGTTGTAGCGGGCAGGTTGTACGAAATTATACAATGGTCTTCATATCCATCGGCATCTGGCGAGAAAGGGTTGGGTAAAAATTTTAGTGTTGCGTCTGTAGGAATTGTTGAAGCAAAAACCGAGTTTTGCTTTCCGGGTGTTCCTCCAATTGGGTTAGCATTGGTAGTCCAATTGCGCGGATCGTTTCCCGGTAAATCAGGGTTGACTCGCTCTAAGGCCCGTCCGCTCACATCGTAAACTTCAGGGTTGTGCCACTTTGGCGAGTATCGGATACTATCAATCGCAAAGTTGGTTAAATCTTTTAGCACAACATCGTCTCCCTCGTTGTTTAAGCTTAAACTGCTTTTATTGAAAATATGTAGATAAACGTTATCATTTGTATCGCTTAAATAACTAAACCAGTTTACGATTGAAGAATCGGCTGAGAGCACAAGAAACTCGCCTGGTTTTAGAATAACTCGGGAAGCGCCGAGTTTAAACTCATTAGCTTTACCCGCCGTGTCGGGCGTATCGTGGATTTTCCAATCAAGCATTTCAACGGAAAAATTTTCGCGGTTGTATAACTCAACGTACTCACACATCCCACCCGATGGTGCGAACATTATTTCGTTTATTATTAGCGACTGATGCGGATAGCTGATTCTAAGTGTCTCGAAAACAGTGTTGTCTTTCAATCGCATCTCGTTCGGATATTCGACCATACTAATTAACTGTTTAACCCCGCTGCCGGGATTCTGCCATGAGAAATTTATTATTGCAGAATCTTTAAACGATAAAATCCCTGAAAAATATTTTGTTGATATTAATTCGGAATCATGCGACAAAGAATCGCCGTTAGCATCGTGATATAAATTTATCGTAAAATCCAATGCACTATTCCTTCCAGCATTTCTGATTGCCACGAAAATATTTGCAGGTTCGTTTGGCAAACTTTTGCTGGAATATATTCTGACTGCCTGTATATCAAATTCGAGCGGTGTAAGGTAGTTTTGTTTTCCGGGTGTTGCGCCGGAAGAATCGAGCGAGGTACCCCAATTTATTGAATCATAAGGAGTTACGCCAGCTTCAATTCTTTCAAGAGATTTACCGCCTATGCCTCCCCAACTCGGTAAATAATAAATGCTATCCATTTTTGCATCTCGATTGTCGAAAAGGACTGCCGCATCACCGTTATTGTTGAATAAAAATGTTGGTAAACTTGTAGCTTGTAAAACTATTGAAGAGACATTAGACCTTCTGAAAAAAAGCAAAGCTGTATCTTTTGTGACTACTACGAAGTCGTGTGGATTTATTTTTATACCGGATGTCGCAATCGAATATTTTGATGTTGAGTTTCTGTTGCTCAACTTCCAATTCTTCAACTCGATGGTATCGCCGGACGTGTTGAATAATTCAATCCACTCTGGCTCGGCTCCTAACGGCGCATACATTATTTCGTTTATAACAACGCTGCCTGATTTGTAACCCGCATAAATTGAAGCCAATTTATTATTATTTAACGTGTCTTCATCGGAGACGAATGTTGTGTAAACGATAAACCTGTATTCAGCTACCACAGGAAGAATGAATGAAATTGAAAATATTGTAGAATCATTCGGACTTAATGGCGATGTGGAATTTTGTTGAGAAAGCAATTCCGACGGCTGTGGTATTGAATCGCCGTTTGAATCGAAATAAAATTCGACCGAAAAATTTTCTGCGGCTTGTTTTCCTTTATTGGAAATAACTGCCTTTACGTTTATCTCAACTCCGGCAACCGGCGTGGACGGCGTGAAGTAAATTCGTTGGACTGATAGGTCAAGCTCTTTTGGAGTGAGAGAATTCTTTTTCCCCGGAGTAGAACCTTCGGGATGCAGCGATGTGCCCCAATTCGATCTTAAATTCGATTGTCCCAAAGGCTCTAATCTTTCCAAAGATTTTCCACCGCTTCCACCACCCCAGCTTGATTTATAATTAACGCTGTCAATTTTATTCCCCCTCTGGTCGAATATTACAACTGCATCGCTGTCGTTGTTGAATGTGGCAAGCGAAGGTACCGTAAAAACCTTTGAATCTATATTGGGGTGAATTTCGAAAAAGCTCGCCGAGTCTTTTGTTACTATTGCAAACTCGTCTTTCTTTAGATAATAATTCGTTGCTGTAAAATTTTTTTTTACGCTCGTGGAGCAGTCTGAAATTTTCCAAAGTTTTAAATTTATTGAATCGTTAGAAGTGTTTGTAATTTCCACCCACTCCGGCTCGGGCGCAGTCGGTCGATACATAATCTCATTAACAACAACGGAAAATGGTTGGATGCCAAACTCCACGTGCACAATCTTATTGTTATTCGGCAAAAATTCATCACCCACTACATACAACTGAAAAATCGCTTGAAGTTCGCTTGTTCCCTGAAACGGAACAAAGAAAGAAACCCTCATAGAATCATTCTGTTGTAGCAATGAATCCAGCGTAAGTGTTATAAAATGTTCACTCGTCTGCGCAGTCGAATCTAAATTTGCATCAATAAATAATGATAACTCGAAATTCTGTACCGCATCCAAACCGAAATTTTTTATCGTGGTATATATTATCAACGAATTGCCGATTATAGGATAATTTGGTTGATGATTGATAGATGAAATTCCGAGGTCAGTTTTCACTATTGTGGTAACAGAAACATCATCGAATCGGATTGTTCCGGTGGTACCGGTTCCATTACCAATAACTCGCCATCGGAATCTTGTATTGGTTTGATTGTTCAGTAATTCTGGAAGGCGTATTTTCCTTTGAAGATAATTAGTATGACCTGCATATTTTAGTGTATCACTAAGAATGATTGTGTAAATATTTCCACCGTCGGTCGAAGCTTCGAGGAGAACTCCCGAATCGTGAGTAGATGAACGGCGTTCAAAAAATTTGAGTGAATCAACTAGCTTACCGGAGAAATTTATAATTGGAGAAATTAAACTTTGGCTGATACGCGCATTCGTAGAAACGACAGCATTCGGAGGTGAATTTGACGTAGACGTAGTTGTCGTAAAATCGTTTGTTCCTGCTGTACGGTTTTGAGTTGACGACCAGCCCGTAGGTAATGCGGGTACAATAATATATGAGCTATCGAAGTTTTGGTAATATGGGAACTGAGCAACTTGACCGAGAGATACCGTGGTAAGAAAAAGGGAAAAGATGATGCAAAATTTCATAGTCCACCTCGTTTGCTTTTATTAAGCTCGGGAGGCGGACTATTTTAAGAATTTAAAAACTAAGTTTAAATTTATTATTTTAGCTTTGCCAATATCAATTTCCCCGGAGAGGTTGCTTTTATCCAGTATCCTCTCATGGGGTTAAGCACATCGACTATTTTGTATCCGTTCTCGTATCCATAAAAACTTGATGTTAAAATTCCATCCGGGTCTGTAGCGAGTAATGAAACAGATATACTATCACTAAATGAACCAATCAAGTTCCAACCAACCGTTAAGTCTATAGTATCGGCAGCGAATGGCAATCCAGTAATTGTTATCTGTTGCGTAGAATTAAATTTCAACCAATATCCAATTCCACATTCTAACGCATCCTTTTCAATATAGCCTGATCCATAAGCGTAGGCGCTGGATGAAGCCGTCGGGAATAAATCTATTTTTAATTTACTAACAGGTTCCAAAGGAATAGAAATCATGTTCCAACCTGAAGAAACAGGATACGACCTTGCCATAATCCACGATGGATAGTTGCCGAAACTCTTCGATATGAATGAACCCGCTTCCACATTTAATTGATAAGCTCTTGGTGCGGCATTCTCACCATAAGTTGTGAGTGTAATGTGGGGGTCGCTAAACCGTGGTAATGATTGTATCCAACCTACATATAAACTTTCTTCAAGCGTGTAAATACCCGGCATTAAATTATCGAACGAGAATGGACCGTCGATGCTCGTGATTTTCCTTCCTTGAATAATTCCATCCTTATATAACTTCACAACCCAGCCGGCGAGTGCCTCATCTCCGGTCGATGAGCTGTCGCGATTCAGGTCGTTATAAATTATACCGGTTATAGTTCCGGTGGCGAGCGGTTTGCCAAGCTCTGTTACTGTGGCTAACATTAATTGAACGCCTTTTTTAATCATTCCGGGATGCAATTTATCGTATGTGTCGGTCGGTTTATGATAGTATGGGTCGGCGCCGCCCCAGATTTCTTCTGCGGTTCCTTCGGCAATATCGAGTGCGTCGTAACCGGCTAATGCAAACGGACCGTAATCGCTCGCACCTGTGTTGTCAATTACCGGTACAAGCGTTAACCCGATTCCATACCGCTGGTTATAAACTGCCGCCGAATCGACTAAGCGGTTTAGTGTTTGATAGCTTCCGGTAATCAACCGTGCAGTATCGGATGTCGTTGGATAGCCAATCATATCCCCGTTTACAACGCCGATAATATTCCTGTCTTCGTCACGAGCTTTAAAAGCATAGTAGTCGCTACCAAACATACCCATTTCCTCTCCTGATACGGCGATGAATTTTACTGTGTTCTCAAATTGTTTGCCGGCGCAGAGGCGAGCTGCTTCCATAACAGCAACCGTTCCGGTGGCGTTATCGTTTGCACCCGGCGCTGTATTCATCGGATCGATAGTACTGTATGAATCGTAATGTGCTACAATTACGCATTCTTTTTCGGGTGAAATAGTTCCGGGTATAGTTGCAACAATGTTGTTTGATGTATGAAGATATTGAGGCGGAAGTGAATTTGTCCGACGTAGCCAGTTCAATCCACTGTTTGTCGATTTATATAAGTTGCCCGCAACTCCACAAACTGTAACAAGATTATTTGAAGTTGCTTTAACATTTGTAAGTTTTGCATTCCAACCCAAGTGAGAGTACTGAACATTCCAACTGTCTCCACCATCGGTTGTTTTAATTATAACACCCGCATAATCAACAACCCATCCCGTTAACGAGTTGATGAAAGAAACACCTCTTAAAGTGTTTTCAACTCCGGGTGGGGCATATTGTTGAAACCAGTTTGTACCACCGTTTGTGGTCTTCAAAATTGTTAAGCCCTCCCCCACACTCCAACCATTTTGATAGTCTATAAAACATACGGCACGCAAATAACTTATAACACCCGCTGGTGGAACTTGTGCCGACCAAGTTAGACCTCCATCGGTTGTGCGGCGAATCGTTCCGCTTGTTCCTACTGTCCACGCATTTTGTTGATCTATAAATTGCAATTCTCGCAGCGTTTGTGTTGTCCCTGATGTGATATTAACCCAGGTTGTGCCACCGTCAGTCGTTCTTAAAATTCTGCCGCTTGTACCCACAATTAAACCAAGCTGATCGTTTACAAAGTTTATATCATACAAAGCAGTTATTTGCCCGCTGGTTTGAGTCGTCCAGCTTTCTCCCCCATTTGTTGTTTTAAGAATTAGTCCGCTGTTACCCACAGCCCAACCAGTTAAGCTATTTATAAAATCAACTCCGAATAAGTTCAACGACGTACCACTTGTTTGAGTGTCCCACGATTCGCCGCCATTCGTAGTTTTTACAATCAACCCGTTGTTTCCAACCAGCCAACCTGAGTTCTCATCAATAAAATCAAGGTCATAAAGTGTGGTTGTGCCGAATGTGTAAGGATCATACTCTGCTTGTAGTCCCCAGCGCACAAATTGGTTGTAGATATATACACCGGCGGAATCCTGCTGGGGTGTGTACTCATAGCGTGTCCCAAAATTTTGAAGCGCCAATATATTTGTACGTATAGTATCCGATGAAACGCCGTTAACTAAATTCTGTATGATTGTGTTTGGCGCGCCGGGGGCTTTTTGTAAGCTCCTTGCAACGTAATTAGATTTTGGTGTGCTTAAAATTTTAAATTCTATCTCACCGGAGCGATTTGAGTTGAAATATTTTGGAGGAACTTCTGCAATTAGTGTGTTATCCGTTAAATTTGTTACAGTTAGAAAAGGATACATCTCACTCACGGATTCAAGCGTTTGAGAGGAATTGAGTTTAATCTCAACGACATAAGAACCGTTGGTTGCGCTTTGACTTAGTAGCTGTGAATATGCAAACACAACGAGGATTAAGAATAAAAAAAATTTCCGTGGAATCATAATAATTTCCTTAATTTAGGGGGGCAGAATATGTTATAAAAGAACTGTTACGTAAGAATTTTACAAAAACGTATGTTGAAATGCAAATATCGTTTTCTAAATATTTTATGCATTAAAGGATAGGTATGGTTGAATCACTGAAGTATGAAGGATTTATGACCTTCGGTGAAATATGAGTTTGCATGATTGGCCAACTACTTAAATATCAATAAGTTAGAATGTCTATGGGAATTCCTAATATAAAACACTTGACTTCGTATATTAAATTTACTAAACTATACCGAGCAAATAAAAGTTACACAATAACAATTAAAGAGGCTAACGATGTGTGATATTAGTAAAAGAGGTTTAGAGAACAAGGCGATAACACGCTGCTGCCCGCCGCACAATTTTAAATAATTAATTTCCCAATGGAGGCGATGAATGAGATATAATTTACATATTGATACATTGATTCAATTGTTAAATAATACAATTTTTCCAATCTTTTCCCGAGGGACTCCTTCGGAGAAATTTTTCCATCTTTCAATTTTAATATTTTTCATTTTTCATTTTTCATTTTTCAATCTCAATTGTAACAACAAACCTATCTTACCGCCGGACGACGAACCGAAATACACGCAGTGCATATCACTTACGGCGGAGGAAATAGCTGTTACGGAGGTATGGCTAAAAATAAAGTTTACAGACACGACAGTTAACCGCTCGTTCAAGCTTGTTCGTGACGGACAAACCGTACTCTCCGCTCTTTGCTCTTCGCTCGATACAGTTGTGCTTGACGAGAACCTTCTTCCCAACCATACGTACAAGTACAAAGCTTTAAGGTTGGTAGATACCAAGGCTGTTGATTCTGCCTTGCTGGATGTACCAACCATGGATACAACAAGCCATAACTTTATATGGCGGGTTGATACACTTGGTGAAGGTACAACGATGGGGGTTAATGATGTTTGTATTATAAATGATACCTGCGTATGGGTTGTTGGACAGTTTAATGTTACGGGTTCTTCAATTAGTAAAAAATATTCTCCATATAATGCTGCACATTGGAACGGTTCAAAATGGGAAATTCTTATGGTGCCAACAGAAGATTATGGTGGGTATATAAGCAATTCAGAAATATATACCGTTTATGGTTTTAGTACAAATGATGTTTGGATGTTTGCTTCAAACGGGGCATATTCGCACTGGGATGGACTTGTTTGGAAGACCCAGTTCATTAACGAACACTATGGATACGGAAGAAAATTTTGGGGAACTGGGCCGAGTAATTTATATCTTGCTGGAATGGGATGTGTAACGCATTATGATGGACATCGCTGGCAAAAGATGGAAACTGGTAATGACGTACAATTATATGATGTATGGGGCAGCCCAGATGGAACTGTAGTCTGGGCAACAGGATATTATTCTGATCAAGCAGGTACATACTTGTTCAGATATGACGGCACAAGCTGGAAAATGGTATATGATGGAACAAATTCTCGGACTATAACCCCTGACTCAATATCCGGTGTGATAACGACGGTCTGGACAAATTCAAATAATAAAGTATTTGTCGGTGCTGGCGCAGGTATATTTTTATCCGAATCGAGAGCAAACTGGAAATCACGACTCGTAACTCCGTTTGGTTGGTTGCGGACTCTTCCAAAGGGTATGCGCGGAAATGATATTAATGACATTTTTATAGTTGGGACATATGGGTTTATAGGTCATTACAACGGCAACACCTGCAAACAATATTCACAATTTTATTCAAACAAAAACCTAATTTATTCCGTTGCACAAAAAGGTAATTTGGTTGTTGCTGTCGGTATAAATTTTGGTGACTCTATCTTTACGAATGCTATAGTCCTTATAGGAAGGAGGTGATTTATGTTACGAAGTAAAAATCCATGATGTATATACAAACTTCCCAAAGGTTTATGCGAATTAACAAGTCTCAACCTTCGGGAGGTTAATCTTCTGCTCTTCGTGTTTACTTCATCCACCCCTGATTTTTATACCACTCAATCGTTTCTTTTATTCCGTCTTCTAAACTAATTCTCTGTTTAAAACCCAACTCTTTTTCAGCCTTCGAAATATCACAAGTCCATGCATCGGCTATCATGTCTTTTCCCTTTTCCCAATTTAAGACGGATGGCTTTTTGTTAAATACCGACAAGCAGCCGTTTAATCCCGCCATCAACATCACCAAGAATTCAGGTATGCGAACCTTTACCGCTTTGCGATGCAGAACTTTCATTGTTACCGCGCTTATCGCGTCCCATGTGTAAGGCTGTTCGCTCCCTATCTGATAAACTTTATTCAGAGCATTTGGGTTTTCACCGGCTAAAATAATTCCCTCGGCTGCATCCTTCGCGTGCAGAATATTCACGTACTTTTTACTAAATCCTACCATCGGTATAATTCCCAAGTTCACAGCTTTAAAAAAATCGAACGTTGCGGTATCGCGCGGACCGTAAATTGCGGGCAGTCGTACAATCGTAAACGGAATAATATCTTTAAATTTAAAAACCTCTTTCTCCGCCTCCATCTTACTTTTTCCGTAAGTAGTAATGGGATGGTAAGGTGTTTCCTCATTCACCGGCACACCGTTGTTACTCGGTCCCACGGCAGTCTGGCTTCCTACAAACACAAATCGTTTCAGGTTGGGATTATTTTTTGCCGCCTCTAAAAGATTCCGTGTGATAGTTTGATTTCCGATGTAATACCCTTCCTTTTTTTTTGAAGCAATTACACCGGCTACATGATATATATAATCTACATCGTTTGTAGCTTCATTAAGTAAGTTAATATTGAATAAATTACTATAAACAATTTCAAGGGGTAAATCTTTTATCCAGCGCAAATTTGTTATTTTACGGGTTAAACATTTTACAACGTATCCTTTTTCAATTAACTTTTCAGCTAAATGGCTCCCGATAAAGCCGGTCGCACCGGTAATAAGTACTTTCATTCTCTATAAATAAGATGTTTTGATTGACTTTTTCTATTCAATCAAGTATATTAAAAACAATATGTAAATACAAATAGTCATCCGCAGTATAGATATAAAGGAGAAAATAAATGTCATATCGAGATTCAGGAAAAACGACACTTTTCAATTGGCGTAAGAACATGTCCGATTGGGCTTTAACGTTCAAGGGTCGATTTAACTGGAAGACAAAAGAAGAAGTTAATGGAATAGAGGAAAAACAAAAAACTACGACAAAACAGACAACGGAGAAAAAAACTCCCGTTGACCTCTTTGAAAAGTGCTATAGTTTTACACGCGCCGATGAAGTAAAAGCTGCAGGACTGTATCCTTACTTTCGACCTATTGAGGAGAACGAAGGTCCCGTTGTACAGATTGAGGGCCGTAAAGTTATTATGGCAGGGTCAAACAACTATCTTGGTTTGACGGCTCATCCTTCAGTAAAGGAGGCTGCCATCAAAGCAATCGAGAAATACGGAACGGGGTGTTCCGGTTCACGCTACCTTACCGGCACACTCGACTTGCACAACGAGTTTGAAGCGCGAATGGCAAAGTTTATGGGAAAAGAAGCCTGCCTGCTGTTCAGCACGGGTTACCAGACTGCTCAAGGCATTATACCGACTCTGGTTCAAAGAGGTGAATATGTAATTACAGATAAAGACAACCACGCAAGCATTGTTGCCGGCGTCGTTATGGCAAAAGGTATGTTTGCCGACTTTATTCGTTACAAGCACAACGACATGAATGATTTGGAGAGAGTAATTTCGCGCCTTCCAATTGAAGCAGGCAAACTGATAGTAACAGACGGTGTGTTCAGCACTTCCGGCAATATCGTCAACCTGCCTGATTTAGTCGCAACTGCAAAAAAATACAATGCAAGAGTTTTGGTCGATGATGCGCATTCAGTCGGAGTTATCGGAAAAGGTGGACGCGGAACTGCAAGTCATTTTAATTTAGTTGATGAAGTTGATTTAACATTCGGAACATTCAGTAAAACATTTGCCTCGCTTGGCGGTTTTGTGGTTGGCGGTGAAAGGATAATTAATTATTTAAAACATCATTCTTCTGCACTAATTTTCAGCGCAAGTCCGACGCCGGCTTCGGTCGCAGCCGCAATAGCTTCACTCGATTTGTTGGAGAAAGAACCATGGAGAATTGAGAAACTGCGTAAGAATGCGGATAAAATGAGGAAGGGCTTTAAAGAAGCCGGGTTTAAAATAATTGAAGGACAGACTGCAATCATCCCCGTAATCATCGGAGACGATATGCTCGCTTTCAAGTTCTGGAAAGAGTTGTTCGACAATGGCGTTTTCGTAAATACATTCATAAGCCCCGGTGTACCCCCCGGAATGCAGATGATGCGAACAAGCTATATGGCAACTCACGAAGACTATCACCTCGACCAGATACTCGAAACTTTTATCAAAGTCGGAAAAAAACTAGAGTTCATCAGATAGCCCTGCCGATTGGATGAATGATATAATAGTAAAACCCGTCACCGGTAAACGCGAATTAAATCAATTCATAAAATTTCCGTGGAAAATTTATGAAGGAAATCAATACTGGGTGCCGCCTCTGCTGGTGGATCGCAGAAAGTTGGTCGACAGAAAAAAAAATCCGTTTTACAAACATTCACAAGCCGAGTTCTTCCTTGCGTATTCGAATGACGAAATCGTAGGCAGGATAGCGGCAATCATCAACGATAATCACAATAAAGAGCACAACGAGAATATCGGCTTTTTCGGATTCTTTGAATGCACAAACAATCAAAAAGTTGCCAACGCTCTTTTCAACACTGCAAAAAATTGGCTGAAAGAAAAAGGTGTAACGGCTGTAAGAGGTCCCGCAAATCCTTCCGTAAATGATGAATACGGACTGCTAATAGACGGCTTTGATAAAACACCCGTGATTTTGATGCCGTATAATCCGCCTTATTATGCTCAACTTATAGAGGGAGAGGGCTTTAAAAAAATAAAAGACCTTTATGCGTATTATCTTCAACAAAGTACAGTGTATTCAGAAAAATTAGAAAGAGTTGCGGAGATAGTTAAGAAAAGAGAAGGCATGTCCTTCCGTACACTCGACATGAAAATATTTGATGAAGAATTAAAAATCATAGAGAAGTTATATAACGATGCATGGCAGTACAACTGGGGTGCAGTAAAGATGACGGAGGATGAATTCAAAGCGTTAGCCGCAGATTTGAAGCCGATTGTCGTTCCCGAATTAGTTCTTATCGCGGAAGTAAATAAAAAACCGATTGGCTTTGCGCTTTCGTTGCCGGATATAAACATTGCATTAAAATATAATAAAAAGGGGCGTCTGTTACCGGGATTCATTCGTTTACTCGTGCATAAGAAAAAGATTGACGGTGTTAGAATAATAGTTTTAGGTGTTTTAAAGGAACATCAAAAGAGCGGGATTGCGGGAGTGTTGTTTCTTGAGACAGCCCGACAAGCAAAGAAACTTGGTTATACTTGGGGCGAAGCGAGCTGGGTTCTGGAAGATAATGTAATGATGAACAGAAGCGCTGAGATGATGAACGCAACGAAATCTAAAACGTATAGAATTTATGAATGTGTACTTTAATAATTTGAAAGAGGAGAAAATATGCCTGTAAAGAAAGCAAAAAAAATATGGATGAATGGCAAGTTAGTTAATTGGGACGACGCAAAGATACACGTCCTTGCTCATGTTATTCACTATGGGTCGAGCTGGTTCGAGGGTATTCGTTGTTATGAAACCAAAAAAGGTTCGGCAATTTTTCAACTCCGTCCTCACATAGAACGGTTGTACGATTCAACAAAAATTTATCATACGCAGATACCATATACTGTTGAAGAACTTGAAAAAGCGATTTTGAAACTAATCAAAGTCAACGGATTAAAAAGTTGCTACATACGACCGGTAGTTTATCGCGGATACGGCGAGATGGGAGTTAACCCGTTAAGGAATCCCGTCGAGGTGGCGATTGCTGTATGGGAATGGAATGCGTACTTAGGAGATGAGTCGATAGAAAGTGGTATCAAAGCCGGAGTATCTTCCTGGCAGCGGCTTGCACCGAACACACTTCCAACGATGGCAAAAGCCGGTGGAAATTATTTAAGCTCGCAGCTTATAAAAATTGAAGCGCTCGAAAATGGTTTTGCAGAAGGAATTGCGCTGGATGCATACGGAAATGTAAGCGAGGGCAGCGGAGAGAATATTTTTATAATAAAGAACGGAAAAGTATATACACCGCCTATATCGGATTCAATACTGCCCGGTATTACGCGCGCCTCAGTGATACAACTCTTGAAGGATGCGGGGACAGAAGTAATTGAGACAACAGTTCCGCGTGAGTTGTTGATGATAGCAAACGAAGTGTTTATGACGGGAACGGCAGCGGAGATTACGCCGGTATGTTATATAAATCATCAGTCGGTTGATTCTGGAAAACCGGGTAAGATAACGAGATTAGTTCAGCAGAAGTACTTTGATATAATACGCAACGGCAACGACCCTTACGGCTGGCTGACGTTTATTTAATTGAATTTTAAGGGGAAAGGATGGAGAATCAAAAAACCAGGCAATAATTTATTGATTAGTCAATAAGTAGATGAGTAGTTGAGTAAATGAGGCAATCATATATAGAATTTAACACACAAACTCACCGATTTTTGTGGCGGGTTTATCCGCCTTTGGCGGAATAATTAATAGTTAGGTTTTTGAAAATAGTTAAAAGGTAAAAAATGAATTTCCTTCATTATGATTTGAATCTATCTTCTAATGATGTTGTAGAAGTAAATCTTGACAAACAAGCAAATGTTCGTTTGTTAGATGATATTAATTTTTCTAAATACAAATCTGGTCAACAACACAAGTATTATGGTGGTCTTGCGAAAGTAAATCCAATTAGAATATCAACTCCTCATTCTGGGCATTGGAATTTAGTAATTGATTTAGGTGGATACCCTGGAACTGTTCGTGCTTCTGTAAGAACTATCAGAGGTGGTCAATGAGTGAAAATCAAAATTCTAAGCCTGATTCCCAATTTCTTCCTGAAATAAGAAAAGGTAGAGTCAAAACACTTACTATTCACGAAGTGTCAGACACAGAACTAAATGTTCTAGCTCAAGGTTCGCCTACCTCAATTCATCTTAATTTTGCTATCGGTTTGTTCACATTAGCTTCATCATTCTTGATTACTCTATTAACTACAAAAATTGAAACTGATAGATTATTTATGATTTTTTTGGCTATTGCTGCAATAGGTTTTATCTCATCTATCTTTTTATTCTTTCTATGGAAAAAAGATTTTAAATCAATTAAAACAGTAGTCGAAGAAATAAGAAAAAGATTACCACCTGAAGGAGAATCAAAGAGTATAAATGTAAAAACCTAACATCTTAAATAAGTTAAAAGTCAAGAGGATATAAAAATTCCTCAGAACT
>CAZOQB010000029.1:0-31323 GCA_964581995.1 uncultured Ignavibacteriaceae bacterium | reverse complement strand
TTGTTGATAGTTGGATAAAGATAATTGTTTTTTTACTTATTGGAAATATCAAGCCAATCTAGCGAACGCCGTTATCGCGCTCGGCAATTGCTTAATTATTGGCTACGTAGTTCCGTATGATGTTGGTTGTGTAAAGTTGTTCAGTAAAAATAAAATTTTAATAATTATTGGCGGTTGCTTTATAAACGACATCCTTGTTCTGGGGGCTGCTTATCGGCAACGCCGTTAGGCGGTAGAAGATGATTTATTCCGCAAAATTTTGTATAATTGATATAGGTCTTTCTCAATAAACATTTAAATATCTATGAAATATGAAGAAGTAACCTTTAAGGTACCTACGGAATCTGAAGATTATCGCGTGTGCTCAGATTTTGTCATCACACAAATTGAAAACATTATTGGCAATGCTATCAAAATTGGTGAAAACAAGATTATTATAAATACCAATTTAAGGCTTGGTCTCCCTATGGAGAATATTAATAAAATCGCTGGTCCATTTGTTGAAGCCTGGGCATTTGAAACATTTTCGAAAGTTATAGGACAAGCCAATAATAAATATCGGCTAATAAATGTTCAGGCGCTTGGAAGATTAAACAAGGCTGATATATTACTTCAATTTAAGAAACAGCGTAAAGTCGAAATGGGTGTTACTGCTGAAGTAGATGTTAAAGCCACATCTCAAGACATTGAAAACTCTGGTAAGTCACCCAACATTACTTCTTTTGCAGTCATTAGATCTGCATATATTGAAGAACCCGACTTAATTTTCGTAATACTCTCCTTAAAACACAAAGTGTATTCCGAGAAGAATACTAAGACTATGCTAATGGATGGTATAATGGAGGTTGTTAGTTATAAGGCATATGATATAAAATATTTGGCTCAAGCCGACATAAGCTACAATCCTGCACTTGGCACAGGTCAAATACAAATAAGAGATATCCATTATGTAGATATCGAGTTTAGAACTGTTTGGGAGTTTTGCCAGTTACTTGATAAGAAATATCTTTCATCGGCTAAGCGCAGCTTTGATGATTGGTTAGAACTTGCAAAACGTAATGAATGGATAAAAAATGATGAGTGAGAAAAGAATTGATATTGTTTGTGCTGACGCTCTTAGTGAGATGAGTAAAATGGATGCGGACAGTGTCGATTTAATCATAGCAGATCCTCCTTATAATTTGGGAAAAGATTATGGCAATGATTCTGACCGAAAGGAATTTGACGAGTATTTAGAGTTTACAAAAAAGTGGACTGCTGAGGCAAAAAGAATATTAAAGCCAACCGGTACTTTGTATATTTTTATGGGTTTTAGATTTATCTCTTATCTGTACCAAATATTAGAGGTTGATCACAAATTATTATTTAACAATTGGATTTGTTGGCATTATACTCAAGGAATTGGAAAAACAAAAGGATTCTCTCCTCGTCATGATGATATATTAATGTTTACCAAGTCAGACAAATTCTATTTTAGTCTTGACGACATTCGAGTGCCGCAAAAATATTATCGTTCCATAAACAATATGAGAGGGGCAAACCCGGGTGATGTCTGGGAGTTTTCGCACGTTCATTATTGTAACGACAATAGACAAGATCATCCTACTCAAAAGCCAGAAGGTTTAATTGAAAGGTTAGTATTATCGTCTTCGAAAAACAATGATCTTGTTGTTGATCCATTTTCTGGCAGTGGTACTACTTTAAGAGTATGTCAACAGTTAGAAAGACAATGCATTGGAATTGAAATCAATTCTAACTATATCGAACAAACGAAAGAAAGATTAAAAAAGCCATTTGAAGGATTTGATAGTATTGATCCAAGAATGGAAAGAATACCCAACGATCTCAACGATGATAATATTAGAGATGAGTATTTAAAAAATCATATTCTTTGGTTTTTAAAAAACCATCAGAATGCAATCGAAGAGTTTTCTAAGGAAGTAGAAAAGAAATACGGTCATAAAATAAAAAGACCGCATGGAAAGCTTTCGCAATCTTCTCTTTTTGAAAATTAAATTTTTCTCCTGCCGCCTAAGTAGTTCAAACTGATTGAATAAGTATATTTCCGCCGGGCGTTTACTAAATCAACTGTTAATATTTTTTACATCTTCGCTCAGAACTTCATTCATCGATCCCGTCCTGTAACCCTCGAGGTCTAATGTTATATATTTAAAACCGAGTTTCTTAATTTCGTTTACTATCGTTTCCCGCAAGCTGCCGTTTAACAATCTTTGAATCTCATCTTTTCCAACTTCAATCCGAACTGTATTGTCGTCGTGGTGGCGTACACGGAAATATTTAAACCCGTTATCGCGCAGTAGAGTTTCTGCCGCATCTATTTTTTTCAGCTTATCCTTTTCAATTCCATATCCATAAGGAAATCGCGAAGAGAGGCATGCAAACGACTGCTTATCCCATGTCGGAAGCTCTAAAGCTTTCGAAAGTTCTCTTATATCGTTTTTAGAAAATCCTGCCTCAAGAAGTGGAGAACGTACATTTTTTTCTTTTACTGCTTTCATTCCCGGACGGAAATCACCCAAGTCATCCACGTTTGTTCCGTCGCAAATCCATTTTATGTCTCGTGCTTGTGCGATGTCGGTTAATTTTGTGAACAATTCCGTTTTGCAGTAGTAACATCTATCGGGAGGATTCTCTTTGAATTTCAAATCATCAGTTTCTTCTGTATATACGATCTCATACTTTGCACCGAAACTTTTTGCAAGTTTCTCGGCTTCTTCGTACTCTCTTATCGGGTAAGTCTCCGATTTGCCTATTACTGCCAAGGCATCGTCACCAAGCGTGTCGACGGCAACTTTTAAAAGCAGAGTGCTGTCAACACCGCCCGAATAACCGATGACCACGCTTTCAAGCCCGTGTAAGATTAATTGAAGATTGATATATTTATCGTTTAATTCCGGAGGAACCATAATGATGTGTTTAGTATTTTATTTTTCCAGCAAATGAGTAAACTCATTTAATGAGCGTACTCCCGGAAATTCCATTTCGAATAACTGTTTTTTGCTCGCGTCTAAAGTAAAGGATTTTCTCAATGCTTCTATAGCGTCATGATATTTTTTTGTGAGGAAAAGAACTTTTGCTTTTCCGTAGTAAGCATCAGCCCACTCGGGCTTCAACTCAAGACATTTGTTGTATGACTTTAAAGATTCTTTGTGGTAACCGTATTCGAGCAGGGTTTCTGCGAGGTCGAACATGGCGTAAAGGTTCTTAGGGTTGATTCGCACAGCCATTTTGTAGCCGATCAATGCCTCGCGCCACCTGCCAAGGTTGTATGATGTATCTGCTTTGGCGTACCAGAGGTCGGAGTCGCCGCGGAAAATTTCCAGCGCTTTATTATAATCGTCGAGAGCCTTCTTATATTTTTTTTGTAAATCAAAACATATCCCTCTGCCAAAATACGATTCGTAGTGATGCGGGTCTAATTTAATAGATTGTGTAAAGCATTTCATCGCTTCGTCGTATTCACCCAATTCCTGAAAAGCATTTCCCATGTTGTGCCAGGCGGGAATGTCTTTCGGGTCGATGCGGACAGCATGTTTGTAACAATCTAATGCCTCGTACAAACGCCCCATGTTTGCATAAGTATTGCCTTTATTATACCATGCCGAAATAAAATCTTCTTTTATTGATAAAGCGACGTCGTAATACTCTATTGCTTTAGTATACTTCATCTGTTTGTTATAAATAATGCCGCAGTTGTACCATGCATTATAGTTGAAAGGGTCAAGCTCAATATTTTTTTTGTAGGATTCGAGAGCTTTATCTATCATGTTCAACATATCGTAACAGTAACCAAGCTCATACCACAATAACTTATTGCCTGGGTTCACTTTTTGTAAAGCGATGAGAATCGAAAGAGCTTCCTCGTAATCTCCTTTCCTCTCAAAAACCATTGCTTTCATTAAAAATACATCTTCATTTTCCGGTTCATTCTGGAGAATTTGATTATAACAATCCAACGCTTCCTCGTATCGGTTTAAGTTTTCCAGCGTAATGCATTTGTGTATAACCGTTTCTGTTTCGGAGGGATTCAAGCTTAAAGCTTTTTCAAAAGCCTCCAATGCCTCGGTATAGCGGCTTAAGTTATTTAAAGAAATTCCCTTCAGCTGCCATACGTCCGAATTGTAAGGAATGTGTTGGAGAAGTAAGTTTATATAATGAAGCGCATCCTCGAATTTTCCCTTATCATGAAGAGAATGAACGAGTTCTTCTAAAGCATCTATATTGCCTGTGCTTATGCTGTCCTGAAATTTTGACTGTAAATCTTCAGCACTGTCATCGTTCTCATCAGGCTCATC
Source organism: uncultured Ignavibacteriaceae bacterium (assembly GCA_964581995.1). Taxonomy (GTDB): domain Bacteria; phylum Bacteroidota; class Ignavibacteria; order UBA10030; family BY39; genus CAZOQB01. Next base: position 27,007 of record CAZOQB010000029.1, on the reverse strand, counting down.
TATATTGTTGTCAAAATTATATGTATCCATATGGTACTAATTATATATCGTCAAGTTATTCTTAGTTTAAGTGTTTCGCTATTTATAATATAAAGAATTTGTCCGTAAGATGTCAAGTAATCTGAAAAATGAAATCATAAGTCCATTTCATCTGCTTTGATTTTAAAACGAAAATGAGTTATATTGACTATCCATTTATAAAATGGTTGCAGAAAACATACAAAAATTACGTCTCCGCATAGAGACTGCGTGTGAAAATGCCAACAGAAAAACCGACGAAGTAATCTTGGTTGCCGTCGGAAAGACCTTCAGCAGCGCGTTGATTCGTCAAGCTGTCGAAGCGGGGGTTTATGATTTGGCTGAAAATTATGTTCAGGAATATCTGAATAAAAAAAATGAGTTAAAGGATGACCGGATTCGCTGGCATTTTATCGGTCATCTTCAGACGAATAAAGTTAAATACATAGCCGGTAACGTCGGGTTGATACATTCTGTCGATTCTATAAGGCTGGCATCTGAAATATCACGGCAAGCTTTGAAAATGAATAGACCACAGGATATTTTGGTAGAAGTTAACACTGCATCGGAAGAAAGTAAATATGGCGTGAATCCCGATGATGCAGTAAAATTCGTTAAAGAAATAGTTCGGATACCCAACTTGAATTTTTCAGGAATGATGACTGTTGGAAGGTTTTTGCCAGACCCTGAAGACTCGAGAGAAGATTTCAAGACATTGAGGGAACTAAAGGTAGAATTGGAAAACATCGGTATAGGAGTTAAACATCTCTCGATGGGAATGTCGAACAATTTCGAAGTCGCAATAGAAGAAGGTGCTACAATTATACGACTTGGTACAGTAATATTTGGCTCAAGAATATATAACAATTAAACTGAGGGGTTCAATATGAAACTGACAGCAATGGATGTTAAAAAGCAAGAATTTAAGAAAGTATTTCGCGGATTCGATACGGTTGAAGTGGAAACATTTCTTGAAATGATTGCAGATGAGCTGGATGAATTAACAAAAGCCAACAAGGATCTTCAAAACAAAATTGTGGAAACCACGACACAACTTCAGGACTATAGGTCGATGGAAAAAACCTTGCAGGCTACATTAATGCAGGCGCAGGATGTAAGTCAGAAGGAGGTTGAAAATGCCAAACGCGAGGCGCAGTTAGTGATTCATGAGTCGGAGCTAAAAGCTTCACAGATTCTCGATAAAGCTCGCAATGACCATACCCGGCTGAAGGAAGAAATTGCCATACTGAAAGCGAAGAAAAATACAATCGGAGCGCGTTTGAAGCTGTTGTTGAATTCTGAACTCGAATTAATCCGCGCGTTGGAAGTAGATGAAGAAATTTTATTCACTGATGAAAAAGATAAACAACCTACAAATGACCAGGCTGAGTATGATGACATCGCAAGAAGTATTGATAATCAACAATAGAAAAAAATAATGGAATTAAAAAATCAGATAAAAGAAACTGTTAATTTTGTTAGGCGCTATACAAAAATGCGTCCCGATATTGGAATTATTCTCGGAACCGGTTTAGGCGGCTTAACTAAAGAAATTAAAAAGACCGCCGAGATTGAATATGAAAATATTCCACACTTTCCGGTATCGACCGTAGAATCCCATCACGGCAAACTGATATTCGGAAAACTCGGAAATAAAAATGTAGTTGCAATGCAGGGTCGCTTTCATTACTACGAGGGCTACAGTATGCAGCAGATTACCTTCCCGGTCAGAGTGATGAAATCTCTCGGCGTAAAAACGTTGTTGATTTCAAATGCCGCGGGCGGAATGAACCCTCATTTCCAGCGCGGCGACGTTATGCTAATTACAGATCATATAAATTTTTTAGGCGATAATCCATTAATCGGCACAAACGATGATGCCTTAGGTCCTCGTTTTCCCGACATGTCCGAACCATACAACAAACAGTTGATAAAAATTGCGGATGAGGTTGCGTTAAATCTTAAAATTAAAGTTCAACGCGGCGTGTTTGTCTCAGTTCCCGGGCCCAACCTCGAAACAAAAGCAGAGTACCGCTTCTTACGTTTTATCGGTGCAGATGCAGTCGGCATGTCGACTGTTCCCGAAGTGATAGTTGCAGTTCATACGGGTATGGAAGTTTTAGGTTTCTCAATTATTACTGATGAATGTTTCCCCGACTCGTTAAAACCCGCAAATGTGAAAGAGATAATAGCAGTCGCGAACAAAGCTGAGCCAAAGTTGACAAGCATTATGAAGGAAGTAGTAAAAAGAATATAAAGATGTTCAAGGAACTTACAGATAAAATAAATTACTCTGGACTCGAGCTTGAAATCCTTAAATTTTGGAAGAAAAACAAGATTTTTGAGAAGAGCATCTCGAGCCGTGATACCAAGAATGGTTTTACATTCTTTGAAGGACCGCCGACTGCAAACGGCAGACCCGGCATTCATCACGTAATGAGCAGAACGTTGAAGGATTTAGTGTGCCGGTATAAAACTATGCGTGGATACCAGGTTCATCGTAAAGCTGGTTGGGATACGCATGGCTTGCCTGTCGAGATAGAAGTAGAGAAAATGCTCGGCTTCAAACACAAAGAAGATATAGTCAGGTACGGTGTCGAAGCGTTCAATGCTGAATGCAGGAAGTCTGTCTGGAAATACAAAACCGAGTGGGAACAATTAACCGAGCGGATGGGCTACTGGGTAAACTTAGATGATCCCTACATTACCTTTGAGAATAATTATATTGAATCGGTCTGGTGGGCATTAAAGCAATACTACGATAAAGGAATGATTTATAAGGGTTATAAAATTCAACCCTACTGCCCTCGCTGCGAAACCCCTCTCTCATCTCACGAAGTTTCTCTCGGCTATGAAGACGTTAAAGACCCAAGCGTTTATGTTAAGATGAAAGTAAAGGGTGAGGAGAATACTTATTTCCTCGTTTGGACGACGACACCATGGACGTTGATTTCGAATGTTGCACTTGCAGTACATCCCGATGTTGAATACGTAAAAGTCGAGAACAAAGGCGAGAAATTAATTTTAGCAAAAGCCCGTGTTCAAGTTCTTGACGATGAGTTTGTAGTTATAGACAATTTTATCGGCCGTGAACTTGTCGGCAAAGAGTACGAGCGTCTATTTGATTTTATTTCTGTTAAAGAAAAAGGATTTTATATAGTATCCGGTGATTTTGTAACCACCGAGGATGGATCCGGAATAGTTCATATCGCTCCGGCTTATGGCGAAGATGATTATCAGGTTGGGCGGAAATATAGCTTGCCGACAATCCATCCAGTGAATAAAAGCGGTGAGTTCAACCCTGAAGTAACTGAATTTGCGGGTCAGTTTGTAAAAGATGCCGACCCGAACATTATCCAGAATATGAAATCCAGAAAGATTTTGTATAAAAAGGAAACGATTACTCACAGTTATCCTCACTGCTGGCGTTGCAAAACTCCTCTTTTATATTATGCGCGCGAGTCATGGTATATCAGCACTACAAAATATGCAGAACAAATGATTGCGCTGAATAAAACCATCAAATGGGTACCGCCCGAAGTTGGTGAAGGTCGGTTTGGAAATTGGCTCGAAGAAAATAAGGACTGGGCTTTGTCGCGCGATAGATTCTGGGGAACCCCGCTTCCAATCTGGCTGTGTGATTGCGGTGAGAAAAAGTGTGTAGGTAGTATATCGGATTTGATGGAAGGAAAAGTTGCAGTAAATGGTAAGTTAGAACCGGTTGACAAAGAGAAAATTGACCTGCACAAACCCTATGTTGATTCTATCGTTTTCGATTGCCCGAAATGTGGCAGCAGAATGCAGCGAACCCCAGAGTTGATTGATGTATGGTTTGATTCGGGCGCGATGCAGTTCGCGCAGTGGCACTATCCTTTTGAGAATAAAGAAATTTTCGATGCGCAACATCCGGCCGACTTCATCTGTGAAGGAATCGACCAAACCCGCGGATGGTTTTACTCGCTTCATTCAATAAGCACGTTCCTTTTCAACAGACCGGCATTTAAAAATATACTTGTCAACGATTTAATTCTCGACAAGGAAGGTCAGAAAATGTCCAAGTCAAAGGGTAATACGGTTGACCCGTTCTACATAATAGAGAAATACGGAGTCGATACAGCCCGCTGGTATCTCGTTGTGAACAGCCCGCCGTGGAAACCGACTCTCTTCGATGAAGATGGTTTGGTTGAAGTCCAGCGTAAATTTTTTGGGACTCTTGTTAATACTTATTCTTTCTTCGCGCTTTATGCCAATATTGATAATTTTAAGTACAGTGAGGCAGAAATCCCGCTTTCAGAACGCCCGGAAATCGACAGATGGATAATCTCAACCCTCAACTCGCTGGTGAAAAAATATTTACAGGCGATGGATGAATATGATGCTACAAAGGCGGCACGTCTTATTAGCGATTTCGCAATCGACCAATTATCTAACTGGTACGTTCGACGCAACAGACGGCGTTTCTGGAAGAGTGAAATCGGAAAAGATAAAACAGCGGCTTATCAAACATTGTACGATTGCTTGATAACTATCTCAAAACTGATGGCTCCGTTTGCACCGTTTTTAGCTGAAGAGATTTATCTGAATCTGAATACGGCGACACAAAAAGAAAATGTCGCTTCAGTTCATCTTGATTTTATTCCATCGGTGAATGAATCGGCGATAGATGAAGACCTTGAGGAAAGAATGTCGAAGGTGCAGCGAGTCGTTTATCTCGTCAGGGCAATCCGGAACAAATCCAACCTGAAAGTTCGCCAGCCGCTGAAAAGAATAATACTGCCGGTTGCGAACCCAAAGTATCAAAACGAGATCGAGTTAATGCGTGATGTGATTCTCGATGAGATAAATGTTAAGACGATTGAATATGTGAGCGACGACTCTGAAATCGTACACAAGAAATTGAAACCGAACTTTAAAGCTATTGGGCCAAAGTTCGGTAAATCCGTTCAAGCCGTTGCGAATACAATCAAGTCGATGGAATCGAAAGCCATTAAAGAGTTGGAGAAGACAGGCAAATTCGATTTGAATGTGAACGGTCAGAATTTTGTTATTACTTTAGAAGATGTTGAAATCTTCCATGAAGATATTAAAGGCTGGCTTGTTGAAACCGACAATGAAATAACAGTTGCGCTCGATGCCGAATTGACAGAAGAACTTATAAATGAAGGTTTTGCCCGCGAGTTCGTGAACCGAGTTCAGAACATGCGCAAAGATGCCGGCTTCCAGGTTACCGACAGAATTTATATTCATTACGAATGCAGCCAACGGCTCAAAGAAGCAATTGATAAATTAAATGCTTATGTTTCAGCAGAAACTTTAGCTGAAAAGATAACCCCCACGCTGCAAAACGGAGATTACTCTGCGGAGTGGGATATAAACGGTGAATTGTGTCAGATTACAGTAAAACGAATACGATAGAAACTATCTTACGTAAGGAGTGAAAAATAAAATGGCAAAAACAAAAACTTCTACTTCAAAGAAACAAAAAAGCTCAACGGTTAAAAAATCTTCCAAGCCAATCCAAAAAAATGCTACGGTAAAGAAGGGCAAAGTCGGAAGGCCCTCCAAAGCTGTCAAGCAACTCGAACAATTTCAGGCTGAACCGCCAAAACCAAAATTCAGCCAAAAAGGTTACGGTTCTGAAGACCTTGCGTACTTCAAGAAAATCATTCTTGAGAAACGAAAAGAAATTTTAGACGAGCTTGAAATTTTACGCAACACGATAATGGACAGTACTACCGGTGAGTACACAAGCGAGAACCCGTCCTACTCATTGCACATGGAACAAGGCACCGATATGATGGAGCGCGAGAAAACATTTCTGCTCGCTTCACGCGAAGGCAAGTTCCTGAATTATCTCGACGATGCTCTTCAGCGTATCGATAAAGGAGAGTACGGGCGCTGTATTGTTTGCGGAAAGCTAATCGAAAAAGAGCGGCTCGAAGCTGTGCCGCATGCTCAAATGTGTTTCAACTGCAAGAGCAAAACTAAATAATTAAAATTCGACGGTTCTAATTTGCGTATATTATTCTTGAGTTTTTTTCTAGTCGTTTTTGACCAGCTTACAAAGCTCATGGTCAAAGGCATTGAAATTCCCTTCCTCGGAATTAATTTTCCCGGAATGCCCTACGGAACAAGCAAGCCAATCATCGGAGATGTTATTAGGCTGACTTATATCGAAAACGCAGGCATGGCTTTCGGTTTCGATTTAGGATGGAAACACCTGTTCGGAATATTTTCAATTGTTGCCAGCATACTTATTATCGTATATCTTTACAAAATGCGGCACACAAACTTTGGTTTCCGGCTTTCGCTTGCATTGATTTTAGGAGGTGCTGTAGGAAATTTGATCGACAGAATTTTTTACAGCGTGATATTCGATTATGGAAAGTTGTTTTACGGAAGGGTTGTCGATTTTATTGACGTCGATTTCTTTAACATAAACATTTTTAGTTATCACCTCGACCGCTGGCCCGTGTTTAATATTGCAGACGCTTCTGTAACGGCCGGTATAATTCTTCTTCTCATCTTCCATCACAAAGCGGTTGAAACTAAACAAGTCGCCGAAATTTCCAATATTGAAAATTAAATTCATTCTCACGATTTATGTCAAGAGAATTTGATATAATAGTCCCGCCTGGTAAAACTCGCGAACGTATAGATGTTTTTATAACCCACTTTATCGAGAATGCCACTCGCAGCAAAGTACAGGAAGCAATCGAAGCGGGACAGGTTTTAGTGAACGGCAAACCCACAAAAGCAAGTTACAAAGTCTCGCCTAACGATGTCGTTCACATAACGCTCCCGAAGCCGCCTCCGCAAGAAGTTACCCCCGAGAACATTCCACTCGATATTGTTTATGAAGATGACTATCTGATTGTTATAAATAAACCTGCGGGGATGGTAACCCACCCGGCTTATGGAAATTATACTGGCACGCTCGTGAATGCTTTGCTTTTCCGTTGCGGCAGTAAACTTTCAGATTTGAACAGTGATGTCAGAGCGGGGATTGTTCACCGGCTCGATAAAGATACATCGGGATTAATTGTTACGGCAAAGGACAACTGGGTTCATGCAAAGTTAGCAAAACAATTTGCACAGCGGTCTGTCGACCGCGAGTACTGGGCAATAGTCTGGGGTTTGTTCGGTAAGAAGAAAAAAGGTGTGATTGAAGCAAACCTGGGTCGTAGCAAATCCGACAGAAAAAAGATTACAGTTATTGAAAGCGGAAAGCACGCAGTAACTGAGTACGAAGTGATTAAGGAATTCGGTTTTCTTTCTTTAATAAAACTGAAACTTCGTACGGGACGTACCCACCAGATACGTGTACATCTGCATCACATCGGACACCCTGTTTTTGGCGACCCTACTTACCACGGGCGGAGCCTTGCGTGGGGAAAAATAACAAAACGAAGCAAGGAACTTACACAGGAATTGCTTCAGATTATACAAAGGCAGGCGTTGCACGCGAAGACGATCGGTTTTATACATCCCAAAACAAACGAAAAAATGTTTTTCAACTCAAAACTTCCGGATGATATGAAAGAGGTGCTGGAAGTGCTGAGCGAGGATAATAAGGATTTGTTGGAAGGGGATAGTGAGGGTAATTAAAAATAAATTGATGGGGACCTTTTATCAAGTATTAGGCTAGGTGTTATTTGCTTCACTTGTCAGATTCCGCTGTCTTTCGTAAAACAAGAAACGCTTCTTTCAATGGTTGGCTAACTGAGCTGTCGGGCTCTGTCAAAACAAGACTCTGATAAATATCCAAAAAACTCGTCCGGCATCGGTGAAAGAAGTGGAGGAAGTGTGTGACGAAACCGATACAATCCAAGACTGCAATCTCAATGCCAGCTTTGTCGTAAACACCCTTGGCGTATTGACGAATCTCATCTTCTACAATATCGGTGGTAATAAAGATGTAGTTATCCACACGGTATTTTAATGTTAAAATCTTCTTTATTGCATTCTCGATGTCAACGATGGTTACTCGCTTGTCCTTCATTTCGTAGCAAGTAATTACTTGATCATCATTAATGAGTGTAACCTCGACATCTCCGATTGAACCGGTCTGACTATCTGCGGCCGTGTGCGATTGAAGAGGTAGGGCTGTTTCCCCGATACGATCTTTGACTGCGAGATAAGCAGCGGTAATCATCAAAACGGGTAATCTACTCGCATTCTTACTGCTTAGATGTTGCTGGAGTAGAGTGACAATTTGCTCAGACGAAAGCGGAAGCGTATCTTCAGCGTGTTTCAATTCTCGGAGAAGCTGCTTCATTCTAGTTTCATTTTCAGATTTGATGATAACTAAGAAGCGAATTATTTCTTTGAGGGCATTGGAAGCTTTGACTCTCCCACGTTGAATAAGATCGAGTAGCTCAAGCACGTTTGTGTAAACCTGACGAGGCCTGCCTACAAGAACCAAGTCGGTTGTAAGTTTACGATCAATGTTTCTAAAAGCGGGCGTCAAGAATGCCGTGGTAGAATTAGTGGGAAGCTTATGTTTGATGACAAAAGGTTCTACATATTGTTCATCATATCCACGTCCGGAGTAAATGCCCTTGCCACCAATTTCTGTGTAGGGTTTTCTGATATCCACCTTTGGGTTGTCTAGCTTGCCAAGCAGGCAGGCGATTAGAAAACGGATTGGTGCCTTATTAGTGAGGCAACGACAGACGAACTCTATCTTGGCTCGAAGGTCATCGTCATCAATGAAAGTCTTATCTGGATTAGGAATGACATTGTTGAGAGAGTTTTCTAAAATAGCTGCGGGATCAATCATTGAAATAGGGTATAAACTTTTTTCAATTTGTGAATATCATAATTAACCCAAAGAACTTCTTGACGCTTATCCTTGGTTGAGTGAATAGTTTTAAGTGGACTTAAAAGTTTTTTCCATTTTGGCACGGGGTACAACTCGTCCATCAAATTGCACTGATAATTAGAGATAGCAACTAGACCTTTTATCGAATTTAATACCTTGGCTAACTGGCGATGTCCATCGTCAGTCAATTCATAGCCATAAGATTTCGTGTCGCCCCTCGTTCCGTGAACGTAAGGTGGGTCACAATAAAAAAGGGTGTCTCTGGAATCGTACAGATTGATGATATCTATGGCAGGTCTGTTCTCGATCTGCACACGAAGAAGTCTCTCGGCAATAAAAGTCAAATCCTCAATACCGCCAAGCCAGCGGCTGATAACCCCGCTCATACCTGCTCTGCTCGTATTCTTGCAATTCGCCCATCTTCCAACTGTGGCTGTCTGAGCCAGCCCAGTTCTCACTTGGCGAGCACGGACATAGAAACGCCTTGCCCGTTCAAATTCGGGTAAGTGTGAATCTAACTCACAGGCTTGAGCAAACTCTTCGCGTGAAAAAGGAGTCAATCCAATTGATTCGATTAACTTGCCCTTCTCTTGCCTTAACACCTTAAAAAAATTTACAACTTCACCATCCAGATCGTTATAAGTTTCAACGGGTGATGACGGCCGGTTCAATAAAATGGCTGCCGATCCCCCAAAAGGTTCACAATAATGATGACAAGGGGGTAGTAATGGGAGAAGCCAATCAAGATGCGAGAATTTGCCGCCATACCATCCGAAAGCAATAACTTTCCTAGAGGTTTTGAGTTGCGAAATTGGTGCGGGAATTCTCCTCGCTACTTCTCTTACAGCCATTCTGATGTCCTTATGTATTGGATAACGGTTTTTGATTGTACTAATCTCCTAAATTAACATGACAATTTCAAGTTGGAGAATCACAAAAAAAAAGATCGTTCAACTAAGGCAAAACCCGCGCGCCGTTTGGCAGACTCTGATGAGCGAGCAAACGCGAGCGAATTTCTGCCCAACTATTATCCGAGCGCATAACATTGCGTCATTATTTTCTACGGTATAAATTATTCTATGTTATTTCTTGTTTGAATATATGTAAAAAATAATTCTTACACAACCTCCGTCAAGAATAATTGTTTGTTTAAACTTGATTTTTGGATTGAAAATATATTAAATTTAGTTAAGGTCTTTTGAGGTTTACTATGAAATTTGTGGCTGATACAATGCTTGAGAAATTAGCCCGTTGGCTTCGCATTTTAGGATACGACGTTATATACGATTCCTCTAAGTCGCTGAAAGAACTTGTCGATATTAGCAATAGCGATGAGCGGGTGTTTTTAACTCGCCGTAAGTCGTTTCCGGAGAACATGATACCAATAAGTGTTTTCGGGGTTGGTGGCGAAAATTTCGACTTGCAACTAAAAAACGTTATCGTGCAGTTTGGTTTAGACACAAACTCAAAACTTTTTACACGATGTGTTGAATGTAATGTAGAAGTGGCAAAAGTCAATGATAAGGCAACCATCAAAGACAAAGTTCCGTCTCGGTCGTGGGAAGGGTTTAACGAGTTCTACCAATGCCCGAGTTGCAAGAAAGTGTTTTGGAAAGGGTCGCATATAACTAATACCATGAAAAAATTAAGTAGGATTTTGGATAATAAGCTCTAATATATTATAATGCTTACACACTTAGATACTTTGTGATAGGAGAATAAAATGGAATTAAAAATTATTAAAATTGACAAACCAACCGACATGAACTTTATACTCGGTCAGTCGCACTTTATCAAAACTGTTGAAGATATCTACGAAGCGGTCGTATCGACGAACCCTAATATTAAATTCGGACTGGCTTTTTGTGAGTCGTCAGGACCTGCGCTTGTCCGCTTTATCGGCAACGATCAAAAATTGATAGACATCGCCAAGAAAAATGCGATGAATCTCTCAGCAGGACATACATTTATTTTGTTTATAGAGAACGGATTTCCGGTAAATATTTTAAACACGATTAAATTGGTGCCGGAGGTATGCAATATCTTTTGCGCAACAGCCAACCCCGTTGAAGTAATTATTGCTGAAACCGAACAAGGAAGAGGAATATTGGGCGTCATTGACGGCTTAAAAACAAAAGGCATCGAAACTGACGACGATATAAAATTTAGAAAAGATTTTCTAAGAAAAATCGGCTATAAACTATAGCGGCTTTTGGGTATAATTCTTTGCGTCCGTAGCGGTGATATTTTTAACCGCAAAGGTCGCAATGAACGCAATGAAATTTTAAAATAATAATAAAGTGAAATGGAATTATAATGAGTAATCATACAAATATTAAAGCGCCAAGAGGAGCTCAAATCTCCTGCAAAGGATGGATACAGGAAGCCGCACTTCGAATGTTAATGAATAATTTAGATGCAGAAGTTGCAGAAAAACCACAAGAACTCATCGTCTATGGCGGAACAGGAAAAGCCGCCCGTAACTGGGATTGCTACGATTCGATTGTTCAAAGTTTGAGAGAACTTGAGAATGACGAAACACTTCTCGTCCAGTCCGGTAAACCCGTAGGTATTTTTAAAACCCACACCGATGCACCTCGAGTGCTGATTTCAAATTCAATGTTGGTTCCGCATTGGGCAACGTGGGATGAGTTCCGCCGGCTGGAGGGACTTGGTTTAACAATGTACGGACAAATGACAGCCGGTAGCTGGATATACATAGGCTCGCAAGGAATTTTACAAGGTACTTACGAAACATTTGCAGAATGCGGTAACAAATATTTTGGAGGAAATCTTTCCGGGAAATTCATACTTACTGCCGGGCTTGGCGGTATGGGCGGCGCCCAACCACTCGCAGCAACTATGAACAGCGCCGTTATTCTTGCAATCGAAGTGGACAGAATACGAATCGAAAAAAGATTAAGAACCGGTTACCTCGATAGAATGACAGAAAATCTCGACGAAGCGTTACAACTTGTTCTCGACGCAAAAGCGAAAAAAGAACCGCTTAGTGTTGGATTACTAGGTAATGCTGCTGAAGTCTTGCCGGAGATTCTCAAACGCGGTATTATTCCGGATATCCTCACCGACCAAACATCCGCACACGATACTCTGAATGGTTATGTTCCTGCCGGAATAAATTATCAGGAAGCGCTGGCAATCCGACAAACGGATCCACAAAAATATATTGCGATGGCAAAAACATCAATTGTCGAGCATGTAAATGCAATGCTTGACTTTCGGAAGCGGGGGGCAGTTACATTCGATTATGGCAACAACATACGCGGCGAAGCTCTTGCGAACGGTTTAAAGAATGCTTTCGATATCCCCGGCTTTGTGCCGGAGTATATCCGCCCGCTTTTCTGCGACGGTAAAGGTCCGTTTCGATGGGCTGCGCTCTCAGGCGACCCGGAAGATATTTACAGAACCGATAGAGCGATTATTGAAACATTTCCGGAAAATAAACCACTCATTCGATGGATTGAAAAGGCACAGAAACAAGTTGCGTTTCAAGGACTACCGGCACGTATTTGTTGGCTCGGTTATGGCGAACGAGCGAAGATGGGAAAGATATTTAACGACCTCGTTGCAAAGGGTGAAGCGAAAGCGCCGATTGTTATTGGTCGAGACCATCTCGACTGTGGTTCAGTTGCATCACCAAATCGCGAAACTGAAAATATGAAAGACGGCAGCGATGCGATTGCCGATTGGCCCATTCTCAACGCCTTGCTCAACGCTGTCGGCGGTGCAAGCTGGGTGAGTGTCCATCACGGTGGTGGAGTTGGTATTGGAATGTCAATTCATGCTGGAATGGTTGTAGTTGCCGATGGGACGAAAGAAGCTGAACGCCGGCTTAAACGCGTTCTAACATACGATCCTGGAATGGGAATCATTCGACACGCCGATGCCGGTTACGATGAAGCAATTGAAAATGCAAAAAAACACAAAATTCGTATCCCTTTGATTAGTTAAGGGATGCTTGTTTATTTTCTTTGAATTCAATATGTTATAGCTGTCATTCTTAAATATTATATTAGAGAAATTGATTAACATCTGAATTATCAAGCCGAAAAACTTGATTATAATAAAAATTTGCATTATACTTATACAAAATTAGGGGTTTAAATGTCAGAACCGAAAATAGTCCAGAAAGCTCCGTTTGTAGTAGAGCTTAAAGCCGGAACATATTATTGGTGTGCCTGTGGTTTATCTGCAAGACAGCCCTTTTGCGATAGTTCACATCGGACTACCGACTTTGTTCCAGAAAAATTTGAATTAACCGAAACTTCAAAAGTGGCACTCTGCGGCTGTAAGCACACGAAAAACAAACCGAAGTGCGATGGTACACATAAATCATTATAATCAGGAATTTCTGATAGCTGATTAATGCAACTTTTTTTAACGAATAAAGATCGCCTAATACTCGGGTCAAACGGAACTTACCCGACTTCAGTCATTGAAGTTGATAAGGAGGGGAATCAAAAGAAACACGACGTAAACGAAAAATTTACCAGACCCTGGATTAAACATTATTTTCTGACGCAAGCATTAAGAGAGTCGGGTACTGAAGATGCGATCGAATCCCGCAATAAAAATTTAATTGATATTTTAAAAACAACCCTGCCTCTTGCCGAAAATTCGTATTCCGAAAGCTCGCTCCCGTCGTGGAAGCCATTCATAGATATTTCTTTTAAGAACGTTGAAGCCCGTTGGTACGCCGGCCTGAAAAAAATTTTTGTTAAGGAAAAATTCGATTTGGCAATAGAACAACTGGAACTTGATTTACCTCTCTCCGATCCTCAACGTGGCTTTTTATTTCTTGACGAGATGAGATTCCTTAGAAAATTTTCAAAAGTTCCGATTAAACTTTTCTTCTCGGGCTCATCAAAGGATAAACAAAATGTAATCGAAGTGATTCGTCTGGCAATTCAACAAAATCCGCATAACCGGGATATCGAGCTGCTCGCTTTTCTTTTCTTCAAGGGATTTAATTTGATTGATGAACTTTTGGACTATGCGAAACATCTGGAGCGAAACGATTTTGAAGAATGGATCTATTGGGCTGAAAACGATATGAAGAGTTTAGGAGAAACAAAAAAAATCAAAAACGATTTTGTCACATCTTTTTATTTTTTTGATACTTCAAACTTATCTCCCGACCTGTACAAAGATATCGCAGAATGGTATTTAGGCGAAAGCGAATTTAAACAAGCATATCATTTTTATTATAAAGCAAAAGAGTTTGAAATTGCTCAGGATATTTTACAAAATATCGGCGTAAAGGAATACGGCTCGTTAGTTGCAATGCGTCAGCTTAATTCTTCTGGAAGCGCCGATTTATCGGAGGCGGGCATAAAAAATCTGTTTGAGCAGGAACTTGAAACACTGCGCGGATTTAACCGCATACGGGCGAACGAGGCATACCAGAAGGTAGCTTCGGTGCCGGCGATGCAGTTCGACCGGGAAACAGTTGAAAATAAATATGCATTTGGTGAATTAACTGAAGAAGAATACGTACGGTTGATTACGCAACTAAGAGATAGAAGACATTAATGGAGAAATCATGGTGCAAACTAACTCAATAAAAATAGGCGTCGAAAGATGTTTGAATTGCGGCCATAAATGGATTGATTATTCTCAGTCGAGAGAGTTTTGTTATATGTGCGGCAGGAAGGGTAATTCCGAAACACTTTCATTGAATGATATTAAAAATGCAATCGGTGCATTGAGACATGAAGATAAACAGTATCTCGACAAACATACGAAACGCGCCTCAGTGCTGAAACAAAGATACCGTGAGACAACAGATTTGTATCTAAATCGCGCAAAAGAAATTTTTTCAAAGGTCAAACAGATTTATTCCCACGGCGAGATGTCGGAACGTTTAATCGACCAGTTAATATTTTGTTTCCGACTCTATTCCGAAGTCGGACTAAACAAATCGGCTGCAAGCTGTGCGTACATGACAGCCACCGCATATACACAGCGCGGTATCGAAAGAGAAATTCAATCGGTTGACGATTTAGGCGACTTGATTGCGGCTCGTCAGTGGTTTATGCGTCTCGATGCGAAGGATTGGGAAATGGCTGTCAATCTTCACGTCGGCGAAAAAGCAATGGCGACCATAAGCACCGAACCCATGCTGTTACAAACCATGATGCAAATTGCGCTTTGGCATTTTTATCAGGCGCGTAATTATTACTTTGAGAAAAAAGCTCACCAACTTGTAGAAAGAATCCAGTTTGATATTGACCAAACAACCAAGCTTTTATCGTCTTACACACGCGGCTTGTCTGAAATTGAAGCCGCTAAGATTACCGCTGCCGCCAGCGAGAGTCAGGGGAAGGAAATCAGAAAAGGACTCGAAGTTTTAGGGAGCAATGTGGGTTACGGACTCGAATCTTTAGGCGAACAAATCGAGCGATTCGGCGGTAGTTTGAATCGTGCTATACAAGGTTCAGTTGGAATAATCAGCGCCAGTGTGAGTCACTCGGCTTATGCTCTGAGTGCGGCAGTCGGAAGGCCGAGTAAAATATTAAAAGATAGTGTTATTGATATTGGACGAATGATCAGCGCCAGCGTACAGGCGGTTCCGGCTGATGCTGTTAAGTCGGTTAACAGCCTCGGAACAAAATTAGCAAGGAGTACAGCTAACAAAGGTTTAATGCGTAAAGTTGTTTCCGATAGCGCTTTCCAGAATTTGGCAAATTCAGTATTGCCCACCACTGATACGGCAATAACTACATTGAACGATCTCGAGCAGCCATCCGAACATGCACCCGACAGTTTGATGGATGCGCTCGTTGCCGAAGGAATGGATTCGGTGCTTCATCAGATAGAAAGAAGAAGACTACACCCAAATTAACAGGTTTAAACAAAAAAGAAAGAAAAAAAATGAACTCTGTAGGACATATAGAAATACCGACAACCGATTTCAAGTTAGCCAAAAAATTTTACGGGAAGTTATTCGGTTGGAAGTTTGAAGAAGTATCCGGTTGGGATTACATGCTTTTCTTTGCACCGGCAAAACCGCATGGAGGATTGTACCTCGTAAAGAAAATGCCGAAGAAGCATTCCGTTCTTTTATACCTCGAGACTGATTCTATCGATAAAAAACTGAAAGATATAAAAAAAGCAAAAGGTAAAGTGTTGGTTCCTAAAAATCCGATAGGCAAATGGGGCTGGTGGGCGAAGTTTGAAACACCCGACGGCTGCCACCTTGCGCTGTGGGAGAGTTTTAAAAAGAAGTAAGTAGTGTTTAGTAATTAGTAAGATGTATTATTAAGCCAACTTGGTGAGAACTGAGTTGGCTTTTTTGTATTCAGATGGAGTACAATATTGGTGCGCGGTAGTATTTTCCCAGAACTAATCCACATTCATTATCTCTAAAATGATTATCCATTCGCTCTCCTGTTCTTTTTTCCAGATTCTTACATAATGCCCTTTCGATTCCTTCGGGTCATTCTGTATTTCAAAGAGCCCGTATGTGCTCATTCTACTTTCACGCGCTTCGGATTTGGGACAGGTTTGTCAGCTCCGGCAGGAAAAAGGTACCGTCGCATTATGGAGCCGCTTTAAGACTGAAAATGCTGGCGAAATGCTTGAAGATAGTTTAATGCCGTACGAATCGTCATTTTGAATTTTGACGATAGGAAAATCTCCAGTGTTTTTCGTAAACATAACATCCTGTGGTCATTTGATTTAAACTTACGATAATGGGGCGTTATTTTGACACATAGAATTTTTTGAACTCTAAAAAAAGCTGGTCCCTGTCTTGGAGACCAGCTTTTTATATCCTACACTTTCCAAAACGACTTCGTAAAAATAACCATAACTGTGAACAACTCAAGCCGGCCTAAGAGCATGTCCGCAGAAAGAACCCACTTCGCTAAATCCGAAAAAGCAAAGTAGTTAGACATCGGTCCAACGGCGTTCAATCCCGGTCCAACTCCCCCCATACACGAAGCAACTCCGCTTATTGCCGAAACGAGGTCAACTCCGGTTATCATTAACAATAGGGACGAAATAGCAAATGTCGAAATATACAGAACGAAAAATGAAGCAATTACGGAAAGTATCTCCGGCTCAACAACTCTGCCGTTGAATTTTATCGGTATGACAGCTTTAGGATGAATGATTCTTTTTGTTTCTGTTAAAATGTTTCTCAACAATAAAAAAATCCGAACGTTTTTTATA
Organism: uncultured Ignavibacteriaceae bacterium; assembly: GCA_964581995.1. Classification (GTDB taxonomy): domain Bacteria; phylum Bacteroidota; class Ignavibacteria; order UBA10030; family BY39; genus CAZOQB01. The sequence goes on along the minus strand of CAZOQB010000029.1, from coordinate 9,969 downwards.
GCGCCCGACGTCGAACCGGCGCACCCGCCGGGAAACATCAATACAAAAAGCACGAACTGTGAAGCGAAAGCCCACAACGCAAAATCAGCATTTGCAAAGCCGGTGCAGCTTGATATAGAAATAACGTTGAAAAAAGAAAATCTGAAAACATCTAAAAAATTTTGTTCCGGCAGGGTTAGTCCATTCACTACTGCCACGAAAGCTATCGCGCTTCCGACCAATAGAACAAAAAATTTGAACTCGCTGTTTTTAAAATAATTTAACACATCTCCTCTCACTGCCGCATAATGCAAACTGAAATTCACCGCAGAGAGAAACATAAACGTCCCGATAACATAATCAATAAATGGCGACTTGTAATATGCGACGCTGGCATTTTTTGTGGAGAAACCACCAGTCGCAATAGTACCGAACGAATGGCATAAGGCATCGAAGACCGACATTCCTCCAAACAGTAGCAACACAACTTCGGCAGTAGTTAATAATACATAAACTCCCCATAGTAGTCGTGCAGTCTCGGCTATGCGTGGTGAGAGCTTATCCTTTGTAGGTCCGGCTGCTTCAGCTTTATAAAGCTGCATACCCGCAACACCCAACAAAGGAAGAATTGCCAAAGAAAGAACTATAATTCCCATCCCTCCAATCCAGTGAGTCATGCTTCTCCAGAATAAAACTCCGTGTGGAAGTTTTTCAACATCGACTAAAACCGAAGCCCCGGTTGTTGTAAAACCTGAAATCGTTTCAAAAAAAGCGTCTGTAAAAGACGTTATACTTCCCGATAGTAAATAAGGCAGTGTTCCGAAAAGCGCAATTGCAATCCAGCCGGCTGTAGCAATCAGGAATCCTTCTCTTATACCAAGCTCTTGTTTTTGTTGTTTAAATACCCTCCAACTTCCGAACCCGATAACCGTAGATATGCCGGAAGAAAGTAAAATAGGAATTACATCGTTGTCGCCATAATAAATCGAGAACGGTATTCCGAGAAGCATTGCCGTACCAGAGCAGCCGACTAAAAAACCGAGTATGGATAATATGGAACGATAGTTCATCGTATGTTAAAGCGAGAAATTGAGAACAAGTAAATTAAACCTTCCAGTACACACGAGTAAAGATCACTAGCACAGTGAACAACTCAAGCCTACCGATGATCATGCAAAAACTTAATACCCATTTACCAACAATCGGAATGTGAGAATAATTGTCCATAGGTCCAACACCGCCAAGCCCCGGGCCTATATTACTCAACGATGCTATTACAGATCCCATTGCCGTAACAATGTCAAGACCCAAAACCGTCATGATGACTGTTGCACCGACAAATGTTGAAATGAAAAGCACGAAGAATGCAAGTATGTTGCTGATGATTTCCTGAGGTACAATTTTCTCGTTGAAACGGATCGGCACAACGGCTTTGGGATGAATAAGTTTCCGCATTTCCGCAGCGCCATTCCGAAGCAAAATTACAATTCTCATATTTTTTATGCCGCCGGCTGTTGAACCGGCACACCCGCCGATAAACATCAGTAGGAATAAAATAAACTGGGTTGCAAGCGGCCAAAGCTCGTAGTCTGCGCTCGCAAATCCGGTCGTTGTTAGTATGGAAACAGTTTGAAAAGAGCTGTAACGAATGCCATCGAGAATTGTAGTGTAGTTACCGTGCCACAGAAGGAGACAAGAGATGATTGCGATTGAGAAAATTGTCAGCCCGAGATAAAATAAGAACTCGGTGTTTTTGAAAAACAATTTTGTATCGCCTCGTAAAACGCGGAAATGCAGCGCGAAGTTTATGCCTGCAATAAACATGAATACGGTTATAATAACATCTATGTAAGAAGAATTAAAATGGGCAATACTTGCGTTCTTTGTTGAAAACCCTCCTGTTGCCATGGTTGTAAAAGTATGGTTCAAGGCATCGAACAAAGTCATCCCGCCTATAATTAACAATAATGTTTCAAGAGCACTAAACAAAACGTAAACCTGCCAAAGTACTTTAGCAGTTTCTCCAATTCGAGGCTTCAATTTATCAACCGTAGGGCCGGGCGCTTCAGCTTTAAAAAGCTGCATTCCACCTACGCCTAACACGGGCAGAATAGCTAAAGACAGAACGATAATGCCCATTCCGCCTATCCACTGAATCATACTCCGCCAGAATAATAAACCGTGCGGCATCGCTTCGACGTTCGTTAATATCGATGCACCGGTAGTTGTAAAACCCGAGACTGTTTCAAAAAAAGCATCTGTTATGTTTGGGATTTGACCGGAAATCAGGAATGGTAATGAGCCGAAAAAACTCATTACCAACCAGCTAAAAGTAACAATAGCGAACCCATCACGAACTTTCAGGTCGGATGAATTCTTTTTAAATATAAGCCAAACCGGGATACCAGCCGATATACTTATTAGAGAAGATATTAAAATCGGGATAGCCGACCCGTCAGAATAGTAAAGGGAGATTGGAATTGCGGACAACATCGCAGTCCCCACAAATGTTATTAGCAATCCAAGTATCGAAATAACTGCCTTGAAATTCATCTATCTATTTATTAAAAATTTTCTCTACTTCGGAAATAGATTTGGGTAGCGTGAATACAACCACTCTGTCGGTAGGATTAATTTTAGTGGAACCGACGGGTATGAAAACCGAATCGCCCCTTATCACACATCCGACTATTGCCCCTGACGGGAAGTTTACATCCTTCAATGTCTTTTTTGTAATATCGGAATTTTTTTTCGCTATAAACTCTATTACTTCAGCATCGACACCGTGCAATGTTGCGATGGAAAGTATATCTCCCTGACGGATGAATTTGAGAATGATTTGGGCTGCGGATAATTTTTTATTTACTGCAACATCAAGACCTATTGTACCCGCAAGCGTTACATAATCCGTGTTATCGACAAGCGCGATTGTCTTAGGAACCTGAAGATGCTTTGCCATAAGGCAGGTAATAATATTTTCTTCCTCGTCATCCGAAACCGCTATAAAGATATCCATATCCATTATTCCTTCTTTTGCAAGAAGGTCAATATCGGATCCTTCGCCGTGTATTACTAAAGAATGCTTCAACCGTTCGGCAAGTTCTGTCGCCCGCTCCTCATTCGACTCAACAATTTTGACATTAACTTCGTCTTCGAGCATCTCGGCGACCTGGGTTCCTATTCGTCCACCGCCAAGTATCATTATATTTTTTACAACCTCTTCCTCCTGCCCTGCATACCGCAGCATGTCTTGAACATACTCTCTCTTGCAAACTACAAACACTTGATCGTTTTTCTTGAACACATCATCGCCTGTGGGAATGATGGTGCGTTGACCGCGGCTGATAGCAACTACACGGAAAACAAGCTCATTTATTTCCAGCCCGACCTCTTTCATCTTCTTATTTATTATCGGACTGTTTGCATCGAGCCTTAATCCGATTATCTGAATTCTTCCTTCCCCGAATTCAAGCACATCCGTTGCAGTGGAACGCTTAACAAGCCGGAATATTTCATCTGCCGTTACTCCTTCCGGATAAATCATCAAGTTGATACCGAGTTGATCCGGTTTAATAATCGCATCTTTGGAGTTGAACTCGGGGCTGCTTACACGAGCAATCGTTCGCTTTGTTCCTAATTTGTTTGCAATCTGACAGGCGAGGATGTTGACTTCATCCGATGGCGAGACTGCCACCAGAAGGTCGGCATTCTCTGCGCCCGCATCGAATAAAAGCTTGGGACTAACCCCGCTCCCTTCTACTGCCATTACATCTAAATTTTCGTTTACACGCTCAACACGTTCTTTGTCACTATCAATTACCACAATATCGTGATGTTCCTGTGACAATATCTTAGCGAGATGAAAACCGACTTCACCAGCGCCCACTATAACAATTTTCAAATTTCAGCTATTCCTGTAAATTTTACATGTATTTCGTATCTAATTTGCTCAATTTCTATTTAAAAGGCAAATAATTTGATTTAACCATTTTATTTCATTAGTTTAATATATAAATATTTGAAAGATTGAGTAATTTGTGTATAAAAAGTTTGTTCTGTTTTCCTTACTGACTGTTGCACTAGGATTATCAGCGTTCAGTCAAAATTTAAATAAATCTATAAAGTCAACTCCCCCAACTGCGGAAATTCTCTCTACGCGCTCAAACATGCAGCTTGACGAGAAGGGGGGTATACGTGCGATGTGGAATGTAGGTTATGGTTCCATTGATGATTCGCATTTGGGAATTGCTACATCATTCCTTCGTGGTTACTCACAGAAGTTTAGGATGAAAGAAGATCTTTCTGATCTTGAGATAGCAAAAATTCAGCAAAGTCCTGCCGGCACTCACATCCGTTTTTTTCAGAAGGTCGGAAATGTTCCTGTCTATAATTCTGATGTCGTGGTTAGTATTTCAAAAAACAATATTGTCAACTTTGTTGTGAATAATTACAAGTTAGGCATGTCGGCTGTAAATACAACACCAAAAATTTCGAACAGCCGGGCATTACAAATTGCAAAGAATTATCTAAGCGTGGCAGGAGAATTATTTGGCGACCCGACTTCAGAATTATTTATTTGTCCGTTAGACAATCATGCGAGATTAGCGTACCGGGTTACGGTTCCAGCTTTTGAACCTCGCGGCGATTGGGAAGTTTTTGTAGATGCGCGCACCGGCGATATAATTTCTGTGAAAGATCTAACTATCTATCGCCGCAACGCGAACGATAAAAAACCACAAAAAACTTTTACAGCAGAGAGCATTAATCTCACAACTCAACCAGGCATTCAAAACATTGTCAATAAAATTTCAACCCCAAATATTACACAATCTCTTCGACGGCTTGAAGCGTTCGGACAGAGATACGTACTGGCATATCCGGCACCCGATTCACTTGCACGTTCACGTGATTGGATTATCTCACAGTTTCAATCGTACGGATACTCAGACATTGTTCAGCATAATTTTATATACTCAAGCAGAACTCTTCAAAATATAATCGTAACGAAGCCCGGATTAATATCTCCCGATACAAGTGTTCTCTTAATCGGTCATTATGATTCTATGATTGGCCCTGGCGTTAATGACAATGGCACCGGAGTTGCGCTAATTTTAGAAGCTGCGCGAGTGTTGTTTCAGAGAAGTTTTAAATACACAGTCCAATTCATTTGCTTTTCCGCTGAAGAGCAGAACTTGGCTGGCAGCAGAGCTTATGTTCAGAGTGTAGTTGTTCCACTAAATCAAAAAATAAAAATCGTGATTAATGTTGATGAAATTGGAGGAATTGTATCTAACCCAACCTCAATCGTAAAAGTCGAGAAGGACATCGACTCGAATCCTCCCGGAAACAACGAAGCGTCGGCGCGCTATACAGACACGCTTGTAACCCTTACAAGTTTATATTCGAACCTGCAAACAACAATAACTGAAGCATACGGCAGCGATTATATGAGTTATGAAGATGCCGGCTACGTAATCACCGGTTTCTATGAATACAATCAGACTCCGTATTACCACACTATCCACGACTCACTCGTCTATGTGGACACAAACTATGTCGGCGAAATTACCAAAGCAGCCGTTGCCGGTGTTGCGTATTTTGCCCAGCTTACTCCTGCGGGATATGTTTTTGACCCCGACCCATTGACGACTGCGAGAGCAACATACGGCACTCAGGGATTTATTGATAACGATGATGCTACATCGCCGCAGTTAGATGCCCAGCGATTCTTGGTTGGACTTAAAAATCTGAAATTCCTAGGAGGAAAATATTATTTGGAGGGTCCGTATGTAAAAGTAACTGACTGGGATACACCGATTAAACCAGTTGCAAGTACAACTGACCCGGACTCTTTTAAATTCAATCGCTTTGATGATGGATTTGAAGACGTGATGGTGTATTATCATATAGATAGCTGTCAAAGGTATCTTCAACATCTTGGGTTTAATAACATACAGAATTTGCCTATAGTTATAGATCCGCACGGAATGAACGGTACTGATAATTCTGCATATTTTCCATCCACAAATAAATTGTCTTATGGGGAGGGTGACGTTGACGATGCCGAAGATGATGATGTGATACTCCATGAGTACGGACATGCGATTAATTACGGTGTGATTCCGAATTGGAATTATAGCGGTGAACAAGCCGCAATCGCTGAAGGTTTTGGAGATTACTGGGCTGCAACTTATTCAAGGAAAAGAGGATATTGGACACCGTCGGACGTTCAGTTCAACTGGGTCTTTAATTGGGATGGACATAACGTCGTGGATTATTTTGGCTGGGCTGGAAGGATTTTAAATTATACACCACTGTATCCCTCGGGAATAACGTACGATGTGTATAAAGATGGTCAGATGTGGTCTACAACCCTGATGAATATTTGGAATGACATTGGGGCAGAAGTTATAGACAGGCTTGTTGTACAAAGTTTTTACTATTTAGCTTCGAGCGGAGTTACGATGACTACGGCATCGCAAGCGGTAATTCAAGCAGATAGAGATTTGTATGGCGGGACGCACCTTCAATCGTTAATCAAATGGTTTTCACAGAGAGGATTTATCAATCTTTCGCACTACCCACCAAGCATTATTCATTCTCCACTGAAAGACAATGAACAAACGAACATTTCATATTTAATTACAGCCGAAATTTTACCGGAAGCTGCGCCACTTGATTCTTCTTCGCTCAAAATAATTTGGGGTAGAGATGGAGTTTTTTCGGACACGACCGCACTGATACCAACGGGAACACCAAATAAATTCAGTTGTGCGCTTGTAGGAGATGGGCAAGATAAAATGTATCAGTATTATTTAGTCGCAAAAGACAGTTTAAGCTTGCAATCCGTCAGTCCAGCAAACGCACCCACAAATTTCTATTCTTTTTATGTTGGACCCGATACAATCAAACCTTATATCTCATTTGTTAGTTTAACTGACCAGCCAAAAAGCAATTTCCCGCTTTTGATAAAAGCAACAGTCGCCGATAACATCAGTGTTGATTCTGTGTGGATGGAATATGTTAAACAACCCGGAGGTTTAACAGGAACAATCATCCTTCAGAGAACAAGCGCAGATTCATTTAGCGGATTTTTAAATTTGGATACTAACTTAATTAATCCCGGCGACTCCATCTATTATCGGATTACAGCAAAAGATTCGTCGGCTGCTAAAAATGTAAGTTATTTGCCAGCAAGCGGTTACTACGCGTTTAAAATTACGCCCACGACGGACATCGTAGAAAGTAAAACCGGAATACCGAATGAATTTTCTTTGTTTCAAAATTATCCCAACCCCTTCAACCCTGTAACGCAAATAAGCTACGCACTGCCTGAAGCGGGAAATGTAACGCTAAAAGTTTATGATGTTCTCGGTCGTGAAGTAGTAACGCTTGTGGATGAGTTTAAAGAAGGTGGTTATTATGAAGCAACTTGGGATGCTACAAATATTCCGAGTGGCGTGTACTTCTACAAACTAACTGTTAGCTCATTTACATCTGTGAAGAAGATGATCCTGATGCGGTAAACTTCCGATTTTTGAACAAGCTTTCGTTGAGTAAAAATCGGAAGTTTTACAGAGCCGGTTTCTTTATAGGAGGAATTGGCTTTTTGTTTTGTAGGTCGGAGCGCCCCGTTTGCAACGAGCGCAAGCCGTTCCGACCGTAAGACTTACCAAAATCCCCACAACAGAATGTTTTTGACGGGTGGCAAATAATATTTGCATATACGCGTAAAATTTTTTACAAAAGCACTTGACTCATAATTTTAAATTAGTTATACTTATACCAAGTAAATAAAAGCTACACACATAATAATTGAAGAGGTTGGCGATGTGTATAAAGTTTGTAAATAGAAAAGACATTAAAATTTCAGGCAGCACAAAACTCCCCCCCTATTAATTTCCAATTATCAATTCACAATTAACACTTTACGGAGGTGATGAATGAAAATCAAAAACCAAAAGTTAAGTATAAAAAAGAGCCATTCAGACAAAGATTTAATCTTTAAGTCTTTCCATCTTTCAATTTTAATATTTTTCATTTTGCAATTTTCATTTTTCAGTCTCAATTGCAACAACAAACCCACACCGCCTGATAACTACACACCTTCAATAAATATTGAATTAGACGAGCTTGGTGTTACGGAAGTATGGTTAAAAATAAAAATGCAAGATGCGTCCCCACTGGCTGATATTATGTTGAAGCGTAATAACCAAATTGTAAATTATTTTTACAGCACCCACTCTGATACAGTTATAATTGATACCGATTTATTGCCAAACCAAATATACTTTTATCGCGCATACAAGCTGTTGGATAACAAGATAATAGATTCAAGTTCTTTACTCCCTGTAACTACAATGGATACAACGAGCCATGAGTTTACGTGGGAATTGGATTCATTAGGTTGGATACAGAGCTATGTAAAAGGGCTTTGGGGAAGTGATATTAATAACTTATATGCCGTTGGTTATTTTACTTCAGCAGCTTCTAGTTCTTCTAATTTGGCAAGATGGGACGGTAGTAAGTGGAACTATCTAAGACCGGATGTAATAAATGGTTTAAATGGTATAAGAGCCGGTGATCTCACTAATGTCTTCGGTATATCTCCAAATAAAATCTGGGTTGTTGGGTATGGATTTACACAACAATGGGGAAGAGATTCCACCTGGGGATTTGTAACCGAGTGGAATGGAACTCAGTGGAAAAATATTTCACCAAATGCTCCATCCGAACAATTTATATCAGTGTGGGCAAGTTCTGAGAATGATGTGTGGGTAACAACCATGACAGGTTTTATTTATCATTTCAATGGTTTTAACTGGGAAAAATTAAGTACTAGCACAACTTACTATTTTTCAGATATATGGGGCTTTTCAAAAAATGAGATATATGTAACAGGTTTTCCTCTCGATTATTCTACTGGTATCGTGCTTAAGTACGACGGCCAAACTTTGATTAGGGAAAATGTACTGCCGATAAATAGTATTGTATCATTTAAGTCAATTTGGGGTATGAATTCTAAATTCTTATATGTTGCAAGTGATGGTGGGCTTTTTACAAACAAACAAAGCGTGTGGGTAGAAAGCTTATTTCCAGGACGAGACGTGGCAACGGAAAAAGTACGCGGTACACAAAAGAATAATGTGTTTGTCAGTGGGCACTTTGGCAAAATATTACATTTTAATGGTAATAGTTGGAAGAATTATGAAACACAGTTTGTGGGTTCTGAGTTTTGGGTATTAGGGTCTATCCAAGCGTTTGAAAATGATGTTTTTATTGGCGGCTCAGGCGGTGTTGGTTTTGAACGCAAAGGTATAGTCTTAAGAGGAAGGAGGTAGAGAAAGCAAATATATATATATAGAGCGGGATGGATCAAGTTGGACTAAATTGCTTGAAACTAGTTCTCTCTTAAGTATCTACGGAACACGTAAAGAACACATATTTGCCATTGGATATTTAACGGGTCTTTATCATTATAATGGAAATAATTGGAGGAATTTAAAACTACCGGGTGACCCGTATTGGTTATTCACAAGTATTTGGTCTACAGAAGAAGAAGTCTTTTTAGTAGGTACGGATGGGTATAGAAGCTACATCATTAACGGAAAATAAAACTTAAAAACAAATTGAAAGCAAAGGTCAGTCAATGCAATTTAAAATACTAACATACTTAAACTTCTTCTTTCTATTTTTAATCCTGTGTGTTGCAGTTCTCAATTTGCAATGTAAAAAGCCAACACCTCCTGATATTGACGACACGCCAAAACCCGGCAAGCGGGATTACACATGGACTATAGACACGCTTGCATATCCCGGAAGCTTCCAAACTCTGATGCGCGATATTTGGGCAAGCTCACCGACTAATGTTTATGTTGTTGGACATAATGATCAAGGGGGCCAAGGTACTATGTTTCGGTACGACGGAAATAAATGGAGAGCAGTTGATTTAGGTTCAATAATAATTGGTGGAATTACTTTAAGTGCAAT
>CAZOQB010000028.1:0-32461 GCA_964581995.1 uncultured Ignavibacteriaceae bacterium | reverse complement strand
TTTGTACCACCAAAGTCTTATCCAGTGTTAAAAATGACTTTTTAAGGGATAACTATTTAATAGTTTGCCGGTAATCAAAAAACCAAAATAATCCGCTAAAATATACCATTTCAAACAATTAATTTATATCAATTTTGTATGACCTGTGTTACATTCCCGCAAAATATATATTGACATATGTAATACTTTATAGTATATTTAATAAACCCGAAAATTGCATTTGAGAAATCACGTAAACACTCGATTCCTGTAATCTGTTGACATAGAACAAGTTAAGCACAGATTTTCTAATTGCACTGCATTAGAAAAGTGAAAAACTCTTTCACCACAAACTATTCAACATCAACTGGTTAGTGGAAGTAACAATTTTCTATTGCATTTTTCGGGATAAATCATTTTACACTTTGAAAGTATTATAAGGTACTATGTTTTTAGTAAATACAATAAATCACAAAAGAATATTTTTAATATTAGGAAAATCGTATGAGAAATTTAGTTTTAATATTTTTTCTGTTTGTTATTTGCTTAACAACAATCAACCAAGCACTCACTCAAACATTACAGAATAATCTATGGATAACCAATGGGGAAGTGATAACAGTTGCAAATTCAGGAAATACAGTATACATCGGCGGTAGTTTTTCGAATGTCGGACCACATACTGGTGTCGGGGCATCTCTTGATATTATTACAGGAAGAGCAGATACAGACTTTCCAAAAGTAAACGGGACTATTAACGCTGTTGTCTCGGATGGCTCAGGTGGATGGTATATCGGCGGAACTTTTTGGCTGGTTGGCGGAGTGACTCGAAACCAACTCGCCCACATTTTACCAAATAAAACATTAGACCCAAACTGGAATCCTAATGCAGGCGCAAGTCCTGTCAATACAATTGCAGTTTCAGGCTCGACAGTATATGTAGGAGGAGATTTCATAACAATGGGTGGTCTGAGTAGGAATCGGATCGCAGCTATTGATGCCGCCACAGGAGCTGTCTTAAGCTGGAATCCTAATGTAAACGGCACAGTTCATACAATCGTGGTTTCTGGTTCAACAGTGTATGTAGGAGGAGATTTCACAACAGTAGGTGTTAGTAATAGGAATCGGATCGCTGCTATTGATGCTGCTACAGGAGCTGTTTTAAGCTGGAACCCTAATGCTGATGATGTCGTACGAACTCTTACAGTTTCCGGTTCAACTGTATATACTGGCGGAAGATTCACAAACATAGGTGGCGAACTTAGAAACTATATTGCTGAATTGGATGCAACTACTGGGAATGCTACTACCTGGAACCCAAACGCAAATTATTATATTGAGACAATTACTTTTTCAGATTCATCTGTATATGCAGGTGGAAGATTCACGAACATTGGAGGTGAAACACGGAACTATATTGCTGAAATTAAAATAGCAACCGGAAATGCCACAAGCTGGAATCCAAATGCAAATGGTAATGTCTATGCACTCGTAGTTTACGGGTCAAGTTTATATACAGCGGGTACGTTCACAAACATTGGAGGTGCTGTTAGAAACTATATGGCAGAACTTGACCGAACAACCGGTAATGCCGCCATATGGAATCCGAATGCAAATAATGATGTTCGATCGTTTGCAGTCTTTGGCTCAAGTGTTTACGCAGGAGGATTATTTTCCAGCATCGGTCGGGTAACTAGAAACAGAATTGCCGCCTTTGATGCAATAACAGGAAACGTTACAAATTGGGACCCAAATGCAAACGGTAATGTCTATTCTTTCGCAATTTCAGGTTCAATAATTTATGTAGGCGGTGAATTTTCGAATATCGGTGGGATGACAAGGAACAGAATTGCCGCAATCGATATTAACACGGGAAACGCCACAAGTTGGAATCCAAATGCAAACGGAAACGTTAATGCACTCGCAGTTTTAGACTCAAATGTTTATGCAGCAGGATATTTTAACTACATCGGTGGTGGAGAAGATATTAAGATTGCCGCTCTTGATATTAATACCGGGCTATCAAGAAACTGGAATGTAGATGCACTTGATGATTCCGGCAGAAGTACCGGTGTCGGAGTACTATCGCTGGCAATCTCTGGTTCAACTTTATACTTTGGGGGTACTTTTGAACGATTGGGTCTTGTCGCCAAAGTTCAACGTAGGAGGATCGCTGCAATTGATGCATACACTGGTAGTGTGAAAGATTGGAACCCAGATGCAAACGGGATCGTCCGTGCCATTACTATTTCAGGTTCCAACATTTACGCTGGAGGTAATTTTACAAGTATCGGTAGCGAGATTAGAAACCGTATCTCCGCACTTAATGCCACTACCGGCAATGCTACTCTCTGGAATCCCAATATGAATGGAGACGTTTATACAATTGCCACCTCAGGTGCAAGTGTATACGTAGGTGGAATTTTTACCGATATTGGCGGCACAACTAGAAACTATCTTGCCGAAATCGAAGCATCCACCGGATTTGCTACTATTTGGAATCCAAATCCAAACGGATGGGTAAAATCAATTTCGCTTAATACTAATCTTGCGAAAGTTTATACAGGTGGGATTTTTTCATCTATTGGTGGAGAAAGCAGATTATTCTTTGCCGGAATAGACAACCCGGGCGATCCCAATTTACCCATCACTTTAGCATCTTTCTCAGCCAATTTATTACAAAACAATAAAACTGTTGAATTAAACTGGATGACAATTAATGAAATTAATAACTATGGTTTTTTTGTAGAGCGACGCGCTGAAAATGAGTCACAGTTTATGGAAATCCTAGAAAGCTTTGTAGAGGGACACGGAACAGCTTATGAGCCACACGAATATACATATAATGATAATACCATTATTAAGCCGGATATTTACTATTACCGATTGCGACAGGTTGACAACGACGGATTAACACACTACAGCAACCCTGTTATGATAAATCTCTCAACACTCTTCAGTTCCGATGAAACTCCAATTGAATTTACCTTGAAACAAAATTATCCAAATCCATTCAACCCTAGCACAACGATAAAATTTTCCTTACCTAATAAATCGAATGTAAATCTCATGGTTTACGATGTACTCGGCAGTGAGATTGCCACGTTGGTATCGCGGGAATTACCGGCGGGAAATCACACCGTCCGTTGGGATGCAAAGACAGTTCCAAGCGGACTGTATTTTTATCGTCTTGAAGCAGGTACATTTACACAGGTAAAAAAGCTCATGATACTCAAGTAATGGACGATAACCAATAACAAGCGGCGCCACAATCACTCCCCTGGCTCGCCGATCGGGCATATCAATTACTGATATTTAAGAAAAGTATTGTAGGTCGACTCACACCGAGTCGACCTACTCATATCTGAAACAGTCTGCCTTTGCACCAATTTGTATCCCTGCTCATTTTTAATTAAATTAATTCCAGATTTACTCACGTCTTAAATCGTGAGTTATCATGAAATGGTTAATTTGTGTAAATCGGCATATTTTGAATTTTTCATAAAGATAATTGATAATGGACTTGGATATCAGTCATACCAAAAACTATCTGAAAAACTTTCTAAAAGATCAAGTCCACAAAACCGGGTTCAAAAAAGTTGTTATTGGCTTATCCGGTGGAGTAGATTCGGTAGTTGCAACTTACCTCTCGGCTGAAGCTTTGGGAAGAGAAAATGTTTTAGCTATTATGCTTCCATATAAATCCAGCTCACCCCAAAGTTTAACCGACGCCCTGCAAGTAACAAACATACTTGGAATTCGCAATCTGAAAATTGATATTACTCCGATGGTTGATGGTTTTAAAAACCTTGATACTCAAATGGATCATGTCCGGCTCGGCAATATAATGGCTCGCGTTCGCATGATTGCTCTGTACGATTTATCAGCAAAGGAGCAAGCGCTCGTCATCGGAACAAGCAACAAGACGGAAATGATTCTTGGATACGGTACACTTTACGGCGATACAGCTTGTGCAATAAATCCTCTGGGCGATCTTTATAAAACTCAAATCTGGGAACTTGCCAAAGAACTTGGTGTACCCGAAAACATTGTCAGTAAAAAACCAACAGCCGATTTATGGTCAGGACAGACCGATGAAGGCGAACTCGGTTTTTTATACAAAGACGTAGATAAATTACTCCTTGAGATGATTGACAATGCTCTTACAAACGATGAATTAGTCAAATTAGGTTTCGATAAAACTTTTGTTGTAAATGTAAGAACCCGAATCAGAAGCAATGAGTTCAAGCGGCGTTTACCTGTAGTTGCACTATTACCGAGAAAATAATTTAAAAAATCTTTCATTCTTTTAATCATTAGACCTTTGCTATGCCTGAAACTGTACAACCCGGAACTCTCTATCTCGTTGCCACTCCCATCGGCAACTTAGATGACATCACCTACCGTGCTGTAAAAATTTTAAACGGTGTAAATTTAATCGCCGCTGAAGATACTCGCAAAACAAAGTTTCTGCTCGACCACTACAATATTCAGAAAGAACTTGTCAGTTACTTCGCATTTAACGAGGCTAAACGAACACCGGAGTTAGTCAATAAATTAAAAGAAGGGCAATCCATCGCCATTGTTTCCGATGCCGGAACTCCGGGTATATCCGACCCTGCTTACCGTCTTGTGAAGGCGGCAATAAAAGAAAATATTAACATCATACCTATCCCCGGCGCATCAGCTTTTATCTCCGCGCTTGTAGCAAGCGGTTTACCTACTGAAAGTTTTGTGTTCGAAGGATTCCTGCCTCATAAAAAAGGCAGAAAGACAAAACTCGAAATGTTATCAGAAGAAACACGAACAATTATCCTTTACGAATCACCTCACCGTATTCTTAAAACATTAATCGAACTACAAAACTCATTCGGTGATAGATATATAGTCGTTGCTCGTGAGCTGACAAAAATATTTGAAGAATTTTTTCGCGGCAGCACATCCGAGGCAGTGGCTCATTTCTCATCAAAATCTATCAAAGGTGAATTCGTGCTGGTAATTTCAGGTAAATCATTAAAATAAATACTGTCCGAGTATATTATTTTTATACTCTTTCCCTCCTTGTCAAATCGAAATATTCAACATTGTCTCAAAAGTGAAACTAAAGCAAAAATATTTCTTCACATTTGATAAATGATGGTTCATATTCCCTAAAATTATCGAGAATAATAGCTTTTTTTCCTGCTTTTTCGTGGCATATAAGTTGGATTAAATATTTTTATCAAACTAATAGTTATTACAACTTTCTTGACATGAAACTTTGACTAAATACAGCTAATATCATTGAACGACAAAAAAGTTATGTCTCGAATGAGAGGATAAATAAAATGAACATCGGTATTTTAAAAGAAGACTCACGGCACGAAAAAAGAATCGCACTCACACCGGCAGCAGTGCACACATTAATTTCAATGGGAGCGAGTGTATACATCGAAAAGGATGCAGGAGAGGCAGCACATTTCCCCGACCTCAAGTATGAAGAAGTAGGAGCGAAAATTGTATACACGAGCGATGAAGTTTACGGCCGTTCAGACATTCTCCTAAAAATCAAAACCCCTACTGAGGCAGAAATTGAACGATTGATCGATTCACAGGTTTTATTTTCAGCGCTTCACTTGGCTGTAGCCAAACCAAAAATTCTTGAAGGGTATTTAAATAAAAACATATGTGCTATCGCGATAGAACTTCTTGAAGATGATAAGGGCGGTATGCCAATTTTACAAGCGATGAGTGAAATTGCAGGACACATGTCAATTCAGGTTGCCAGTCGGTATCTTGAAAGCAATCACCATGGACGAGGTATTTTATTAGGCGGCTTAACTGCAGTACCCCCAGCTTCTGTTGTTATACTTGGAGCCGGTACGGTAGGACAATCGGCAGCACGGATGGCACTCGGTGTAGGTGCTCAAGTAATTGTGCTTGATAAAGATCTTGAAAGATTAAGAGCAATTGAGCAGAGGTTTAATTACAAAATAATGACGGGGTTAGTCAACGAATATAACATCAGGAAAGCTCTACAATTCACGGATGTTCTTATCGGCGCTGTACTAATCAAGGGTGAAAAAACTCCACATATTGTAACTGAAGAAATGGTCAAAACGATGAAGCCCGGTGCGGTTGTTATTGACGTCTCAATCGACCAAGGTGGTTGCATAGAGACCAGCAGACCGACCACGATCGAAAATCCTGTATTTGTGACACACAATGTAATTCATTACTGCGTGCCTAATATGTCGTCGAGTGTTGCACGGTCGGCTACATATGCTTTAACAAATAGCCTATTACCATTTATTACAGATATTATCGATCAGGGAATTAAAGATGCAATCAAAACCAATACAGGATTAGCTAAAGGCATTTGCACGTTTGATGGATATTGTACACATCAACCCTCTGCAAAAAGTTTTGGTGTAGAATTCAAAAACATAAACACTTTAGTATAAAATTGAGAAAAGAATGCGCTGGTTAGAAAAATACAAATCAAAAATAAAATCTCCCGAAGAGGCAGTTAAATTAATCAAGTCAGGTCAGCGGGTATACGTCCATCCCGGATGTGCCTTACCCGAAATTCTGGTTAATGCAATGTGCGACAATTACAAAGAATTAGAAAATGTCGAGGTCGTGCATATATTAACAGTCGGTGCAGCTAAATATGTAGAACCGAAATATGAAGGACATTTCCGGCACAACGCACTTTTTATCGGAAGAAATGTGCGTTCGGCAGTACATGATGGACGCGCCGATTTCACACCTATTTTCCTCTCAGAAATACCGCATCTTTTTTATAAAGGAATATTACCATTAGATGTCGCATTGATTCAAGTTTCACCTCCCGATGAACACGGCTTTTGCAGTTTTGGCGTTGGTACCGAATGCACAAAACCCGCAACCGAAGTTGCGAAGATAATTATTGCACAAATAAATCCTCAGATGCCCCGAACATTAGGCGATTGTTTTATTCACGTTGATAAATTTACCGCGTGCATAGAAGTAGATACGCCGCTAACCGAATTGCCACAAGTCGAAGCTGATATCACACCGAAAGAAGCAGAAGTATATAAAAAAATTGGAGAGAATATTGCGAACTTGATAGAGGATGAATCAACATTGCAACTTGGAATAGGGGCAATACCGGATGCCGTGCTCAGCTTCCTGCACGGTAAAAAACACTTAGGCTTACATACAGAAATGTTTTCCGATGGAGTGATAAGATTAGTTGAAGAAGGAGTAATCACTAACGAGAAAAAATCCCTCCATCCGGGAAAAATTATTTCTTCATTCGTCCTGGGAACTCGTTCATTGTTCGATTTCTTGGACGACAACCCCCGCATTGAATTTCACCCATCTCACTATGTCAATAATCCATTTATTATCGCCCAGAATAAAAAGATGGTTGCTATAAACTCGGCTATACAGGTCGACTTAACGGGGCAGGTATGTGCGGATTCCATGGGTACAAAGTTTTACAGCGGTTTCGGCGGACAGGTTGATTTTATTCGCGGTGCGTCTCGCAGCGAGGGCGGAAAACCGATAATCGCCCTCCCCTCGACTGCCAAGGACGATACGATATCGCGAATCGCAACACAATTAACTATAGGGGCTGGAGTTACGACTTCGCGCGGCGATATTCATTATGTTGTTACTGAGTTTGGTGTAGCCGACCTGCACGGACGAACAGTTCGCGAAAGAGTCAATGCTTTGATTAATATATCACATCCTAACTTTAAAGAAGAGCTAGAAAAATATGCAATTCAAAATAAATTTCTGAACCCAAAACTTGCAATTAGCTAAGTATATGGTACATACATTTAATAATTTGAACCCGCTGGTCTATAAACCACGCCTAATAATCTGGAATATTTCTCCGAAATCAAACGGCGGGGCTCGGTCGAATTCAAAACCATTATCTATTCAGGAATGTTTTTCCGTTATGGACAGCATTGCCGCACTCGCCAAGCCGATAATTGTACTCTCGACGAACTCGTGCAGAAAACTCAATAACGACTCATTTGACAGACCCGATATTATCGATTTAATTCTATACGGAAATTCACTCGGATTGAAAATGATAGTCGAGACCTGTGGCCATAAGTTAACCAAAGACATGAGGAATGTACTTCGAACAATTGGGACCAAAAGCATCAGAGTTCTGCTGCATGACCGGGTTAAAGAAAACATCGATGACGGCTTTCTTCAATCTGAAGATTTTTCAGATTTAGACCAGAGGTTAAATGAATTAAAAGCCGACGGTTTCGAAATCCAATTGGGACTTAATTCAAACAATATCGACTACCGCTCAATCGCTTTCGCTATCGATTATTCTGTACGAAAGAATGCAAAGGGGATTTACTTTCATCTGAGTAATATTAATTCGGTATCGGATAATAATGTTAGTTCGGCAAAAAAAACCTCTTCTCATAGAGAGAAAGAATCAATAATCATGTGGATTGCAAAGCAGAAACGACTGCTACCGGAAGAAATGAATTTTTCTCCGCAATGTGTCCGTTATGGAGTCAGGCATCGCGAAGATTTGAAGTCAGATGTTTCCAATACAGAAGACCATAATAGTTTCCCTCATGGAATCAAACCACAGATAGGCCATTGGTGCTTAGGTGGGAAAACTTTTGCTTACATCACGAATTCAGGCAAAGTACAAATCTGCCACGATTTACAGAGTGAGTGCGGCGACTTACGAAAATGCAATTATAATTTTGTTGAAATCTGGAATAAATCAAAAATTTTCTCCGATGTTAGAGATTCTAACTTCTCTTGCTTGCAAACTCATAATTTTATCACTAAATTTTATCAAACTAAATTAGTGCATGACGATATCACTGAAAAAGGATACGTTGAATTGTTTGAACAACAACAATAGCTCAGAATAGCGATTAAGAGGAGAGTGAAATGAAAACGAAAAAGAAAATCAAAAATAAAAATTACTCGATGGAAACCCGACTCATCTATGGCGAATCCGTCAGTAAAAAATGGGATTACAACCACCATGTTGTTCCGCCAATATCATCTTCTGCCACTTTCCGCCTGGATACGACTAAACGCGGCGCACAGGGATTTATGGAATTCGCCCACCACGACGAAGATAAGACAATCGAAACCCGAGCGCCTATATATATCTACGACCGTCTTGGCGAACCGAACAAAGAACTATTAGAAGAAAATTTGGCAGCCGCAGAAAAAGGTGAGATTGCGGTAACATTCTCCACAGGCATGGCAGCTATTTCTGCTATACTTGGATCTTTGACAGGCAGCAAGGATGACATTATTGCGCATAAGGTGCTTTATGGCTGCACATATTCACTCCTTAAAAATTGGTATCCACGTTATAGGATTGAAACAAAGTTTGTAGATTTAATGAATCCCAACATCCTGAAAAAGGAGATTGATTCAAGAACGCGCGTTGTTTACTTTGAAACACCAGTTAATCCGAATATGGACTTAATTGATATTAGAGCAATTGCAAAAATTATCAAGGAAGCTAATAAAACCAGACCTAAAGACCGAAAAATTTATCTCGTTATCGATAACACTTTTGCGACTCCTTATTGCCAGCGACCTATCGAGCTTGGCGCAGATTTTACTGTAGAGTCGCTCACAAAAGGTATAACGGGTTTCGGTACGGACATGGGCGGTGTGGTAGTAGGTCCTAAGTGGGCGTATGATTTACTTCTGATGTACAGAAAAGATTTTGGCGGCGCTCTTGCGGCAAAAACCGCCTGGCCCATTATGGTTTATGGTTTACCCAGCCTCCCCATCAGGTTTAAGCATTCAATGACCACCGCGCTTGAGATTGCAAAATTTTTAGAATCCGACCCACGAATAGATTACGTCCGCTACCCCGGCTTAAAATCTTTCCCGCAAAAATCTTTAGCGCACCAACAAATGTATGATTATGACGGTAACTTTGCACCTGGTGTTTTAATTTTCTTCTCCTTCAAAGGTAAAACTCCTCACTTACGGAGAGAAAAAGGCGAAAAGTTTATTAATATTTTAGCTGAACAAGCTTACTCAATAACTCTCGCAGTAAGTTTGGGAATGATCAGAACCTTAATCGAACATCCGAGTTCGATGACACATGCAGCAATCCCTCCAGAAGAACAAATTGCAAAAGGAATGGACCCGGGTGGAATAAGACTTTCGATTGGTATAGAAAAAGCAGCCGACATTATTTATGACCTTAAGAAAGCACTTTCGCAACTTTAATTTCACAAATGAACATAATCCGCAAACGCAGAAGCATCCGCCGGTACACCGACCAAAAAGTCCCTGATAAAATTATTACAAAGCTTCTAGAAGCAGCGATGTGTGCACCCTCTGCCGGTAATCAACAACCGTGGCAGTTTATCATCGCTACTGAAACATTAGTGCTAAAAAATATTTCCTCCACACATCCGAACGCAAGTATGGTGGAACACGCCGCAGCTGCCATACTCGTGTGCGGCGATTTATCCCGCGAAACACATAAAGGATATTGGATGATTGACTGTGCTGCTGCTACAGAAAATATTTTACTCGAAGTCGTTGAACACAATCTCGGTGCGGTCTGGGTTGGCATCTATCCGAGAGAAGATAGAGTAAAGTACTTAACGACTCTTTTTAAACTGCCCGAACATATCATCCCCTTCTCTGTAGTCTCTATTGGCTATCCCGCCGAAGTAAAAGAACCTAACGATAGATATAACGAATCGATAGTGCATTATAATAAGTGGTAAACTGGTAACCCCATCAAACTCTTATCAAAATTGTATCTCAAACTAAAACTCATTAAATTGAATCAAGTTTTTATTAATAACATTCATAATAGGCATTTTTGAGTATTTTCTACAATTCTGCTTTTCCTGCGTCATTTCCACCTAATGAAAAAGTTGGAGGTTGGAATGAATCAGCCATTCGGTAAACGACTAAAAAAAATATTCATCGGTGAAGCAAAAGACCCTCACGATAAATCACTTTTTCATAATCTTACATTAATCGCCTTTTTTGCATGGATTGGTCTAGGAGCAGATGGACTCAGCTCTTCAAGTTACGGTCCCGAAGAAGCATACAGAGCGCTCGCCGGTCATCATTATCTTGCTATTATTGTAGCGTTGTTTTCAGTTATAACAATTTTTGTTATCAGCGCAAGCTATTCCCAGATTATTGAGTTGTTTCCTTCAGGCGGCGGCGGGTATATTGTTCCGAGCAAATTACTTTCTCCGACATTCGGCATGATTTCCGGCTGCGCATTATTAGTCGATTACGTACTAACCATAACGGTTTCAATTGCCAGCGGCGCCGACGCGATATTTAGTTTTCTCCCAAGAGAATGGCATACTTATAAATTAGAAATCGCAATTCTTGCAGTCATCCTACTAACAATCCTCAACATGCGTGGAGTTAAAGAATCTATAATAGTTCTTGTTCCAATATTTATAATATTTTTGATTACGCACGTTTTCACTATACTTTATTCTATTTTTACTCACACGGCGGATATTCCTGAGATAGTTACAGCCACAGGAACCGACATGGGCACTCTTTACACCCAGATTGGCTTTGTTGGAATTATGATTCTTTTATTGAAATCATACAGCATGGGAGCGGGAACCTATACAGGTATCGAAGCTGTAAGTAACGGGCTTCAGATTTTACGAGAACCACGTGTTGAAACTGGAAAACGCACGATGCGCTACATGTCCATTTCGCTTGCATTTATGGTTATGGGGTTGATGGTAGGTTACCTCATTTACAAAGTAGAACCTGCGAGCGGTAAAACTTTAAACGCTATACTACTTGAAAACATTTCTATGTATTGGGGGGACATGTTTGGAACTCCCTTCGTGCTTATTACATTGACTTCAGAAGCGGCTTTACTTTTCGTAGCCGCACAAACCGGTTTCATCGGCGGACCGCGTGTAATGGCAAATATGGCATTAGACCAATGGTTCCCAAACAGATTTTCAACATTGAGCGACAGATTCGTTACTCAAAATGGTATCTTTGTAATGGGCGCTATTGCTGTTTTAATGATGATAATAACAAAAGGTTCTGTTCAATTTCTTGTAGTCCTGTACAGCATTAACGTGTTTATTACTTTTGTGCTTTCACAATTAGGAATGGTTCGCCATTGGTGGAATGTTAGGGAATCGAATGAAAAATGGAAACGTAAATTATTCATCAACGGCATCGGTTTGGTTTTATGCACCTTTATACTTATTTCAGTAAGTGTTTTAAAATTTTATGAGGGCGGTTGGCTTACAATACTCGTTACCGGAAGCTTAATAATAATAGTCATATTCATCAAGAGACATTATCTTCATACTCGAAATCTCCTCCGCCGATTGGATACACTGGCTTCTGATATCCAAACAGCGCGAACACTTTTATCTGATTCAAGACATGAGAAACCAAAAGATTATGACAAGAATGCAAAAACAGCAGTCCTTTTAGTAAGTGGTTTCAACGGTATTGGTTTACATACATTATTCAGTTTAATGAAAACTTTCGGAAAAACTTTTCAGAATTTTATTTTCGTTCAAGTGGGCGTAATAGATGCGGGAAACTTTAAGGGATATTCAGAAATTGAGAATCTCCAAGCTCACATTAACTCTGAATCCGGAAAGTACGTTGAGTTTATGCGTTCACAAGGATATTATGCCTCCAGTATCAACGTTATCGGAGTTGACGTTGTTGATGAACTCATTCAACTCGCACCAAACATTATGGAAAAACATCCTGAAGCCGTTTTCTTCGGCGGACAACTTGTATTCCCTAAAGAATCTATTTTTTCAAGGTGGCTTCATAACTTTACAATTTTCTCCGTCCAACGCCGACTTTATAATCAGGGCATACCGGTTGTAATTATGCCGATAAGAGTATACTAAGAAACTCCATATCCTAATTTCCTTCCGAAGGTCCGAAGTCACAAAGTGATGCCTTTGTCAGACTCCTTCGGAGGATCGCCTCGGGAAAATCCGAAACACTCAACTTCTTTCTTCCCTATAGTAACTTCTATTAAATTCCTTCGTAATTGATTCTGAGGTTTTAATCTAATTTTTAGAAAGGATACAGATATGAAAAGACTTATTTTGTTACTGCTTATGAGCTTTTCCCTATTGGGCTGCGGATATATGAGATGTGTTCACGGCTCGGGAAATGTTATTTCGGAAACACGCGATGTTGCTGAATTCAACAGTATTTCCGTGGGAGGAAGTGCAAATCTTTACATCACACAAGGTCCCATACAGAGTTTGAGAATCGAAGCCGAAGACAATATTCTTCGAATAATCAAAACCAAGGTGAACGGCCGAACATTAAAAATCGAAAACAAACGCTGTATCAGAAACCACAAACCGATAAACATTTATGTTACAATATCGGATGTGAAGAAATTAGAAATAATGGGTTCGGGAAAAATTATTGGAGAAACTAAAATAACAGCAAACAAACTTGATATTAACATCAGCGGTTCAGGTAAGGCAAATTTGGAAGTTGATGCCGAAATAGTTCGAACAAGGATATCCGGTTCAGGTGATATGTCTTTCTCCGGACGTACAACTGACTTCGAAGTTATCGTCAGCGGGTCGGGAAACATCATGGCAAGAAACTTACAGACAAACAACTCTTCGGTGACCGTAAGCGGTTCAGGAGATTGTATTGTATCGGTTCAGAACGAATTAGATGTTACTATCAGCGGAAGTGGAAGAGTTGAGTACTACGGCGACCCTTTAAAAATGAACAGCAATATTTCAGGATCGGGAAAGCTGAAAAAAGGGGAAAGATAACTCAACAATCAAATATCTTGGGCTTGTTAATGAAAGAGAATTTTGAAAATGATGACTTTTTTAATCTGCTGAATGCGAAGGTTATTGAAAATCTAGAGATCTGCGGCGGCGACCCAGAAATACCATATGAGGTTGAATTCTTTTTATATTTCTATACTGAAGAAGATTCATACCGAGCCGCTGCAATGATTCAGAAAGCCGGCTACGATGTTGAGCTATCGTACGATACAACCAATTCCGACTGGCTATTTCTGGCAACAAAGAAAGTAGCGCCAAATTCTACAAATATTAACAAAATGACTCGATACTTGAGAAGAGTAGCAAAGTCTTTTAGAGGAAAATACGACGGTTGGGGGACTCTGGTAAAATAACAGCCATAACTTCTCTATAAATTTTAGTATATTTAAACAAAATAGTTAAAATCAATCTATAAGGATTTATCATAAATGAAAAAATTATTCTTTCTGCTTATAACCATTCAAATCTTATATGTACATTCTTTTTCCCAACTCGACCCTAAAGTTGCTAATCCACCTGTTGCAAAGAAAATTGTAAAAGTCGATACTGTTTTTGGTGATGTTCGGGTAGATAATTACTACTGGCTCCGCGAGAAAAGCAGTCCCGAAGTAATATCTTACCTTGACTCTGAAAATAAGTACACCGAAGAAGTAACCAAACCGGCTGCAGCACTTCAGGATACAATTTACAACGAGATACTCCGACGCATCAAACAAACGGATTTAAGCGTACCATACAAATTAGGCGAATACTGGTACTACTCCCGTACTGAAGAAGGTAAACAATATCCCATACAATGCCGCAAGCTAAAAACTTTGGATGCGCCCGAACAAGTTACGCTCGATTTAAATACACTGGCAGAAGGACATAAATATTTAGGACTCGGTACCTACGAAGTTAGCGACGATGGAAATTTGTTAGCTTACTCTCTTGATACTACAGGCTTCAGAGTTTATAACCTCAACATTAAAAATTTAAATACCGGCGAACTTCTTCCAGATGACGTTGGACAGGTTGATGCGGCTGAGTGGGCATCTGATAATAAAACTATGTTCTATTTGAAACAAGATGCAGCAAAGCGCCCTTACCAGCTTTTCCGCCATGTTCTCGGAAATAAAACAGACGAGTTGCTTTTCGAAGAAAAAGATGAATTGTACAACCTTAACTTGTATCGTTCGAAAGATAAAAAATATATTTTCCTGTCGTCCGAAGCTTCTACATCCACAGAAGTGAAATATCTTCCAAGCGATAAGCCGAAGGATACTTTTAAGATTATTTCAGCCCGCGAGCCAAATCATGAATACGATGTGGAGAGTCGTGATGGATTGTTTTATATACGGACGAATAAAAATGCACAGAACTTCCGCCTCATAACGGTTCCTGTCAATAATCCCGGACAGCAATACTGGAAGGAGCTTGTCCCTCACAGATTGAATATAAAGCTTGAATCCATAACCATGTTCAAGGATTTTGTTGTATTCTCCGAGCGTGAAAATGCATTAGTTGCTTTCCGGGTGAATAATTTTAATACAGGGGAAAACCTGTCTATTAAATTTCCAGAAACGGTATATTCTGCATATCCAAACAATAATCCAGAGTACGATTCAAAATTTTTCAGATATAATTATCAATCATTCGTTACTCCAAGCTCTGTTTTCGATTACGATATGGAAGTTGGAAAGTCCACCTTGCTAAAGCAAACGGAAGTGTTAGGCAGTTACGATCCAAAACTTTACACATCGGAAAGAATATATGCCAAAACCTCGGACGGAATTATGATACCGATTTCGCTTGTCTATAAAAATGGAATTAAAAAGGACAGTAAGAACCCTCTACTTCTCTATGCCTACGGGGCTTACGGCTATCCTTCCAATGTCGGTTTTAGTGTTTCACGATTAAGCTTATTAGACCGCGGTGTAGTGTATGCAATTGCACATGTTCGCGGCGGGGGCGACCTCGGTGAACAATGGCGCGAGGACGGAAAGATGATGAAAAAGAAAAATACATTCACCGACTTTATTGCTTGTGCAGAACACTTGATAAAAGAGAATTACACGTCGAAAGAGCATATCGCAATTCAAGGAGGCAGTGCCGGCGGACTTCTTATTGGCGCTGTCTTAAACATGCGTCCCGATTTATTCAAAGTTGCACATCTTGCCGTTCCGTTCGTGGATGTTATTAACACAATGCTCGACGAAACGATGCCCTTAACTGTGCCGGAATTTTTAGAATGGGGAAACCCAAAAGTGAAAGAACAATTTGAATACATGAAAACATACTGTCCGTACACAAACATCGCCGCAACAGTTTATCCCGATATATTGATAACAACATCGCTTAACGACAGCCAGGTAATGTACTGGGAGCCGGCGAAGTACACAGCTAAGATGCGCGCAACGAGGAAGGATGTAAATACTCTGTGCTTGAAAGTGAATATGGGCGCTGGACACGGCGGCTCATCGGGCAGGTACGATGCGTTTAAAGAACAGGCATTTATATTTTCCTTCTTGTTGTATGAGTTGGGTATAACAAAGTAAACATTTATTAATGTAGGAGATTGAATATGTTTTGTCCTAATTGTGGTAATCAAACAGCGGATGATGCGAAGTTCTGCAGTAAATGCGGCAGCTCGATAACACAAGCAAGTCAAGTACAACCGTCTCAACCTGTTTATCAACAAGGCGGTAGAGGAATCACAGTTTTTATTTTCGGACTGTTGGGGATAGTTATGCTGGGACCTATTTTAGGAATTCCCGCATGGGTAATGGGACATAATGACCTGAAAAAAATTCGTGCAGGTATAATTCCACCGTCGGAAGAAGGGCTTACAAAAGCAGGTTATATCCTGGGAATTATCGCAACTGTTTTGTGGGGACTTCTGATACTGATAGTGCTATTTTCAATATTTCTGGGTATTTTTATGTTTAGAGAAATGATTGAGTCGACTGGAAGAGAAGTAATCTACAGTTCTATACAAAGCATTCAATGCCTCACGAGTGTTGGATGGTTCGCGAACAACTAAAATATTCACGAATATTTTTCTGGCTTACTTTATTCGCCATAGCGATGGCTTATCTTGAAGCCAGTGATGTCGTTTACCTGAGAGAATTGTATAGCCCGGGTGGATTTACATTTCCTCTAAAAATCTTACCTACAAGAATATTTCTAACCGAGTGCGGAAGAGAAATTGCAACAATATTAATGTTGATAGCTGTAGGAGTTGTTGCGGGTAGAAATTTTTACTGTAGTTTTGCTTACTTTCTTTTCAGCTTTGGTGTATGGGATATTTTTTACTATGTCTGGCTGAAAGTTTTATTAAACTGGCCCCCCTCGTTAATGACGTGGGATGTTTTATTCCTGATTCCCGTCGTGTGGGTTGGTCCCGTCCTCGCTCCGGTTCTTTGTTCACTCACAATGATACTGCTTGCAGTTGTTATTGTCCGTTTACAGGCACAGGGTCATAAAGTTAAAATCAGAATTATTGAATGGGGTTTAATAATTATCGGAGGTTTGTTTATTTTTCTCACATTCATTTGGGATTATTCGTATCTCATCGTAGAAGGTGGATTCTTAGATGACTTTTTTAGACTGACGTCTAATGTAGAGTTTCAAAAAGCAATATCACAATATATCCCATCAAGTTTTAATTGGTTTGTATTTGGAATCGGAGAATTTTTCATATTGCTTGGAATCATAAATTTCTTTCTAAGAACAAAATAATTCCATTAATTCATTCTTCTCCAACTCGCTCCATCTTTCTTATCTTCAACAACAATTCCAATTTTCGTAAGTCCGTCACGGATTTTATCGGAAAGCTGCCAGAGTTTTTGCGCACGAATCTCAGCACGCAATTCGAGTATCAAATTCACAAGACCGTCTTCAATCGATTTTTCCGAACTTCCTGAATCAAATGTTAATGGAATAATACCGAGCACGTTCCCACCTAACTCATTAAACAACTCATTAACAGACAGTAAATCTTCGGCGCTGGCTCTGTTTTCCGCCCTCAGAGCATTTATCTCTTTGCTCAAATCGAACAGCACTCCAATAGCTTGAGCCGTGTTGAAGTCATCGTCCATTGCTTCTAAGAATTTTGATTTAAATCCCTGAGCATCAATTTGAAGTCCGGTGTTTTTTGCGTTCTGTAATTCGTTCCTGATATTTCGAACTGTGTTGTAAAGTTTTTCCAGACCTTTAGCGGCTCCTTCCAGCGCTTCGTTACTGAAATCGAGTGTGCTTCGGTAATGACTTTGCAGTATAAAAAATCTAACGACGAGCGGATTGTACTTTTTAAAAGCATCTTTCAGATTGATAACATTGCCGAGAGATTTCCCCATCTTCTGGCCGTTCACGGTTACCATGTTATTGTGAATCCAATACTTCACAAACTGCTTTCCGGTTACGGCTTCGCTCTGAGCAATTTCACATTCGTGATGCGGGAATTGGTTTTCCAAACCACCGCCGTGAATATCAATTCCACCATCCGGCGGGACTCCTAAATATTTCATAGACATCGCCGAACACTCGATATGCCAGCCGGGAAAACCTTTGCCCCATGGACTTTCCCACTGCATAATGTGTCCGGCTTCGGCTTTTTTCCATAGCGCAAAATCGACGGGATTATGTTTTTCTTCCTTCACATCCACGCGCACACCGCTCATCATTTCTTCAACCGACCGACCGGAAAGTTTTCCATATTCTTTAAACTTCATAACTTCAAAATAAACAGAGCCGTTCACTTCGTACGCATAACCTTTTTCAATAAGCTTTTTAATCAATTCAATTTGTTCTATTATGTGCCCAGTTGCGCGGGGGGAAATGTCAGGACGAATAACTCCGAGTTTGTCCATATCTTCAAAATAGCTTTTTGTATATTCTTCAGCTATCTGCATCGGGTGCTTCTGTTCCGTACGGCTTGCTTTAAGCACCCGATCTTCACCTTCGTTTGTTTCACCAAGAAGATGTCCGACATCTGTAATATTCTGGACGTAGGTAACGTTATAACCAAGATACCTGAGATAACGAACGATGACATCGAATGAGATATAACTTTTTGCATGTCCGACGTGCGAATGCCCGTAAACAGTGGGACCGCAAACGTACATTCCAACCCGGCCTTCATGGATGGGTTTAAATTCTTCTTTTCGTCGTGTAAGTGTGTTATATATGTGTAGAGACATAATTTTTTATTTAATATTTTGTTTCAATAATTGATTACAATATTTAGCAATGGAAGTTCCAGGGTACTTATTTAAAATACTGTTTATGAGTTCCAATTTTTCATCCTCCGTAGAATTATAGTATAAAGATCGAAAATATTTTAACGAATTATAATAATTTGGAAATTTATAGAGCAGTCCATAAACTTTTCTTTTTGCTTCTTCGTTATTATGATGTTGTGAATATTTAAGTAAAAATATTAATCTATCGTATACTTGTGGTACATAAATGCTTTTAGGAAAATTTGTAATAAAATTTTCGTATTTAAAAATGAAAGTAGAATCGCCAAAATTCTTTCTTCGGGAAAGTTCAATTTCTTTTAGATGGGTTAGTGCGTCTAATTCTTCACCAATCGACTTAATGACTTTAAATTCAATGATATTTGACCATAGCGAGTCTATAACAGGAATGGTATATGCTTGTATCGAATAATGACCTGGGCGCAGACAATTTAGGGTATTAAAGTACGAAGTCTCACAATTTCGAAACAAACCTGAAAGATCGTGAGTTTCACTTACGGAATCTCCTTGAGGGATAATTAAATTTGGAGAAGTCGAACCTTCTGATGCAAAATAATTTGGGTCATAATGAATTTTATTACCCATCTCGTCTCTTAAGATATACAGGATTCCGTTGACATCTTCTTTCATTAGGAATGGTACAAGATTCGCAGTATCACAACCAATATTCTCCAAAGTTACCTTCGTAAACATTTCTTGCCCTTCCAATAACACGACTGAATCTAAATCTAGTCTAAGGCTTAATTTTGGTAAAATGATCTCATCCTGTCGACAAGCAAGAAATATATTCCCGAAAACTATTAAAGTAATATATATGTAATTATACCTTAACATTTTTATACATTATTTCCAATCAACTCACGCGCGCTTTTTAGTCCTGCCTCAGTTACCTCTTTACCGCTTAGTAATTTTGCAACTTCATGTATCCGTTCTTTGATTTCTAATTTCTTCATACTCGTGAACGAACGCTTACCGTCCTCAACTTTTTCCACGATGTAATGCGTATCAGCCAAGCTGGCAATTTGCGGTAGATGTGTGATTGCAATTATCTGATGGTACCGTGAAAGATTTTTCAGACTTAACCCGACGGCTTGAGCAATTCTTCCGCTAATGCCGATATCTATTTCGTCGAAGATAAGAAGCGGCAGCCGCTCCGACTTTGCCAATATCGTCTTCAGGGCAAGCATAATGCGAGATATTTCGCCGCCGGATGCAACCTTAACCAACGGCTTAACATCTTCACCGATGTTTGTTGAGATGTAAAACTCAATTAAGTCAATCCCTTTTGATGTTGTTTCGTAAAATTGCTTTCCGAGTTGAACAATTCCGTCCTCATCGTTTTTATCCGGACATTGGCGATTTTCTATTTTAACGTCAAACTTTGAATTCTCTATTCCCAACTCGGCTAAAACCTTTACTATTTCACGGTTTACTTTCTTTGTTCCCTCGCGGCGTTTTTCGGTTAATTTTTTCGCTGCCTCGGAAACCTTTTTTCTTTTTTCCGCTAACTGGGTTTTTATTTTTTTAATCTCTCCATCGAAGTTTTCAGCAAGCGCGACTTCCTCACCGATTTTTTTCCGATGCTTGAGAATAGATTCCACCGATCCGCCATATTTCTTTTTAAGCAACGTGATTGACCCAAGTCTGTTCCGGATTTCCTCAAGCCGACCTGGGTTAAATTCGATATGTGAATTATAACCACGGATGGATGTTACCAACTCTTCCACAACAGCTTCTGCTGATTTTAACTCTCCTAACATCTGCTCGAATGTTTTATCTATTTGTAATAACTTTTCAAGCTGGTTACGAACTAAATCCAAACGAGAGGATATCGAGTTATCGCTTTCGTATAACACATCATAAAGCTGGGCTGTAGATTCGTGGAGCTTTTCCGAGTTCTCTAAAATCTTTAACTCGTCTTCAAGTTTGTCTTCTTCACCTAAAACGGGACTCACTGCATCAATTTCTTTAATCTGAAAGTCATACAAATCGCGCTTTTCTTTTAATTGCAGTTCCTTCGACTTTATTTCTTTCAATTGCTCAATAATCTTGGTTACTTCCTTGTAGCACAAACCATAATCATTTACAGAACCATCCAATCCGATAAAATCATCAAGAAGGTCGATATGGGTCTCCGTCCGCAACAACGATTGGTGTTCATGCTGTCCGTGTAAATCTACCAACATATCTCCTATGTTTTTCAAGATATTGAGTGAAACCGGTGAATCGTTCACGAAACATCTACTTTGGCCTTTTAATGAAACTTCGCGCCTTAGAATCAACTCATCGCTGTATTCGATATTTTGGTTCTCCAGAAGTATTTTTAATTTTTTGTTAAGCGATATCCCGAATATCCCCTCCACAACTGACTTCTCGGAATCTTTTCTAACTGCATCCGTATCAGCTCTTTCACCAAGGATTAAACTCAAAGCATCAATTATAATCGACTTACCCGCGCCCGTTTCGCCGGTGATTATATTAAGTCCGCTATTAAAAGCTACATCCAATTTTTCGATCAGCGCATAATTTTGTATTTGAAGTTGCTTGAGCATACCCGTCAGATATTTTGATATAATTTAATGATTTTTTGTGAAATAACAACATATTTGACAGTGATAAATGATATTTATATATTTTAACCGACAACGAGGAGATAAAACTATGATATTTAAATATTTATTTTGTTTAGTTATGATAATATCGATTTGGGATATTAATATTTTATTAAGTGGAGGAAAGATGACAGAAAACAACATTAAATTAACAAAACCTAAGTTTACTGGAAAACTTTCGCTTGAAGAGGCGATCCATAACCGGCGGACGATTAGAAGCTATAGCGATAAGCCGGTTATGATAGAGGAGTTAAGTCAATTATTATGGGCATGTCAAGGCGTAACTTCTTCGGATGGTAAAAGAACTGCACCGTCTGCGGGAGCTTTGTACCCGCTTGAGATTTTTATCGTCGTTGGGAATGTAAAAGATCTAGGAGCTGGAATTTACCGTTACAAGCCTGATGAACATACTCTGAAGTTGGTGGAAAGTGGAGATCGGCGTTTCGAGCTTGAGAAAGCCGCACTCAGTCAAGCTCAGATATCGACTGCTGCCGTCGATATTGTTATCACTTCAATCTATAAAAAGTTGTCGTGGAAATACGGCGACCGGTCGGTTAGATACGCACATATAGAAGTAGGACATGCCGCACAAAATGTACTATTACAGGCTCAAAGCTTGGGTTTAGGCGTTTGCCCTATCGGAGCTTTTAATGACGAGAATGTTAAGAAGGTTTTAAAATTGAAAGAAGAAGAGCCGGTTTATATTCTGACGGTAGGGAAAGTAAAAGAAAACAGATAAAATATTAATTCAGAGACAAGGTTTTACCGTTCTCTTTTAGAAATTTTATTTCTGGCAAGTCGTCAATTATATGATGATAATAAGCCATCCGCAAAAACTCGGAGAGACCCGATTCGATTCTTGAGTTGAACTCATAATTGAATGCCGCTAAGTACTCTACAAGTTCATCGGTTTGGTAATCCCGAAATAATGAAGCAATCTCAGTAAGATGACTTGCTCCGTACGATGCTGATTTTTGAATTAAACCGATTTCTGCTGGAGTTAATTTTTCTTCACGACTTATCCAGAATCCATGAACATAAGGAAGTTCTGTAATATCAAACCATTCATCCACAAGGTCTAACTTGCTCCGGAATTCTTTTAAACTACTCAGGTTAGGCTCGCCAATAATTAAAGCTGAATCTGCTTTTTCAAGCATATCATTTAGATTGCCGGTCTGTTGGATAAACTGAGGATTAATATCATATTTTTCGAGCATTACAATTTTTGCAAGCACCATTTCCGAAGGGTTTTTTAAATCTGTTGCGATGGATTTAATTTCCTTTAATCCTTCTTTAAAAAAGAGAGATATCGTTTTGCTAAACCCTTCTGAAGAAATCGCAATATTTGGGATTACAGAAAAGATATTGAAGTGACGTGCATATTCAATTGGGGATAAAAAAGCTGCGTCAAGTTTATCTTCACGCAGCAATTTTACATTTTCCGGGTTTGAGTTAGCAACCAGCTCGAAAGTGTCTGTACTTTCCTTTAGCTTATAATAAATTGGTACAGCTAACAAGTTGGCAACAATGCCAAGTTTCTTCATACAGAGGTTTTTTGCCGTATCTGTTTTGCGGCGAGCTTTCTGATGTAATAGAGTTTTGCCCGGCGTACTTTGCCTTCTTTAACAACTTCAATTTTCGAAACACGTGGCGAGTGCAAAGGGAAGATTCGTTCCACGCCTACACCGTCAGAAACTTTTCTGACCGTGAAAGTTGCGCTCATTCCGCTGCCGTGTCTACCGAGCACGACGCCCTGAAATTGCTGTATACGTTCTTTGTCGCCTTCAATAACACGCACGTGTACATTCAGAGTATCTCCGGCTTTAAAATTTGGTATATCAGTTTTTAACTGTGTTGCTTCAACTAATTTTATTTTGTCCATAGTTAGTCCGATTATTATTTTCTTATAATTATTTTAATGTTTAATTAAATCAGGCCTGCGTTGTTTTGTCTTATTCAAACGCTGTTCGTTACGCCATTTGTCAATTTCTTTATGATTCCCCGAAAGTAAAACATCAGGAACTTTTAAACCCTTATACTCAGGTGGTTTTGTGTAAAAGGGAGCATCTAATAAACCGTCTTGAAACGAATCATTTAACATCGATTCGCTATCGCCTACTACACCTGGCAGTAATCTAACTACCGCATCTACAAGAACCAAGGCAGCCAACTCGCCACCCGTTAAAACATAATCACCGATTGAAATTTCTCTGGTAATTAAAGTCTGCCGGACTCTATCGTCGATACCTTTATAATGTCCACAGAGTAGAATTATATTTTCTTTTAAGGAAAGTTCGTTCGCAATCGCTTGATTGAACTTTTCTCCGTCGGCAGTTAAATATATTACTTCGTCGTATTTTCTTTTTTTTTGCAGCGCTTCGATACACTCGAAAATTGGTTCGGGTTTAAGTATCATTCCCGCGCCGCCGCCGTAGGGTGTATCGTCTATTGTTTTATGCCTATCGTGAGTATATTTTCTCAAGTCGTGCGTGCGAATAACTACTTTATTTTTCTTTTTCGCACGCTTTATGATGCTGTTGTTAAGCGGACTCGAAAGCAACTTCGGTAAACCGCTGATTATATCAATCCGCATAATAGTAGCTACCGATTTTATTCAGGAAGAAATCCTTCGACATCCTGAACGGAAATTTTTTTCTTCTTGATGTCTATTTTCTTGAGATATTTGCTCATAACCGGAATCCATATCTCGGGTTTGCCTTCGATTACCCATATATCTTGTGCAAATCCTTCTGTCCGTCGGTGAACATCAATAATATCGCCAAGTTTTTTCCTGCCGAAAGTAACAGTGCACCCAATTATATCGTGTATATAATAATGATCTTCGGGTGGCTTTACAACGTCTTCTTCGGAAATAAATAAAAACTGACCGTTTATTTGTTTGGCTGCTTCACGATTACTTATCTCGAGAAGTCTGACAATATTACCGTCTCTACTGAACCTGACCTCTGTTACTTCATACTGTTTAGCATCTTTTTCGCTCGGTCCGATAAATACTTTTTTAAGCGTAAGCAATCTGCGCTTATGTTCGATGAAGGGCTTAAACTTAAATTGCCCTCTCACTCCATATGGTCGGCTTACGGTTCCTAAAGCATATAAATTTAACTTTGATTTCATGGGCTACTACATAATTAAAATAAAATAAATTGCAACTGCGGGAATAAATACACGCAGGAAGCATTTTTTTGTTAAATGATTTTTTAGAATTATTTATTGCTCTGTATCAGTCAACTATTTCGAGAATGGCTCGTTTGCCTTCTTTGGCACCGACCGCACTTAACAATGTACGAAGTGCTTGAGCAGTCTTGCCTTTCTTACCGATTACTTTTCCGATGTCGCTTTCACCGACTTTGAGCTTAAAAACAATTTTGTTGTCTTTAGTTTCTTCGCTGATCGAAACATCTTCAGGTTTATCGACAAGGTTCTTAGCGATAAATTCGATAAATTCTCTCATTGGTTGCTCCTTTCTACAATTCAAAATTCAACAATATTACCCAGATTCCCGCATTTCAGATGCGAGCGTCATTATGTTAGTTTTGACTTTATAAATCTAAACTTGTGGTGTTGAACCTTCTACGGGCGCATCTTCTTTAGTTTCGCCGCCAGTGGCTTTCTTTCTACGAGCATTCTTACGCCTTAATTTCTTCTCTGCTTCGCGACGCAATTTCTCGGACTGAAGCATTTGGAATTTTTCCATCTCGACTGCTATCAATGCATCGTCGGCTCCTTTTTTAACCAACCGCCATTTTAGCATCAGTCCTTTACGCTTCAATAAACTTTCAACTGTACTGGTTGGCTGTGCACCGTTCTTCATCCATTTAAACAACCTTCCTTCATGGACCTCAACGGTCATTGGATGTGTCTGTGGATTATAAACTCCTATTGCTTCAATAAAACGTCCGTCACGAGGAGATGTCGAATCAGCAGCAACAATTTTGTAAATTGGCTGTTTTTTCTTTCCCATGCGTCGTAATCGTAACTTTACCAAAATCTAACTCCTTTAAATTTTTATATAATATATGAAAAAAATCTGTTTAATGCTTGTAATATATATGGTTTTCTTAAATTTATTTTTTACAAACCTGAAAAAAGCTTCTTTTTGTCCAATTTTTAGGTTTTTCTGTCTGAGCTTTAAGTTTTTTAAGCTGTTGGCATCCTTAGTCCGCGCAAATTCTTAGGCATCTTGCCCCTAGATACCATTTTCATCATTTTCTGCATCTCAAAAAATTGCTTTAGCACTTTGTTTACATCCTGCACCGACGTGCCGCTTCCGGTTGCAATTCTTTTGCGGCGGTTTCCGTTTAACAGATTCGGGTTGTGCCTTTCTTTCTTAGTCATCGACTGAATGATTGCTTCTACCCTGGTCAGTGATTTATCATCTACCTCTGCATTTGCGGGTAATTTATTCATACCCGGTATCATACCGAGAAGCGAAGATATCGGACCCATCTTTTTTATTTCCTGAAGCTGTTCTAAAAAATCTTCAAGATTGAATTGAGACTTACGCAGTTTATCTTCTAACTTTTGTGCTTTTGTCTCATCAAATTGCTGCTGTGCTTTTTCGACGAAAGAAACTATATCGCCCATACCAAGAATTCGCGATGCCATCCGGTCGGGATGGAATGGCTCAAGCGCATCTAATTTTTCTCCTACGCCAACAAACTTTATCGGTTTGTTGACGACGGCGCGGATAGAGATGGCAGCGCCGCCACGTGTGTCGCCGTCTAACTTTGTTAATACTACACCCGCATAATCCAATCGATCATGAAAAGCCTTGGCAGTATTTACGGCATCCTGTCCGGTCATCGAATCCACGACGAACAGTATCTCGTGCGGATTCACTTTCGATTTAATGTTCTCAACTTCTTGCATCATCACATCGTCAAGATGCATGCGTCCTGCTGTATCAATTATAACAACATCGCGGGCAGCTTTGCGCGCATGGTCAACAGATTCTACCGCTAGTTCTACCGCTCCTTTACCACGTTCGTAGTGTACAGGAACCTCAATCTGCTTACCAAGCTGAATAAGTTGGTCGATTGCAGCAGGACGATAAACATCGGCAGCAGTCAGCATCGGAAATCTGCCTTTACTTTTTAAGTAAAGAGCTAATTTTGCACAAAAAGTTGTTTTACCCGAACCCTGCAGACCGGCAACCATGATTATTGTAGGCGGTAAAGCGGCAAACTTTATTTCTTGTCGTGTTTCTCCAAGAAGTTTAATCAGTTCATCATAAATAATTTTAATTATGAGTTGGCCCGGGTTCAGACTTGCAATTACTTCCTGACCTACTGCGCGTTTTTGAACATCTTCAATGAATTGTTTGACGACCTTATAATTGACGTCGGCGTCAAGCAATACACGACGCACTTCGCGAAGCGATTCCGCGACGTTGGCTTCTGTAATTTTGCCGTAACCCCGAAGCTTCTTAAAGGCAGATTCGAGTTTTTGTGTTAAGTCTTCAAACATTTATGATATATACTTGATAAAAGTAAAAAACCAGGTTTTACTATCCCCGCCTTTCAAATTCTCTAAAATTTGGGGGAAACCTGGTAGTTAAATTTTTGTTGCTCTAATTTACGAAAAATTGAGGAATGAAGCAAGAAATTCAATAAATTTTGATTTTCACAACCCAACCTTATTTAAAATGAAATTAATCTTCCCTCTCATCCCCAAATTATATCCAAACCTTGAAGCGGTCCCGCGTCCCTTGTGATGAATATAATCCTCAACATTAAAGTCGATCAAGTTATATCCTTGCTTACCAGCATCAATCATGTTTTTTAGACACGGGGCGCCATGATACTGAAATGGTTCTAAATTCTTGTACAGTGCACGGCGTATTATCATACAGATCGGGCGAATGTATTTTATGCTATTCTGACCCTCCGCAACGTCAAACCCACGCTTATTCATGTGGACAAGTTTTCCCACAGCGTAATTATGGGAATCAGATTCAAGTGCAGTGAACATCTTCTCGATGAAACCACCCTTGAGTACTTCACAATCAGAATCTAAGAAGAGTACGAACTCATCATTCAACAAACCGATCGCCTGATGCATAGCGGGTCCATGATGAATGTTTTTTTTATTGGCTACAAATTTTATTAAGTCTGGATTGCTGTCAACTATCCTCTTAAGAACTTCTCGTGAATTATCTTTCGAGCCGTTATCAATAATTAAAATTGGAATTTGCGGATAAAACTTACGGAATGATTTTAAAGCTTGAGAAGATAAATCCGGTGTTTGATAATTAACGACTACTGCCGTTATAGAAGATAAAGAATCCATTGAAACTACTTACGGATTACAGCAATCTTGCCAATGCCAACCTCGTTGCCGTCCTCCGAATATGCAGCTACGATGTAAATACCACTCGCAACATAGCTTCCATCTGAATCGGTACCATCCCATAAACCGACTCTGCCGCCGGGAGTAACAATTTCTTTGATGAGTTTGCCGTCAACTGTCAATACCTTTATCGTTGAGTTTCTTACTAAACCGTCGAAGATAACAGATTTATTAGATGGTATTACAAATGGGTTTGGTGAAACAATAATTTTACCAAAAGAATTAACCGGAGTTATGGAAGTAGTTTGTAAAACAGAAATCCCCTTGTCCGTTCCTAAATATACGACGCCGCTCTGTCTGTTCATCGCTATCGATAGTACATTATCGTCTAACAATTTTCCGTCGGTGCTCTCAACTGTGTATTGGTTAAGAATGGACGTTCCATCCGGTGAAAGTACATATACGCCTTTCGACGTTGCAACCCATTTTTGATTTAACGGGTCGACCAGAATATCATTAATCTTTTGATCTCTGAGAGGATAATATAGAGCTATACGGTTAAGAGGATTGCTTGAGTCAAAAATAATATTGATACCCGCATCGGTGGTACCAGCCCAAATTTCACCTTCGTTATCAACAGTTACAACCGAAATATTATCACTTGACAGTCCGTTCGCCTTTGAAACTCTACCCCAACGCGAGCTGAAAAGCATACCGCGTATCGTATCGGATTCGTTATAAAAGTATAAACCACCCTGTCTATTTTCTTCGTTTCTTGCTGAAATCCATTTTGTGCCGTTAAAATCTATGGCTATATCATTTCCGACAAACGAAATTGGAGATTTTACATATTCGAGCGTTGAATCCGGTTTATAAGTTACCAGAAGCGTATCGCCCCTGCCGGTACGCACATTAATCCAGGCTTTCCCCGCTTTGTCTGTTGCAACACCGGCTACAACTACATAGTTAGTATCGTTGGTTAATGTGGGGGGCAGACCGTTAGATTTAGTTAAAACCCGGACGAGCTGATTTTGGTTGTTCACGAGCGCAACGCCCTTGCCCCAACCGCTAATCCATTTAGAGTTGTCGTAACCGATATCAACTCTGTAGTAAGTCGGGTAAATTAACTCTGGATAATTATCGACATTGTATTGGTGCCAATTTTTTCCGTCGAACCGAACAAACCCTTCCGATGTTTCCCTGGTTCCTGTACCGGCCCATAAGTCGCCAACATTGTCTACAGCCAAGCCGACCAGGGTATTCGTGGGTGGACCGGGTGGCAAAATATTTTTTTCTATTACTGAATTTGCGAACTGTTTTATTCCTTCTGTTGAAGTCCCTAAGAATATTTTTCCGTCAGAATAATTAATGTTTGTTAAAGTAAGATTTTGAAAATCTTTCAGTACCTCAATCGAGAAATCGTAATTTAGCTTGTATAATCTTTGTGAAGTTATAAAATACAAGCCGCTGTTCGTGGATATTGAATTTATTATGTTGAGGGATGACGTTCCTTGAACTAACTGCCAATTTATTCCGTTGAATTGCGCTAAGCCGTTTGCAGTTGATGCAAACAAGGCATTGTTGAAAACTGAAATCGAAGTTGTGGAGTTAGACGGTAATCCATCGGTAGTCTGAAACACTCTCCATGATTGAGGGGCAACTAAGTTCGTTTGATAACGCCAGGCTGAAGCAATACCGTTATTCGTTGCTATCCATATCGTATCGTTGTTAATTAATAATGATTTGACGTTGCCGCTTAATTGTGGGTTGATCCCAAATTTTATATACGTATCATTGAATCTGTCTTCTTTAATATTAAAAACACTCACACCAATATCCGACGAGATGAAGAGAGTGTCTCCAAAAGATGATAAATTATTAATCGCCTTTTCAGGAGTTAGCAGTATAAATATATCGTTATAGTAACCCCACTGGGATTTGGCAGGTTGATAACTTATTAAGTATCCGCTGAATGACCCAATCCATATTTTGCCACTATTATCGACACCAACAGATTTGAGGTCGGTTTTTTTTAATCCTTCTATGGGAGAAAATTCTTGAAAGCTGCTGTCGGATAAATTATATGTGAACATACCTCCATCACTTACAGCCCATATTTTATTTTGGAGAAATGTTATATCGCGGACATTTTTTTTGGAGGTGAGGGATTTCCAATCACCGATACCAGATAAGGAATAGCAATAGAAAAAAAGCAAAGCAAAGAAAACAATGAATGGGCGCATGATGTCTCTAATTAAAAAAATTTATTTTTTCTTTTTAGAGAAAGATTTGTAAAGGTTAGCCATTTCGATAGCGCTGAGTGCTGCATCCCAACCCTTATTCCCGCTCTTTGAACCAGCTCTTTCTATTGCCTGCTCAAGAGACTCGGCAGTAAGAACACCGAGTGTAACTGGAACGTCTGTTGAAAGTCCAATTTGCGCTACACCTTTTGTTACCTCAGAGGCGATATAATCAAAATGAGGAGTTTCACCTCTAATTACACACCCGATACAAATAATTGCGTCATAGGAACCGGAGTTGGCAAGCTTGATTGCTACTTGTGGGATTTCGAAAGCTCCGGGACAATAAGCAGTGACAACATTGTCAAGGTTTGCATCGTGCCGCTCGAGGCAATCGAGAGCACCGTCCAATAAACGCTTTGTGATGAAATCATTAAATCTGCTAACCACTATAGCAAAGTTAAGATCTTTTGCGATTAATTTACCTTGATAATTTTTTGGTTTTCCATTTGATGTCTGAGTCATAGTCTTACCTGATTTTTTTTTACTTAAATAAGTGTTGTTTCATTGCAGTTACCATTTTGTAAGGTATGGTAAAAGCACCGAATGCGTTTTCATCGTTTTTTAATCCGCCGTGATAATCAGAACCACCGCTCATTAAGAGAAAATATTCATTTGCTATCTTTTGAAAAAAATCGACTGTTTCGGGTGAATGGCTGGGATGTATTACCTCTATACCGTCGATACCCTGATTGATCAATTCAGAGAATACTTTTTCATCCTTTATATAATTTGGATGGGCGAGGAAAGATAAACCGCCGGCGCTGTTAATCAGTGAAATAGCTTCAGTCGGTGTAAGCGTATATTTACTCTCGTAAGCCGGACCGCCATTCCGGATATATTGATCGAAAGCCGCCTGGTAACTTCCGATCAGGCCTCCTTCTACAAGGGCGTTAGCAATATGAGGCCTGCCGATACTACCCGTGCAATTCTTAGCAATCACAGACTCTATTTTCAGGGGAACTTTTAATTTGTTTAACTTATTCACAATTCGTTCAGCTCTTTTTAGTCTCTCTTCCTTGAAAATTTTCAAATAATCCAGAAACGTTTTGTTATTGTAGTCTATGAAATATCCTAAAATATGGATGTCTAGATTATTAACGGTTGTGCTTAGTTCAACACCGGGTATAACTTCAATATCGAATTGTTTTCCAAATTTGATGGCTACATCTATTGCATCGATGTTATCATGATCAACTATGCTTATACATTTTAACCCGGCTTGTTTCACTTTTTTCATTAACTCATCTGGAGTTAAATTTCCATCCGAGCAAGACGAATGGAGATGTAAATCTGTAGTTTTGGCTTTAATATTATTTTCGAGTCTCATAGCCCCCTATTGATTAATTTTTTACAAGTATAAGCTCTTAAATTTTTCGTAGTCGTTGATGATCAGTTTATTCCCTTGAAGTTCGAGATGACCTTTACGAATAAACATGTGAACCATTCTTGAAATAGTTTCGCGCGACGTACCTGCCATGTTCGCTAGGTCCTGTTGTAGAGGTAGTTGGTCGATCTCAACTCGCCCTTTCCTAATTTTTCCTATATCGTCGGCAAGCTGCAAGATTACGTTTGCAACTCTACCGGCTGCGTCTTTTAGTGAGAGACTTTTTATTTGAGTGTCTGCTTTCCGCAAACGCATAGTTAATTCTTTAAGCAGTGAAATTGCAACAGCTGGGAAATCGTGAAGGAGTTTCAGAAAATCTCTACGATGAATCATGAAGAGTTCTGTTTTTGTAATCGCTACTACGCTGGCAGAGCGTGAAAGCCCGTCAAGCAAAGCCATCTCTCCGAAAAAGTCATTCTCTCCGAGTATAGATAAGATTACTTCCCGTCCGTCATCATCGCTTCTTATGACTTTTACTTTTCCAGTTATTATAACGAATAAAGCGGCGCCAATCTCCTCTTCGAGGAGAATCATGCTGTTGCGTTTATATTTTTTTCGGACGCCAACTCGTGCGATTTGTAAGAGTTCGCTCTCTTCGATGTCAGAAAATATTGGAACATTGCGTAAGAAATGCATAGCTTCAAATACACCTACTTCCTGTTGTTGATATTGACCCGTGGTTTTAGCCATTATTTTTGTGTAACCTAAACATTGTGCCTCAAAAACAAAAATTTTATGGAATAATATAGTAGAGTTTGTGATAAAAGTCAACTATTAATTATTGAAAGCGTTCGATTATCGGTTGCTGTATTAGGGTGATTTTAGGCAAAGTTTTAAC
>CAZOQB010000027.1:27220-38735 GCA_964581995.1 uncultured Ignavibacteriaceae bacterium | reverse complement strand
TACTTAAAGATATTAAAGCGTCTGCATTCGGGGATAGTTCTTTGCCTGACATATTACCGATAGAATTTAACATATTTCAAAATTATCCCAACCCTTTTAATCTTTCTACAAAGATCAAATATCAGATACCTATTAACAGTCATGTATCACTTAAAATTTACGATGTATTAGGTCGTGAGGTGGCAACACTTGTGGATGAATTTAAAGCTGCAGGTTACAAATCCATAGAATTCTCGTCCAAAACCCTATCCTCGGGAATTTATGTATATAAGATTATGGCTGGTAAATTTGTTCATGCTAAGAAAATGCTATTAATCAGGTAGTGCCAATAGACGATGAAATTAAAACATTGACAGAATATATTTACGGAAAATATCCCAAATAGATTTCCGATTAACTGTTATAAAAGTAATTTTGTCACCTCCTATGGCTGAAGGGAAATAAAATCTTTTTGATATTTCCCAGGCACATCAAAAAAAACGGCAGAAGATCATCAACTGCAAACCAAGCTACCTCCTGAACGCCTCGGAATGACCTTATCCACTCTCTAATTGTTAGCTTTTTGTCGCGGTAATATCTGATGCTCGAGATAAGATCACGATCCTCCACTAACCATTTACGCCCTTCGACGATTTTACTCTCAGGTACCTCTTGACCTGTGAGGTCAAGATATTGAGCTCGTGCAACATCCAAGCCATTCTCTCCAACAAACAATCTGAACGTCGCACCGATCCGTGGATTGATATCGAGGACTTTATATTTTCCATCTCTGAAATCGTACCGGTAACCGATGTCAAGAATTCCTTTGTACCCAATTTCTTTCATGAATCGTTTTGTCGTTTCTTCCACAGAATCGTTCTTGAGACATACGCCGAGCGACGTGTAGCCGGTATATACTGGGGCTAAACGAATTTTTTTTCCGGTAATTGCAAATAGGCAATCCGAATTTTTGTTGAAATATCCATTGAACATCCAAACGGTATCTTCGCCACCTGGAATATATTCTTGCAACATGAAATTAGGGTCTGAGTGATTCTCAAATTGGTCGTAAAGGTTTAATAGTTCCCTTTTCGAATTTGTAATGAACATTTTTTTCCCTGAACGTCGAGCGGATATATCACCGTCTATGGCTTTAAGCATTATCGGGAAAGATGCTTGCGTTATATAATTTTCAACATCTTGACGACTCTGAGG
The DNA here is from genome assembly GCA_964581995.1 of uncultured Ignavibacteriaceae bacterium. Classification (GTDB taxonomy): domain Bacteria; phylum Bacteroidota; class Ignavibacteria; order UBA10030; family BY39; genus CAZOQB01. The sequence continues at coordinate 37,541 of CAZOQB010000027.1, read as the reverse complement.
AAACGTAGTTTCTGCAGTCGGTATACTATGTTGCTTAGCAAGAAAGTACATCTCCTTTTTATTCACTAGTTTTCTTGCGAGCTGATGGTGGAGCTGATGGAAGCTGTAGTATTCACTTAATATTTCAGCATGTTCTGCAAGAAGAATTGACGTCTCATCATTAGTGGAATAAAGAAGGGAACGTTTTCCTATTTTTCTTCCGACATCAAGCAAGAATTGAACCGTGGCTTCTGAACTTGAATCATCTATATCAAAAATAAATTTTTTTCTGCAATATAGAGAATTAAGACCTGGAGACCATGTGTTTGTATCGATACCGAAAACGTTAATTCCAAGACGGCCAAGGCTCCGAAGGAGATCTACACTCAAGTGATGTTTTAATCTTAGTACAACTACAGGAACTGACGTATCTTTGATTATTAACTGATTATTATTACTCATTCTAATTTAATTTAATTTTACTCAGAAACAGGTATCCGCACGACCTCATCGTGTTTCATCAAACAAGCTAGATCAGTGTCATTTACATGCGTTAAAATGAACTCAAGATCTTTTAGTTGACCGCTCTTTCTTAAATACTCAGCGCTGTTTCCTTTCGCACACGATTCGATAGGGTTATCTTTCCACCTATTGACTACTTCGATTGTTTTTTCGTCTTCGGGTATAAAACCTGCTTTCATAAGCCCATCAGCGATCCAGGCACAGCACATTTGATCTTCTTCCCGGAATTCACCGCGTGTACCGGCTCCGATCACAGCAACACGACGATGCCTATCTAAAATATGGTTGACGGTTGCATTTGAATTACGAAAACATGCAATGTATCCGGCATCGCATTCTCTTGTGTTATATATTAATTGCGTACCTGAAGATGATACTAAAATCATAGGACGCATCACATCTTTTCGTACAGCGATTTCAGCCGGACTGTTATTCATATCAAAACCGTACGGCATGTTGCCGCCAAGTTCACCGACCAATATTGGATGGTCCAGACGAGCTGCTAATGGGAGAGCCATTTCAATGGACGGAGCAGGAAAACATCTCCTACCAGTTGCGACGGCAGTAACCGCAGTTGTAGTTGCCCGAATAACATCTACGGCAACAACGGCATAGCCTTCTCTATAACGTTTCGCACTGTCGGGAAAACAGTCTATAACAACAGATTTGCTAGGCATTCTAATTTCCTCTAATGATTTTTTTCGTTATAAAATTATTTTGGAACTTTCGGTCTCAAATTATCTTTTGCGAACGCGTCCGAATGCAATCCCCGTCGGTATATTTCCACGCGCAGCACTTCTTCCAAACGGACATTACACAGGTGGACTTCAGGACCAAAATGATCAAGCAATGCGAATTGGCTGGGTTTATTCGGTGCTTCGAACATCACAACGTTATGTCCGAAAGCGTTAGCAAATTTATCTGCAAAACCCGCATTAAAATTGCCATCATCATCAAAAAGCCCAACACCTTGAGCGCTTTCGCGAGCTTCTACAACTAATTGGAGCGCGCCCGCATCTAGCCACTTGTTTCCTTGATCGATCAATCCTTTTACGATATCTTCACTGAAGGCACCTTCGTGTTTCTTGCCGAGTTCAAACTGTACTTCAAGCCCTCGTTGGTGAGCCATCTTTACAATCTCCCGAGGATTTAATGAGATGTCTGTAAATCCTTCACCACACTCGATCCGTGTAATGCCGAAATCCGCAACGAGATCCAAATATTGCGGAAGTTTACCCTGAACATAAGCCACCTCAAATGGACCTCCTCCGGTTGTAGTCGGTACTTTATATTTTTTTGCGGCGGCAATTTTACGTCGAGTTACTTTTTCATTGGCAATCATCCAACATGCCATCGAGATTTTGAGTATGGACATAAGATGACGACTTTGTTCGAGGTGGCTCTCTAACGTTACAAAATCATATCCGGGGTCGAACGGGCTGGTCGCTGGATGAAGGTCCGGCACACCGATAGATTTCAAATAATCACTGGTATGAAGCTGCCCTTTTCGAGGACTCTTACCAGAAGTTACCTTTTTAGATATTTTTTTCATAAAACAATTTCCTGTTGCTGTTTAATATTAATGTGAATTATATTTTGGCAATATAGTTTTAAAAAATGTACAAGTTTATTGAATCACCTAATTATTATCTGACATCTTCTAATTTCAATTTTATTTACATTCGTTTATTTAATCCTTACTCCAAATTAATCTAGTGGCCTCACCGGTGGAAAAGGTAATTCTCTCGGTGGTGGAACGCTCGGATTTTTACTCATAAGTAAAGCTACTACTCCCGCTGTTACTGCAACACCTCCAGCGATGTAGTAAAGTAAGACATTCTGTTTTGCTACCTCTTTCACTTGGATTTCAAAGAAATAATCTTCACCTTGAAGCCCTTGCGGATAATCGCGCCGATAATACCAACGGATTTCTTTTTTTATACCTGAAAAATATCCTTCACCGATATCCCCCTCCACAGTAGCAGGAATCGCATAAAATATGGGATCACTCTCCCTCTTCATTATTACTTTAACATCATATTTTTTATCGGGAGAACCGGGTAGTTCGTAATTCAATACAATCACTTCATTTTTCAAAGTCCACTTTACGTTTATTGCACGTATATCATCAATGGAGCTTTGTGCATAGCTCTGAATGTCCACAAAAATGCTGAGAAGTATAGGCAATAAAATATAAATTAAGCTTCGACTGAGACTGTAGATTTTATTTATTATCATAGCAACACCTATTTAATCATTATCATTTTTTTTGTTTGTAGAAGTTTTCCGTCACTCATCAGACGATAGAAGTAAACACCGCTTGCAACGGGCTTCGCTTGATTATCAGTTGCATCCCATCTAACCGTGTGTACGCCACTAGGGTATCGTGCGTCTAGAAGTGTCTTTATATGTTTACCTATTTGGTCATAAACATCCAAACGGAGCAACGATTCATATGGCAGCTTAATACTTATTGATGTAGAGTTATTGAAAGGATTTGGGAAATTTTGAACAAGCTCGAAACTTTCAGGGATTAAGTTGGATATTTCCTGTTGAACAAATTTTTCCGACCCTACGATCAATTTAAACTGCATTGTTTTAGAGACTGTTTCATACAGATAGCTGTTTCGTTTTCTGATGTCGATTGGAACATTATTCAGCACATTTATTAAAAGAACTTGATACTCTTCAGGAATATTTTCAATACCAGAAAAATCAAGGTGTCCTTCCGACTTTCGCGGATTAGACACTTCAAAATTCCAAACCTGCCCTTCTCCAAGTGCGGGACGGAAATCTGAGTTGAACCTGCTATATTTTCCATCCCACTCAGGCCGAGAGAAATACAGGAATCCTTGGTCTAAAAATAGGGGCGGTTTGCGTCCATCAAGGTAATCCATTCCGGCTTTTGCCAAGGGGGCAATACCAATATAGTTTTCGGAATCTTGATTTATATCAGATTCAAATGAAAGCTGTACTTTCCATTTTACCGCCAATGTAGATGTATTTAATCTATCCCTGCCGAACGGGTACGGGATTTTCAAATTTGTTAAGTTTGTTTCGTTGAAGTAATAATATCCTTTGAAAGGTTCTAGGTAAACGCTCGTAATATACATTCCACTGTATCCATATAATTGCACAGAAGACGGCAATCCATTCGCCTCAAGCACCGTTTGCCATGTGATATTTTTATTGAATGGGTTTCCGATAATATTCCAACCGGTTTGAAGCGGGATGCTAAGTATTGCACTCGAATCCAACCGAGGCATTACCATATCGTATACCGGTATGTCGAAGTTTCCATTTTTAACGAACCAATACCCTTTTCCGGTTGTTAAGGGAGAATTTATAGAGAGTTCAACAAGATAGTTTTCTGGATTACCGTTATCTGCAAACAATCTCCAATCAATTTTTTGAGTTCCAAGCGGGTAAGCACCAACACTAATTGTATCGACTACCCCCGGCAAACTAAACAATTTATATTCGGTTGATGAATATGATTCATTTGAAAATGGGATCGACGTTGACAGCCTAACTATAGTCTGTAGAGTTCCTGAAACTATCGCGAAGATGTTACTCTCACTGTATATTGCATTATTTAAGAATGATTCAATTCGTAATTTGCAACTATCGGCAGGTTGTATTATTCCAATAGTCGGTACTGTCCACGTTGTTATACCCGAGTTCGGAATATTGACTTTTATAGGTGTGTATGTCTTACCACCATCGATTGAAAGTTTAATGTTTATATTACCACTTAGGTTCGTGTGCGACCACTGTATTTGATACGTATAACCAGTCGCCCAGTCTCTTGATGGTGAAACCGCAACAATCGCTGCTGTAATGGTAGTAAAATTATAGACGGAAGAATATTTTGATTCATCGTCACCGACTGAAGCCTTAACTCGCCAATAGTATGTTTTGAGGTTAGCAAACTGGGATATCTGAGTAAAGGTATCAATGATAGAAGAACTATTATAAATAAATTGTGTCACGTCTGTAAATGTAGAATCCGTCGAGACCTGAAGAGTATAAGATGTAGCACCCGAATACTTATACCATTGCAATATTTGATTTGTGGAAACGCCTGTAGCTCCATCAGGAATTCCAGTTAGGATGGGTGGTAGTAATATACGACCGAATATAGCGAGTTCAAAAATTGGACTATCTATGAAAACTTTAGCTGGATTATTGTTACCGGAGTAAGAGCCAATACCTATTCCCTCCCATCTATTGAAGAAATATCCGCTATCGGGTATCGCAGTAATTACAACACTATCACCTTTTTGATACCATCCATCAGGAGGATTTATTGTGCCCCCACTTCCCGAATTCATAGTCAAGTAATATTCAGTCGTGTAGTCTGCTCTGAATGAAGTATCAGTTGTAATAGATACGGTATGTGTTATGTCGCCACTGTCGCTCCATCCTGTCCAGAAGTGACGAATACCGATTGTATCACTTTGGGGAGAAGTGGTTCCAATACTATGGGTTGAACCCGGCAACCAATTAAATAATTTTGGACTGGTGTAAGTAGAATCATCGACAGTTATCCGACGCCCTAAAGGTGTTGTTGATACCGTAACCTCAAAAGCCGGCGCAAAGTTCGCTGTTATTACAGCAGGACTATCAATAATAACTATGGTTGGATTAGATTGGCTTGTAACAGGACCTGTCCAACCGATGAATGCGTACCCTTTGCTCGGCGTAGCGAGAACCGATACAGTATCACCGACAGTATAGAAATTGCGGCCACCTGGAGATGCGGTTCCGCCGCCAATCGGTGTAGTTACAATTGTGATGGCATATTGTGTAGCAAAGTTTGCAGTAAATGTAGAATCTGACATGGGGAATATAGAATGAGATTGCGCACCTCCATCACTCCAACTTTTCCAAACATATTGTTTATCGGGTAAAACATCCGGCTGCGGAGATGCAACATTCAAAAGTTGCTCTGAACCAGGGTTTACGCTGAAAGTCTGTTGCACTGTATAAGTTACCCAATTAAATATGAACGAACGACCCGATGGATTTGTTTGAACAGTTGTATTAACAGGGTTCTGTCTGAAGCTTGCAGTTTGTGTGATCGGCGCGCGCATCGTAACTGTTGCAGGATTATTGTTTCCGTAATACGACCCATCTCCGCTTCCACTCCAGATGTTAAAACTATAGTTAGGGTCAGGAATGGCAGTAATTGTAACGGATTGATTGCGATTGAACCATCCGCTCTGAGGAGTTACAGAACCGCCGGTATTTGTATTCATCGTTAAAAAGTACTGAATTGTGAACGTTGCTAAGAAACTAGTATCAGAGTTAGGCACAACAGTATGTATTTTTTGTCCTCCATCATTCCAATTACTCCATACATAGCGCGTCCCTACACCACCTGATTGTGTATCAACGACTGCAATCATATGAGTAGAGCCTGTCTGCCAGCTAAATGTTTTTGGACTTGTATATAAAGTATCATCAACTACTATTGAAAGCCCACTTGGATTTGTTTGAACTGTAATATTCGCCTGATATCGTTTGAATGTTGCTGTCTCTGTAATCGGGCTGTGCATTGTGATTGTAGCAGGATTACTTGTATCAGAATAGGAACCAGCCCCTATACCCTGCCACCTGTCAAACTTGTAGCCCGCATTCGGATATGCAAAAATTGAAACAACACGTGAGCTATCCTGCCAGCCGTTAGCCGGGCTTATTGAACCTCCTGTATCAGCATTCATCGTCAAGAAAAATTGCGGTCGAAAGTATGCAGTAAATATTGTATCTTTTATAGGAACTACTGTATGCTGTTTCGCTCCTCCATCGCTCCAATTCACCCAAAGAAAACGAATTCCAACATCAAGGTCCTGAGTATCTACAATTGCTATATTGTGGGATGAACCACTCGCCCAATAAAATGTATACGGACTGGTATATGTTTGTCCATCGGCGATGAAAAGGAGATTGTAAGGATGTGTATCGATTTGAACCGAGAGAGTTTTCAGAACAAACGTCGCACGAATTGTATGATTGGATGTAACGTTTTCAAATGTATAACTCGGCGAGGCACCGATATAGATTCCGTCAACAAGAACACTATCAATACGATAGTTAGCATTCGGCGTCATTGTGAACGTCCGACTTTCACCATGTTCTACTGATACCGGTCCAGATGGTGTAATAGTTCCGTTTAGCCCGGATGTAGCTGTTATCGTATACCCAGTCCTCGTAAAACTCGCTATTATACTGTGGTTCGACCTCACGTTACTAAATGTATATGAACCCACCGCCCCTACCGACGAACCATTTACTACCACATCGGAGATGTTATATGTTGGATCAGGTGTAATAATAAACGATTGATTGTTATTATATACTACCTTCACATTTCCTGAAGGTATTATCGTTCCGTTTACTCCTGCACTCGCTGTTATTATCATGGTATCTGGCGCAAATGATGCCGTTTGTGTTATTGGACTGTTCATAGATATATATACTGAGTCGAGTAAACCGCTGTACGAGCCAGTACCAGTACCTGTCCAACCTTTAAAAATGTAGCCTTGATTAGGTAGCGCTTTAATAAGCACAATCTGATTGCTATCTCTCCATCCACTCGCTGGTGTTACCGTACCACCGCTGCCGGCTGTCATCGTCAAATAATGTTGTTTTGTGAAATTTGCAGTATACGTCGTGTTAGAGTCCGGCGTTATTGTATGATACTGTGCACCACCATCACTCCAATGACTATATATATACTGAATCCCACTTCCTCCATCCTGAGGTGAAACAGCTCCTAAATATTGTACATCACCTGGATTTATTGTGCGGGTTTGCATTGTGTTATATGATACACCGTTATAAAGAAAATATCTACCAGGCGGATTTGCCTGCACCACAATCTGAATCGGTTGCCGTGCAAAATTTGCTGTCTCCGATATCGGACTGTCCATCGTTACTTCTGCTGGATTGTTAGTACCACTGTATGCTCCACTTCCACTACCAAAACCACTCCAAGACACAAACCTGAATTGCTGATCTGGAGTTGCTGTTATCGTTACTTTCTGGTTTCGGTTGTACCATCCACTCGGTGGTGTAACAGTTCCACCCGAATTTGCAATCATCGTCAAATAATACTGCGTTGTAAAGTTCGCTGTGTACGTCGTATTAACTAACGGAGCTATGGTATCTGTTAATTTAGTTGCATTCGTCCAGCTATTCCATAGATATCGTGTCCCCGTTACTCCGCTTTGCATACTGTCTGACGTGATTACATGACTACTACCAGCTGTCCAGTTAAATATCTGTGGCGTACTGTAAGTTATACCGTCAACTTTGAACAATAATCCTGTTGGATTTGTGTTAAATGTTATTGTCAATATATTAATCGCAAACACTGCCCTGATTGTATGGCTTGTAGTAACATTATTGAAAGTGTAACTCGTTGTAGAATCTACTTTCACTCCGTTAACAATTATACTATCTACGTGGTAGCCGGTATTCGGAGTTATCGTAAATTTCTGATTAGCTCCATAGTTTACATTCACAACTCCTGAAGGTAATATCGACCCGTTCGTTCCAGCGCTTGAGGTGATAGTAAACTGGTTAATCGCAAACACTGCCCTGATTGTATGGTTTGCAGTAACATTGATGAATGTGTAGCTTGTTGTCGAATCTACTTTCACTCCGTTAACTATTACACTATCTACATGATAGCCGGTGTTCGGGGTGATTGTAAATTTCTGATTAGCTCCATAGTTTACATTCACAACTCCTGAAGGTAATATCGACCCGTTCGTTCCAGCGCTTGAGGTGATAGTAAACTGGTTAATCGCAAACACTGCTCTGATTGTATGGCTTGCAGTAACATTATTGAACGTATAGCTCGTTGTAGAATCAACTTTCACTCCGTTAACTATTATACTGTCAACATGGTAGGCAGTGTTCGGTGTTATCGTAAATTGTTGATTAGCTCCATAGTTTACATTTATGATACCTAACGGCGATATTGTTCCGTTTAATCCGGCACTTGAGGTTATTGTAAACTGGTTAATCGCAAACACTGTCCTGATTGTATGGTTTGCGGTGACATTATTGAACGTATAACTCGTCGTAGAATCAACTTTCACTCCATCAACTATTACACTATCTACATGGTAACCAATATTTGGGGTTATCGTGAATTTCTGATTAGCTCCATAGTTTACATTCACAGCACCTAATGGAGTTATTGTTCCGTTTGCTCCACTACTTGAGTTAATCGTAAACTGGTTAATAGCAAATACAGCTCTGATTGTATTATTTGCAGTAACATTGTTGAATGTGTAACTCGTAGTCGAATCTACTCTTACCCCATTAACTAATACACTATCTATATGATAACCAATATTCGGAGCTATCGTGAATTGTTGACTCAATCCATGTTCTACTGATATAGGACCAGATGGAGTAATAGTTCCGTTTGGTCCGGACGTAGCTGTTATCGTATAACCAGTCCTCGTAAAACTCGCTATTATGCTGTGGTTCAACCTAACATTATTAAATGTATACGAACTCACAGCTCCTACCGATATACCATCTACTACAACATCGGAGATGTTATATGTTAGGTCAGGTGTAATAATAAACGATTGATTGGTATTATATACTACCTTCACATTTCCTGAAGGCGTTATCGTTCCGTTTACTCCTGCACTAGCTGTTATTATCATGGTATCTGGCGCAAATGATGCCGTTTGTGTAATCGGACTGTTCATAGATATATATACTGAGTCGAGTAAACCGCTGTACGAGCCAGTACCAGTACCTGTCCAACCTTTAAAAATGTAGCCTTGATTAGGTAGCGCTTTAATAAGCACAATCTGATTGCTATCTCTCCATCCACTCGCTGGTGTTACCGTACCACCGCTGCCGGCTATCATTGTCAAATAATGTTGTCTTGTGAAATATACCGTATATGTTGTGTCACTAAATGGTTGAATGTTATGGTACATATCTCCACTATCGCTCCATCTATTCCACACGTATTGTACGCCACTTGCACCGGGTTGTGGACTATCGACACCAAGATAACGAATTGTCCCGGGAGCTACAGGAAAAGTCTGAGGCAATGTGTATAGAGAATAGTTAAACCAAAATGTTCGTCCGCTCGGTACCGTTTGTACAGTAACGTTTACATCATTCTGTCTAAAGCTCGCCACCTGAGTAATCGGTCCATTCATAATTACACTCGAAGGGTTAATGTATCCACTGTATGAACCAGATCCACTTCCACTCCAAACATTAAAACTAAAATTTGTATTAGGTATTGCTGTAATCAATACTTCTTGTCCTCCGTTGTACCATCCACTCGGTGGGGTGGCAGTACCTCCCGGGTTTGCAATCATCGTCAACAAATACTGCGTTGTGAAGTTCGCTGTGTATGTCGTATTAATTAACGGAGCTATTGTATCTGTTAGCTTGGTTGCATTTGTCCAGCTATTCCATATATACCGTGTCCCCGTTACAACACTCTGCATACTGTCTGACGTGATTACATGGCTACTTCCAGCTGTCCAGTTAAATATTTGTGGCGTACTGTAAGTTATACCGTCAACTTTAAATGATAAACCTGCTGGATTTGTGTTAAACGTTATCGTCAGTATATTAGCAGCAAACACTACTCTAATTGTATGGTTTGTAGTAACATTATTGAATGTGTAGCTCGTTGTCGAATCTACTTTCACTCCGTTAACTATAACACTATCCACGTGATAACCAGTGTTAGGTGTTATTGTAAACTTCTGATTAGCTCCATAGTTTACATTCACAACACCTAATGGTGTTATTGTTCCGTTAG
>CAZOQB010000027.1:0-27120 GCA_964581995.1 uncultured Ignavibacteriaceae bacterium | reverse complement strand
GATTGTATGATTGGATATAACATTAGTAAATGTATAACTCGTGGTCGAATCTACTCTTACGCCGTTAACTATTACACTGTCAACATGGTAACCAGTGTTCGGACTAATTATGAATTGTTGATTAGCTCCATAGTTTACATTCACAACACCTAATGGTGTTATTGTTCCGTTAGCTCCAGTGATAGAGGTTATAGTAAACTGGTTAATCGCAAACACTGCCCTGATTGTATGATTGGATATAACATTAGTAAATGTATAACTCGTGGTCGAATCTACTTTCACTCCATTTACAATTACGCTATCTACGTGGTAGCCGGTATCAGGTGTAAATGTAAATGTTTGTGAGACACCATAATTGAGATTGACAGATCCGGAAGGTGTAATTGTACCGTTTGATCCGGCAGAAGCATTTATTACAAATGTACTCAAAATAAATGAACCACTTGTATCAGGGATGAGTGCAGAGCTCGATGCAATTAGCGTTTTGCTTCCAGCCTGGTCAATAATCAGATCGTTAAATGTGGCAAGACCGGCAGAGTTCGTAAGCCGAGGATTGGTACCAGTTATCGTACCGGTACCGATCAGGTTCATTGAGATTGATACATTTTGTGTGCTGTTATTATTGCCGTAAGTATCTGTAAGCTGCACCGTTACAGGTGGTGTAATGATATTTCCGGCGAAAGCATTAGTCGGTTGCTGAATGAATAATAGTCGAGCGGCAACATTAGGATTTACCTCGAGAGTGAAAGTTTTTGACGTACTTATATTAAAACTATCCGTAACCTGGATAGTAAAATTATAAGTTCCGGCAACAGTTGCAGTTCCGCTGACAATTCCTTGAGATGACAATGTAATGCCCGTTGGTAGAGACCCACCAACAATCGTCCAGTTATATGGAGATTTACCTCCTGTAACATTAAGAGTATCGTTATATAATATACCAGCAGTTGCTGTTGGTAAAGGTGATAAATTTGTAATCGTGAGAACTGAAAGGAATGCGTTCGTCAAAGCATTTAGATGACCGGTGGAATCTGTGATAGATGTATTTATCCCCGCAACATAAGCATTCACTTTTGTGAATGGGAGATTAGAATTTTTCCAAACTATATTGGCTTGTTTATTGGAGAAAGAACTATCACTAGTTATCCTGAACCTTCCTATGCGTAAACCAGGTGTAACTGAAATAATTGTACCGGACCCTGAGCTTGGTGGAGGGTTTGCCGATATACGTAATTCATTCCCGACTATGGTCAATCTACTATCTGATGGCTGCTGTAACGAATTTAATTGCGATGTGCCTGGAACTATTGTGTATGAGACAGTACCCTCTGATATTGTTGTATCATAATATAGAATTGGAGAAACAGAAGCCAGTTCAAACGTAGTACTCCCAGTTCGTAAGATATAAATATCAAACTCATAAACCGTAGAACTGACAAGAGTATCGTTCCTCAGGCCAAGCTCGTATGTCGGGTTTTGTGCTTTAGCTTGAAGCGTAAGAAGGAGTAAAAAAGCAAACAATATATATTTATTTTTCATAGTAGTACACCTTTATTTCTTTTCTAAACTTAATTTGGAACATGAGTTCCTTTGAAAACATTGTTATCAGGATGTATAAAATCATCCGAGTCGATAAATCCGTTCATGTCAATGTCTGCTCGTCGGTAGCCACTCAGGAACATTTCATTGTCGGGACCAATAAAATCATCGCTATCTATAAATCCGTCTTCGGAATAGTCGCCAGCGTACATCGCGTATTTTCCCAGACCGAGAGACTTTGCATCATTACCATAATAATTGGCTGGACTAATCGTAAAATCATATAAATCGCTTGCAGCAGTTAAGTTAAGACTTGTGGCACTCATAACCGCCAGATGATTTCTATGACGGATAACAACATAATAATTTCCGATAGGTATGCCAGAAAACTTTACTGGACCTCCTCCGTCGGTATCCATTATTAAACCGTTTTGCTTGAGCAAGGCGGCTCGAGTGGCTACTTTTGTGGATAATCCAGGTCCCGTCCTTAATTCAATTAATACCCAATCGACAATACTATCGGGCATTGAAATAACAGATTCGGTTCCGCTATAATTCCAAGGGAACAAGTTATATGGTTGTGCTAGTGGTATAAGACCCTGGAGTGTGGACTGCATCATTCCGGAAAGATATATCCCCTGCAACAATACTTTTATATTTGTAACCGGTATATCAACCGTAAATCTCACAGATATTGTGTGATCCATAGTTACATTATTGAATGTATAACTAGTCGTCGAATCTACTTGTACTCCATCAACTATTACACTATCTACATGGTAACCAGTGTTCGGAATGATTGTGAATTGCTGATTAGCCCCATAGTTCACATTCACAATACCTAATGGAGTTATTGTGCCGTTTGCACCAGCGCTTGAGGTTATAGTATACTGATTGATAGCAAACACTCCCCTGATTGTATGGTTGGCAGTAATGTTATTAAATGTGTAACTCGTTGTTGAGTCGACATAAATGTCATCAACGTAAACAGCACCAATATGATAACCTTCGTCCGGCGTTATAATGAATTGCTGACTGCTTCCGTAATTCATATTTACAACACCTAACGGAGATATTGTACCGTTTGCACCTGCACTTGAAGTGATGGTGTACTGATTAATAGCAAATTCTGCGTGAATAGATTGATCCGATATAACATTTATGAAAGTATAGCTTGTAGTAGAATCAACATAAGTGTTATCAACATAAACTCCTGTGATATAATGACCCTCATCGGGAGTGATTTGGAATGTTATATTCTCATCAATTCTTACACGCACTAAACCAGAAGGGTCTATTGTCCCTCCTGAACTCGCTGTTGCAGTAATAGTAAGAGAATCTGGAGCTGTAGGAATACTCGTTTCGTTTATCAGCGCGAACGAAGCAAAGAGAGATGTTCGGTTTTCTGGAAATAGGTTATAATCCCGGAAATGGGATTCACCAACTTGATTTTGTTTTTCAAACAAAAATATAAACTGGTTAGTACCTTGTATGAATGACAGTGAAGTACCAAACATGTTCTTTATCGCTCTCATATCCGATAACCCAGAGCTGAAACCTATAGATCGTTTTTCCAGCATGAGATTTTGATGTTTTGGTTTAACAGATAAACTGCCAAATCCATAAAAATTTTTTACGATTTGATATGTTTTCACATTCGCTATCTTCTCAATTTGAGAAAAAGCATAAACTGAAGTATTCACCAGTATATCCAGCGATACTATAAGTAAAAGGAGTACAATTATTTTATTTATTACATTTTTATTCATATTGTTTTTACCTCGTGAAATCACCATTCGATTGTAGGGTGTTTTTTATTTTTTCCAAGAGTATCTTCAACTCAATAGGTTTTTGCAAATATTCAGAAGCGCCATATTTGATGGCTTGTACAGATGACTCCACCGATGGATATCCTGTAATAACAATAACTTTTGCATCACATTTTATTTTTCTAATTTCTTGCAATACCTCAAGCCCGCTCATACTTGGTATACCAATATCGAGTAAAACAAGGTCTATTTTTTGACTTTCAAAAATAGCTATTCCTTGTGGTCCATCAGCGGTAGCGTAGACTATAAACCCTTCGTCTATTAAAAAGTGACGCAATAGCGCTATCTGCAATTCGTCATCTTCGATTATTAATATAGTATACATAATAATTATCTCATAAGATTTATTTATTTTTTTCGCGCGTTGTACGAATCCATTCATTTTGGGATTGGCTACTGATAATTCGGGAATAAACCATCAACTTCCATAGGGCATATTTCGGAATATAGAAAAATGCTTTTAGCAATTTTCGGTCTGCCCCCGCCACAAAAAGTCCGACAGTCACATGTATAAGCCCTAGTGATAAAACTATCCCCCAAAGAAACAAAAATAGTTTAGATGAATATATACCAAAACTCAGAAACAATCCATTTAAGCAGAACATTAGAAGTGCAAATCCAAACAAATTAACGAATGCCGGGGTCACTAACTCAATAAAAGCATCGAATAACCTGTAAGAAATTTTTGAAAAAGATCCTAATAGCAATCTCATGCTATATTTTTTAATAACCGGGAATCTTCCTTTTTCCCACCTTGAGCGCTGACTCACAGCATTAGAAGCTTGAGCCGGCATTGTTGCAAGTACATTAGTTTCAGGAGCGAAATCAACATTTACACCTTTTAAAAGGAGTAGCAGTCCATATTCAAGGTCTTCATTCAAAGAGTAAGTATTCCAAGGAATATCACGCAACGTTTTTGAGGAAAAGCACATTCCATTTCCACGAATGCCGGCAGAACACCTAATGACTTTACGTCCGAGCGGACGAACATGGTTATAAAGCGTAAAACCAAGTCGGGTAATTTCTGAACTCCAATTGCCGGGTTGAGGTTTTACCATATCGCTTACCTGGATTGCCTTTGACCCCATATGAATATATTGATTAAGAACTTTGAGAAAGTTCTTTGATGCAGTGCTGTCTGCATCTATAACGGCAATAGCATCGAAAGAATACTTGGGACCAAGAATAATATCGAAACACCAACGCAGCGCATATCCTTTACCACGCTGGTCAGAGTTTGTCCGCTCAAGAACTTTCGCACCGAGTTCGCGAGCAATCTCTGCAGTCCGGTCTGTGCAATTATCTGCTATTACGATAATGTCCAAATGCGAGCGAGGATATTCTATTTTTAATATACTCTGAATCGTCTCTTCTATCGACATCTCTTCGTTGTGAGCAGGAATTACAATTGCGAACTGTTTAAAACCGTTCTTTAAATTTAAAATGTTGTTCCGAGCAAATAAGGCAAGAACACTTAATAATGATAAGTAAAAAATTAACAACCCAATAAAAACTAACAATAATATTTGAATGATTTGTAAAATCATAAACTCACTAACCATAACTGATTTGTAAAGATTTTTCGATAAATCTTCCTCATAAAAGGCAAAAATATCTCATCAAGCATTTTATTTTGTATAAATTGTTTAAAACCAATCAATATATGTATTGGTAATATCTTGAATGTTTTAATTCCAGGTTTCCATAAATATGCTTTTGCGAAACTTGTTTTTTTCCCACCAAGACGAGATTTGTAGTCTTCTACACCACCTTGGAAATCAAAGGTTTTAAATCCTTCTTCAATCGCATCTTTAATGACTAGACTCAATAATACTTTTCCTGGGCTGTATGGTATCAAGTCATGTGTTCGGTTTAATCCGCTTAAGTAGAAGCAACAAACCTTATTAAGAAAAAAAGCTTGTACAGCCGCAAAACGGACACCATTTTTCTTGAAAAAATACAACCTGGCAATTTTTTCTTTCCGAAACTGTGATATAATCGACCTTTGGAATGTTTCAAACTTTTTGGAAGAAAAGTAACTTAACATTCCTCGATTGTTCCACGATGCTATATGTAATCGGACAAAATCGTCATAATCTTTGTCGAGAAGTGATGAATCAATAACTTTTTCTAATTCTACACCCTGTTTAACTATTGACCTTTGACGCCTCTGTAACATTTGTTTTTCATTTGGAGATAGCCCTTCTAGGTACTTTTCCCAACTTTCAGGCAACTCCATACTTACGCGTGGTATGCAATTAGGAATATATTCGACTTTAATACCATCGGATTCGATTTTCGCGAGAAATATTTTCATAAAGTTAGATGTGGGCGGGAACCTGAATAGCAATAGAACATCGCATCGGTTTTTTTGTAATTGTTCATCGCAAAATGTAGACATCGCAATTGATACTTCTTGTTCGAACTGAGGATGGACGAGCGGAGTGTATTCCCCATACGTTTCGTTCGTTCCGATAAACCTAAGGCGGGAATACTTAACTATGCCAAAATTATAACTTTCATGGAAGAATGGTACTAATCCAACGAGAATATCTTCATGCCAGATGGTTAATACATGCAGGAGATAGTTATCTTGTTTATATATATCCCACCAACTCGCGTTCCACTCGAAGGTTTGGAAGATACTTCCATTTACTGCGATATGGAGTTGATTCCATGCTTTTGCAAGCAATAACAATTCTTCTCTGGAAGTGATGATCTTTGTTCGTACCATAATTAGTATTTTACTCATTTATAATTTAAACTACAATAAATAATTTCATCTCACCAGCGTTGACGAACTGAAGTATTTTTTTTTGATCTCATAGCCTTTAGATTTTAAATACAAGTATGCAGTTTAGCTTAAATTTTTGACAATATTTTCGCATTCACATAAACTCTATTCATGCAACGTTAATAGTAGAAAGCTTTATGCCTTCGATTAATTGTTTTCGTAAATCTTGTCGTAATATAATATTTCCTGCTTTTGGGAATTTGTCGACTCTATAAACAATTCTCGGTATCTGATGTTGTCGCAGCTTAGGCGAGAGTATATGAAATAACTCAGAAGGGATAATAGTTTTTCCTTCTCTTGCTGTGTAACATAAAACCGGTATCTCGAAGGATTCTCTTTCGGGATTCGGGATTCCAACAACACAGATATTATATTCAGGATACACCTCATGAATTTTTTCTTCTATCTCTAGAGGTGAAATTATGACGCCGCCTATGTCTATAATTTCATCCTTCCTGCCTAATAAATGTACATAGCCCTTGTTGTCTATGTAACCGACATCGCCAGTGGCTACACTGCTACCGTCAATAAAGCAGTCGGTTTGAATTTTCCCTTGCCGCCAATATCCGGCTGTTGTGTTAATACCCTTAATTAAAAGTTCTCCTGCGGGATTTTGTGTGTCTTGATGAGTATTATTCACGCTTATTGTTACTTCAACGTCCTGAATAGGTTTCCCGATAGTATCGATTTTACGACGTTCACTTCTTAACTCAATCACTGAACTCGCTGGCGCCTCGGGATTTCCGTAATATAAATACAATCGGGTTTTAGGGAATACATTTAGGAGAATCTTTTTCTCGAACAATTTGGGAGCTGCCCCGTGAAGTTCAATCAATTCCAATTGAGGAGCAACCTCTTTTAAGAGCGACCCTATGCTGGAAACCAATTCTGTGAATGTTTTCGAATTGGCTGATATTGCATTGCACTGATGCTTTATTAGTGTTTGAATAATTTCTAATGGTTTCGAATCATCGTTTTTTAGTACGATCGTAGAACCCGTGGTAAGCAGATGAGTTAATGTAAGCAATCCATCAATATCGTTCAGAGGGTGGAGGGATAATTGGCGGATATTGGTTTGGAATTTCATAACACGGTTCAAATTCTCAGACATCCTTTGAATCATCGCCTGCGTAAAGATAAGTGCATTGGTATGGCGTGTTGTTCCGCGGTTAAGAATAATAAAAGAACCATCATCGTCATTTAGATTTAATAGTTTGGTGATTTTTTCGTCTGTTTGACTAAGGTTGGCTGTGTTTATACCAACAGCTTGGCGCGACTGGAAAAGATTTTTGTTTTCAATATAAAATATCGGACAGTTAATTGTATTAAGTATTTCAGGCTGTAGACGAATTGCTTCTTTATTAGAAATAATTAACCAAGGTGTAAATTCATTGTAAATACGTTGAGTATCTGACAAATCTGATGTTGCGGGTGGAAGAATAGCTGTTCCACCGGCTCTCAGAATTGCATAGAAAGATGTGATGATTTCGATCGGATTGTTTAATAAAATTAAAACCCTATCAGCTTTTCTCAATCCTTCAACAATCAACATATCAGAAAGAGTGTATATATTTCTGATTAATTCAGCATAAGTAATCTCTTGTGTTTCCGCGATTACGGCTGTTTTACTTGCTTCCCCTTGTGCAATTTTTGTAAGAATTTGGTGTAACATAAGAAAATATTGATTTATTTTAGTTTAACATGATTCGATATAGCTTCCTCGACAATTATTTTTACTTCGTTGACCCAGTTGTCGAGCGTATGGAACTGTTCGATGTGTTTTCTTCCTGCATTCCCCATATCCTCAGCTACCTTTGGATTATTCCAAAGATATTGAATTGCTTCACGAAGAGAACGAGGGTCTTGCGGTGGAACAAACAGCCCTGTTTTTCCTTCTTGTATAACATCCCTCTGCCCGTCAACGCGCGAACTTATCACTGCTTTACCCATCGCCATTGCCTCAAGAATTGTTGTTGTTCCGTTATCTGTATCGGTAGGATAAAGCGGAACGACGATAAATTTACATTGTGCATAAAGGTTGCGAAGTTCGTTGTAGGTTTTTCTTCCTACGGTGATGCTTTCTTGAGACGTCGGTAAATTTTTAAGGTCTTGCTGCCATGCATCTTTTTTACCTGGCACAGCGCCAACTGCAATGTGGCATTTGATACCCAACCCTTCCATTGCTTGTAATAAAGTTGCATAATCCCGCATCTCACGACCCGCGCTGCAAATCATGTCGGTAGTAGCTAGTATGGGTCTCCAAAATATTTGATCGATGGGCCATTTCAACAATTTTACTTTCGATTCAGGAATCCCTAAACGATCGACAGCAAAATTATATTGCATTGAGGACATTAATATTATTTTACTAAATTTTGTGTAAGTAAGTTTTAACAATAAAGCTTTTTTTGGTTTCGATATCCATGACCATATCGCTATATGGGGCACCCGTTGCCTTGTGATTTTTAGTAAGAAAGCCAGCGGAAGTCCAAGTTGTTCAGCCCAAGAAACGATTGCATCATAATTATTTCTATGAAGATACGCTTCGATTACTTGAGTTAAGGCAGGTGGAAGTAATTTATAGATATTTTGCCGATACTTTGGTGTAACAAATTCGAGGAATCTTAGGTCAAGCAGGTCGGAATTTAGTGTATCTGCAAAAAGTGTAGCACGTGGATGTTGGTCCTCCCGTTCCATCTTCTTTAAAATGTCTCGTTCGGGCCTTGTGTTGGTTGAAGTAACTAATGTAATAACTTTCATAATAGAATATTCTCAAAGATTTTTATGTTTTGAGGACATGAACTTTATTTTCGACACTAAATTCTTAAAACGAAATCTTACATAATAATATATCGCAGAAAAGAATCCATGTTGCATTTGTTGAACTTTCAATAATTTTATTTCGCGGCTATTGAGAAAGCTAAATAGTTTAATCAACATGAGCATAGCTTGAAGAGTAGTAATAATCTTAGAACGTTTATGTGAAATGGATATTATGAAATTCCAATTACAGTTGGACGATGTAGTAAGATCAAATTTATATTGTTCATCACCCCTTAATAGATCAAGACAATGAGAATTATCTTCTATAGCATCCTTCAGCATGTCTAATAGTAGTGCAAGTCCGGGTCTGCGTTTTGCTGCCGGTGCCAAATCATCAAAACCAGAAAGATAATCATAGTAACGGCCATTATATTTGAAGGCGAGCCTGCTAGCAACACATTTATTATCAGAGTAAGCCGACTTGAACCATATCCATCCATTCGATAAGAATACACGAAATATATTTGCAAAAAATTCCGAATATTTTTTATCGTAAAAAAATCCAAGATATCCTATCCTGTTCCATCGTTCTTGATGGAGTTGCACTAATTCGTCATATGCTTTTTTACAATCTTCATTTGATTCATGTTGGTTAATTTTATATAATTTGCCTTCTTTAGTAGCTTTATACGTTTGTAGCATTCTTCGGCGAACACTAGCGGGTAGTGACTGTAAAAAATCATCAATAGACTTAGGCTTCTTTATATACGGACAACAATCAGCTTTAAAGCGTCGGCATTTAAATTCCGATTTATTAATTACCGGAACAAAATAATTCATGAACTTACTATCATCGCGTACGTTAAATAATTCAATCTGGTCATAATGGTTATCTTGATTACTTACATATTCCCAAAATAATTTAGCCACGTTTGATTCATATCCAGGCAAAACAATTATATCCAAATAGTCGGATGGTCCGTTATCATTAAATAATCCAAAAGAGATACTAAAAGCCGTTCCGGTTCCCAGGAACCTCAAACTTTTGTAAAAGTTTCTATTAAATAAATAATTTTTAAAAACGAAAAAAGGAGCGAGCCCGACAAGTTGTTTATTGCTATAAAACAGGAGTATTTGCAAATCGTACTGTTGTTTTATCGAAAAATTTTCCCACCATAAATACGACCATTCAAAAGTTTGATAGATCGTTGAGTCCGATGCCGTTGCAAGCTCGTTCCAAGCTTGTTTCAACTGTGAGAATTCCTCTACAGAGGATACACATCGAACTGTAATATGATTACTTATAAAAGGTTCAGTTATATTAATATGATCGGAATTATTCCGCATTAGTTAAATTCCTGATTGTGGGCATAATTTTTTCATTTTTCCTAACTAATATTTGTTTTGTTTTCCAGTTCATCCAACATACGTATTCGTAGGGTGTGAGAACACGTGCTGAAAAGCCTAACCCAGACAACGTACCCGGGATCGGAATACGACGGATTTCGAAAAGATCGGTACCGAATGATGCTGGACCTGTATAAACCGCACAACCTATAGAATAGCCTGTATCGATAACAATTTGCTTGATAGTATCATTTAATAAGCCGTATGGATATGCAAAACTTAAGACAGGAGCATTTATTAGAATCTCCAACAACATCCTTGACCGAGAGATTTCATTGTAAGCTGTTGTATGGGAAATCTTTGGTAGCTTAGGATGCGTTAGTGAATGTGAGCCAATCTCGAAACCAGCAGTGTGAATATCAAGAATTTGGTATGGATCCATCAATTGGATCATCGGATTACCGTGGCCAGTCTCCCATGTGTTTGACTTTATGGTCTTATCTGCAAGCACAAAAAAAACAGCTTTCATTCCAAACTCCCTAAGGAGAGGAAAAGCAATTTGATAATTATCGAGTGAACCGTCGTCAAATGTTAGAATGATTGGTCTTTTGGGAGAATTCAATTTCCCTTCACATATTAGTAAGTAATCTTTAAACGTGATCGCTGTAAAACCCCATTTATCTAATAGCTCAAGATGCTTCCTAAAGTCAGAAGCATGGACAGAAAAAAATTTCTGATATTTACTCGATGGCTTTTTCTCAACGATTGAGTGGTACATTAAAACTTTAATCATAGCTACTTATTATTATTATTATTTGTGAACATATGTCCTCACCTTTTTGTCGTGTTTTCTTTATCTTTTTCATAAAGCGTCCGCGCAGGCACACCACCTACTACTGCTCGCGATGGTACATCTTTAGTAACAACTGAACCTGCTGCAATAACGGCGCCCTTTCCGATATGAACACCTTTTAAAATTATACACCGGCACCCTATCCACACGTCATCTTCGATGATTACAGGTTTGTCCTCGAGCACACTGCCTTCCACAGAATGATGGTCAGTATCCATGATGATAACATCCCAAGCAATCCGACATGCTCGACCAATCTCAATAAGTTTGTTAGAAACGACAAGCGTATTACGATTTAGATAAGTTCCGTTACCGATACGAACAACAGCACCTTTTCCAATTTCGAATCTGACACCCGCGTAGAACTGGCAATTTTCAGCAATAAGTTCCCCGCCAGCATTAACAACTTTTGGTACAGGTAATCCGGAAACGACAATGATTCCATGTTTTGTGAATTTTCTTGACAACCATAAACCAACAATATGTTCCCATACTGAGTGTCGGGAAAAGCGAGCGCGTATTTTTTGTTTAAAACTTAGTGGTTCCATTTATTGTTTAGCATTATTTTATAGTAATCTTCCATTTGCAGACCGATTTCCTTCCAGTCATAACGAGATCGAACCAGTTCATATCCACTATGGATCAAATTCCGCTGAAATTTATTATCATTCATCAACTGTATAACCTGCTCTGCAAATGTATAGGGGTCATCTGCAATCAAAACTGATTCTCCGTGCTTTACTTCTATACCTTCACATCCTATAGAGGAAGTAACGATAGGTTTTTTCATAGCGAAGGCTTCAAAAATTTTTAGCCGTGTACCGCTCCCCATACGCAACGGTACTACGTATACTGCAGAGCGTGAAATATAAGGCCTGACGTCAGGAACAAATCCCGTAACAACAATATTATCCGACGCACGAGCCAACAACTCTTTCGGAGGAAGTTGCCCGACGATATATATTTTTGCAGTTGAGATTTTTTTTAAGACAAGAGGAAAAATTTTGTCAAGAAAATAGAGAATCCCGTCGGAATTCGGTAAATACCCCATCATACCTGTGAAAACCATCGAGTACGGTTCAACAGGTTCATCAGTTGGAGAAAAATATGATGTATCCACACCGTTAGGCACCACGAATTTTGGTATTTCGGGCACATGATTCGTGATGATATCTTTATCCCTTTGAGAAGTTGTAAAGATTGCGTTTTGCTTTTTATATGCTTCGATTTCTTCAATCATAAAATATTTATATTCGTGTTGGTAGTGCAACCTTCGCATTGGGGATTTTACGGTTTGAGACATCCGTTGGAATATTTCGTACTCGATGTTGTGCGTGTCTAATATTTTTAACGCATCAGTTTGAAAGTCGTATAAACCCATATGTGCAAATTCCGTATGAATAATATCATACGTATTCTTATCAATAAGGTGATTAATTATTGTTTGCATCTTATTGCTATCAGCTGACATACGGAAGAAACTCTGAGATGTCCAAAGAGAATAAAACTGTGTCAGGCGTCTGTATTTTCTTGCAAAAGGTCTGTCGACAAAATATACCGCTTTTAATTGCCCATTAAATTCCTTCTGAAAACTATGCTTATATTCCGCCTTACCAAATGCCAGTACTGTTACCTCGTGGTATTTTGCCATGTGTTTCAACAAATGGTACATTCGGAGTGCTCCCCCAAAGTTCGGAGGAATCGGTACGTATGGCATAATATTCAGTATTTTCATAATTTCTTATCTTTATTAATTGTAAAACTATTCTTAATACTGGCAAATGAAAAGGCACTTTTAATGAAATTAATTTCATCTGTCCCTAATGTTTTAAATAGTAATAATGTACAGAAATAAATAAGTAAGCTAATTACCAAGGTGAATGCCCAGTAAATATTAATTACACCCGTTACCCAGATAGTAATTCCCATTAAAACCCCGGCAGCCAAACTCTTAAGTTGTGCGTCAATTTTGAAAGAAGTGAAAAAACCTTTTGGAAGGAGGAACAGTGCTGAAATCAAGACAAAATATTCTGTTATGATAGTTGCAATCGCAGCACCAATACCTCCGTTCATTAGATGTTGCTGTGTGTATGGTATAAGAAAATAATTTAGCGCGATGTTTACACAACATGCCATTAGCGCTAT
The DNA here is from genome assembly GCA_964581995.1 of uncultured Ignavibacteriaceae bacterium. Classification (GTDB taxonomy): domain Bacteria; phylum Bacteroidota; class Ignavibacteria; order UBA10030; family BY39; genus CAZOQB01. The sequence goes on along the minus strand of CAZOQB010000027.1, from coordinate 13,850 downwards.
TAACGACCACTGTCGTTGTTTGTCAAACGCGAGGAGTGTAGTACCGATAATCCAATCCACATAGACGAGCAATACACCTAAACCGAATATTTTTAGTAAGAAAACAGATGCAGCATACTGTTCTAACCCGAAAAGAATCTGGATGATCTGTTCAGCGAAAGCGAATGTCACAACACTGATTGGAACTCCAACCATAATTATATATTCAAGACTTTTATGGGTTGTGCGTAGAAGAGATGGATCATCCTTTTTCCATAAGCGTGCAAAAACCGGGAAAATTGCAATAGATAATATATTCGGAACGAACATTAGTATATCGAAAAAATTATATGCAACACCATACCACCCGACTACATGCCCTGGCGTCATTAGTGAGAGCATAACTGAATCTATTCGATAATAAACGACACCAAAAATCGACCACAAAAAATAAGGTATCCCATTTTTTAAAAAATTAAAACAGGTTTTCAATTCCACTCGCGGGAATGATGGAATAAATCGTCTTGAGAATTTTAACAGAATCGCAGTATTAAGGAATGAACTTGTTATATATAAAATTGCTATAACAATTACATTCGCACCCAAAATAAGTGCAACCACGCAGACTACTGTTTTGAATATGCTTTCAATTATTGATGCATTAGAGGGATACTCCATCATTTCGAAACCTTGAAATGCACACCAAAGTACACCGCGGGTACCCTCCCATAACGTGCCGATACTAAGTACAAGTATCACAATTTTTACATCCAACGAGTATTGGGCTACAAGGGCGAACATCATCACACCGACGATTGAAAAAAACCACAAAAATATTCGATTCGTGATGGATGTAATTATCGTAACGGCAGCGTTTTCTTTAGAGCGCGAAATTTCTTTGGTAATTAAATAGTGACCTCCAAAATCTATGAATATTGATGCCATCGAAACAATTGATATACCGAGAAATAGTTTACCATAATTTTCTGCTCCGAGATAACGAGGTAAAAATATTATTAAGACAAAACCAGCAAGATAAGTAACGATTCTAGTCCCCGCCAATACAGTTACATTTTTTGATATATTTTTTGCAATGTCGAGGCTCATAAGAGCTTATCCTTTTTGCTTCCACTATCTATCTCGCGTAGAACTCTGACCATAAAGCGCGGTAGGGCTGTCATCCTACGCCACCGCCACGGTTCAAGCCATAAGCGATACAACCATTCAATATTTCGTTCACGCATCCATTGCGGTGCACGGGGAACTTTACCAGTTATAAAATCAAAAGTACCCCCTACTCCGATGGCGACCGGTATTCCCAACTTAATAAGATTACGATCTATCCAAAGATCCTGCCGGGGTGAACCGTATGCGACCAACAGAATGTGAGGTCTTACCGAGCGTATGCGTTCGCAAATCTCTGCTTCCTCACTAATGTCGGGAGAACCCGCATAAGTGCCTACGATATTAAGACCAGGATTTTCGCGCTGCAATTCAACCGACGCCTTTTCGGCAACGCCCGGTGCGCCTCCGAGTAAAAACATATTCAAATTCTTTCCCCGCGCTACTGCTGAGATTCGTCTAACCGTGTCAACTCCTGTTACTCTTTCGGCTATAGGCTTACCCAACTTGCGCGATGCCCAGAGCACGCCAGCGCCATCGGGGATTGCAAGCGCTGCATTGTTCAGGACCCGCTTAAATACTTTGTTGTGTTGAGCAACCATGATAAATTCAGGGTTAACAGTTACCACATGATGAGGTTTATTGCTTAAAGCCATTTCCGTTAGCAAACGTAGTGTGTCAACCATAGTAACGTTATGAACCCTTACACCCAAAATTTCGACAGATTTTAATTTCTGAGGCGGAGTAAGTGATACGGAATCTTTTGGTGTTGTTAAAGTGCTCGACACTTTATTCCCTTTCTGATACAATGTTTGTTTGTGTCTTTTTTAGAATAATCATAAAACTCTCACTTGCATCAGTACCTATTTTTCCGAATGTTAATCCGAAAATAAGCGCATTAAATATTTTCCAGATGATTCCGAACACTCTGTTGTTTTTTTCTAACTGATCAATTTCATAGGTTTTACAATATTCGACTGAAAGGTTATTACGCTTAGCGAATTGAATTAGCGCCTTTGGTGAAATCGAAAATTTAAAATATGTAACGAAAGGCGGGCTATCGTTTTTACCGGCATCTTTGCGTTTATAGACAAGTCTGTAAAATAAAACGTGGAACCAATGCGGTGTATATTTTACAATCAACCCTCTCACAGTCATGACATTTGGCGATGCTAAAAGTATAATTCCCTCATCAGCAAGAGCTTTTACAAATCGCTTAAGCCCTTCCTCAGGTTTCTTAATATGTTCAAGAACGTCCCAACACACAATAAGGTCGTAACGGGAAGCGGGTAAATCAGAAGTCTGTATATCGCCCAATATTCTTTCATGAAGGTTGGTGTTCCTCGCAAGTTGTATAGGAGAAATATCGAGACCGGTGAGATGGATATTCTTAAAAAAGCGAATATGGCTCATGGAACCGCAGCCAGCTTCAAGCACATTTATTGTTTTTTTGTTTTCCAAAAGCTTATCGACAATCATTTCTAATTCCATAAGGTCTTCGCGCATTATAAATAACCTTTCAATACTGTATAGGTGTCGGTGTATATTTATTATTTGGCATGTAACGTTCCAACAGTGTGAGTAATCCGGTTATCATTCCGAGATACGTCATGTTTCGATAGTAAGTAAATTGCATTTCAACATAGGACACAACGAACTGATTAATTATTGCAAGTATGCAAAATATGGCAACAACTTTTATATATGGATCAGTGAGGGACTTGAAAACCGCAGCAATTCTAAAAATGAAAACGTTCATAAATAAAAGAAAGATGAAAAAACCCACCACCCCTGTCTTCGCGATCATCCAAAGGATGCTGTTGTGAGGTATATAAGCGAGCAGAGAGACTACATCCATGATTCCGAACCAGTGCAATACTACATCGTATTTATTTCCAAAGCCAACGCCAATTATAGGTGCTCTTTGAATAGTTTTTGCTAAATTATAATTTTCATATTCACGGTATAAATTAGAGTAGTAATTCATCCCCGCCATTTCAGGGTCACTCGAAACGATAGATTTAAATTGTTGTGCAATCATTCCAATTCTTCCATATGTGTTCCAGTAGAGGGAAAGATAGATTCCGAAAAAAACCAAACCTACAGCTAATACCTTTAAAAGTATTGAACGTTCTTTTTTAGGTAGTAGAAAAAGCATCGCGAATAAAGCTAATGTGAAGGATGCGAACGTTGCCCGCCGCTGTCCGACGTACATTCCAGCTATCAACGGAACAAAGAGCAAAGAAAGGAATAAACGATGTTTATGACGAACATTAAAAAGTACAAAACCAAAAAAGAGCATTAATATGGTCACAATAAATACAGGGTCTTCACTATTTGTTAACTCTCTAAGACCTCCAAAATTTAGGTCCAATAAGATGAAACGTACGAGACCCTGAATAGCTTTAAAACTAATCGCAACGATACAAACTAAAACTAAAGTCTGCAATTGCTCAGTCGATTTTATAATCTGAGGTGTAAAAAAATACATAAAAGTTAAATAGAAGATGCCTCGTACTTCCCAGAGTGCTGCTACAAAATCACCGCCGGTTAAATTTCCATAAATAACCGAGCCGATTACCCATAATACCAGCAGAACGGGAACCGGCCAATAGGGTATAGATACCAACTCATGTTTTTTTTTCACCGCGATCGTTAACAGCCAAATTAACAAAAGCAATAACAGATGAAGCTCCATCGGAGTAACGACTGCTTCTTTAATCGTGGGTAGATAGTGGATTGCGTTTAAATTTAGAAAGTAAGAAACCTTAAAAGTTATTGGGTCTTCTAAACCGCGGATTTGAAACTGGTCAAACAGTAATACCATTCCTATAAAAATATAGTACCCCCAATCCAACCGATAAGCCGTTACCAACACGACTGCGAGAACAACGGGTATCATCCCCGCGGCTAATACATTTCCGTCTGATATAACCAAAACAAATGAAATCACAGATGCTACAATAAAAAGAAAGATAAGGATGAATAAATTCTTCCTTGTAGAACCAGTATTAAAATAAAGTTTAAATGTTGCCGCATTCATGTTAATAAATTTGATCGTTGTCTAAGTATAGAGATATGTTCTTCTGTTAGAAAAAAATAATCATTTTTAGTTTCATGGAGTTTTCTGTTTCGCAGCTTATTATCATCATAAATAAATGGACGATAGCCATAGTCTTCAAGGAATTTCATCGTGCGATGAGCAGCAGAATTAGATTCATCTGGATCTCCCCATATTTCTATAAATAAAGATGGTTTATACTTATCAATAATATTAGCTCCACCCAGAAGGCATTCATACTCATGTCCTTCAACATCTAATTTGATAAATGATATTTTATCCTCGTTAGATAGAACACCCTCTAAGGTCCTTGTCTGAACATTCACTGTTTGATATTTTGACTCCCAAGAAGAATCAATTATTTTTGCTGTATAATAGTTTTCAAGTCCATTTTCTCCTCTTGGTATTTCCATATTCAAAAAACCATCAAAATTAGATATTGCATAATTATACAATGTTACTTGATTTAGTTTTAGCTTTGTTACTATGTAAGTCAAAATATCAAACGTATAAGGAATCGGTTCTATACTGTAGACCCTACCATTCACTCCAACTAAACCCGACAATAATTTAGTATAGATACCCATATTGGCACCTACATCAACTACAGTGTCTCCCGATTTAACTAGCTGCTTAACGATTTCGAATTCAGCGATACTATTATCTGAAATCCTTTTGATTGATCGTGCATAACGAACTTTCTGAATTCCTTTTACAATATCTTTATTCAATTTCTTTTTAAGATAATTTTTAATATTACTTACTTCGGTTTTAAATGAAGTCTTCATTTTAGTTATTCTCCGCTCTCTCTGGAAATATTTTCACCCTTTAATATCATAATGGGGGTGGTACTTTTTTTGTAAAAATGTCGTAGATGACAAGACTGACCTCGATGAGTGTCAGGAAAATAATAATCGCATAATGTTTAAGGCGAATGATTTTAGAATATTTACCTAAAATTGCCACAATAATCATCACCGATATAATGCTGAATAAAATCATACTGTTTACTTGTTATGAGATATTCTTTTTTGTTCGGTTGAAAACAAAACCGAAGACTTGACTAGTATTAATGCGTTGAAACATAGTATTTAGGTCTTCGCGCTTTGTTTCTCCACTCTTAATAACAACAATCAAGCCTTGAAATTGATTTGTGAAAAGCACTGGAACTTGTGCTGAAGTAATTGCCGGCATGTCTATAATGACCAACTCATACTTTTGTTCGAGTGAATAAATAATATCCCGAAAAGCAGGAAATTGTTCAAGCCCAAGACTTGGCGTTAACTGTTCTTTATTGGAAGTTGGAGCAATCGTGGTTTGCTTGAATAGATTCTCATGTGGAATAATTACTTTCCCAGCCGTTAAAACAAAAAGATTATCTATAGCTGTTTGGGAAATATGGATATCGCCGTGGTTCAAAGCTTCTAAAAGTCCTGGCCCAAGTTGTACCCCAAAAATTTTATGTAATCGTGGTTTAACAATGTTCAAATCAACTAACACTGTACTTTTTTGAGAAACCATAGCTAGCGAGACAGCTAAATTAGAAGCAATGAGTGTTTTGCCATCGCCTGCTTTAGGGCTGGTGACCCCGACTGTTAGATTGATACTTGGATTCTCTCTGACGAGAATTGAATAATTGAAAGAGTTATAAAATTTGTACTTAATAACGGTTTCATCTACATACTTTGCACGTACCGGGTTCACTATTATGGTTTTTATTAGGCGAACTAATTTTTCATTCGATTTATAAGCGGAGTCATCATCGTAATTTATTTTTGAGTCTTGATCGGACACTATCTCACCTTTTTTTCATTGAAACAGATATTTAGAAATGGTTTGGGAAAACATTGTATCATTCATCGTCACCGTCAAATATATAGGCAACTATCGGTTTTTGGTAGATTTCGATATCTTTCGGGGACCTGATTGTTGTGTCGAATAATTCTCGTAAAACTACCGAAAGGAACCCTACAAATAAGCTTAACCCAAACCCTCCTAATATTAACTGCGGTCTGTTAGGTTTCGTTGGTTTAGTGGGAACAATTGGTGGATCAATAATAACAAATTGGTTCGCAGATTTTGTACCGAGTTCTCTCGTTGTGCGTGCTTGTTCAAGTTTTACCTTTATTTCATCATAGAGCTTTCGATAAAGTGAATAATCTGCTTCTTTTTCGTCGTTCAATTGTAAGCTAATTGAAGACTCTCTTATATCATCTACGAGTTGTGCACGACGTTTTTCAAGCTCCCAGCGCTGTGATTGTTGATTCTTTATCTCACCTACTAATGCTGCATGAATTCTTAGAACGAGTTCAGAAATTTGTTGTTCTATTTTCTGCACATCTGGATATTGAGGTGTAAAACGCCTTAGATAGTCATCGTATTTTAGAAGAAGCGAACGAAGGTCTTGTGAGAACGGAATATCTGTTCGAGAAATATTGTAAAGAGCCTCCTTCAACTCGTCGATTTTGTATGATTGTGAAATAGTTTCTAGTGTTTGAAAAGTTTGTTGATACACTTTTGTTTTGATATCAAGGTCTGCAATTTGTCTATCAATATTTTCAATGAGTGTGTATTGACCTCGGCTCTCAGAAGGTAAACTGTTGATACTCCTTCCAATTTGGGAAACGATCAGTTTCTGGCTGGCTTCATACTTTTCGCGAATCTCTTCTAATTTTTTTTCCAGGAACTGGACGGCTTGGTCACTCCTCTGGTTTTCAAAGTTGGTAACCGTTTCAATAAAAAGCTTAGACAAAAGAGCTACTGCTTTCTGCGCCCTTACAGGATCGGTATCTGTACATGTTATGCTGAATGCATCTGTGCCGCGCCGTTCTGTTTCAATATTTTTTCCAATAACGTTAACTAACGCTTGTCGATCACCTTCTGAGCTTATCTTTGAAATCATATCCAAACTATCTAGTAATTTTTGCAGGTTTGTGCGACTTAGTAAAATTTCGTTGAATGTTTTTAACCTATCTTCCGAACCTATAGCAGCTGCTACTTCATTGCTGATGAAAGGGTTTACCATCTGTTCACGTTGTACCAGAATTGTAGTAGAGGAAACATATTTATCACTAAGTAAGTAAGCCCCCACCGCACTGAAACCAGTAATTACAACAATAGGGAGAAGAAAAAACATTCTTCGTCTTCTGAAGAGTGATCGTATTTCTTGAATCGTAAATTGTGCAGATAGCACTTGTTTATATCCTTCTATTTATAAAAATATTTTTATAGATTTGACAAACCAATAATTTGCAATTAATATGCCATGTTTTTCTGGTCGATTTTCAATGTTATATCATTAATAAATTATTCCGCGATTAAGAATTTGCTAAGTTTACACACGTTTTCGTTTTTCGTTAAAGAAAATACGTGTATTATTTACTCACATTTTTTAAAACATAATATCCAGCGTCTTTTTCAAATTCCAAGGTGGGTAAATATTACCTCGTTTCAACATTTCATCATTGATTAATGTGTTTATATAATTTTAGTCCATCAATAAATTGATAGAAATGACAATTAATTCAATTTATAATCGTAATATGATTGGCATAATATTTGGCTTTATTTATGAGGGTTTATATTATCCCTTAACTAATATTAAATATCGTTATGAAAACTATTTCTATCGTCTTTGTCACTTTTTCCTTACTTTTATGTAGTTGTTCATCTTCGGACGAGCTTGCTAAGGAAAATATATCACAAATTATTCGAACAGCTAGCCGACCTATTCAGGCTGAAGCGCAATCGGAGAATTATGTTATCAGACAGGGTGACCAAATCAAAATCTCTGTCTGGGGTTACCCAGAATTTACCTCAGAAGGGCCCGTAAAAGAGACGGGAACGTTCACTATACCCCTGCTTGGTGAGTTGGTGACAGCCGGGTTAACAAAAGAGCAATTCACAGAGCAATTAAAGAAAAAATTAGCTGTTTATGTAAAAGGTGAAATTCAGCTAACCGTAACAATTATAAGCACAATTCTTCCAAAAGTCGCGGTTCTTGGAGCTGTGACTCGACAGGATAATTACACAATAACGAATGAGGTGTCATTGATAGAAATTTTATCAACTGCGGGTGGTACGACGCAGGACTCAGACCTTCGGCATATAAAAATAATTAGACCCACCAAAAACAATGAGCCTATAGAAGTTGACCTTATTACATATATCGAAAAAGGAAAAGTCGAAACAATTCCGATGGTACACCCCGGCGATACGGTTTACATACCAAAGAAAAGTAACATAGTCCGAGAGCTCTCTGATTTTATGCGAGATGCAATATTCATTTTTGGATTTTTCAGAATTTTTAATTGAATCTCTATATGCAAACTTTTAAATTAAAATCTGGCAAAATATTGTTATTAAGTTTTATCCTAATATCAACACTTATGCATCAGAACACTTCTGCTCAATCTGGTTACTTCAACAACAATGCACCTTTACTGAATGCGCGTTCTGCTTCATTAGCTGATGCGGGTATTTCGGACCCTTACGATGTAAATATTATGTATTTAAATCCAGGTGCATTAACTAATCTATCTAGTAGTTCAATAATTCTTAACCACTCTCAAGAAAAATCTATAAATGGTAAAACCGAAAGTGTTGCTATGCCAATTCGTATTGGACCCAACGACGTGCTGGCTATTGGATTGATGGCAAATCATACAGGTTATACTGAAGAAAATGTGACACCCGAATTCAAAATTATACAGTACGGTTATAATATTGCTTATTCAAGGCAGATAGTTCCATCGGTAAGTGTTGGGACAGAAATTGGGGTTAGGTATGCGCGCAGCCAAACTTCATCTGTGTGGTCTGTTAGATCCTCGTTGGGTTTTTTCTACTCTCCTTCACAAGAAATTAGTTATGGTGTGACATATAATGGAATCGGAAACGGAGTTGGATATACTTTCGATGGTGTGTCAACGCTTTTATATTCAACTTCTCCACCACGTAGCTTACAAGCTGGGCTTTCGATGCATTTTCCATCCGACTTCCAAGAAAGAGTTTTAACATGTGTTATATCTAATGAAAAAGTATTCGGACAAAGCGGGATAATTTATAAGGGCGGCATAGAATATTTTATATTTCGTTTCTTTGCGCTACGCGCCGGTTATAAAGTCGCTGAGACCAATAAAATTGGAATATTCGGTTGCGGAATTAAAACAGAGCCCATAAAAATTGATTTTTCAGTTTCTCCAGCTAAATCTAGTGCTCAGGCAATGTTTATATCATTATCACTAAAATTTTGGAGATAAAACCAATCATCTAATATGGAATATTTAAAAATTAATATTTTATCAGACAAATTTATTGTAAGTCCCTTCATTCAACGAATATATGAAACAATCGAGCGTATTGCAATAAGCGGTATGAGTGTTTTAATTGTTGGAGAGGAAGGAACTGAAAGAGAATCGATTGCAAGAATGGTCCACTCGCTTAGTGGACGGAGAAAAGAAAAATTTTTAAAAGTTGATTGTAGACGATTATCTGCCAACAATGCTGAACGTAAAATATTTGGCGCTGAAAATCTTTACCCTAGTGGGGTGGAAATTTATCAAGGTTTATTTGAAAATGCTTTTGGTGGTACTATTTTTTTAGATAATTTTTCGAGTTTATCTGTTAATTTAATTCAAAAAATATCGAAAGCAGTGAAGAACCGCCATTTTCATCGTTTTGAAGGTGTTAATGAGCTCGAAATTAATGTTAGGCTCGTCACAGCAATTGACAAAACAATGGACGATATTAAGACAGGAACTTACGGAGATGTGGATTTTTATCATAAAATTTGCCCGTTAAGTATAAATATTCCACCATTACGAGAACGACGCGAAGATATAATCTTCATGATTGATTTGTTTATCCAGAATTACAATGCAACGTCATTTAAATCAATTAAGAGATTATCTAAAGAAGCATTAGATTTTTTTCTGAGATATGAGTGGCCAGGTAATACGCAACAATTGAAAAATACTGTGTATTATTCAGTCAACGCCTGCAATTCTGATACGATTGAAGTAACACATCTACCTTCATATCTTCTGAAAAAAGGATCGGTATCATGTAAAAATATTGAAGAAAACAATATTCATTCATCAACTGCATTTACAGAAAATTAATAAATTATACAACCCGTACTAATGTATTTTCATCAAATAAATAAAAGTCAGGTCGAAAATGATAAAGGTGAGGTCCGATGATATTTGAACTTTTCAAATTTTTTCTAATTCCGGTGTTATTGACTATAGTAATCACGCCGGTCGTGATCAAGTTAGCAAAAATAATTGGTGCAATGGATTTACCTAATGAAAGAAAGGTCCATACGGAACCGACTCCACGCTTAGGAGGCGTTGCAATCTATTTAAGTTTCTTCCTTTCATTAGTGAGTTGTTATTACATTTTCCCTTCGATCCATCCTTTTACCAGGATGACATCTCAGACAATAATTATGTTAGGAGCATCATTATCTTTAGTACTTTTTCTTGGCATTTGGGATGACCTTAAGCAATTAACGCCAGGCAGGAAGTTAATTGTTCAAATTATTGCTGCTGCTATTGTATATTTTGCAGGTTTTCGTATTTCTTCAATCACTTCGCCAATGGATTTAAATCTTTTAAACCTTGGGATTTTTGATTTTCCTGCGACAATAATTTGGATTGTATTAATAACAAATGCATTCAACTTGATCGACGGACTTGATGGACTTGCCTCTGGTGTCGCTTTCATCGTCGCTTTAACCATCAGTACTGTATCGTTTCTAAAAGGTGATATTGAGTCAGCAACGCTTTCTCTCATGCTTGCAGGAGCTACATTAGGCTTTCTCCGTTACAATTTTAATAAAGCAAAAATATTTTTAGGAGATTCAGGAAGTCTTTTTATCGGTTTTTCTCTTGCAATTCTTTCAATGCAAAGTTCAACAAAAGGGTCTACAGTTTTTTCATTGTTAGTCCCAGTCATAGCTTTAGGATTACCCATTATGGATACAATGCTATCCATGATCAGGCGTTTCCTGAGATCTGTTTTACCTGAACAACAAGAACCAAAATCTTTCATAAAAAAAGTTCTTTGTATTTTCAACCCCGACCGCGGACACATTCATCATCAATTAATTTCATTGGGCTTCTCTCATAAAAAAGTTGTACTATTACTTTACATCGTTTCTATTTTATTTGGTATCGGTGCATTTGCAGTTACTATATCTAATACATTCAATGCAATTTGGATTTTTATGGTAATAAGTATTGCCACAGCTATCGGAATAAGTCGATTGCGTTATAAAGAAATGGCAATTTTTCGTAACGGTGTTTTATTACCAATATACGAACGACCCATAATAAATAATACTTTTTTCATCGGATTTATGGATCTTGTATTTATTGTTATCGCCTTTAGTGTTTCGACATTTTTATCAAGCAATCAACTTGAATATGCTGCTTTCGACAAAGGATTTTTCTCTGAACTTGCATTGGTTTGTGGTATCCAGCTAGGAGTATTTTACTTAGGTGGACTCTACAAAGAGACGTATCGGCAATTCGGTGTAGGAGATTTTTTGAAAACATTAAAAATTGTGACTTTTTCAGTTGTGTTTTTCTGGATAATATTTGCTTTATTGTACCGATCATATTACACTCTGAACATTACTCTGCTAACGCTTGATTTTTATCTTTTGTTATCTTTTATAGCAGGCTCGCGTTTCTCTTTTCATATACTAAATTTTCTTTCAAAAAATAATATCCCAGATTGGAAAAAGAGAGTGTTGGTTTATGGTGCAAGTGCACGCGGAATATCCATACTTCAACAAATTCTCCAAGAAACACATTTGCCATTACAACCTGTGGGATTCTTAGACGATAATCCACAATTAGAGGGAAAACGAATAAATGGTTATCAGGTTTTTGGCGGTCATTGGAAGCTGGAAAGATTAATCAACACTATGCAAATTTCTGAAATTATCATCTGCGACGATGAAATCAAAACAGAAATACTTCGCCGTGTACAAAAAATAGCTCGTAGTTACGGGGTAATTATCAGAAAAGCCAGAGTCCAACTAGACCAGGTAGTTACTGTTGAATCTAGTGAAAAAGTTTTACGTGACCAAATCAGCATTTTCGCAGACGGCGCATAGCGATGCCATTATTGAATTACGAGAGCATTTGGATGACGTCTTACTATCTAAGGGAAAATTAACGGGGAAAGATATAGCTAAATTCAATAATTCATGACGTTTAATAGTTTTATTCAAAAATTTCAACGTGTTACTTCTTCGGGAAAATTTATTTCAGAGATAGATGGTTTACGATTCATCGCAATCGGCACTGTCGTTCTCTTTCACATAAATGCAAATCCTCACATCGGCGCTGTCAGCACAAACGCTTCATACCTCGAACGATTATTATTATTGAACGCCGTAACTCAAGGTTTCCATGGTGTACAATTATTTTTTATAATCAGTGGTTTCATACTTGCTTATCCCTTCGCTTCTCATTATTTGAAAGGAAAATCGCGAGTAAACCTCAAACAATATTTTATACGTCGGGTTACGCGTTTAGAACCACCATATATGGTTTGTATGCTTGGCTTGTTTTTAATTTGGATCTTTTGGAAAGATTGGAACTTTACGGAATCTTTTCCGCATCTTGCAGCAAGCTTAGGATACGTGCATAATATAATATATGGAGAAGAAAGCATCATAAATAATGTGGCTTGGAGCCTTGAAATTGAAATTCAGTTTTATTTATTAGTTCCCCTCCTCGCAAAATTATTTTCTGTATCTGACAAGACTCTTAGGCGATCTTTAATTGTTGGTATTGGACTTCTTACGATTATTGGACATTGGTATATTTTCGAATCAAACCCCCGCTTGTCAATGTCTATTTTAAATCACTTACATTTCTTTTTAATTGGCTTTCTCCTAGCTGATATATTCTTGATAGATTGGAATGAGACCCCAAAACGATTATTTAAATGGGATATCGTATCGCTGATAGGATGGCCATTATTATTTGTGATGTGGAATTTTCCCGATCGGACACCATCTTTGTTTACTTTGGCTGAAAGCAGTCCTATTGAAACAATTTTATATCCGGTGTGTGCTTTTTTCTTGTACGTTGCTGTTTTCCGGGGCAAGTTAACAAATAAAATCTTAACAATACCTTGGCTTACTGCAATCGGTGGAATGTGCTATACAATTTATCTTCTTCATAATCCAGTTATGGGATTTATCATTCGATATACGCATCCATTTTTAACTTTTCAAAGCTATTCTCTTACATTTATTATGCAATCATTAGTTTTGATTCCGCTAATGTTGAGTATAAGTGGTTTATATTTTCTTCTCATTGAAAAACCTTGCATGTATAAAGATTGGCCAAAACGATTTTCAACAAATATTTGGCAATTTTGGTTGAAATTAATATCAAAGTGATTTCACTAATTCGTTCTAATCATTGTAATATAGCCTTCAAGTTTCTTCTTTGTCACAACCACTAAAGGACGTCAATTTTTCAAATTCATCTCTCCTTTTCCTCTTTTTTTGACGAAATATCAACTTTATTACTGTAAATTGAATATATAATTGACTTTTACGTAAATGCTTGCTATATTTTGCATAAAATTAATATGAAAAATAGAAAGCAAGTTCAGGTAAATATATTCATCCAAATAATACTCGTCATATCATTATTGCTCC
>CAZOQB010000026.1:0-44435 GCA_964581995.1 uncultured Ignavibacteriaceae bacterium | reverse complement strand
GGAGAGCAGTTGATTTAGGTTCAATAATAATTGGTGGAATTACTTTAAGTGCAATATATGGTTTTGGACCGAATGATATATATGTAGTAGGACAAAGAATATACGATAACCCCGCACCGCCGCCGAATTTTTTAGACTCAAGTCTGATTATACATTTTGATGGTACAAAATGGAGTGAAATTCAAATAGTACGAGCAAGACATTTATCTTGCATCTGGGGCGCATCTCCCAACGATGTGTGGTTTGGTGGTAGTTGGGGTTCGTTGTATCATTATGACGGTATTAAAACAAAAAAAATCCAGTTCGATTCACTGGCGAGTTTAGCTTATATAGCTGGTTTTTCTCCTACAAATATTTATTCTACATGTGTTAAAAAAAATGATTTCGTGTCGCCGGAAGACTCCTCATTGTATCTTTTATACCACTATAGTGGGGAAAGTTGGCTTCCGATCGATTCATTCATTATTACTCCTAATAATCTTATCCGGAAATTTGGGCTATCGTTGTGGGGTAGCGAAAATGGAAGACTCTATTCTGCCTCATATGGAGTGTACATACTCGAAAACGGTATTTGGAGACAATTACTTTCAAGTGATTGGCCAGTGAGTGTAAGAGGAAGCAGCGACCAAAATATATACGCCGTTGGAGGCCTCGGCAGAATTTTCCATTGGAATGGTATTGATTGGAAACGTTGGGTTGAAATAGAAGATCAAAATAAGATTTTAACTAGATTGTGGACAAATAATGTAGAGACTTTTATTATAGGCCATGACGGCTACAAAACATTTATCATTCACGGAAGATAAGAAAGGGACACAAGAAAATGAAATTCCATAATTCAGCATTATATAAATACCAGCTATTCCTTTTTGCTCTTTGTTTTTCACTCTATGGTGTCCTAATTGGACTTCAATGCAAGAAACCCACTCCGCCCGATGTTGATGACACGCCAAAACCCGGTAAACGCGATTACACATGGACTATAGACACGTTAGCTTATCCTGGCAGTTTCCAGACGTTGATGCGCGATATTTGGGCAAGCTCACCGACTAATGTTTATGTTGTTGGACATAATGATCAAGGGGGCCAAGGTACTATGTTTCGGTACGACGGAAATAAATGGAGAGCAGTTGATTTGGGTTCGATAATAATTGGGGGAATTAGTCTGAGTGCAGTTTACGGGTTTGGACCAAATGATATATATGCGGTAGGAGAAAGAATATACGATAACCCCACACCTCCGCCGAATTTTTTAGATTCGAGCTTGATTATTCGGTTTGACGGTGTCAGCTGGCGCGAGGTGAAAATTAACAAGAAAAGAGCATTATATTCTATACATGGATCAAATCCTTCGTCAATAGTTGCTGTAGGGCATGATGGTACATTATATTATTTTAATGGAGCAAATTGGAGATTATTTAACTATAATTCATACCCAATATATGGCGAACAAAGCTTTATACGTGTATTTGCTAGTGATAATGATAAATTTTATATAAATGCTGCTTGGAGAAATTTACCTACAAATGATTCCACATTGTATTCTTTTATAAAATTTGATGGATCAACAATTTCAATTATAGATTCATTTTATGATATACGAGGAAGCGGCCTACATCAATGGGGAGTTACTGGAATATGGTTTTCACCTACACAACAGTTGTATTCCTGTGGTTTGGGTGTATATAAATATAACGATAGTAAATGGAATAAATTAATTTCGTCCAATACATTTCTATCATCAATATATGGAACATCTGATAGAAATATTTTTGTATGCGGACAATATGGTAAAATTATCCATTATAATGGAATTGACTGGTATTTATATGAAGAATTGCAGTTTTCAAATGTCTGGTTCAGTGATATCTGGACTGACGGCAACGAAGTATTTATAGTTGGGTCTACTTTTGATGGAAATAAATATATTACAATTATTCTTCATGGAAAGTAAATGTAAAAGTATAACAATAAAGGAGACAATTGGCAAATAAATAAGAAGGCTTGCCACCTTATACTAAATTAACTAAACAAATAATTAAAATAATCAGGAGAAATTAAAATGAAAAAGCTTATTTATTTATTGATGACAATAATTATTGTCAATAATTCTTTTTCGCAGTGCCCGTTATATCCTGGGGATTGGGGAAAGAAACTAACAAATTCTTCATATACCTGGGCATTTTCAGATTATAATGTATTAGGTATTGTAAGTATAAATGGACACCTTGCCACAACATCTGATATACCAATAATACAATCAGCTATAAGAGGTGCAGTAAATGCATGGGTTTCGGCGGTTAACTCACAAGGACAGGTCATGACATTTACTGAGCTGCCTATAAGTCAGTATGGTTCGGCAAATATTAAAATAAAATTTGGTGCTGATTCAATTAAGATCGTTCGAGTCTGAGGTCTTAGAAATTCCAACTTAAAGAAACCGAGCCTATATAATTACGCGGCAATCCCGGTTCAAGATAAATAGGGTATTTCTTATTTCTATCCAAATCTGGGTTAATAAAAGCTGAAGCGGCGTACCGTCTGTCCGCAAGGTTGTTGATCCCAAAAAATCCCTTCAACTCTAATCGTTCACCGATGATTTTGAGGTTATCAAATCCGATCGCCATATTAATAATGTTATAAGATGGAACGGTTATAGTATTCATATCATCCGCAAAATATTTGCTCACACCCTGTATTGCACATTCTCCGTACAGCATCTCAAACCATCGGGGGATATACCGGAGATTGATCTTATAAAAGAAGTTCGGAATTCCTGGTATCTTGTTGTCTCTCAGATCGCTAAATTTCCCAGGATTATTATAATGAACGGAGTCGAGAACATATTCGATGTATTTATTACTAGAATACGTAAATGAAGATTGAAGCGTTAATCCATAAGTAGAATTGATCGTGAATCCGACCTCAGCCCCAATCCGTCTTGTTTTGCCTGCTGTAAAGTAAAACCGTCCGTCACGATACGGTACAATATCGTTTCTCACAGTAATTATGTAGAGTGCGACATCATACATGATATAATTAATTGGTATATAATTTTCTCTGCTAAGGATTTGCTTTGTTCCCACTTCAATCGTTGTCGAATGAATCGGTTCAAGCAATGGATTAAGAGATGTTATCGTATCCTGCCCGAACGTGTTTGGCGGGTCGGTTTCATTTCCTGCCGGCACTTCCACCCCGCCGCCAATATTTGCATATAGACTGTGCGTTGGTGAAAAGCGGTATGTGATTCCTGCCTTTGGCGTTACTTGCTTAAATACTTTAATTGCATTGAGATTCTGGTTCTTGAAGTTCTCGCTGTAGTAGGTGATATTATCATAGCGCACACCGAGAATAACACTCAAAATGTCGTTGAACTTAAACTCTTTTTGTGCGAAGCCACCGAAATTATTTGCACCCTCGCGTTTGTTAGTCGTAAGCGAATCCCCGCGTTGTCCATTTTTTAATGTATAGAAAAGAATCGATCCATCTTGATATGCTTCATCAAAACCTATAAGAAGGATGCTCGTGATGTTTTCGGTTAAACTAAAATTATTTCGGAAAGTAAAGTTACCACCAACATGATGTCGATTAAAATCGCGGTACGTATTCCGCTCGGAACGTTGTAAGTACTTCGGGCTTGCAAATGCCATTGCAGTAATTGCAGTTTTTACATTAAACTCGTGTGAGATGTTTACGCCAATTCGTCCTTGTCGGTTAAATCTCCGTTCATCTCGCTGGATATATGTTGGTAGGTAGTTGGTTGTGTCGTCCTGAGCTTGTTTTGGGTCTGTATTAAATTGCAATTGTGTGAGTGGTCCCGGGATATTAAACAAATTACTCGCAGCCGTCAAATAAATTCCCAATGTTGTTCCATTCCCCAAAGGGGAGACAATTCCAGTGTTGATAAGCGAACGGGTGCTGCTCGAATGTTCCCGCCATCCTTTATAATTTGTATTTCCGAGAGAAAGGAAAAATTTGCCATTACCAAGCGATGCACCAAGATTGAGAGCTTCTTTTCGGTATCCAAAACTACCGAATGAGGAACTGAGGTCGATATATGGTCGGTCAAAACTTGTGTTAGAACTAATGCTAATAATTCCACCCGCGGCATTCCCCCACAAAGATGATGCGTTAGAGCGGACTACTTCGATATGTGCCGCGGTTGAGACATCGATAAAATCAAATGATGTTCGTCCATCGGGTTCGGTTTCTGGAAATCCATCGAGGAGTAATTTAATTCCACGCGATGTTCCTGTATTCGAACGTTCACCAGCTCCTCGAGCACCGAAACCGCGTATGGTGAGACGTACATCCTGATTACCGTATCGCGATTGTCCCAACACTCCAGGGACAATTGAAATTGCTTCGTCCAACCCATACCCTTTCTTCAATTTTAGCTCGAATTTCTCTAATCGTGTAACTGCAAGAGGTGCTTCAATCCACGATTCAGAGAACCGAGTTGCAGTAATCGTGATTGGCGCAAGGTGATATTTTATACTATCCGCTTTTTGTGAATATGATTGAGAATAAAAAAGTGGAGTGAGAAGAAAAAGATAAATGAAATTATTCATGGATAAAATTATTGAGAATTTGTGATTAACCTGAATGAATATACAAAGAAGTAGCTTGTTAGTCAAAATAAGAAGAGATTCGGAAACCCGAGGGCTTGATAAAACGCACCTATTTAACAGCTTATATTTGAGAATAAATAACAATTGACAAAGGAAAGAAATTCCTTTATATTAAATACCGACTAATAATAGTGCGCGGTGCTATGAAAATAGGTTTTATTGCCGATATACACGAAGACAGTAAAAGTTTAAAAGAAGCGCTTAGGCTTCTCGAAAGAATGAATTGCGATTCAATTGTGTGCCTCGGTGATTTAGTGGGTTTTAACCTTTCGTTTCAAAGATATATCGAGGTACGGAATGCCAACGAATGCCTAAAAATGGTTAAAGAAAATTGCAGCGTGGTAGTTGCCGGTAATCACGACTTGTATGCAATTAAAAAAATACCTGAACATAAAGCCGGCTTTAATTATCGAGAAGACTGGTACAGTCTGGATTATGATGACCGCGCTAAACTTTCTAAAAATAAGATTTGGCTTTACGAAGATGGCGAACTGCCTCATTTTCTGTCGAACCAATCAGCAGAATTTTTGCAAACATTGCACGAGTATTTTGTAGCTACGCTTGGCGGAATCAATTTTTTGTTCTCACATTTTAACTATCCCGATTTAACCGGCTCAACTTTAAATTTTCCTAAAAAAGCAAAGGATTTGGATGAACATTTCCGGTTTATGAATGAGAACAATTGCTCGATAGGCGTTTCGGGACACGGTCATATCGAAGGATTCGCCGTGGTAACTAAGAACAAATTGGATTTTCGCGGGTTTGGCTCGTATCAATTGGAACGCGATACACAATGGTTTGTGTGCCCGTGCGTCGCAAACACGGCAAGGTCAAACGGAATAATGGTTTTTGATACAAATACATTTCAGTTAGATGTGGTAGCCTTAGGGTCTCCTAAAATAATAGTATGAATAAAATATTTAAACATATTGTAAATAAGAGTTTTATAATAAAAGTTCTTCTCCCCACTTTGTTAACGATAGGATTATTTTTCCTTTCGATCTTTCAAATCATCATTCCCCGGTTTGAGGAAATAATTATTGACCGCAAAAGAGAAATGATTCGTGAACTAACAAACTCTGCTTGGAGTGTAGCAGATAAATATTATAAGGAAGAATTAGATAGCTTAAAGGTAAGAACCGATGCTCAGAAATCAGCAATCGAACTGATTCGGCACTTAAGGTATGGCGAAGACCAAAAAGATTATTTTTGGATTACAGACCTACAGCCGCGGATGATAATTCACCCTTATAGACAGGATTTGAACGGCAAAGATTTATCAGACTTTAAAGACTCGCAAGGTAAAAAGTTGTTCGTTGAAATCGTTAGCACAGTAAACGAAAAAGGCGAAGGATATGTGGACTATAACTGGCAGTGGAAAGACGATTCCATACGTATTGTACCGAAGCTGTCATATGTAAAAAAGTTCGCGCCTTGGGGATGGATTATTGGAACGGGAATTTACATCGAAGACGTGAAATTAGAAATTGCCGATTTAGAAAAAAACGTAATAAATATTTCAATCGGAATAACTATAATAATTTCCTTACTTCTGTTGTTTATAGCAATCCAGAATATTAAAAGCGAAAAACACAGACTGCAAGCTGAGAACGAATTAAAAGAATCCAAAGAAAAATACAAAGCGCTTGTAGGAGCCACCACGGAAGGATTGATAATGATTCTGGATAGTAAGCAGATTTATTATAACAAAACAATCCTCGCAATGCTCGGTTATACGGAAGCAGAATCGTCCGAGTTAAGTCTCCGTGAAATATTTACACGAGATCTTAAACTCGATGACATAGAAAGTTTAACGATATTTATAAATTCGCACATTGAAACACAACTAAAAAGAAAAGGCGGCGAATTCCTCGAGGTGTTATTGACCGCTTCGCCGATTTCTTTTTTAGGCAATCAAGGAATTGTAATAGTTGCCAAAGACATAAGCCGCCATAAACAGATTGAAAACGCATTGGATGAGAGCGAAGAAAAATATGCGTCGTTAACCAACCAGCTTACTATCGGTGTTTTCAGAATAATGGCGGGTAAAGAAATGAAGTTTCTTGAAATTAACCCCGCCGCAGTAAATCTTTTCGGGTGTCGTGATAATGAAGAGCTTCTGAATACCAGCATCGTTGATTTCTTTGAGGATGTAGAAGATAGAAAAATATTTTTAAAGGAATTGTCCGACGTTGGATTTATTAAGAATAAAATGATGCGTTTACGCCGGAAAGACAATGTTTTAGCGGTGGCATCCATTTCGATTGTTGCAGTGAAAAATGAATCCGGGAACACCCGTTATTATGATGGTATAGTTGAAGACATCACCGTGAACAAGCAAACGGAAGAAGACACCGAAATCATGATTTCAGAATTGCGAGCTTCGTTGTATTCGCTCGACCAGCCGATTAAACCGTTTATAAAAGAATGTTTGACTTGCGAAATGGACGCTCCTCTGGCAAGAGCAGTAACGCTGATGTCAAAAAATAAAACCGATATTATTCTGATTAAAGCAAAGCCCGACAAATTTGTTGGTACCGTAACAGCCGACGATTTGAGAGAACGAGTATTTGAGGTGGAATTAAATTCACTCAGACCGGTTTATGAAATAATGAAGTCGCCATTTGTTTCAATCCAGGACTCATCATCAATTTTTGATGCCATGTCGCTTTTTTACAAAAGTAATTTGAAACATCTTGTCGTAAGAAACGGCGGTGGTAAAGTGTGCGGAACCGTCAGCATTGATGACATAATGAAAGCATATCATCTCTCATATTTGTTTTTCGTTCAGAGAATCGAAAAGTCTGAATCAGTGAGAGAAGTGGGCATGTACCGATCTAAGCTTCTTGTTTTTATCAAGGCTGTGATAGACAGCGGGTCAAATACGCAGAACATTACCCGGATGGCCACAATCATTTCTGATACGATAGCAAAAAAGATATTATCGCTGGCGATTGAAGAAGTTGGCATTCCTCCGGTGAAATTTGTTTTTATGGCTATGGGCAGCGAGGGAAGGGAAGAACAAACTTTAGCAACAGACCAGGATAATGCAATCGTTTACGAGGATGTTCCGGTTGACAGGGCGGAAGAAGCGCGGGCTTATTTTTCAAAGCTGAGTGAAAGAGTTTGCGACGGACTCAATACCGCCGGCTACTCTTTTTGCAAAGGCGGTGTGATGGCGAAGAACCCGAAGTGGTGCCAGCCGCTATCGGTTTGGAAAAAATATTTTTCGGATTGGGTTAGCACAGCCAACCCGCAGGATTTGCTTGACATAAATATCTTTTTCGATTTCAAGCCTGTTTACGGAGACGAATCGCTTACTGAAGACCTTCAAAATCATCTACACAACATAATCTCCGGAAATAATGCATTTTTTGTTTATCTTACCCAAAATGCTTTGAGGATAAAACCTCCGATTGGGCAATTTAAATCTTCAGAAATCTTCGACATAAAATTAGCGCTGCTGCCGATTGTCGATTTAGCTCGGATATATGCATTAAGGAATAAGGTTAAAAGCAACAACACGATTGAGAGGTTAAACCGGTTGTATGAGAAGAATGTCTTTTCAAAATCGGGATATCAGGATATCGTACAGGCATATAGTTACTTGATGCAATTGAGGTTCGCCCATCAGGCAAAGCTGCTTTCAGATAACATTCCGCCGGATAACAACATTAATCCTAAATACTTAACGGAACTTGAAAAAACAATTGTGCGGCGCATCCTTACGCAGATTGATGACTTTCAATCGAAACTGAGTTTAGATTTTAAAGGAACATTGTAAAATATAATCACACATCAATAAAAACTACAAGAAAGAAAAAATATGAGTATTAAACCCGAAGAGGTAAAAAAGATTCTCGATTCTGAAAAATTCAAGATGCTTGTCCGCAAGCGCGTATCGGTATCTTTCACGCTCACGATTTTAATGTTGGTCGTATATTTTGGATTTATCCTGTTGATAGCTTTCAACAAAGAATTCTTAGCTACAAAAATCGGTGAACACCTGACGATTGCGCTCCCCATCGGTATCGGCGTAATTGTTTTTGCATGGTTGCTTACGGGTATATATATACGTTGGGCAAACAGCAGCTACGATAAAAGCGTCAGAGAGTTAAGAAATCAGATTATGAACAAATAATGTATCAATCACTCACAAACTTTGATAAAAATTAGGAGATAAAAACTTGGATACTTTTCAAACTACACTTGGACAAGCAAATGTTGCCTCGATAATTATTTTTTTTGTATTTGTTTCAATAACACTGCTTATTACATATTGGGCGGCAAAACGGACAAAAACAACTTCTGAATTTTACGCCGCAGACAGAAGTATATCCGGCTTTCAGAACGGATTAGCACTTTCGGGGGATTATATGAGCGCCGCATCATTCCTAGGCATTGCCGGAATGGTGGCTCTAAAAGGATATGACGGTTTAATATACTCCATCGGCTTTTTAGTCGGTTGGCCCCTTGTTATGTTTCTTATAGCCGAACCATTAAGAAACCTGGGGAAGTTTACTTTTGCCGATGTTGTTGCATTCAGATTAAAACAAAGACCGGTCAGAATAGCTTCGTCAGTCGGCTCATTGATGACAATTATTTTCTACTTGATCGCTCAAATGGTTGGAGCCGGCTCGCTGGTAAAAACTTTGTTCGGCATTCCGTATGAAGTTGCTGTGGTCATCGTTGGATTAGTTATGGTTGCTTATGTAACGTTTGGCGGCATGCTTGCGACTACCTGGGTGCAAATAATAAAAGCGATATTATTAATCGGCGGGGCAACAGTCCTTGTTATATTGACGTTGGCACAATTTAATTTTAATCCGATAGAATTATTCAACCAAGCCGCAGTAAAATATTCTGGCGCAGTTCTTTCGCCCGGCGGATTCATAACCAATCCTTGGGATGCTATTTCTCTCGGACTCGCGCTTATACTCGGCACGGCGGGGTTGCCGCACATCTTAATGCGGTTCTTCACAGTCCCCGATGCAAAGCAAGCCCGAAAATCTGTTTTTGTTGCAACAGGATTTATCGGTTACTTTTACATACTAACTTTTATCATCGGGTTCGGAGCGATGGTGCTTGTCGGGCAGGATGTTGTTAGCAGTTTCGATAAAGGTGGAAATATGGGGGCGCTCCTTCTGTCAGAAGCCGTCGGAGGACAATTCTTCTTAGGCTTTATTGCAGCCGTTGCATTCGCTACGATATTAGCGGTTGTTGCCGGACTAACGCTTTCGGGCGCTTCTACACTTTCTCACGATTTGTATGTAAACGTTATTAAAAAAGGTAAAGCCGATGAAGCGGGCGAAGTTAAAGTGGCTAAAATTGCCACGTTGTGTATTGGAGTTCTCGCTATTTTGCTCGGACTACTTTTCAAAGGACAGAACGTTGCTTTTACGGTTGGTTTGGCTTTTGCTATTGCCGCAAGCTCCAACTTTCCATCGCTCCTACTCTCAATTCTCTGGAAAAACTTTACTACAAAGGGCGCCGTCGCATCCATTATTACAGGCGCCAGCGTAGCTGTTATCTTAATAATTTTAAGTCCGACCGTTTGGGTGGATATCTTGAAAAATGACCAAGCTATTTTCCCGCTAAAGAATCCGGCTTTATTTTCAATGACCGCCTCCTTCTTAATGGGAATAATTTTCTCGTTATATAAAAAAGAACCAGATGCTCAAAATAAATTTGAAGACGAAAAACTTAGAACATATCTTGGGATCGGGGCAGAATAATTATGAAAAATATTATTACCCTTAACTTTTCACTATTAATTTTATTAAACTCATTCGCGCTCGCACAGCAAGAAAAACCAGATTTCGGAATTTCTTTATCCGGGTTTGTTAAAACAGACATTATCTTCGATTCTCGCCAAACGGTAAGTTTGCGAGAGGGACATTTCTTCCTCTATCCCGCGAATGAATTGTTAGATAAAAACAATGTGGATATTAACGCAAAAGCAAACTTCAACATCCTATCTATACAGACTCGGTTGGCTGGAAAAATTACCGGACCCGACGCATTCGGTGCAAAAACATCGGGGATGATTGAAGGAGAATTTTTTGGAACATCAGACGGCGATGTAAACGGCTTCAGACTGCGCCACGCTTACACAAAATTGGATTGGGAAAACACTTCTGTTTTGGTGGGCCAAACATGGCATCCGATGTTCGTAACGGAAGTATTTCCCGGAGTTGTTTCATTTAATACTGGGGCGCCATTCCAACCGTTTTCAAGGAACCCTCAACTCCGCGTAACTCAATCGTTTGGCGATTTGAAAGTAATTGCCGCCGCTGCTACTCAGCGCGACTTCCAAAGTTATGGTCCGGATGCCAACGATAAATCGGTTCAGAGTTCTTCGTATTTAAGAAATTCCGTTATCCCAAACTTGCACATTCAGCTTCAGTACAAAACAGGCGAAAACATTCTTGGCGCCGGTGCAGATTACAAAAAACTTACTCCCCGTTTGGCAACAACGAAAAACCTTAAAACAAATGAATCTATAAATAGTCTGTCGGCAATCGGTTATATGAAATTAAGCTTATCGCCGTTTACAATTAAAGCCGAGGGAGTTTACGGTAATAACCTGGCTGATATGTTAATGTTAGGAGGATACGCAGTTAAATCAATAGATACATTAACCGGTTTTGAAACATACACAAACCTCAGTTGTTACTCCATTTGGGGCGAATTGATTTACGGCAAGGAGTTGGAATTTGCCGTTTTTGGAGGTTATTCCCAATATTTAGGGGCGAAAAATAATATCGAGAAAAAATATTATTCAAGGATTAATAATATGGATAACTTAATCAGAATTTCGCCACGAATTCAATGGAACTCAGGCAAGACCAGAATATCTACAGAACTTGAGTACACTGCTGCGGCTTACGGCGTTCCGAAAGATGACAACAAAGGCTTGGTCGAACAGACAAAATTAATTACAAACCTCCGGCTTTTATTGGCGGTATATTATTTCTTTTAAAAGGATAATCTAAATATTTATAAGGAGAAATATCATGAAATCACATATTGTTTTACTTCTCTCTTTACCAATTCTAATTTCTTTCACAATGATTAACTGTACTTCCCCAAAATCCAACGGAGACAAACTTCGAGAATTCATCGCCAATCATCTTAAAGTTATAGAGCCGAAGCTGAAAGCATTAAATATCGCAGACTGGAACGCTAACTCTACCGGCGACAAAAAGTTTTACGATGAACGTGCAGCATTAGAACTCGAAGTCAATACAATTAGGTCGAATAAAACCGACTTCGCTTTCTTGAAAGATTTAAAGGAAAAAGGTGCAATCAAGGACTCATTGCTTCAACGCCAGCTTACAATTTTGTTTAACCAATTTGCGAAGAACCAAATCGATACTACGTTGATGAAACAAATAGTAGATAAGCAAGCCGAGATTGCCAACAAGTTTAACAATTTCCGAGGAAAGATTAACGGTAAGGAAGTAAATGATAACGAAATTGCCGAAATACTTAAAATTGAGGACAATTCTGCAAAACGTGAATTAGCGTGGGAAGCGAGCAAGCAGGTTGGTAAAGAAGTTGCACCAATGGTGATAGAATTAGTTAAGCTCAGAAACCAGGCAGCCAAACAACTTGGATTTGAGAACTACTATGTCATGTCGCTTGAAACAGACGAGCAGAATGCGGATGAAGTCATTGCTATATTCGATAACCTTAAACAATTGACAGATGCACCTTTTAAGCAAATGAAAGGAGAACTCGATGCATCTCTCACAAAAAGATTTAGAGTAAAAGCGACGGATATAATGCCATGGCATTATGCAAATCCGTTTTTCCAGGAAGTGTCGGAATACGGCGATGTTGACCTCGACAAATATTTAAAAGGTAAAAACACAGAAGAAATAAGCCGTAATTTCTTCAGCGGC
The DNA here is from genome assembly GCA_964581995.1 of uncultured Ignavibacteriaceae bacterium. Lineage (GTDB taxonomy): Bacteria > Bacteroidota > Ignavibacteria > UBA10030 > BY39 > CAZOQB01. The sequence goes on along the minus strand of CAZOQB010000026.1, from coordinate 31,897 downwards.
ATAGAATTACCGGTAGATGATATTTTAAAGAACAGCGATTTGTACCCTCGAGATAAAAAGTACCAACACGCCTTCTGCAACGATATCGACAGGTTAGGTGATGTCCGAATAATGTGTAACCTCTCCGACAATCTCTACTGGATGGAAACACAGTTGCACGAGTTGGGCCACGCGGTTTATTCCAAATATGTAAACAAAGACTTACCATTCTTAATACGAACTGACGCGCACACATTTATGACAGAGGCAATTGCTCAGATAATGGGCAGGCAGGCGTACAACGTAGATTGGCTGCAAACTATGGTTGGAATAAGCGATAAAGAGAAACCAACGCTTCAAAAAGCTTTACGAGATAATAAAAGAATATCTATGCTTGCTTTCAGCCGTTGGTCGCAGGTTATGGTTAGGTTCGAACGCGCTTTGTATCAAGACCCTGACCAAGACCTTAATAAGCTGTGGTGGGATCTGGTTGAAGAGTATCAGTTTGTAAGGCAACCGCAAAAGCGCAGCGCGCCCGACTGGGCGGCGAAGATCCACGTCGCACAATATCCTTGTTATTATCACAATTATCAGTTAGGTGAATTGGCGGCTTCGCAAATACTAAATGCAATAGTCCGCGATGTAGTTAAGCAAGAAAATTTCTCCAAAATTTCATTTGCAGCAAAACCTGAGGTAGGAAAATTCTTAAAAGAAAAAATATTTTTTCCCGGTTCTAGTTACTATTGGAACGATTTATTAAAACGCTCAACCGGCGAAGAACTGACGCCGAAATATTTTGTTGAAGAGTTTGTAAAGTAGTAAAGTTAATGCAAAAGGACGTCGCCCTTCCGGCGGCGTCCACAATTTCTTTAATCAATCTTTATTTGATACTGCTGAATTTTTGTGTAGAGGGTTTTTAAACTTATTCCTAAAATTTTGGATGCCTCAACTTTATTCCCCTCGAGACTTTTTAGCACCCCTTCAATATGTTGTCTCTCAACTTCCTTCATCGGAACGAGGTTTCCGATAATATTCTCGTCCTTAAACTCTCCCAATAAAGGAGAAGCTTTGAGAGGTAAAGAAATGTCGTGAGGCTGTATCATATCGTCTTTGGATAAAATTGCGGCACGCTCTATTACATTTTCAAGCTCCCGTATATTTCCCGGCCAATCATATCTCGTCAACAATTCGAGTGCCTTAGGATTGATCTGCTTTCTCGTCTTTGACCTTACTTTGTTCAAAAGAAACCATTCAACCAGAATCGGTATATCGTCTTTTCGGTCTTTTAGCGGGGGCATCTCGATTGTAATTACATTCAGACGGTAGAGCAAGTCTTCACGGAAACGACCTTGTCTCACTTCTTCAACTAAATCCTTATTCGTTGCGGAGATTATACGAACGTCTGCTTTGAGCGCTATGTTCCCGCCGACACGCCGGAATTCTCCCGACTGTACAAACCGAAGCAGTTTGGGCTGAATTAAAGGGCTTATGTCCCCCACTTCATCGAGGAAAAGAGTGCCTCCAGCTGCAATTTCTACCAAACCCAACTTTGATGCACGAGCATCGGTAAATGCGCCCTTCTCGTGCCCGAACATTTCACTCTCAATTAGTGTATCGGGAATAGATGCGCAGTTCAGGGCAACAAAAGGTTTTTCCGCCCGCTCGCTATGTTTATATATAAAGTTGGCAACAAGTTCTTTACCGGTTCCACTCGCACCCTGAATTAAAATAGTCGAATCGGATGGGGCAACTTTTAATGAAATATCGAGAACTCTTTTCAATGCAGGGCTTCTACCGATTATCTCCGATGTCCCGACGATACGGGAAAGCTCAGCCTTTATCAGAAGATTTTCGCGGCGAAGCTCACGGTTTTTCAAAATCATATCAATTGTGTGAATTAATTCATCCACTGAATATGGTTTTGTTAAATAATCGAATGCGCCGAGCTTCATACATTCAACGGCAATTTTGACTGTCCCGATACCGGTGAGCATCACTACATCTGTATCGGGTACATTCTCTTTTATATACTTCAGGACATCCATTCCGTCAACTTTCGGCATTTTGATGTCGAGCAGTGCTATATCGAATGCTTTCGATTGAAGCTCATTTAACGCTTCAACGCCGTTCGAGGTTTCTGTAACCTCAAAGCCTTCTTTGGTTAAAAAAGTTTGAAGCATGTAACGGAACTCTGCTTCATCATCTGCGATTAGTAATTTTATATTTTGGTTTTTCATCTTGTTTCCAATTCTGGATACTCTAATATTGCGAACCGGCATCTACCGGAATAGCAAATCTAAAAGTGCTGCCTTTTGTTATTTCTGATTCAGCAGAAATATATCCGCCGTGAGCTTCAATAATAGATTTACAAAGTGCCAGTCCAAGCCCGGTTGATTTTTCTTTGTTTTTTAAATTAGGTTTATATTTGTTAAAAATAAAAGGTAGCACCTCTTCAGAGATACCCAGACCGGAGTCGGAGACAGAAACCTCAACATATTCTCTTAATCTGCCTTCGAACTCTTTATGAATGGTTGTAGTCGTTACGTTTATATTTCCTCCGGGAGGTGTAAAGTTAATGGCATTGTCAAGCAGGTTGATGAGAACTTTTTCGATTTTCTCTGGGTCGATTTCCAGCGTCGGAACTTTTTTATCTGTCGAAAGCGATAGAGTAATATTTTTTTCTCTTGTCTCCTGTTCCTTACGGCTGCATGCGGCCGGAACCAGTTCGTCTAAATTTGTCGGGAATTTTTCCAGCGGTGCAGACCCAGCCTCTAACTGCGCAAGGTCGACTAAATCATTTATTGTCGCACTAATCTTCGTAAGGTTTTCATATATATGATTTAGTAAATCGCGTTGTTTATCCGTAACAATACTTTCCAAACCCTTATTCAGCAAAACCACTGCCGACTTTACTGTACTTAAGGGAATACGGAGTTTGTGCATTACTAAGGTTGGAAAATCGATTTGAACTTCTTGGAGGTGTTGTGTTTCAGATTGCAATTGCAGAAGTGTATTGATTTGGTTAAGCAGTAGTTTCGGTTCAATCGGTTTGGTTAAGAAGTTCCTTGCGCCCAGTTTTATGCTTTCAACAGCACTCTCTAAGTTGGGGTAACCGGTAATAATCAACACATCAGTTTTAGGAGATATACGCCTAATTTCTTTTAGTGCTTCAATCCCATTCATCGTCTCCATCCTGATGTCTAAAAGGATTACGTTGTAGTCGTATTCTTTGACGAATTGAAGCGCGTCTTCTCCATTTTCGGCTTCGTCAATGATAAAGCTATGTTTTATCAAATTATCTTTTGTTAATGAACGAAATGATTTATCATCGTCAACAATAAGAATCCTATTTCGGTTTACTTGACTGCTTGTCACAATATCACCTTGATGTTGTTATTAGATAACGACTGTATTTTAGATAAAAAGACATTAAAAGTCAACTTTTTGAAAATTTTACAAATATTTTCCGCAAAATTTTTTAAAAAACACTTGACATTTACATTAATATATGCTATTTTTTTGTCAACGAGTAATACGGTTAGTGCCAATTAGTAAAAATAAATAATTGGTAATCTGCAAACATATCACAACCAATATTCTTAAGGGTGGCGACTCTTCTTCACTCATCCAATCTTTTTCTCAATTCTTAAGTATGCAGCATCCCGCCATCGGCGGGACAAGTGCGAAGCATCCCGCCACGGTTTCCAAATTTATTTCGACATTCGAAACTGGACATTCGTCAATCATCATTCACGGAGCTTAAACCATGAAAAATAAATCCGAAACCCGAAACCCTAATCACGAAACAAATCCGAATTCTCAAAATCTAAAATCTTTCAAGGTTAAAAAATGAAAACAATCACTCCACTTAAAATCTTAATTTTGTTATTTGTTTTTTGTTATTTGTTATTTGTAGGCTCTTGTCGCGAGCGGGTTGTTCCCCCCGATGACGGTAATGGTGAACAACCCCCTATTTATGCATGGGAGAATTTGGGATTTGAAAACAAGTTTGCAGTTAAGTTTGCTTTAGAAGAACCGTATCTGTATGTTTGTGCTGCTTCTAAGGGACTTTGGAGGAAAGATATTAGAAAAAAGATAGAGTGGGAATATTTAGGTCTATCTGATACAACTCTCGGTAATTATACAAATGTTGGTGTTACAGATGTAGATGTTAAAGGAAATGATATTTTAGTTGCTTATGCTCCTGTATATATGCAACCGTGGGTTTCGGTAGGTATTTTACGTAGTAGAGATGCAGGTAAAAATTGGTTCAGGTCAGATACAGGAATTCCAGATAGCAGTTGGCCTTACAGCGTTTATTCCAACGTGCAGCGCTCACCGCATAATCCAAGCATTGCAATTACATTTGAGGGTGGTGCAATATTTCGTTCAATTGATTCAGGTAAAACTTGGTATCTTTTAGGTGGCAAACGTGGTTTGATGTCTAATAAAGATTTTATCAAGTGGCAGCCAAACAGAGAAGGCGTTATATGGTATTTCGGGGAATCATCAATTTTTTCGCCATATTTGGGACATGCTGGTAACTATAGTCTTTCTAGTGTTGGCTGCTACGTAAACTTCTACCAATTAGGTGTTCCGATAGATAATGCAGTCTATGACATTGGGTTTGACGCCACTGATCTTACAACTGTTTATTTAGGTATGCAAGGTGCGGTTATTAAATCAACTGATGATTGTTGTACTTGGATTGTACCACTTTTTACAAATCCACAAGGTGCTCATTTCAAAGCAATAGTTGGTCACCCCCAAATTCATAATTTGGTTTATTTTGCCGGAGGAAAAGGTCTTTTCAAGTCCTCGGATGGCGGAAAAACTATTAATGTAATTGATAGTCCAAATACTACTCAAATTTTTGCAATGATTTTTGATGAATATGCTGATGGGGTAATTATTGGTACACAAAACGGAATCTTCAGATACTTTAAAAAATAAATATTAACAATCACAATTTATAAGAAGGAGGTTTAGCATTATGATTAAGAAATCCATTACTATAAGTTTAATTGTCCTTTTAATTTATCTGCTATTAATGATGCCCGCTAATTTAATTGGACAAGTAAATCAAAAGTCAATTGCCGGTTATCAATATGCACAATATGATGGAAGTTGGTTTCACGTTGTTAACGGACGAAGGGGAGATTTTGTAGATACAAGTAGAATAGTTGTTCGTCTTCGAGACAAAGGACACTTAGAAAATTATGATTTTTCTACAGATGGCCTACCAAATCTAGAAATTAAAACTCCACGTTTTGTAAATGGTTTTTATTAGTTTAGAATTCCTAAGGGAAAAAATTCTTTTGATATAATACAAACACTAGAAAGAACTAACAAATTTGAAACTATCCATTTTTCTCCATATTGCGTGGTTAGTTCAGAACCAAATGATTCTCTATTTGAAAATCAATGGAATTTACCACAGATCCAGATGCCCTATGCATGGGATATAATACAAAGTAATACAAGTGGTATAAAGTTGTCGATAATTGATACAGGTGTAGACTACTTACATGAAGATCTGGTCGGAAATTTTATCGCAGGAAATGGCTGGGATTTCCGGGATAATGATAATAATCCTTTTCCTTCTGATGGTTCAGCACATGGTACAGCAGTAGCTGGAATTGCAAATGCCCGAACTAATAATTCTAAGGGTATTGCTGGAATAGCAAGTATTTGGGAAACTGTACTTGGCAGTGGACCTGTAGGAACAAAAATTATAGCCCTCCGTTGTGGCGGTTGGTATTATAATCCGATAAGTGGTAGATGGGAGGAAATGATTGATATAGTAGCCGCTGCTGCTGCAGTTAATTATTCTGTTACAGCCGGGGCAAAGGTTATTAATATGAGTTTTGGTGGCAGAACGGATTGGCTAGTGTTAAAGGAGGCTATTGACGATGCTGTTAATAATCATGATATTTTAATTGTTGCTAGTGCGGGTAATAATGGTGGTTTAAGCTCAGAAGATAAATCAATAGTATATCCAGCAAAATATTTAAATACTATTGCAGTTGGAGCAAGTAATATGAGTGATGATCGTTGGGTTACTGGTGGTAATTTGGGAAGTGCTGTCGGTCCTGAATTAGATGTTGTTGCCCCAGGCGATCTTAACATATATACGACAGATATTACTGGAGCTGCTGGGTATAATACAGGAGGTTATTTCCCTAATTTTGGTGCTACATCTGGTGCAGCGGCACATGTTTCTGGGTTGGCTGCAGTTATTCGTTCTTTGAATCCAAGTCTTACTTGGAAACAAGTACGCCAAGTTTTACGTAACTCTGTAGATAAAGTTAGTGAGATGTATGGTTCAAATTTTTCAAATGAACATGGTTATGGACGTATTAATGCATACAAAGCAGTTACAAATACTTTAATGACAATGACTAACTCGTACAACTCGAGTTGGAACATGACAAGTATACCTGTTGTTGTCAATAATTTTTCGACTTCGTTTATTTACCCAACTACGACGGCTTCTATATATACATATGAGAATGGCTATGTTACTAAGAATGAGTTAGTTAATGGTTCCGGTTATTGGGTAAAATTTGGTACAAGTCAAAATGTATCTTATGTGGGGGTTCCCATTTATTCAATGCCATCACCTGTAAAAAAAGGATGGAATATGGTTGGTTCCATTTCTATCCCCGTAACAGTTAATAAAATAACTTCTAATCCACAAGACATCCGCGTTTCTAATTTTATTGGACAGTACCAAGGTGGCTATACAAATGTGACGACATTAGAACCCGGAAAAGGATATTGGGTAGAAGTTAGTCAAGACGGTTGGTTGGAATTTAATATGAAATCTGATCCACGTACAATACCTGAAGAATGTACACATCAACCTCCGCCTGCTCCAAATTCACCCGGAACACCAATACTTATTTACCCATCAAATGGTGCAGTTGGAATTTCGCTAACACCAATATTTAGTTGGAATGCTTCTTATAATGCTTCATCTTATAGTTTAAAACTTGCAACAGATCCCTGTTTTACTTCAATTATATTTGAAGACACGAATATTACAACGACATCAAAACAAGTAGGTTTGCTTTCTTATAGCACAATATACTATTGGAAAGTTAATGCAAAAAATAGTGAAGGTGTAAAAAGTAATTGGTCAGACATATGGTCTTTTACAACTAAATCAGCTCCCCCAGCTAACCCATGTGATCCTATAGTAGATTTTTCATACCTAGATCAATTCACAGTGATAGATACTTATGGCAACGAGCAGAAAATGTTTGTCAGGAATGGTAGCCGTGGTCTTGCGTTAGGAATCAGAAGTTTTAATATGCCTCCCGAACCACCCTCTGGCAGTTTTAATGTACGTTTTCATTCTGGTAAATTTATAGAAAATATACCTCCTGGTAGTGCAATGAAGAAAATACCTATCAAAATAAAAAACATTACATATCCGTTTAGTTTAAATTGGAATTTACAATCAGATAATTCAATTAAATATCTATTCACATTACCCGGGGATAATCAGAATACAATTCAGTTATCTGGTTCAGGAAGCTTAACGATTGATAATATGGTGAATGACATTCTCATGGTTGAAGCACAATCTGTATTACCAGGTCCATGTAATTTTTATAAACCAGATGTCAAGGATTTACCCGAAGAAACTGTAAATATTCCAACATCGTATTCACTCGGTCAAAACTACCCCAACCCGTTCAACCCGGTAACTCAAATCAGCTACGCACTGCCTGAAGCGGGATATGTAACGCTCAAAGTTTACGATGTGCTTGGACGTGAAGTAGCAACGCTTGTGGATGAGTTTAAAGAAGCGGGATATTACAGTGTTGAGTTCAATGGGTCAAGTTTGTCGAGCGGAGTGTATTTGTACAAATTTACCGCCGGTAATTTTATAGATGTAAAGAAGTTAGTTGTAATCAAGTAAGATACCTTAACCAATTTAAAATTTCTCGAAAAGCCGGTTCTGAATTTTTGGAATCGGCTTTTTGTTTTGTCAGAATAATCAGATTATTCTATAAAACCGCCTTGTGTTAAAACGCAGGTAGTTTGTCATAAAAAATAAAATGTAACTTAAATTACTTTCAAATTCTCACTAAAAGTTTGTATATTCATTAATCAAAAATGGTCACTGTATCTGATATACAAAATCTTCAGCAGAAAATAGTTGCTTGCAATAAGTGTCCAAGATTGGTCGAATGGCGCAAAGATATTGCAAAAAATAAAGTCGCCCGTTACCGCGATTGGAACTACTGGGGCAAGCCGGTTGCAAGCTGGGGAAACGAAAAAGCAGAACTCCTCATCGTCGGACTTGCGCCTGCGGCACACGGTGCTAACAGAACGGGCAGAATGTTCACGGGCGACCAAAGCGGTAAGTGGCTGTATCGAGCGTTGTATGATTTTGGATTCAGCAATAAACCGACATCGGAAAAAGTAGAAGACGGATTGGAATTAAATAACTGCTGGATCGCGGCTGTTATACACTGCGCGCCGCCCCAGAACAAACCAACGGCTCAAGAAATTTACAATTGTCAAACTTACTTATTAACTGAGATAAAACTTTTACAGGAAATTAAGATTATACTCGCTTTAGGAAAAATTGCATTCGACTCGGTGGTTGCGATATTGAAGGAATTAAAACTTATAGAGAAAAAAGAAAAGTTCAAATTTGCTCACGGGATTGAGTTACAGACAAACGACGGTAAAACAATCATCGCTTCGTTTCATCCGAGTCAGCAAAATACATTTACAGGTAGATTGACAAAGCCGATGTTCGATAAGGTGTTTCGGCGAATTTCAAAAATCTTAGATAATCAATAATGGAATTATAAGCATGAACAAGGAATTTCAAAGCAAAATCTTTTTAATCACAGGCGCCTCCAGCGGAATAGGGAGAGCGGTAGTAAAGTTAGCTGTTGCTAAAGGCGCATGCGCCGCAATTACTTCCCGTCGATTGAATGATCTTGAGAATGCCGCGCAAGAGATTAACTCATCCGATGTAGAAATTGTCCAGGCAGATTTAACACTCGAGATTGACCGCAAGACTTTGATTGAGAAAACAATCAAGCGGTTTGGCAGAATTGATGTTTTGGTAAATGCTGCCGGAATTATCGGAACGGGAAATATAGAAAACACAACTCTCGCACAGTGGGACTATATGATGGATGTAAACTTGCGGTCGTTGTTTCACCTAACCCAGCTCGCACTACCTTCCTTAATTGAGAGCAAGGGAAATATTGTAAACGTATCAAGCATTACTGGTATTCGCGCTTTTCCAAACGTGCTTGCTTACTGTGTAAGCAAAGCGGGCGTCGATCAGTTTACACATTGCGCGGCATTGGAATTAGCCCCGAAAGGCGTTCGTATAAATTCAATTAATCCGGGTGTTGTTTTAACTAACCTTCACCGGTCAAGCGGGATGCATGAAGAAGCGTATCAAGCTTTTTTAAATCACAGCAAGACCACCCATCCAATTGGAAGAGTCGGAAACCCCGAAGAAGTAGCCGAGCTTATATTGTTCTTAGCTTCCGATAAAGCAGAGTGGATAACCGGCGCAAGTTACAGCATCGATGGCGGAAGAGCACAAACGTGTGCAAGATGAGAAATAGATTTGCGATGTGAGAAATGGGATATGAACTGCTTAATTGAATAGAGAACAATAAAAAATAGAAAATAAAATCATTATGAAAAAGAGAGCAACCAACAAAATGTTTATCGCAACTCGCGCAATACATGGCAAACACTTAAATGCTTTTACCGGTCCAGTTTCGTCACCGATTTATCAAACGAGCACATATCGGTTCGAGAGTTCAAAGCTTGCGATTCGTTATGCCGAGGGCGACGAATCGGTTTATGTATATACGCGCTACCATAATCCGACGGTTAATGAAGTTGAAGACAAGATCGCGCTGATGGAAGATGGCGAAGCGGCAGCATTGTTTTCCTCTGGTATGGCTGCTATCAGTACAACAATACTATCGTTTTGCAAGTCGGGCGGGGAGATTGTTAGTACGCCGGCGCTTTACGGAGGAACGTATAGATTTTTCAGAGATACCTTGCCCAATTACAACATAAGTGTAAAATACATCGAACCAAGGTCGCTGGAAGATTTAAGTTATCTTATTATACCAAAAACCAGAATAGTTTATTTCGAGACGCCAACAAACCCAACGCTCGATATCATCGATATCGAGAAGTTAGTAATGCTGACGCGTAAGGCGGAAAAAGAATTCAAGAAAAAAATATACATTATCATTGATAATACATTTGCAACAATAATTAACCAGCAGCCGTTCGATTTTGGTGTGGATATAATTTTAGAGAGTGTGACAAAGTATTTAGGCGGTCACGCGGACATAACGGGCGGAGTTGCAGTTAGCGGCAAGCCGATGATAAAGAAAATAAAAAGCCTGGCAAGGCATTTAGGGGGCTGTGCCGACCCCTTTGCGGCTTTTTTATTGGAGAGAAGTTTAAAAACATTCGAGCTGCGAGTTAACCGACAGAATAAAAATGCTATGGAGCTTGCAAAAATATTATCGAAACACAAGAAGGTGTTGAGGGTAATCTATCCCGGTCTCCCTTCTCACCCACAACACAAGCTGGCGAAGAAACAAATGAAGAACTTCGGCGGTATGTTAACGATTGAAGTTAAAGGCGGTGCAAAAGGTGCGGTTAAGATATGTGACAATTTAAGAGTTGCAATAAACGCTATGTCGCTTGGCGGCGTAGAGACACTTGTGAGCATCCCTATTTATTCTTCACATGTAAATATGTCGAAAGTTGAGCTTGCTTGGCATGGAGTTACTCCCGGAATGATTCGCATTTCCGTCGGTGTTGAAGGTATTGAAGACCTTATCAAAGATTTTTATCAAGCACTTAGTAAAATTTAAATGAATGTCCCAAGCCAAAAAATCTAATGCAAAAATTTCTATAAAGCCGATGGAAATACCTCCGCCGTCGGCTGAAAGGATGGAATCCCGGAAAGAGGACTTGAAGTTAATCAATCAAGCTCTCGCCGGTGATCAATCGGCGTATGTTCGACTGATGAAAAAATACAAAGGAACAATCAAAAACGTTCTCTTCAGAATTGTTCAGGACCCAGATGAAGTAGAAGACATCTCTCAGGAGGTCTTCATCAATGTCTTTAAAGCATTAAAGAGTTTTAAGAAAGAATACTCATTCTTTTCGTGGATTTATAAGATTGCTTTAAATAAAGGGATAGATTATTTAAGAAAGAAAAAAATCCAAACTTTTTCTATAGACAAACCAAGAGCTTCCGACGAAAGCGATTATAGGTACGAAATTCCCGACTCGACATATGAGCCCGATAAAAGTATAATTGCCAAAGAGCGCGCAACCCTTATACAGGAGGCAATCGAAAAACTGCCCGCCAAATACAGAAAAGTTATTATAATGCGTCATCAGGAGGAAAGGGATTACTCGGAAATTGCCAAAGAATTAAAATTACCGATTGGGACCGTAAAAGTGCATATTTTCAGGGCGCGCGAGTTATTAAACAAGTATCTTAGAAATAAAATTGGACATTATTGAAACCTTGAAAGCCCCATTTCGTAGAGTTTGATAGATATTATGAACCACAAAAAATTAAAATATTGTTTAACAGTAATTTTATTGGTGTTATTTTTTACGCTAAATGTTTATGCTTTTTTATTAGACGATAAAAAATACCAAAAAGATGTTCCGTACAACAATGAACGCGAATTAAAAGTGAACATCGAATCGGCTTTTGGGAAGTTAAATGTGAACCGTGGTGATAAAAACTACATTGTGCAAATCGAAGTTGTCAGCGATAAGAAGCAGGGCGACCCGCTGAGATATGTTGAGTACGAGGTAAGAGATAAAGTTGGTTTTCTTAAAATACCCGCGGACGGTGAATATTCCGGCAAGAAGTCTTTTCATTTCAGCGGGCTTGATTCAAGAAAGACTTATTTAGATTTTACGGATAAAGTACCAATTTCGTTTGACATAGAGTTAGGCGCCGGCAAAGGTAATTTCGATTTCACAGGTTTAAAGGTCAAAGATTTAAACATCTCGACGGGTGCGAGTTCTGTGGAGATAATGTTCGATAAACCGAACCGTTCCACAATCGATAATATAAATATTGAAACCGGAGTTAGTAAATTTAAAGCAAAAAATTTATCGAATGCCAACTTTAACAGTTTACAGTTCAGCGGCGGCGTAGGAACATACGAGCTTGATTTTGGCGGGGATTTAAACAAAGAAGTAGACGTAAATATAGAAATTGGATTAGGATCTCTTACGGTTAAAATCCCGGAATATATCGGCGCAAAAATAATGTACGAGAAAAATTGGCTCTCGGGAATGGATTTAGACAGAGGGTTTTCAGAACAGGAAGAAAATGAATTTCTTACAGACAACTACAACTCCACGAAAGGCAGGATGAATATAAAAATAGAAGCCGGACTGGGAAGTGTGAAAGTAAAAATAATCAAATAAGAATTTAATGGGGATTTATGTACAATTTTATTATTACTATTGGCGGTATAATTATTATCTTAGTTCTGATTGAACTTTTAGAACTACCGGATTGGTTGGGTAGAAAATTAAGAGGAAAAATGCCTTCAAAGGAGGTCGAAGAAAAAATTCGGACTTTAGAAAATCGAATCGGGGAACTCGAGAAAAAGATAAAACACTAAACATCTATCTTAAAAAACAAAACCGCCTAAAGAACTTTTCAGGCGGTTCATCATTTTTTTTAAATCTGAAATTTATATCGCTATACCAATTCCCAATGTTGCAACGGGCTGTTTGGCAATGCTATAATCGGCGCTGATGTGGAAGATAAACAGCTTTAATGCAATACCGGCAGTAAGCCTCACTGTGTTATCCCCTGATATATCAAATTCAACTTTCTTGGTAGTTTGCGGCAGAGGAACGGGCGGTGTCCAGTCAAACTGGAAATTCATGGAGGCACTCTCATAAGCAATGCCGCCGTAGAATGTGACAATTGCTAAAGTTTTGCTTATCTCGGTACCAAAGCTAAAGGCGGATGCCTCTACAAGCGGTTTAACTTTCATACTTTGATACATCACATGTGCAGACCAGTCGAAAGGCAGAGGGGCTGGAAGCCATTGCCCTACATCGTGCTGCAGACCAAAGCCAATAAAGGAAAATTCGCCAACGTTTTCTAATTTAGTAGCGGGGAAGAAACGAAGCATTGCACGAGTTCCAAAGAAATTGCCTATTGCAATATGAGGAACAGCTAAAGGCATAGCTTTAAGGTTTGTACCATCGGGGAGTTGGAGTGTATCGGATATCAATCCACCTGATGAAACAACACTTGTTCCCTTATCCCCAAAAAATGTTGCTGTTTTTACCGAAGCCGGATATGTACCGGTTCCTGTAGGACGAAGAGCGTTTAACTCGCTCATATCAGCATTAAATTCTTGTGCAGATGTAGGAATTAAGGCAACAGTGAATTTGGCGCCAACGTATACATCTATACCTGTTTCAAGGTCAGCAGAATGGTACAAACCAGAATTTAAATTAGCGCCAAAGGCAGTTACAAACGGACTCACATAGCCCTCGCCAAACTTTTTACCGAATTTATTTAAGCGTTCTTCGAGTGACTGTGCCTGAAGTGTAATATTAAAAATTAAACTTAAGGTCAATAATAGGCACGACAATTTTAGCATTTTTTTCATAAACACCTCTTTTAATTGTTTTTTATTCTGTTAATTATAATTTTTCAAGGAGTCGGCGAATGGTTTTGGGAGAGCTTGTCATTACGCCGTCTACTTTTGCATTTACCATTCGTTCAAGCTGGCTCCAATTTTCTATTGAATAAACAAAGACTCCGATCCCGTTGCTGTGTGCTTCTGATACCATATTGTCGCGAAGATAATTTCGGCTTATTACAAAAGCATTGGCGTCGTATTTCTTGGCAAGCGCGGATGGGTTTCTTCCGAGATGAATGACGGGGCTATATATTATTGCCGTCATAATAGTATCGTCTAACTTCTTCACAACGCTTACTACCGAATGCTCAAAAGATGAAATCAGAATGGACTTCTGCAACTTATACTGCTGAATTATGCTTACACAATTCTCGGCTAAAAGTTTTTGATTTTTCTCTAACGACTTTAATTCAATGTTTAGACCAACTTTAGTATTTGTTAATTTACAAACTTCAGAAAGAGTGGGAATTTTTTCAGGTGAAAATTTAGGATTATACCACGACCCATTATCGAAAGCAGCCAGGTCGGATAGGTCAAAGTCTGAAACCTTGCCTCGACCGTTTGTTGTACGTTCCAATCTCGAATCATGGATAATTACGACTTTATTATCGCGCGTTAGTCTGACGTCTAGTTCTATCGCGTGCGCTCTGTCTTCAACAGCTTTTTTAAATGCCGCTATTGTATTCTCGGGCGCAGAATCCGACGATCCTCGATGTGCTATAACAATAGGCTTTTCAGTAAGTTTTCGCCAAGAAAACAAAATTTATTCCTTTAAAGATGATAAGATATTTTTATTAACTTCTTTAATATTTTTGGAACCGTCAATTAAAATAAGGTTTCCGTTTTTCTCGTAGTATGTTTTTACCGGAGTTGTTAATTCCTTGTAAACCCGCAGCCGTTTTAATACGGTGTCGGGATTGTCGTCATCGCGCTGTTTTAGCTTTCCGCCGCAGTCGGGACACTCTTCATCGCTAGGTATCTCAACTCGCCGATTGAAAATTTTACCGCATTCGGAACAACTGTATCTCGACCCAAGACGTTGAATAATTTCACTGTCGTCAACATCAATATATATTACTGCGGTTAGTTTGATATTCAACTCAACAAAAAGTTTTGTCAGCGCCTCTGCTTGGACAACAGTCCTCGGAAAGCCGTCAAGGATGAAACCATTTTTACATTTATCCGACTGTAAAACATGTTTGATGATTCCAATCATTATCTCGTCGGATACGAGGTTACCGCCATCCATTACAGCTTTTGCTTTTTTGCCCATTTCCGTACCCTGCGAAATCTCTTCTCTGAGAATATCGCCGGTTGAGATATGTCTGATTTTAAATTTTTTCGATAAAAGCTTTGCCTGAGTTCCTTTTCCGACACCCGGAGGTCCAAACAGCATTATCTGCATACTAAATATTCCATAAACATATGTAATTTTACGAATTTAATTTGTATTAATCAACCGCGCTAATGCTTCGCGGATTTGTTTTTTTAACCTGACCTGTTTCTCGCTTTTTAAGCCTGTTTTCAGTAATTCTACTGCCCGCTCACTGCCAATATTTTCTAACGCTATTATTGCGCTTAACCTTATATTAAAATTATTCTCCATTAACATTCTTTCAGCAATTTCGATAACCTCTATCTGACTGTGCCACTTTTCTGATAGTGCGATAATTGCAACCCTTCGAATTTCAGTTTCAACGCCATGCTTTGTGTAAGCTAAAATTATTTTGTATGCTTCTTCATTGCCTATTTTAGATAAACCAAGAATCGAAGCAGTCCGGATTCGATTATTGTGTGAATCTATTGTAAGCGCTTTTAGACAGTATGTGAACGCATTCTGCGAATCGGCATTAATCAAGGCATGAAGAGCTGCCTCTCTTACAATATAACTCGAATCTTTTTCAAAAACATTTTTTAAGAATTGAGTTATATTAGCTCCACGAAAATTACTAACCTCACGCACAACGGCATTTCGGACTTTGGAATTCTTATCGCGATATGCGTCTATTAAAAGTTCAGCAGTAGATTTTTGAGACGAGGTTCCTAATGCTCTCGCCGCTTCAGCTCGTACGAACCAACACCTATCGCTAAACATCGATTTACTGAGAGCCTGTTTCACCTGCGGCTCATCGGCGTTGGGTACTAACATCTTTATCGCTATTAATCTGTCAATTGATTCTGAGTGCTGCAATTGGAACAACCACTCTTCGACAGATTTTTCAAAATAAACGTTCATTAAGATTTTACTTCCCTTATCGAACAATAGATTTTTGGGCGGGTTGTCGGAAGGAATTAAAAATTCTTGTTCGGCTTTATCAATAAATATACGATGGGTTTTCGGATACTGGGCTTGCCATATTTCAACATCTACGGGAGTTGTGAAAATTCCCGTGAGAGAATCTATGCTTTGAACTTGCTTAACATTAACTTTTATCGCTCTTTGATCAGCATCCCATTCGTACTTAACTTCAAATTCGGGATAGCCGGCTTTATATACCCATTGGTCAAAAAACCACTGCAAATATTCGCCCGTTGCTTCTTCGATAGATAAAATAAAATCTTTTGTTTCTACAAGTCCGTACGCATGCTTGTTTGTGTAATAACGAATGGCTTTGAAAAATAAATCATCTCCCAAAATATTTCTCAGCATATCCAGAACAACAGAACCATTTGCGTAGATTTTGTTGTCGAATATATCCATCGGATAAAAATAACGGTTTGTAACCATGGACCTGCGGCTTTCACCGACATCGGTCAATATAATGTTTTGCTGTTGACCGTACAAACGGTACGCTGCTTCATCAATATCGTTTGCGGCTTCAAAATAGTATGTACTGAAATAGGTTGCAAAACCTTCATTTAACCATGCGTGCGACCAATCTTTGCATGTGAGTAAATTCCCAAACCATTGATGGGCTAATTCGTGCGCTACCAATCCGTCGCTTTGATAATCGAGATGAGTGCGTTCATCGTGAATGGTTTCGTCCGTCAGTGTTGCAGCGCTTACGTTTTCCATTCCACCGTACACAAAATCTTTTACTACGGTCTGAGAATACTTTTCCCACGGATATTTAAATCCGGCAGCATCTGAAAATATCTGCATCATTTTAGGTGTGTTCGAAAAAGATAATGGTGCAAGCTTCTTCTGAGCTTTATAGACGTAATAATAAAGAGGTACCGTATTCCACGTATCTTTTATTTGTTCGTATTCTCCAACGACGAGCGAAATTAAGTACGATGAATGAGGTTTGCCGGCATACCAGTGGAAAGTTTTTGTATTGTTAGCATCGTTTAATTTAACGTCGAGCAATTGTCCATTGCTGATTGTTAAGAACTTTCGGCTAACGGTAACTATCATCTCGCTTGTTGACTTATCGTTGGGATAGTCGTAGCAGGGGAACCAGTAGCGATTGTCCTCAGCCTCTCCCTGCGACCAAACCTGCCACGGATTTTTGGGATATGCGCTGTCGGGTTGGATGAAATACAAACCTTTCTGCGGCGATGCAGAGTAAGCGATTGTTAATTGCAGTGTATCCGATGGTGTATAGGGTTTATCGAGTGTTATGAGCAGCTCCTCTTTTGTTTTATTGACATCAAATTTTAAATCGCGCCGGTGAATTGAGACGTCGGAAATGTTTAAATCAGCCGCATCGAGCTTAACCACGTATAGCTTTGAGCGGATAGGGACAAGCGTGATTGTATTCGTTCCCGATATAGCATTTAATTTCTCGTCGATTGTGATGTTTAACCGGTAATGTATGACGTCGAAAGTTCGTTCGCGCTGAAGTTGTTCAGGCGGAACATCTTGAGCGAACAGCAACGATGAAAAAATCATGGCGATGATGATCGCATTGAATTTTTTCAAACTACCGAAACATTTATTTTGCTCGTTAGACGTGTATGCTCCAATTATCACTGACTGAATTTGATTGTAAATTAAAGATTTAAAACCAAAAAACCAAAAATACTACAACAAGTCGTAGAGTCCATTCCTCACATCGTTCTACTTATTGTAGGCGCGCTTCTGTTTTGCAAGCACTGCCAATTGTCCGCAAGCTGCGGCAATATCCTCGCCCGCACTGGAACGTATAAAAACGGTAACGTGATTTTTTCTAAGGGATTGAGCAAATTTTTCAGCATCTTTGCGGGATACCGGACGCAGTTCTTCAGCAAAACCGCGAGGGCTGACAAAACTGATACTGTGGAAAGGTATAATGTTTATTTTACAAGGGATGATTTTCGACATCTTGATTATAGCTTTCAAATCTTTTTCAGTGTCGTTCACTCCGGCAAAGAGGATGTATTCAAACGTAACCCGCTCTTTTATTTTGCTGTAGTAATATTCTATTACGCCGAGAAGTTGCTGAAGGTTAAATTTTTTATTCAACGGCATAAGCTGTATGCGGGTTTTGTCGTTCAAGCTGTGAAGCGAAACCGCGAGTTTTATTTTTTTGCCCTCGTCAGCCATGCGCTTAATGCCTTCCACCCAGCCGGCAGTGGAGAGTGTAATTCTGCGGGCGGGAATATTTAATCCGTTAACGAGTATATCAACGGCATTCATTACGTTATCGTAATTCATGAGCGGTTCACCCATTCCCATAAAAACTATATTCGTTATTTTCTTACCGGTAAACTTTTTAATTTGTAAAACCTGATCAACGATTTCACTTGCGGTAAGGTTTCTTTGAAATCCCATAGCGCCGGTTGCACAGAAGGCACAATCTAACGGACAGCCAACCTGAGTCGAGACGCAGAGAGTTAAACGTTTTTGTTCATCCTCTTCCGATGCCACGCCGTTTTGGTAAGAGGTAGCGGGAGGTATTAATACGCTCTCGATTCTTTTCCCGTCGTGCAATTCAAACAGAAACTTTGTTGTATTGTCGTGTACGGATTTGTGGAAAGTTTCGAGTTTAATGTTTTCAATTTCTGCAAGCTCGTTTAACTTAGCTCTCAACGATTTGGAAAACGTTGTCATTTCGTCTAACGAGTTCGCCTCTTTATTATAGAGATGGTCGAATAATTGTTGAGCACGGAACTTCTTCTCGCCGATAGAGACGACAAATTCTTCCAATTCTTTTTGTGTTAATCCTTTTAGGTTGGTCTTCTTCATATAGGTCGGTAATAAGTTAAGAAAACGTAGAGAGTGTTGCAAATAACTTCGGCTTTCGGATTCAACTTGAACTCGAAATCGGAGTCAAGAAAATGAAAGCGTTGAATCTCATCAACTGTGCGCGATATTCTCCACAAATTAGTTATGTGCGACTCAAAGTGAGTCGCACGTTCTTCGTTTCCTATCTAAAAATTGTTAAACCAAGAAATTGATATTTATCATTAAACTCAAATAAGACTGGAAATTTTTTTAAATCTTTTTTTCTTATTTCCCATGGGAAGCCGCCGAATTTATTTTTGCCTTGTTTGTTCTTTGTTTTATTTGTTTTTACGTGTATAAGATTAGGATCAATGGAACATTCGACTCCGCTTTCTTTTAACGAAACAATTCTTTCAGCAGCCAAATTAATTGCATATTTGTTGCCAAAGTAACTTGATTTATAAGAATTGTGAACATCGACATGTAAAATAGATCCATGAAAATTGACAATGTCATTAACGATTGTCGCTTCCTTCTTTGTTTTAAAAGTCTTCTTGGAGTTTGGATTTAATTTGGTGCCTATTATTTTCAGACCCTTTGCCGGAAGAATATAATACGACTCACCTACACCTTTGATCTTTCCGCATATTTTACAACATATTTTTGCCTCTTTGGTCTTCTTATATCCATCCCAGTGTTTACATTGTAAACCTAAAAATTCCCATGTCAAACCAAGTTGCTGATAGATATTAAAAAATATATGAAGTTCCTTCTTACTAATTCCCTTTTTGTTTAGAAAATTGTTACTGATAAAGTCTAAACTTTTAAAAAGTTTTTTTAATTCTTCTTTTACATGGTCTTTTTTCATTAGTAAGAATTTAAAGAAATAAGAGTGGAGAAACAAATTGGTTATGTGCGACTCACTTTCATCGGTGACTCAAGGTTGGAAGTGAGTCGCACGTTCTTTGTTTCCTACCTTACCAACACAAGCTTCTTTGTCTCAACGAAGCGGTGTCCTGACCCCGACTTGTCGGGGGAAGGATCATGTGTTTGTAGCCGATAGAAGTACATACCGCTTGCTACTGTACTTCCAAAATTATTTGTGGAATTCCATTCGATAGATTTATAACCGGCTTCTTGTATTTCATCTGCAAGGGTTTTTACTTCCTGCCCAAGTACATTATAAATCTTCAGTGTTACTCTGCTATTAGTGGGTAATTGGTAGCGGATAATTGTTATTGGATTAAACGGATTCGGATAATTCTGTTCGAGTGCGTATTCTTTAGGTAAATCAGCGATATCGTTCACAGAAACTATAATGGTATTAAAATTCCAAGTTTCTGACCAATCACTCGTACCACCTGCATTCATAGCTCGTACACGCCAATAATGAATTGTATTGTTTGCTAAATTTTCAAGCTGTTTTGAGTTTTCAACAATAGTTGAATCTTCAAAAATTATTTGAGTGAAATGACTGTCAACGGCAACTTGCAAATGATATTTATCTGCATTATCTAGAAATTCCCATAGTAACGTAAGGGTTGTTGGTTGGTCAATGGATTCATTCAATGGAGAGATAAGCTCGGGAATTGTCGGTGCTGAAATTCCACCTTTCCCGATTAACAATACTGTATCAGGAGATGTTATTCCATTATGCTGAAGAATAATTTCGCCTGTAACATAGCTTGTATCTAAAGAAAGAAATATTACAGGAATTCTATATTGCTGCATCGGTGGGATTACGCTACTGTCGCTTGAAACTTGAAACTTCTCTGAACCAAAATAATTCCATGAAATTTCCAAAGGAGTATTACCAATATTTGTTATCTCTATCGAATCCGATACTATTTCTCCGAGAGGAACATTAAAGAAAGGGAAGACTTCCCTATCTGTTTTATATACTGATTGTGAAGTAGAAGTTATTTGAGAAGTTACGACCAGACTATCACCTATAGGTATATTTTCAGTTCCTGATAATATTAGGTTCCAGATTCCAGTTTGATTTTCACGAGTTGATAGAACAAACGTTTGTGATGTATCAGTATAGACAATATTGCCGACGATATGACTTGAGTTATCTACCCTTAAACCCGAAGGATCGATTAACTCCCAATGAATGAAGAAACCAATCGAATCAACTTTTGAAGTAAAATTTGTTTTGGATGAAAGATATTGTACTTGTTGTCGGGGTTGTGAGAGATTAAGTTGATACAAACCTGATGAATCGACTGAAAAAAGAACTGTATAATTTTGAAAAGCATACAGTGTTTGAGTTGATACAGAAGAAATATTTGTAGATATAACCGAAGGTGTTGAAGCGCCGGAAAAAGTGCCATTTAAAAATGCTACTCGAACGTAATAAGTATAGGTTTCATTTGGCTCAATAGAATTGTCGATGTAGTTATAATACGGACAACCATTTGCCGGAGAAGTAAAGGTTAGAGTTGTCCCATCACTCTTTTGACGCATAATTTCAAAGTGTGACAGTGAATCTGAGCACGCATCAAATATCCATTCTAAAAATATTCCTATAGTATCACCAACGTTTGTGACGCTCATCATTTTACCAGTTGATGAACTAGTAATAAGACTTGCGATGTAATTGTATGGTTGTTGCCTTTCTTCCCATAGATTGATAGCTCGTCCGCCTGATATATTTTGATGATATTGGTAGGGATCAATCAGAGATGAATTTCTCCATCCGTAGGGATCGACTGGGCGAGCTGACTTCAGATCAGGGTCTTCTAAGTTTATTTGCTGGGTGGTATAATGTAATTCATAGTGAAGGTGAGGTCCTTTTGTACCTTTACTACCAGTTTGCCCGACGTAATCACCCTTCTCTATTGTATCACCGGCAGCGGGCATGGCTAAATCACCTTCATACGTTTTATTGTGAATAAAGTAGGATATGTACCCATTGAATTGATCATTATAATCCATGTGTAATATTCCGATCACATTAAAGCTTTCCCCGTTTGCAACACCGGGAAATGGTTTGTTAGCTTTGGGATATATAACCTTTCCACGTGCTGATGCAGTTACTATTTTATCAAAGCCAGTTTTGTAATCATAACCGGGGTGATTGTCATAGTAAAGAACGGTCTCTCCCTTGTAAAACCTAAATCCTGTAAATTTTCTCGGTTGTTCACCGATGGGTTTCGTATAACCATATAAATCGCAGTTAGTATTCAATGACTGACCAAAAGGAATTGTGCCTGAATCTCCCCAACAATCTATGACTTTTCTATTAGGTGGGCAGAAGACAGATGGAGAATTGGGATTGGAGTGATCAAATACAGCATTAATCGGATATGAATATGCAGTTCCTTCAAGCGGGAATCTTAGCTTAAATTTTGTGATCTCATTACATGGATCATTTATGGGCGATGTTCTAATTGAAAAATTCGCATCTGAGAAATCATTTGGTGTTCCAGTGCCAAAAGCTGCGACAACAATTTTGTAATCAGTACCATTCGGCAAATCGCATGGCGGTGTAAACGATAATGTTCCATTATTTTGTCTGTTGCCATCGAGTACCCAGAATAACGTTCCACCTTTATACAAATGAATCTGCACGTTGCCAGTGTAGTTTGTTGATCTCCATTGGATGGTGTATGGTGTTCCCTTGTACCACACCTCGCCACCGTTGGGAGATGTAATGGTTATGCTCGAATTTGCATTCCATCCACCCTCATGATACAGCGCTCCTATCTCCGCCTCACTCAAAGCACGGTTGTATATGCGGACGTCATCCACCTCACCATTGAATCTCGTAGATGACTGGCTTCCATTATCCCAAAGATGTTTACCTATGCCACCAAAATCTACAGGGGTTACGATAGCCCCAGTCATTCCAGTCTGGGTTTCAATCAAATTTCCATTTTGGTATGCTTTCAGTGTACCAGCAACACCATCATAAACCAAAACATAATGTTCATATATATTGGTAAAGCTATCATCATACGGATATCCAATCCCCAATCCGTTGGGAGGATTAGAAACATCAAAAGAAATGTTTCCAGATGGATTCGCACTGTTGAAATGCCCAATGCTCAACAGACCAGATTGGTGTGCACCAAAACTAATGTACGCTTCACCGTGATAGTAAGTGAGATTATATTCCCTTACCCATATACTAAGGGTCACCTGACTCAAGCCTTGAACTGAATTTGGAATGGAAACAAAGATGCCTGATCCGTAAAAACCAGTGTTACCGTTAATCAGGCACGCTTTGTTCGGAACGCCAAATCTATCCGATGTCATAGTAGCACCGACAAGTGTTCCATTATTTCCATTGCCACTTTCATCGTTCGCATTGCCGTTGAACGGATAGTACGCGACGAGACCATTTGTCGGTATTTGTGCATATGCAACAATTGTTGCTAATGTGAATAAATAAATTAATCCCAATATTTTTTTCATACTTCTCTCCATAATTATGATTTTATATATAAGTAAACCACTAAATTTTCAAGAGCAAGCACATTATCCCAGGTGCAGTTATAAGATAAACAATAAATATTGTTTATTCAAGCAAAAATATAAGCTGTGTTAACCTCCCGAAGGTTAATGATGTGCGACTCACTTTTCAGTTAGATTGCATCGAGAAGTGAATCGCACATTGCAGGTTTATTCCCTCTGTCCAAACTCCATTTCATCTATCGGCAGCATCGGCATTGGCTGCTGTCCAATTAGTATTTTGAATTTGTGCCTTAACATCAGCAGTACTTTACCAGTTTACACTACTTTGAGTTTGTGCATTATCAGTCAGAATAACTGATCTGCCGAATATATAGGCGAATGTAAATAAGAAAGTCAATAATAAATTTTTGTTTTTCATAAAATCTCCATATCAGAAAAAATTAAAAATTTCATAGCTTATCCAGTTCCGTTATTAATTAATATTTACACAATTACCCCTTCTCCCAGAAAATTTTGAAAAGATTTTTTAAGGTAGTACTGGGTAAGTATATTTTGATGGTAGAAGTTTTTAGCTATTCTCGGTTTTGAAGCGGTTAAAGGGCTTATTTCCTGCAAAACATGTATGCCTTTGACGTGTCTCAGTGATCCAAGGTTGGAAAGTGAGGCGCACCTAAAACCTTTAGATTGGATTGTTCCTGATTTGGTATTTCTTATTCATCGTTGGTGAGTTCATAAACTTCTCCCCATCCCAGTACAAAACAGAATCTTTTAAAGAGTTTATATAATTCGGTATGAGCGATTCTTTGAGCAGTCCGTGCTCAAGCAGATAATTATTTGCTTTTATGAAACCGTCGCCGCCAACCACTGATTTTACTTTCAGCAATGAATCAAGCGAATAGACCAACTGCACCTTCAAATCTTTGATCGGAAAATGATTTAAATAATTGGTTATTTTGATTGAAACGGAACCATCATCACTTTCTGATATTCCATAGGGCATATTATATGGAGTAGCGCTATATTTATTCTCAAGAATAGTTATAGGGAAAAGTAAATAATATTTCAATTTTGCAGGCAGTACACCTTGTGGTGTATAATTTGGTGTAACAGGCGCATATCCATTAATATCAGATGGGTCAAGCACTGCTAAGTATGCTCGGTTGAACGCATCGTTAATGCCGAGCGCTAACAGATCAACGTTTCCATCCTTATCAATATCTTTATCTAAAAGAAAACCTCCTCCTCCCCGATTATAAAATGCCTGACGCTCACGCCCGTCCATCGGGTCAATTTCAGAAATTTTAGTCGGCGAAAACCCTACCTCGCTACATAATACAAATATCTGAGGTTTTGATATGTTATTTTTCTTCAGAATTCTGAAGTCAAAAATTATACGACTTGAGTGTTGTGTGTTAGATTTATTGCCGAAAGAGATGATAGTGCCAATATTAATTCCCCATCTGAGTTTTCCATTGCCCTCGTAACAATATAGTGAATCTTGTGTAAACAACTCCTTAGTGTTTACACCAGAAATCAGTACTTCATTTTTTCCATCATCATCGGTATCTCCAATTCGTAAACATCCATTATATTCTTGGGCTAAATCACCCATAGTACTTTGTCTGTTTTTCATACCCACAGCACCCTTTGTCCATAGCTTTTCCCCATCTTTGTTGTAGGTATAGAGAATATAATTCTTCACTTCTGCAAAAACTGGATTACTATCTTTGAATGGTTTCACTATAAAAATTGCTAACGCAGCAAGACAAGCGGCCAATGAGAATCTAACAGCAGTCCTTACTGGATGTATTTGAATATATCGTGTAATTCTTTGAACTAACGGTCGCCGATACGGTTCAATTATTTCAAAGTAAGTATCAAGCGCGTCTTGTGAATGCTGTGCGAGTTCAGGTTTCCTAAAAGGGATGACCTGTTTCCTACGGCTTAAAATTTTTTCAGCGAATACTTTATCTCTTTCTGTCGGCTCATTGTGCAATTCTTTACTAACACTATCGTAAAATTCAGTAAGCTTTTCAGCATGATCTTTGCAGTAAGCGCAGTCTTTTAAGTGTGCGGTAATTCTTTCCCCTTCTTCGGGATTGAATTCCTCATGTGATAGAATGAATTTTTCTATTTGTTGTATTTCAATGTGTTCCATTATCAATGCAAAATTAAAAAGTTAAAATTAAAAAAGCTAAGGGCGTTTAGCATAGAGCTAAGAGTTAAACAAAGAACTAAACACTAACATACTCAACTACGCACGTACTCAAATACTTATCTACTCATCTACTTAATACATTTCAACGTTTCATATCATTTCCATAAATCCGTAATCTCAAATCTCCGATCTTCAACTTTATATTTCTCTCATTAGTTGCGCAGCAAATTCAGTTCGGGTTATTTTTAACAAATATTCCATCTTCGGGCGGAGCGTTTCTTCGTATTCGGTTTCGTCGATATCCAGGTATCGTTTCAAATAACTGAAAAGGGCGAACTTTTCAGCGTTCGAACGCCAGTCAAGAATCATGTCATGAAAAGCGCTGCATATAGCTTCTGCTTGTCTCCTGTCGATTTTCCCCTTTGTAAAATAGGTGAGGAGAATTTTTTCTTTCAATACAGTTTCAACTTGACGACAAATCTGTTCAATTTCAAATTCCTGCAAACCCTCTGTTGATAGAGATTGTGTGTCACTCGGAGGGTCAAAATTATCGTAGTGGAGTTTTTTGAGGACATGGACAAGGTCATACATCGGTATTGAACGCCGATACTTAGTTTGCTCTGCGAGGATATCATTCAAGCCCGTAAGGAATTTTTTGGTAGAGAATTGATGGTCAACGCGTTGAACTAGTTCTCTTTCAAGTTCTTCCATAGGAAATTCACTAAGATGTTTGCATAGATCAGACCCGTTTGATTCAACAACCAATCCTCTTAAATCTCTGCGGAGATTTAAGAAAGTCGAAGTTCTAATAACATCCCTAAGGTTACGATAAATCTTTGAGCCGGTGGGATCGACTTGAGAGTAGAGCCGGGCAAGTTGGGCATCGGCAATACAAGTCAAGAAGCTTTTGAAAGCATGAAACAGGTTGATGTCAGAGATTTGGTCAATATTTTCGTCTAACGAATTTGAAAAATTTTCGATTTTTACAAATTTATTCTGGTTGTCGCGTGAGAACATATCGGCTATACAATCGTACGCAAGGTCGGTGATTGTTAACCCCTGTTGCGTGCAAAGACTGGAAATTGAGGAGCGTATATAAAGTAAATACGGTTGAATGATCGAACGGCAAACATGAACAAACTCTGTTAACTCAACTTCGGTAATTGAGCCGTTGAGAATTTTACGTAGATAAGGTTTTAATATCTTAAAAACGGCGTTCATGCTTGATAAAAAAAATATTCAACTTTGACAATAAACCCCTAATAATAATTGGTTTCCATCAGTGTTTACCTGTAAATAAGATAAGAATATTGTAGAAAAATGCAAAGTTATTAGCAATTCTTCACATTTCTTCGTATATTTTTAACGGTTAATGTCCTATTGGAAATCGTTCTCAAACCCCCTTAGAAGAATAAAAATTATGACAAAAGAAATAAAAGAAAGCACAGAAATAATCCCAGACCAGTTACCCGTACTGCCGCTGCGCGATGTAATTGTTTTTCCGCACATGATTTTCCCCGTACTCGTCGGGCGGGAATCTTCACTCAAAGCCGCAGGCGAAGCGTCGGAACGACATAAATACATATTCCTCGCCGCTCAAAAAAGTCCAAACATCGACGAGCCGGGCGAGAACGATATATACCACGAAGGTACGGTCGCAAAAATTATACAAATGCTGAAACTGCCCAACGGTCTCCTGAAAATTTTGGTGGACGGCGTGGCTCAAGCTGTTATTGAGAAGTTCGTTTCAAATAAAAACTTTTTAGAAGCGAAAATAAAAATCATAGAACCTTCGTACGACTCGACGCCTGAAGCCGACGCGCTTCTACGCCACATGTCCAGCCTGTTTTCTGAGTATGTTCATCTTAACCGGAATATCCCGAGTGAAGTGTTAATCGCTTATGAGAATATCAAGGACCCTGTCAGAAAATTGTTTTATGTTGCCGCGAATGTTTCACAAACTGTGGACGTGAAGCAGAAGATTCTACAGTACAACGAAACAAGAGAACAGTTCTTCGAAATAATCAGAATATTAAATGCCGAAATAGACATACTAAAAATCGGGCGGGATATAGATTCGAAAGTTCACGACAATATTCAGAAAGCACAGAAAAAGTTTTTTATACAGGAACAGATTAGAATTTTACAGGACGAATTGGGAGACGAAGAAAGTTCACCCGAGATGTTGAAGCTCAAACAGCAACTCGAAGAAGCCAAAATGCCATCTGAAATTATGGATAAAGCGATGGAAGAGTACAACAAACTGCGTAAAACTCCTCCACAATCGCCGGAATCGGCAGTTATCAGGAATTACCTCGACTGGATGCTCAACGTACCGTGGCATAAAAAAACCGATGATAATTTAGACATCAAACATGCTCAGGCAATATTGGATGAAGACCATTTTGGACTTGAGAAACCGAAAGATAGAATACTCGAACACATCGCCGTCCTAAATTTGAAGAAAGATACTAAAGGACAGATACTGTGTTTTGTGGGTCCGCCCGGAGTTGGAAAGACCTCATTAGGAAAATCTATCGCGCGCGCTCTCGGAAGAAAATTTGTCCGCATATCGCTTGGCGGCGTAAGGGACGAAGCTGAGATACGCGGTCATCGAAGGACGTACATTGGTTCGATGCCCGGAAAAATTATTCAGTCGATGAAACGCGCAGGAGTTGTGAACCCTATTATTTTGATGGATGAGATTGATAAAATGAGTATGGACTTCCGCGGAGACCCCTCGGCTGCGCTTCTGGAGGTTCTTGATCCGGAACAGA
Source organism: uncultured Ignavibacteriaceae bacterium (assembly GCA_964581995.1). Taxonomy (GTDB): domain Bacteria; phylum Bacteroidota; class Ignavibacteria; order UBA10030; family BY39; genus CAZOQB01. Next base: position 3,751 of record CAZOQB010000026.1, on the reverse strand, counting down.
ACTTAACATTTAACGACCATTATTTAGATATCGATTATGATTTATCGAAAGTAATGTTTATTACAACCGCCAACGTGCAGTACAACATACCGCTTCCGCTTCAAGACAGAATGGAAATAATTGAGCTTCCCGGTTATTTAGATTATGATAAACGAGAAATAGTGAAGCGCCACCTTCTGCCAAAGCAACTAAAAGAACACGGACTTATGACGGGAAATGTAAAATTTTCGGACAAGTCAATTGCAAAAATAATTCGTGAATATACAAGAGAAGCAGGAGTTCGAAATGTTGAAAGGGAAATTGCTTCTCTACTCCGGAAAGTTGCCAAAGAAACGGTTCTGAAATCAATCGAAACAAAAAAGAAAACAGCAGTCCCTTCTATTAAGATTGATGAAAAAAAAATAGAAGAATATTTAGGAGTTCCGAAGTTCAGAAGCCGCTTGGCGAAGCGTGAGAACCGTGTGGGGTCTGTTGTAGGCTTAGCATGGACGAGTGTCGGCGGTGAGATATTAAGCGTTGATGCAACGATCATGACAGGAACCGAACGATTGACGCTAACCGGAAAATTAGGCGATGTTATGAAAGAGTCGGCTCAAGCCGCACTCTCTTACATAAGGTCGAACGCAAAACAGATGGACATTAAAGACAATTTTTATAAAGATAAAGAAATTCATATTCACTTACCTGAAGGTGCGATTCCGAAAGACGGACCTTCGGCTGGAATTACGATGGCAATGGCAATGGTATCGGCGGTTTCAAACCGTCCGGCAAGGAGCGACGTTGCAATGACGGGCGAAATAACGCTGCGCGGCGACGTTATCGCAATCGGCGGATTGACTGAAAAATTGCTGGCGGCACAGAGAAGCGGAATAAAAACAGTTCTTATACCGGCTGAAAACGTAAAAGATTTAGTAGAAATACCAGAAAAAGTAAAATCAGGGTTAAAAATTGTTCCAATTAAAAAAATTGAAGAAGCCATACACTATGTTTTTGGAAAATAGATATTGTTTTTAGTTTGACAAAAAATTAGATTTAAACCAGAAAAAAATTTCAATACTCAAATCCGCCGAAGGCGGACAAGTTACAAATAATATTCAAATTTCAATCGGTAAAATTTTCAGATTTGATTATTGAGAATTATTTGTCATTTGGGAATTGTAATTTGAAATTTCGTTCTGTTCTTATTCACATTAATTGGTTAGGAACCCGGATAGACACAAAAGATGAATTATCTAGTTACAGCACGAAAATGGAGACCACAAGTTTTTGAGGACCTTGTTGGTCAAGAACACATCGGCACCACACTCAAAAACGCGATAGCCACGAACCGCTTATCGCATGCGTATCTTTTCGCAGGACCGAGAGGTGTAGGAAAGACAACTACCGCACGAATACTTGCCAAAGCTGTGAATTGCTTACATCCAAAAGATTTCAATCCCGACAACGAATGTGAGATCTGCAAAGAGATTACCGAAGGAAGGAGTATGGACGTGCTCGAGATTGATGGAGCTTCGAACCGAGGTATAGAAGAAATCCGCAACCTTCGTGAATCGGTGAAGTATGTACCTTCCAAGAACCGTTATAAAGTTTACGTGATTGACGAAGTACACATGCTTACCAAAGAAGCTTTCAATGCATTGTTGAAAACATTGGAGGAGCCGCCGCCACAAGTCTTATTTATTTTTGCCACGACAGAAGTGCATAAACTCCCCGCTACAATTTTGTCGAGATGTCAGCGGTTTGATTTTAGAAGAATAGGTATTGAAGAAATAATGCAGCACCTTCGCGTTATCGCGAAAACTGAGAAGATCAAGATAGAAGATGACGCGCTTTTGTTGATCGCGAAAAAAGGCGACGGGTCGATGAGGGATTCACAGAGCATCTTCGATCAAATAGTCTCTTTTTGTGGAAACGATATTAACGCCCAGAAAATTATCGAGGCGCTCAATTTAGTCGACCAGGAAATATTTTTTAAAACCACAGATTTAATTAAAAATAAAGATGCGAATGGCGGAATAACATTAGTAGAAGAAATTATGAGCCGCGGTTACGACATTAAAGAATTCTTATCCGGGCTTAATGAACATCTCCGAAATATTTTAATTACACTCACCACGAACTCGACCAAACTGATTGAAACTTCTGAAGTTTACAGGAAGCGTTACGAATCGGATGCCGCCCATTTTACCGAAACCGATTTGCTCCGGCTTATTAAGACTGTGACAGAAACAGAAAACAGCATCAAGTGGAGCCAGCAGCCGCGTTTCAAGCTTGAGGTTGCTTTGATACAGATGATAAAAATGGAGAAATCCGTCCAAATTGGCGAACTTTTAACTCAGATTGACGAGCTAAAAAAAAAACTAAGTAGCGGCATTCCGATTGGCGGAAACGTTCTTGCCTCTCCCCCATCATTAAGTTCTGCAAAAAAGTATGATAATAAAAATGACCTGCTGGCAAGTATAGCTTCCAAAAATATTTCCTACCCCTCCTTAAGAGACACAATAAAACCGGCGTATGTAACTACTTCTTATCATCAAACGAAAAGTGTTCTCCAAGCCCCCGAAACAGAAATGGTTCCAATGGCGCAATTGTCATTCGAGGATGCTTCTGTAAAATGGAAAGATGTTGTACTTCAGGCAAAGCAGGAACGCGTTTCGCTCGGTTCAGTTTTGAGTCTTACTCAAGTTGTTGATTGCTGTAACGGCTCGCTAAAGATTGCCTGCCCCGATAATTTTCATCTTGAATTATTCAAGAAGAACAAAGATCATATAAACGGACTGGCGGAAAAAGTATACGGAGGAAGATTGAGGCTGGAAGCAATTTTATCGAACATTGACACATCGATTTCGATATCTCCTAAAAAGGCAGAGGAACAAAAACCTGGGTCAACTCATCCTGTAGTTGAGGCGCTCAAAATCAAGCTTGGCGCTGTGAGGATAAAGTAAGTTTTCTATATGATTATGACCGTAGGATGCGAACTCGACATCAGTTTGAGCAAGCTGGTTATAAGTCGTTTAGCTAATCCCGTATTAATCTTTCTTCTAATAGTTTTTGCATATCTCTGCGACCGTCTAAGATACAATGGATAAAAACTAATTTCTCGATAACTTGATAAATAATACGATATGGTTTATAGTTTAGTTCTAAAAAATCATTTATTCCAAGCAAGCTTAATTCTGGAGGGACATGACCACGATTTGGATTTTCTTGAAGGGACAAACATTTCTCATACAATTTTGAAAATAATTTCTCAGCTTTTTCTTCTGAATCATTGAAATAAACATATTGATAGATTTCAAATAAATCATCTTCGGCAGAAGAAACGATATTAACTTTGAACTTCACGCTGTCCCTGTTTAAAATCATTTATACGATTTTGAACTTTTTCAAACGTTTTTTCTAAGGTTTTGTAATTACCTTTTTTAATTTCTCTTCCACTCAATGCAAGAATTTTTAGCAGAGCAATGCTTTCTTGTGTCTTTTCATATACTTTGACATCTTGAAGAATGACTTTTGCTTCACCGTTATGTGTAATTACTAATGTTTTCTGATTTGCTGCAACATCCCGGATAACTTCAGAAGCATGGGCTTTTAGATAACTTATTGGTTTTACTGCTTCACTGAATTTCATTTTATTACCTTTCATTATACGACTATAATATAGCCCTTTAAGTAGTCTAAGTCAACCTAAGCATTGAGAAAGCGTTCGATTATCGGTTGCTGGATTAGGGTGATTTTAGGCAAAGTTTTA
>CAZOQB010000025.1:0-45768 GCA_964581995.1 uncultured Ignavibacteriaceae bacterium | reverse complement strand
TTGCCGTCATCCGATAATAATAAACACCACTGGTTAAATGTGAAGCATCAAACTCAACTTGATAATATCCCGCAGCTTTCTGCTCATCCACAATTGTTGCCACTTCTCTACCAAGGACATCATAAACTATCAGTGTTACCATGTAAGTCGGGATGCCATTCCGACCTACCTCTGGTAATTGGTAATTGATATTTGTTGACGGATTAAACGGGTTCGGATAACAATCGGATAACCCATACTCCATCGGGATTTGCGCTGCAATTTCGTCATCGCCTGATTTCCCACCAATTGATGCAGGCAGTGGACATCCTTTGTTATTAGCAGTATCAAGTCGAGATGCCAATGGCTCAGCTATCTTAGTAATGAAAGCATCCCGAACTTGTACAAGTACATCTATCGGCGTGAACGGGAAACCGTTCAATGCACAGCTATTCAAAAGTGCAGCCACAGAATGCCTCGCTAACTTAGCAAATCCTCCACCTCCTAAACTTATAGCGTCGGACATCGTTAAATTATCTTTTAGTTTTACTGCTTTTACTTGTAAAGCAGTTAAACCAAATACATTTCTGTAAAGCTGAGTTGTTATTCCTTTAGCATGATCGTAGTAGAAAGGATTTCCTAATATTCCAATATTTTCCTTTACACACACCGATGTGTTGTCGCTGGTTTGGTCCCAGTATTGTTTCGAATTCTTCCAGAACCCGGGTGAGCAGCCCTCAGCAATCTGGTAACAACTAAGTTCTGTAATAGCCGTATCAGAACATTCGCCTTCCTCTGTGGCTACAACTATGAATGTTCCTGTACCACTACCTGCTGTGTAAACAACGCAGTTTGTATTACTACCGCCGGTTATGATCCAATCGTTGTTATCGGATGTAACCGTCCAGTTAAATGTAAATTCGTTTACATCTCCGTTAACCGCAACGCATAAAACATTACCAGGTTTGTAGCAGTGTGGGACTGTGTCAGGCTGCACGATAGATTGAATTATTTTATTTGGCTGGTTTATCGTAACTAATGCTTGAGTTGTACATTCTCCCGATGTCGCAAAGACGGTGTAAACTCCGGCTGTTAAGCCGGTGAAGTTTCCATCCGACTGCCAATTTTCTTTATCGAGAGAATATTGATACGGAGGTACTCCATACATTCCGGTTGCAGATATTGAGCCATCCGATCCGCTGCACGATACATCCTGCTTTTGTACGCAGAGAGTGAACAGTGCAAAAACTTCAACAAGAGGTGGAATGTATCCGCTTTGAAGTATGAATGTATCGCTTACAGCAGCATCAATCACAGATTGACCTAAAGAAGCAGTCAAGCTTAGTGCAGGTGCATTAGAATTTCCGCCGCCTCTATCTTGCACCGACCAAGGATGCTCGACATCCTGGGCGGCAACAAACACGCATCCGACAAGAATGAGCATCATTAATATGATTATTTTATTTTTCATTTTTCTGCCCTTTCATATTAGCGTATGTCTGGAACTTTAGGTGTCTCGACCTCTGGTAGATTTTGTGGTTCCTGTATATCCGGTGGGGATGAAGGTAGTGACATTGTCTCATCTATTTCTGGTGGTATTGGTGGATGCACATCATGGATTAATTCTGATTCTGCTTCTTTCATCATAGGCGGTTCTGGTGGGATATGCAGAGCTTCTATGCCTCGTTCTTTCGCTAAACCAAAAGCTTCAGGATGTGCATATCGCCCTTTCTCGTTGCCCTTCTTTTCCTCTTCGACGGGAATACGATTTTTCTCGGCGAAAGCATCTTTCCTTATTCCTGTAACTTGCCAGGATACTTCTAAACCTGATGAGCCGCCAGATATCTTGAATTGATTCTTACTTACTTTCTCAGAAATATAAACATTAGCATACCCGCCTATGCAGGTTAATTGATATCTGAATTCCTTATTCAAAGCGCCAAACCATTCAGGCAATTGCACAACGGCTTCACCTTTGTCGTTTAATATAATGTTGCCGTTATAGATGTTCATCATGTCGGGAGATTCGACAAACGAGTGGTAGAGATATTTGTTTTCAGGATCAAGTGGATGGTCTATTTTAAATGAGCCGCTGCCTTTAGAGACATTTCCTAAAACGTGAAGACCTTTAGTTATATTAACATATCCATTAAATTTTCCCGCAAGGGCATCGGGTGCGTATCCATATATTGCAATACCATCGTCTAGAGCATTATAACCGTACACTCCGAACCCAGTTGCTGAATTACTTCTTCCATATACACCATAGTTAATACCAGATGTTGCTTCAGCAGTACCGTAAACACCATAACCTGAAGATGACATACTTTTTCCATACAGACCGTAATTTACTCCGCTTGTAGCATCGGCTCTGCCATAGGTTCCAAGGTATGGTGAAATACCTTGAACGCCACGACCACTTGATGAATTACTTTGTCCATACACACCATAATTAGCGCCGCTTGAGGCACTTGCGTAACCATACAAACCGAAACCTGATGTTGAATTACTTTTACCATAAACTCCATAGTTTTCACCGTTTGATGCAGAGGCATAACCCCTTACACCCATACCCGATGTTGAGATAGTCATTCCATATACACCATGATTTTGACCACTTGAGTGTTCACCTCTTCCGTACACACCAGAACCAGAATACGAATATGATCTTCCATACACACCAACACCGGCACCAATTGCTGCCGTTGCATCACCAAACACACCCGAACCCGATGTTGAGGGACTCAATCCATACACGCCGGAAGTTAGACCGCTTGTTGCGGATGCGTGCCCATAAACGCCCATACCTGATGTTGAATTACTATAACCAGCTACACCATGATTTACTCCACTATTGGCGGTTGCATATCCAACAACACCCCGCCCATCTGGTGAATTACTACTTCCATACACACCAAAATTGAGGCCGGTCGATGCAGTTGCATCCCCGAACAAACCACAACCTGGAGATTCACCCCGAACACCGTAACCTGATAGTGAATTACTTTTACCATACACACCGTAATTTACACCAGTCGCAGTTGTGCTCGTTACTTTGAATGCAGCTTGTCCACCTGCAGTTGCTGCGCTCCCCTCATACGGCAGTGTAAGTCCGCCGCCACCACCCGGAGTTTGCCACACAACATTGGAACCGTCGTACATAAGCACCTGTCCTGTTGCAGCTCCGGTTTTACTTATGTTTATTGTGGCTGTCGGTCCGGTTGGACCAGTTATATCTAATCTGCCATCTGTATTTTGGATTGCCGATACACCGCCACCTCCACCACCGCCAGCATGTATGAATATTGTATCTAAGTTGGAAGTAATAGCAGCGCCATCTTTGCCGACAAGTTTTATGTGGTCGGTTATGTTGTTTACACTGCGAACGACCTGCGAGTTTGCAATATCGCCGCCCAAGATAGTGCCATCAAGAATTTTACTCGTAGATACAGCATCGGGTGCAATGTTGGGGTCGGGATATGTGCCGGTTAAATCGCCGCCCGCCGGTCCAACGGGGTTCGCCGTCATTGCATGTATTGCGTTGAATGCATAAGGTGCGGTTGTCAGCTCGTACCGAGGCGAAAAAGTTTGAGGGACAGAAATATCAGGTCCGGCGAGAACTGTGATTTCAACGAAAATAGCTTCATCGAAAATCAAAGGCATCGGTCCTAATACAACATTGAATGTTCCTTTACTAACCGGAACTCCGTTTTTTGTTTCAGTATGTTTTAGAATGCCCATTGTGAGAGCATCATAAAAATCAAACTGAATATCGTAATTCCCATCCGCAACAAAAGTGCAGGATGTAGTTTTCAATAATCCCTGATAAGAGAATTTTTGAGGAACTTGCGAAGCAACGGTTGCCGTTGCCAGGCAAATTGCCAAGAAAATAGTTAAGTGTTTCATTTTTGTAGCTCCTTTTAATGTTGTTAGTTGTTAGTTAATTGTTAAATGTTAATTGACCATTAGCTTTTGGCAATTCATTATTTAGCTCATTTATTCCATCGCTTTTCATTCGTCATTTGTCTAACATCTGACTTCTGACATCTGATATCTCTCACTCATCTTAATTCTCCAAGTGATTTTTTATCTCGTTCCTACTTTTGTTCGACAAGAGATTTTACTCTCGCTTCCAATTCAGATACCCGCTCAGTGAGTTCCTTGTTTTGTTTATATAACTCCTGAACAGCTTTCACCAAAGGCACGGTAAATTCCGCATATCTCAAACCATAGTAATCGTTTTCATTTTTTGGTGCATCAACTCCACTGAAATCATATCCCAAATCCTTTGCTGCTCTTTCTACTTCCTGTGCTACAAAGCCGGTATATACAATTTGTGATTTTTCATTGCGTGCCTTTATATCCATTTCTGTTGATTCCGCTGTTATGTTTCCATTTTTATCTATTCTCTGATCTTCTTTAAGATTAGCGGAGAGTCTGTTAATATCCAACTTATAAGTGATTGGTCTAAGCTTCATTATAAAATCTAATCCCTTTACATTCTCTTGAATGGATGTTTTATATCGTCCATCGGAAAAGTCTGTCCACCCTGCATAACCACCGATACTAGTAACAGAAGTATTGCCAATACGAACCTGATTTGAAGCAGTAGGTCTAGCATTAGCACCCAAACCCATAATATTACTGTAACCATGATTAGAGGCATATGCAAAATAGCCAAGGAATGTACCGAAAGTAGATGAAAAGTAACCTCCAGCATTACATCCAACTGCAGTGTTACAACTCAGTGTAGTATTAGTCTGTAAAGCTCCGGTTCCGTAGGCGGTATTGTAACCTCCTGAGGTATTGGAAGAAAGTGCATTGCTTCCGTTGGCAGTATTATTCTCTCCTGTGCTGTTACTATTAAGCGCCATATATCCGTTGGCGGTATTGTGGGCTCCTGTGGTGTTTGAATAAAGCGCCTCGGTTCCCGTGGCGGTATTCTTATAGCCTGTATTATTGCTGCGAAGGGCAAAATTTCCGACAGCGGTATTCTGGATTCCATTTGTAATTGAAGTAGGCTGGTTTGAATAGAGGGCTTCGTAACCAATAGCAACATTATCGCTATTCCATGCGGAACCAGTATAGTCATATGATTGGGTCCTCAACGCATTATACCCGATTGCTATGTTACGACTGGCTGAAATGTTGAAATAAAGCGCACCTACCCCGTTGGCAGTATTATTGTTCCCTTCAGTGTTGTAATAAAGTGCATTCCCTCCGTTGGCAGTATTGGAGTACCCTCCATGGTTGTTATAAAGCGCAGACCTTCCGATGGCAGTATTGAAATATCCTGTGGTGTTGTCATGGAGCGCACCCACACCGGTGCCGGTATTATTGGATCCCGTCATTGTAAAATTTCCCGCGTCCTCTCCTGCAAAAAAGTTATAGCTTCCGTAATTGTGGATGTAGCGGGTGGCACCGCTGTAAATAACTCCTGCTGTTGTGGTAGTGGCAGGCAAACGGAAATTACCGGTTATTTGTAATTGCTGGGTGGGGCTTGCAGTGCCAATACCTACATTGGTGCCGTTATCAAAAATCTGTGAGTTGCCGCCTGTTGCTGTCCCTGTAAATTTTGTTACATAATTTATCGTTCCGCTTAGTGAGGTACTGCTAAGAGCTACTGTTGCTGTGTCTGCTTTTGGTGCAGTGAAATTTGAAACTACATCTATTCGTTGAATTGTTCCGTCGAGAATCTTTGCTGATGTAACAGAACCATCAGCAATCTTTGCACTTGTTATTGTGTTGTTGGCGATCGTGGGATTGGGATATGTACCTGATAGGTCGCCACCTGCGGCGCCAGTTGGAGGAAGAAAAACACCGGGGGCTATCTTTGATTGTGTTACCGCTGCATCTGCAATTTGTGCGGAGGTGATGCCTGAATTCTTCACATTGATAGTGGCAGTAGGACCATTGGGGTCGATTATGTCGAGTGTGTTGTTTGTGTTTTGTACTCCTTGAATTCCGGTTCCGCCGCCGCCGCTTCCGGCATTAATAATAATCGTATCACCGCTTGAAGTAATTGTAGCTCCACCTGCGGCTGATAGTGTAATATTGTCGTACTTCGAATTCAAACTTTTAACAACCTGCCCGGATTGTATTTTCGTATCCGTTACAGAACCATCAACAAGTTTAGAATTTGTAATACTGTTATCGGGAACACTCCCCGCAATGCGTGCGCTATCAACTTGTGGTGCAACTCGTGCATAAGCAGCAGTATCACTGTATGGCGTGGTGAAATCCTCTGCAACATCTACACGCTGGATCGTCCCGTCAAGAATTTTATCTGATGTGATTGTATTATTGGGAATGGTTCCGGCAATTCGGGCACTATCAACAAACATCTGTTGTGCTGTAGAGTGTGCAAATTTTGCTGTGTCGGATTTTGTGGAATTCAAACTGTAACCTACTGCAGTAAGAGGTATGCGAGGCGACAATTCCGGTTCACTCTCTACCTGTAAACCGAGCCAGTATGCTCGATCAAATTTAACATCATCTCCAAAAGGATCCTGATCTCCGAGTGTTGTGCTAAATAGACCGCGTTTCACTTGCAGTGTTTTTTGTTCGCTCCAAATTTCGCTACCGCTTTCATTCAATTCATATAATCTGAATGTTATCATATACGCACCATCGGGTTTTGGATTTCCAATGCTGTCGGTTAGCATTCCCTGATATGATAATACACGTGGAATCTGCGCCGATGATGTTACCGTGATTAATACGATTAATAAAAATAATATTGTTAAATGTTTCATTGTTGTAACTCCTTTTTTATGTTATAAATTAAGAGTAGAATTATTTCAGTTCACCAATTAATTGTTCCTTAGTTTGTTTACTTTCTACAACAAGCGATTTAACGATAGATTCTAATTCTGCCAATCGTTTTGAAAGTTCTTCATTCTTTGTTATTAGTTCTTTATTCTCCGCTCTTAGATCATTGCTCATAGCTCTCTGCGCTACGCTTGTTTTATATAACTCTTGAATCGCCGCAAGCGCCACACCTGCCGGGTCGATTGTTGAAATCGTTATCTCATCATCACCCAAACCGAATGCTGCATAAAAATCCTGAGCCATCGGACCGATATGTTCTATGCTTGGGTCTTGCGTGAGATAACTCCATTGCTTTATGGGAAGATTTCCAACTTTGTCGAGTATATTTTTTGTATTGACTAAACGGATGTTCCTTTTTTTTGTGCTATCAGAAGCACTTATCCAGCCATTACCGCCGATAGGTAGTTCTACACCTGCTGTAAGTGCGGCGTTAGAGTATATACGCGTTCCGCCAGAGGCACGGATATTAAATTGATTAGGTACCCCTGAAGAAAAATCCGCATCATTTTGGTCAGCCCATACGAAGGCACCATTGTGATTGGCTTTTGCCCGGCGACCTGCGGCAAATGAATAATTACCAAGGGCGGTGTTAGAGGATCCGCCACCAACTGTTGCCCACGAACCACTTGCCAAATTTGACTGACCGCCACCAACTGTTGAACCCCAACCGCTCGCCGTGTTAGTAGTGCCACCGCCAACTGTTGCAACATCCCCGCTTGCCGTGTTAGCAGTGCCGCCGCCAACTTTTGACTGAATACCGCTTGCCGTATTGTTTCGACCGCCGCTAACTGTTGCAGAAGTACCGCTTGCCGTGTTATCAATGCCACCGCCAACTGTTGTGTAAATATTGATTGCACTGTTGCTCTCGCCGCCGCTAACTGTCGCCGAAGTTCCGTTTGTAGTGTTATCAAAGCCACCGCTAACTGTTGCATTCGCCGAAGTTGCTTTATTGCTTCTACCACCACCAACGGTAGAGTAATCTCCAATTGCAGAGTTTGAATCTACCTCAGCTCCTCCACCACCGCTCACTACTGAAAATTGTCCGCGTGCCCGATTTTGATTGCCACCACCGACAGTTGCATAATCACTGCTTGCGGTATTGAATCTGCCGCCGGCAACTGTCGTTGCAAAACCACTTGTTAAATTCTGAGAGCCCCCGCTAATAGTTGAACGCTCACCAGTCGCTAAATTTATTCTACCGCCTCCGATCGTGGAGTGACTTCCTATTGCAGAATTTGAATCAGTTATAGTTTCTCCACCGCCGCCGGAGACAACTGAATACGTACCTCTTGCTCTGTTGAAACTTCCACCTCCGACGATTGCATCTAGACCGGTTGCCCTGTTATTATAACCGCCGCTGACTGTTGCACGATCATCGCTTGCCTCGTTATTATAGCCGCCGCCGACTGTGGAAATTGCACCGCTTGCCTTATTATTATAGCCGCCACCGACTGTTGCACGAACACCGCTTGCCTTGTTAGCCCAGCCGCCTCCGACTGTGGAAGCTGCACCGCTTGCCGAATTTGAATCCTCCAAACTTGCACCACCCCCTCCGGAAACAACTGAATAATCACCCCGCGCTCGGTTATTCCTCCCCGCTACATAAGCATCAATACCGGTATTAATATTTCCTGTCCCAAAATTACCTTTGCCCATTGTGATGGCTGGATTACCCGTGTTAGTTATCGCACCTGTCATCATCCCACCTGAAAGCGGTAAAAATGTTCCAGACACAGTTGCTTTGGCAAAATTAGCCGTATCGGCTGTTATTGATTTAATACTATAACCAACCGCATTTAGAGGGATGCGGGGTGTCATTTCTGATTGTCCCCCTGCCTGAAGGGCGAGCCAATACGGTTTATCGAATTTTACTGCTGCACCGAACGGTGTAACATCGCCTAAACCTGTTGAGAACAAACCACGGTTAGTCTGGAGAACTTTTGATTCATTCCATAATTGAATTCCTCCGGATGTATCATCATACAACCGGAAAGTTATCTCCCATTGTCCATCGCCGACCAGTTTCCCGAGACTATCAGTCAGCACACCTTGGAATGATATGGTGCGTGGAATCTGTGCCGATGATATGGACGTGATTAACACGATTAAAAGTATTACGAGGATTAAGTTAAATAAGTGTTTCATTGCATTGTCTCCTTTAGAAAGTTCTTTATTTTTGTGATTGATTATTTGACTAACAATAATTTTTTAGTTGATATAAAACCTTGCCCCTTTGGGGAGCTTGCCTGCGGTGAGTTCGTCGAACCCGTCGAATGGTCGCCCGTGGTGAGACGATAAAAATATACCCCACTCGATAATTGCGACCCGTCGAATTGAATATTATACTTACCAGCAAGCTTATGTTCATCAACAAGTGTTGCTACCTCTTGACCGAGAATGTTGTAAACTTTCAGCGTTACCCAATTGGCAACTGGCAATTGAAAATGGATTATTGTCGATGGGTTAAACGGGTTAGGAAAATTTTGCTCCAACAAAAATTTTGTAGGTAGTTCATCAACTTGCTCTACGCTAACGGGTATACTCCGGAGTAGAGTATCGGCAAGGAAGCCGCTGATGACTTGTGTGTTTTCGCGCCTTACTGTACCAACAAAAACTTGACCTGCTACAGATTTTACTTTTAAGTTAGAGGATGCAACTTCGGCAAATCCCATATTAAAAGAAGACCAGTTAACCTTGTTGTTTTGTGAGAACAGAAAGGTGGTTGAAAGAATTAAAAAAAATAAAAATGATGTAAATCGTAAAATTAAATATCTCATAGTATTATCTCCTTTGATGTGGGTTTTATTTTTTTGTATTAACGCACACGAAACTCCATACTCGCGTGATAATTTAATCTATGATAATATATAGTGAAGTGATGAAAATGTAAATAGAACAAATTGACTATATTAAGCAGAGGGCAAGGAGCGAAGAGCAAAGAGCGAGGAGCAAAGAGTGAATAGAATGGAGTGGTGGAGTTTTGGATTTTTGTAGGAATAGAGGCTAAAAATCAGGCAGACAGATTTATCGGTCTTTGTTCGATTAGAGCAACCACTGAATAGTGAGCCCGCTCGACCCTGCCCGACTTCGTCGTTCAGACGGGCATCGGGCGAGCTTGACGAACTATATGGTTGGGCGTGATTGGAACCCGCCTGAGGCAGATGGATTGATGGAGTATTGGATTATTGCTTTTCCCATTAAACAGTTCTATATTATTTGTGAAATTATTCATTTCAAAAGGATTAAATATGAAATATCCAGTAGTTGTGCATAAAAGTGAATATGGGTATGATGTCCACTGCCCACTATTGCCAGGCTGTCACAGCCAAGGAGACACAGTTGATGAAGCTTTAGAAAACATCAAGGACGCAATTACAACTTACTTGGAAATGATATCGGAAGAGGAAAAAGGCGCTCTCTACGAGGTCGAGGTAGCTTTGTAATGTTATTCACCGACCTTTCTTCTGAGAGAGTTGTTAATGCACTTTCCAAAGTTGGTTTCAGGATCATCAAACAAGGAAAACATATTGGTATGTCTGATGGTTTTCGTAGAGTAACTATTCCACGCCACAAAAGAATAAACCCTTATACTCTCAAAGCAATAATCAAAGATGCCGGTTTAACAGATGAGAAATTTAGGGAGCTAATTTAGTAAACATAACTCATTGGAACACCAATCCAACATCCAACACTTCAACACTCCATTCTCTACTACTCCACTAATCCACTATTATTTCTTCTGTAAAATCCTCTCATTTAACGCTTTAGAAACTGCCTGCGATTTGGAATGAACGTGGAGTTTATCATAAATATTCCGCAGGTGAGCGCGCACGGTAAAAATGCTTAAAAATAGTTTTTCGGCAATTTGTTTGTAATCATCGCCTTGAACGAGGCGTTCTAAGACATCTAATTCTCTTTCTGAAAGGTGGTAATCGGCTTTTGGGGGGGGAGCGTGTTGTTTAAACATTTCGATTACTTTACGGGCAATATGGGGAGACATAGGTGTGCCGCCGTTGAATGCATTGTCGACCGCTTCTAATAACTGTTGCGGCGTTACAGGTTTTGAAACATAACCTATAGCCCCGGCACAAATAGCATTGAAGACATTGTCATCATCTTCGAAGACCGATAAAATAATAATCTGTATTCTAGGATATTTTTCTTTAACGATTGATGTTGCCTTAATTCCTGTCATCCCCGGCAAACCGATATCCATGAGAACTACGTCGGGGAGAAGACGATCAATATCATCAAGAAAATCCTCAGCATTAGCGAATTCGCCTACAATCGTACAAGTGGGAGATGCACGGAGGATGAGCGAAATTCCCGCTCTGTAATCGGGATTGTCTTCAACTATTGCTACTGTTACAGGCATATTCAGATTTCGGATTTTAGATTTACTCCGTTGGATATTAACGGTATAAACCCCATTGCCAACGGGTGTATCCAATGGGGTGATTGAAGATAAAACAGTTTCGATAAAATATCAATAGAACAAATTAACTATTTTTACAGAGGTCAGTGCCGTGAGTGTCTAAGCTGTTACGTGTATATTGAAAATTACACTTTAAATTTACACAACGATATTTCAAAATATAAGTTATGTGTTAATAGTTTTAGTTTTGGGTTGATAGTCGGAGTAACTATTAAACAATAACCAGCAACTAAAACAAATAACCAAAAACTAATAACTATTTTTTCATCTTCCATTGAAATAATATCTCCGTGCCGTTACTCACATGTGAGTTAATTTCTAACTTTCCGCCTAATTCTTTGGCTCGCATTTTCATTGTCTCCAAACCTTTACCGGTTGTCTTTACAGATTTATCGAAACCATTTCCATTATCCTTAACTCGAATATCGAGCAATCCGAAACGATGTGTTGTTTCAATCAATATTTCTGAACATCCCGAATGTTTACATGCATTATTTACCGCTTCTTTCAATAACAGCCAGAGGTTTTTGTTTGTTTCCGGTTCTAAGTAGAACGATGGCAAACTATCTTTCGGCGGCAAATCGAATTTAAATTGGAAATCTCTCGCTCTGCAATTTATAACTGTTACATCGTGCAATCGTGTTAATAAACTTCCGATCGTTTCCTGTTTTGTATCCAACGTCCAGATTATGTCGCGAACTGCATCTACCGATTCTTTCGCTAATGTTGTAATCCTACCTAAAAGCCCTGATTGCTGCTGCGGATTCTGTTGAACGATATTACTGAACATTGCAATACTGCTCAGGTTTGTTGCAAGCTCATCGTGAAGGTCGGAAGCGAGATGCCGGCGAAGATGTTCCATTTCTAAAATTTTATTCACCCGGTAACGGTATATCAGATAAACTATCAACACAATTAATATCACCACGATTGCAGTGAACCACCACCGCTGCCACACTGGTGAAAGAATAGTGAATTCCCAAGTCGCCGGTTCTAAACTTGCAACGCCATATTGATTAATTGCTCGAACGCGAAACGTGTACCCCCCCGGTTTCAATGCTGCTAGCGTTACGCGCGAATGTTCGATAGGTTTACTCCATATCGTGTCGTTCTCTCCAAATGTGTACTGATAGCGAACAGTGCGTTCCCCCAGGAAACTTATTCCGACGAAATTGATTTCACAGTTGTTCATATCGTACGAAAGTTCCATCCCATTATAAAATGGAGTTTGAGTTCCATTTATTGATACGCTTCGAATGTATATTGGAGGAGTTACTTCTTGGCGTTTATCTTTTTTATAATCATAGATAGTAAGTCCGTCGGGACTTAATCCCCATACGAGTCCATCGGTCAACTCACCGCACTTGAAAATCCATCGCCCATACATTGGAAAAACAGTATGAACAGTATTCATTTGAACACTCTTGATGTAACTTAATCCATGAGAAGTAGAGAGCCAAATTTTACCATCAATGCCTTCAGAGATATCCCAGATAGTATTACTCGGCAGACCATCGGCTGTGGTTATATTTTCAGTTTTGTTCGACCGATGAATAAAAAGCCCGTTTCCACTGGTGCCGATTAGAAGTTCGCCATTTCGTGTCTGCAGAATACTTCTAACATGTATATCTTTAAATGTTTTACTCTCAAGGATTGGCTGGCTGTCAGTAGAGGATGTAAATTTTAATGAATACAACCCATTCTCAAATAAACTAAACCACACGGTGCTATCAGGCGAACAGTATATTGTGTGAGCAACTTGTCCATTCGGTGTAAGCACTTTTATAGCTTGACCAGAGGGATAATCAACAAACGATAAAATATGCTTTTCTTTAGCAACCCAGAGGCGATTATTACGATCAGACTGAACCGCATAATTTTTCCCCGGTAGATCAAAGCTTTGATCTACATTTAAAAATGAACCACCCTCGGCAGATGGTTGAATTTCTAACCGTTTAATAGTTCCATCAGTTGTGGTGAGAATAAATCGATTGTAATAATCAATCGTCATTAAAGATATCTTATCATTACGATCAAAGTTTTTTAAATCATGAATTTTATCCCGCAGTACGGGATAATCACCCTTACTTTCACGCCAGTACTCTTTTAGGTGATTGGGCATGGCAACCCAGATGTGATTCTGTTGATCTATTACGGCGTTTTTAGGATTTTCAAGTGGGAAATGATAGAAAAACTGATTTTCTAATTTTACTAACCCGTTGCTGTTGTTGCCAAACCATAAATTACCTTCACGATCCTTAATCATTGCCCAATAACTTTCGTGTGGTAACCCATTCGCCGGTGTGTAGAGGGTTGCCTGTTTTATGTCTGATGATTTGGCTATCCGTAATAAACCGATCACGTCTGCAACCCAAATAAATCCTTCACCATCGTCTAATCCCGGTTGCATATAGTTATTACCGATTTTGTATCTCGTATCCGCTACAAAATTATGAACACGAACAAGAGAACCATCAACAATTCCTACCCAGATATCGCCTTCATCATCCATCAAGGCATCAATCGTATAATCTTGTGTATCTTCTAAGTGCAGCGGGATTAGTTTAGTTTGATTGTTGTTACGATTGAATAAATAACAATCAACATCGCTCACAAGGACCATCAAACTGTCGCTAACCCTGAATATGTTTTTTACTGATTCAAATTTTAGATTTGTATTGATTTTATTAAAATTACCGTCTGCGAAATAAAATAATCCATATCGTGTTCCGCACCAAAGCGTACCGGATGGGTCTTCATAAAAACAAAATACATAGTTTTGATAATTCTCTGTTCCGATTTTATAAACGACCGCTTTATCATCGCTAAACCTAACAGCTCCTTCGCCGGCAACACTTACCCAGATATTGCCCGGTTGATAGCCGCTTTCATAAATAGACAAAACAGTGCCAACAGGGAAGCCATTCGCTTTACTGTAGTTCTGAAAATTAGTGCCGTCATAAACACTTAAACCCTCTGTCGTTCCAATCCAGATAAATCCTTTTGAATCTTGCATGAGCGCCCTTACTCTATTTCCTACAAGTCCATCTTTGATTGTGTACGTCCGAAAGGGTAGAAGTATATTTGGTTTTATTAGTTGAAGTTTCTTTGTTTGAATTTGGTTAACACGATTATTTTTATCCCTCCGTATATCATCCGAAATGTTGGCTGATGTGTTGCTATTTTGTAAGATAGATAGAACAGAGCCTTGTAAAAAATCACCATCAAGCGTGATGGGGGAAAATTTGAATCCTTCAGCTTGCACAAAACTATGTAGCATCCGAAATGTTAGAACAATTGAATAAAGTGCAACAATACTACCCCTGCGCAACATGTCAGACTTTCAAATTTATTTATGAAGATATCGTCTTATGGAAAGAAATATAAAACAATAATTTGGTTTTTCAAACACCTTGCCTTTGGCTTAAATATTTAGTAATTTTATGCAAAATTTATAGGAATTATGCCAAAATTCAAAGGTGTTGACTATTATAATTTCGACTCTCTTCTGTCCGAAGAAGATATCTTAATCAGGGATACGGTCAGAGAATTTGCAGAAGAAAACATTTTGCCGATAATCGAAGACCACTACATGAAAGGCACATTCCCGATCGAATTAATTGCGAAGATGGCAGAGCTTGGAATGTTCGGCTCCACTCTACCGGCAAAATACGGTTGTGCAGAAATGGACAATGTTGCTTATGGTTTAGTAATGCAAGAGTTGGAACGCGGCGACAGCGGTATACGAAGTTTCGCATCTGTTCAAAGTGCGTTGGTGATGTATCCAATTTTCACTTTCGGTAATGAGGAACAGAAAAATTTTTGGCTGCCAAAATTAGCACAAGGCAAAATGATTGGCTGCTTTGGTTTAACTGAACCAGACTTCGGTTCAAACCCGGGTGGAATGATTACACGTGCAGAAAAAACAGACAACGGATACCTCCTCAACGGAGCTAAAATGTGGATAACAAACGGAACGATAGCAGATGTTGCTGTAGTGTGGGCAAAACTTGACGGCATCGTTAATGGTTTCTTAGTTGAGAGAGGAACAAAAGGATTCACCGCTCCAGAAATGAAGGGCAAACATTCTCTGCGCGCTTCAGTTACTTCAGAATTAATTTTCGAAGATTGTGAAATTCCGAAAGAAAACATTTTACCAAACACTTCTGGTTTAAAATCTCCGCTGATGTGTTTGAATCAGGCGCGTTACGGAATTGCGTGGGGTGCAATCGGTGCGGCGATGGCTTGTTACGATACAGCTTTGAGCTATTCGCAGTCTCGCATCCAATTTGGAAAACCGATAGCTGGTTTTCAGATAACACAAGAAAAACTTGTGCATATGCTAACCGAGATTACAAAGATGCAATTTATGACTTTACAACTCGGACGCTTGAAAGATAAAGGTGAATCTAGGTTTCAACAAGTTTCTATGGCTAAGCGTAACAATGTTCATCACGCTCTTGAAATCGGCAGAGTAGCTCGTGAAATACTTGGGGCGAATGGAATTTTGAACGAATATCCAATTATGCGCCACATGGCAAACTTAGAATCTGTGAAAACATACGAAGGAACCCATGAGATGCACACTCTTATCGTCGGGGAAGATATAACCGGTTTAGCAGCTTTTGAATAATGAATTTCGAATTTAGAAATTAGAATTTTTTTTAGAGTTTTAATAAGGCAACTGTATGACTAAAAAATTTATTGACACTATAAAATTTAAAGGGGAAGCCCTAACTTTCGACGATGTTCTTCTTCTTCCACGAAAATCCAACATCCTCCCGCGTGAGGTGGATATTAAAACAAAACTTACTCAAAATTTAATCCTAAACATTCCTATTGTATCTGCTGCAATGGATACTATAACCGAGTCGGAACTCGCAATCGCATTGGCACGCGAAGGCGGAATCGGCATTCTTCACAAAAACATGTCAATCGAACAGCAGGCTGCTCAAGTGGATTTGGTGAAACGTTCAGAAAGCGGAATGATTCGTCAGCCAATCACGATGAAAGTGGATGGAACGGTCGGTGATGCTCTCGACCTGATGGCAAAGTTCAAAATTTCCGGAATCCCGATCATAAACGAAAGTTGGTATCTCATAGGAATCGTAACTAATCGCGACCTGCGGTTCGAGCCGAACAGAAGTTTACCAATTTCCGAAGTGATGACAAGAAAAGTTATAACAGCGCCTGCCGGCACAACATTGGAGCGAGCCGAAAGAATTCTGCAGAAATTTAAAATCGAGAAACTCCCAATCATAGATAAAGGCGGCAAGCTCAAGGGGTTGATAACTGTAAAAGATATTCAAAAGAAGAAAAAATTTCCCCACGCGTCCAAAGACGAACACGGCCGTTTAAGAGTCGGTGCGGCAGTCGGTGTAGCATCGGATACATCGGAACGGGCTGCTGCGTTAATAAATGCCGGTGTCGATGTTGTCATTATAGATACAGCACACGGACATTCGCGCGGTGTTATCGGGATGGTGAAAAGTTTGAAGAAAAAATTCCCGGATACGGAATTGGTCGCGGGAAATGTGGCGACCGCAGATGGAACAAAAGAACTTATTCTCGCAGGAGTTGATGCTGTAAAAGTCGGAATCGGTCCCGGCTCTATTTGCACAACAAGAGTTGTAGCTGGTGTAGGTGTACCTCAAATAACGGCAATATATGAATGTGCAAAGGAAGCTGCCAAATCAAAAATCCCAATCATTGCTGACGGCGGTATTAAACAAACCGGCGACGTCGCAAAAGCAATAGCTGCCGGCGCCGACTGTGTTATGATTGGCGGTATGTTCGCGGGCGTCGAAGAAAGTCCGGGTGAAAAAATTATATACGAAGGAAGAAGCTACAAACTTTACCGCGGCATGGGCTCGATAAGCGCCATGCAGAAAGGCAGTAAAGACCGTTACTTTCAGGACGCTGAGGATGACATTCAAAAACTTGTACCCGAAGGAATAGAAGGACGCGTTCCTTACAAAGGATTTTTAACCGACATTGTATTCCAGATGATGGGCGGACTACGGTCGGCAATGGGATATTGTGGAGTTTGTAATATTCAAGAAATGAAGAAGTTAACTCAATTTATAAAAATGACAGATGCCGGTTTACGAGAGAGTCACCCGCACGACGTAGCGATTACAAAAGAATCTCCAAATTACCGCATTTAATTTTTATAGATGTTAACTAACCGTCTGCAAAAAATTCGAAGAAAAATTCAGGAGTCCAAGTTGGATGGCTTTCTGATTACTTTTTTACCTCACGTCAGGTATGTAAGCAGCTTTTCGGGAACAGCAGGAATCTGTTTAATAACAAACACATCAAACTATTTCATATCTGACGGCAGGTACATACTGCAAGCATCTGAAGAAGTAAAATCCTTCAAATTAATTACGGCTGCCGATGGCTTATTTTCAGAAATATCAAACCGGAAACTATTAAAAATTAATTCACGCGTCGGAGTTGACGGTAATACCTTAATCCTATCTCAACTGAAAGAACTAAGGAAGTTGTTCCCAAAAGTTCACTTCATTCCTAAAGCAAATTTTATCGATGGGATTGCTTCAGTAAAAGATGAATTTGAAATTGAACAGATCAGAAAAGCGGTTTTAATTACCGACCATATATTCGAAAATATTTTAAAAATAATAAAACCGGGTATGCGAGAGCTGGATATTGCAGCCGAAATTACGTATCTTCAAAGAACTTTCGGAGCCGATAAAGACGCTTTCGAGCCTATTGTAGCAAGCGGTAAAAACGGCGCGTTGCCTCATGCTAAAGCTTCAACAAAGAAAATTTGTAATGGCGAAATGGTTACTTTAGATTTTGGATGTGTAGTTAACGGATACCATAGCGACATGACGAGAACAATTTTCATCGGAAGTTCTAAGCAGAAAGCGGTAAAAATTTATCAAACAGTTTTAGAAGCTCAACAAAAAACCATTGCAGCGGCTGTACCCGGAATATCAGTAAAAGAACTTGATTCGGTCGCTCGTAACTTTATTAAGGATGCCGGCTACGGAGATTATTTTAATCACTCTCTCGGACACGGTATCGGCTTACAAATACACGAACTTCCTAAATTATCGGCTTATAATAAAGCAATCTTGCAAGCAGGAAATGTCATAACTATTGAACCTGGAATTTATATTCCAGATTACGGCGGTGTTAGAATCGAAGACGACGTTGTAATAAGAGATGGACCTCCGGAAATATTAAATAAATCGACAAAAGAACTGACTGTTCTTTAAATATTCATCCATCAGTAAATTTTATAAATGATAGATAAAACCAAAACACATAATGTATTAATTATAGCATACTATTTTCCGCCGATGGGTTTAAGCGGCGTGCAGCGTACACAAAAATTTGTAAAGTATCTACCTCAATTCGGATGGAAACCTACAGTTATTACAGTAACTCCAACCGGTTACTTTGCCCAAGACTACACGCTGCTTGAAGAATTAAAGCACCTCGACGTTGATATCCATCGAGTCGGCTCTATGGATCCGACTCGACTATTCAAGAAAAAAGGCATTATTCAAATGCCGTCGGAGAGAGTAAGGAAAACATTTTCTTTCGTTAGCGACTGCTTCTTTATACCCGACAATAAAATCGGATGGAAAGGGAAGGTTCTTAAAACGGTTGATAGTTTATCAAGGAATATAAAATTCGACATCGTATTCGCTACATCTCCTCCCTATACAGATTTTATGATAGGAAAAGATATTCATACAAAATATAAAATTCCGCTGGTGCTGGATTACCGAGATGTTTGGCACGAATACCCTTATAAAATTTATCCGACGCCTATCCATAAATATTTAAATTACAGACTCGAAAAACAAATACTTCACTCAGCCTCTAAAGTAATCACTACAAACCGGAGAGTTAAGGAGCTATTACTTGCTCGATATAAATTTTTAAACTACAACGACCTGCACATCATTTCTCAAGGATTCGACCCTGCTGATTTTGAAAACAATAAACCCGCACCGAGGTCGCCCTTAAATAAAATGAGGATTACTCACGCAGGAGTATTCTATGGTGAAAGAACTCCGAAGTACTTATTTCAAGCTCTAAATAAACTTTTCAAACAACATCCGAACCTCCAAAATAAAATAGAAGTTTTCTTTATAGGAAACTTCAGAAAAGAAGACAAAAAACTAATAGACGAATACAAACTCGGCGGGGTTGTTTCTGTTCTCGGGTATTTAGACCATCAAAAGACTATACAGTATTTACTGTCTTCCGATTTATTCTGGCTGATGATGGAAAATGATGTACAATCGCCGGGAAAAGTTTATGAATATATCGGCGCGCGTAAACCGATTCTTGCTAACATTCCTGAGGGCTTCATCAAACAGACGATTCAGGAAATCGAAAGGAACATTGCTCTCCCGCCGAAAGATGTTGATGAAACAGCGGTAGCGATTAAAGTGTTCTACGATAAATTCGAGAGAGTTGAAGCGAACAAAATTAACGATGAAATTGTCGAACGGTATAACAGAGTGAATCTGGCAAATGAACTTGCAAATATTTTTGGGTTTTTAACGGAAATCTAACATGAATATTTTAATCATCGGCTCAGGCGGGCGTGAGCACGCACTCGTCTGGAAAATAAAACAGAGTCCGAAAGTAGCTCGTATTTTCTGTGCCCCTGGTAATGCCGGGATTGCGCAGATTGCTGAGATAGTTGAAATAAAACCTACTGATACCGACGAGCTAATAAAATTCGCAAAGAATAATTCTATTGACCTTACAATCGTGGGACCTGAACAACCATTAACTGAAGGTATTGTTGATGCTTTCGAAGCTAATGCTTTAAAGATATTCGGCCCTTCTATGAAAGCCGCTCAACTGGAGGGAAGTAAAATATTCGCGAAGGAATTTATGACGAGACATAAAATTCCAACTGCTAACTTTAAAACTTTCGGTGTTGAAACCCGCTATGAAGCTGAGCGGTATATAAATGAAATTCCGGTACCAGTTGTTATCAAGGCGGATGGACTGGCAGCCGGTAAAGGTGTAACAGTATGTGAATCAAAAGACGCCGCACTCGATACACTCGATAGTTTATTTACAAAAAAAACACTCGGTCAAGCAGGCGAAAATATCATGATTGAAGATTTTATGGTTGGAGAAGAGCTTACAATTCTTGTCATTACTGATGGAAAAGACTTTGTAACCCTCCCTCCTGCTCAAGATCATAAAAGAATTTTAGACGGAGACCAGGGTAAAAACACAGGCGGTATGGGCGCCTACTCGCCCGTTCCTTTTATCGATGAGGAACTACTGGAAAAAATCAAGCGACAAATTATCCGACCAACAATTCGTGGTATGGCATTGGAAGGCAGACCGTTTAAAGGATGTCTATATTTCGGATTAATGCTGACGGAAACCGGTCCGCGCGTTGTTGAATACAATTGCCGATTCGGCGATCCCGAAACTCAGGTTGTTTTACCCCTCATACAAAATGATTTAGTCGAATTGATGCTTGCTTCAATTAGCGGGGATATTTCAAAAATTAAATTAATAACAAGTCCATCTATTGCTGTGTGCGTAGTGATCGCTTCACGCGGTTACCCTGATTCATACGAGACCGGTAAACCTATATTCGGGCTTGATAATGTTGTTAATAATCCCGACGTTTATATATTTCATTCCGGCACTAAAATGGAAAACGATTCAATCGTAACAGCGGGTGGAAGAGTTATTGGCGTAACAGCCGTCGGTGAGTCAGACAAGCTCGAAGAAATCATTTTGAACGCGTACCGCAACGTTGATAAGATTACATTTGATGGCGCATACTACAGAAGCGATATTGGAAAGAAGGCGTTGAGAAGGGTAGTCAATACTTAACACTCACAGTTCAGTTCATATTTCAGATTTACAAGAATATTTCATAAATTCAACCGTACCAAGAAACAATTATTTATAAGTGAAAGGCACAATTTGAAAATCTTAGTAACAGGCGGAGCCGGATTCATCGGCTCACATATTACAGACGCATATATAAATGCAGGACATACAGTTGTCGTTATAGACGACCTTTCTATGGGAACGAAGGAAAATTTAAACCCAAAAGCCAAATTTTATCACCTCGATATTCGAAGTAAAGAAATAAGCGATATTTTTGAAAAAGAAAAATTCGATATCGTCAATCATCACGCAGCGCAAATGGATGTTCGCAAGTCGGTAGAAGACCCGATGTTTGACGCGTCGGTAAACATCATTGGCATCCTTAATATTTTAGAGAACTGCAAAAAATATGGAGTAAAAAAAGTCATCTTTTCATCAACGGGCGGTGCAATTTATGGCGAACAGGACTACTTCCCCGCCGACGAGCACCATCCCGTCCGTCCACTATCACCTTATGGAATAACCAAATTAGCAACTGAAAAATATCTTTTCTACTACGAACAAGTATTCAGATTACCACATGTGGTTTTACGTTATGCAAATGTGTATGGACCACGCCAAAACCCGCACGGCGAAGCGGGCGTTATTGCAATATTCGCTAAAAAAATGTTAGAAGGCGGTCAGCCACAAATTAACGGCGACGGCAAACAAACACGCGATTATGTTTTCGTGGCAGATGTTGTGCGTGCAAATTTATTGGCACTCGATTATACAAAATCCGATATATTTAACATCGGCACCGGAATTGAAACGGATGTTAATGTATTGTTTAACGAAATAAAGAAACTTACAAATTCAAACTGCGACGAGTTACACGCACCCGCAAAATTGGGTGAACAACTGCGCAGCGTTTTAAATACAAAGAAAATCGAAAAAGAATTATCATGGACACCAAAGTATAATATTGAAGAAGGTCTGCGGTTGACTGTAGATTTTTTTAAAAACAAGATAAAACATTAAGCTATTAATGAACTATTCATTAAACATAAGTAACCAAATCCTTTCCGGTAATCGTGTTGCAATCGCACGCGGAATCTCGATGGTCGAAAACGAACATCAAAGCTCACAGAAGTTGCTGGAGGAAATCTATCCAAAAACCGGTGAGGCATACCGTGTCGGAATTACAGGTCCACCCGGCGCGGGTAAAAGTACAATCACTAATAAACTTGCCGCTTCTTATCGTAAGCAAGGATTAAAAGTTGGAATCATCGCGGTGGACCCCACCAGTCCGTTTACGGGTGGTGCACTGCTCGGTGATAGGGTTCGTATGACTGATGTCGATTTGGACGAAGGTGTTTTCATTCGCAGTATGGCATCGCGAGGAAGTCTTGGAGGATTGAGCAAGAAAGCGGTCGAGGCGGCTGATATTTTAGACGCTGCGGGTTTTGATATAATTTTGATGGAAACTGTTGGCGTCGGTCAGTCTGAGCTTGATATTGCAGGCGCTGCCGATACAACTATCGTTGTGCTTGTCCCGGAATCCGGCGATTCAATTCAGGCAATGAAAGCCGGTTTGATGGAAATTGCCGACTTCTTTGTTCTTAATAAATCTGACCGCGCGGGAGCCGACCAAGCTGTTATGGCGATCAAGATGATATTGAATTTCAAACAAAAAAAAGATGGCTGGCAGCCGGATGTTATTCAAACAATTGCGAGTGAGGGAAAAGGGATCGAAAAGATTATCGAAACAGTGAGCGCACACAAGAGCTATCTCGAAACTTCCAAAAATTTAACCAATAAACGACAAAAAAGAATTATTAATCGTATCCGAGAACTTGTTGGAGAAAAACTCCATTTTGAGTTTTGGAGTGAAGAAAGAGAAAATTACTTACAATTGAACATAGAAAAGGTATTTCATAAAGGTTTAACGCCTTACAACTTGGCAGAAAAGTTATATCAGGATTTTAAAGAGTAATCTCTTTACGTCCTTATCGTCTGTGTCCCAAATGAATCGAGACTCTGTAATAAGGCATTAAATTGAACTCAACCCCTATCTGAGTTTAAACAAAATT
The DNA here is from genome assembly GCA_964581995.1 of uncultured Ignavibacteriaceae bacterium. GTDB lineage: Bacteria > Bacteroidota > Ignavibacteria > UBA10030 > BY39 > CAZOQB01. The sequence goes on along the minus strand of CAZOQB010000025.1, from coordinate 22,593 downwards.
CCCCTTCTCTTAACAAGAGAAGGGGTTAGGGGATGAGTTCGGATATAATAATAATTTTTAGCACAAACTCGATCCCTTCGGTTCGGGACGAGAAATAATTTTTTAGATGATTCTTAATATAACTTCCAACTCAACCTAAAGGAACTATGCATATGACAACAACCGATCAAACAAACCTATCCTTCGAGTTAACTGAAAACCAGAAAATGGTACAACAACTTGCCCGTAACTTTGGAGAAAAAGAAATCAAACCCGTTATTATGAAATTCGATGAATCTCAAGAGTTTCCTTTCGATATAGTTCGGAAGATGAGCGAATTAGGATTCTTGGGAGTTATTTTCCCGGAAGAATACGGTGGAGCCGGATTCGGTTATTTAGAATATGTCACAATTATAGAAGAAATTACAAAAGCCGATCCATCTATGGGTTTGGTGATTGCCGCACACAACAGTCTGTGCACAAACCATATTTACACATTCGGAAATGAAGAACAAAAGAAAAAATATCTCCCCGATTTAACAACAGGTAAAAAGATTGGCGCGTGGGCACTTACTGAACCTTCATCAGGCAGCGACGCCGGAAGTATGAAGACCACGGCAATGCGCAACGGAAATTCTTACATACTCAACGGCAGTAAAAATTTTATAACTCACGGTTCTGTCGGAAAAGTAACGGTGGTGCTTGCAATTACGGATAAGTCGAAAGGCAAGAAAGGCATCTCCGCATTTATAGTCGATAACGATACGCCCGGATTTATCGTAAGCAAAAAAGAGAACAAGCTTGGAATGCGCTCAAGCGATACCGCCGCGCTTACATTTGATAATTGCTTGGTGCCATTAGAAAATTTAATCGGTGAGGAGGGAAAAGGCTTTCATCAAGCGCTTACAATATTGGACGGCGGACGAATTAGTATTGCTGCAAACGCGCTTGGAATTGCACAAGGCGCTTTCGAAGCAAGCTTGAAATACTCGAAAGAACGAGAGCAATTCGGAAAACCGATTTCAGAGTTTCAAGCTATTCAATGGAAGCTTTCTGAGATGGCAACACAGATCGAAGCCGCACGACTTCTTACATACAAAGCAGCATTCTTAAAAGATCAGGGCAAAGAAGTTGTTCTCGAATCATCAATGGCAAAGTACTACGCCGCCGAAGTTGCAGTTATGGTAACGAATGAAGCTATACAAATTCACGGCGGTTATGGATTTGTAAAAGATTACCCTGTTGAAAAATATTACCGCGATGTTAAACTTGTAACAATTGGTGAAGGGACATCTGAGATACAGAAGTTAGTGATATCGAGGGAGCTTCTTAAATAGATGGAATATTGGAGTGATGGATTTATGGATTATGTATGGAAGATTTACAAAATAGACCTGAATTATTCATCAAACAATTATAATAGGTTTGGAAAAGATTCTTCGTGTATCTCCATGAAAAATAATTACACGAAGCACCACGAAGAGATATAAATAACCGCGAAGGTATAAAATCTTCGTGTAACTTCGTGAAAGAAAAAACGAGGGCTTGGTGTTAAGAGTCCGTTAGACTGAAAGACGCAGGATTATAGATATGCAACTGCACGCATATCTATGTTCCTCAAGGCGACAGCTTTTTCGCATTCGGCATTTTACAAATTTTAGAGTTGCGTTGTAAAAGCAAATTGCTTTTTGAATGTAGTTAGCTAAACGAAGTTATTAATAAATCATTGGCGTTGTGCTTCTAAACTATATCGTTGTTCTGGGCAGCGGTTTAGTTGCCACGCCGTTAGCCGCTTTAAGGCACAACAATCATATTATTCAAACTTGAGGAATAAAGATGTCGTATATCGTCACGGTTTTTTGGAAAAAGAATTTAGACGAAGTTTTTGTTGATAATAAATACAGCAGATTTCACACTTGGATATTTGATGGCGGAATTGAGTTAGCCGCATCTTCCTCGCCAAACGTTGTACCACTTCCAATGTCCAATGCATCTGCCGTAGACCCAGAGGAGGCATTTATTGCTTCGCTCTCAAGTTGTCATATGTTATGGTTTTTGTCCATTGCAGCCGAGAAAAACTACATTGTCGAGAGTTATGAAGATAGTGCCGAAGGAATTTTAGGGAAAAATGAAGATGGGAAGTTAGCAATGACGAAAGTTACCTTGAAACCGAATGTGATTTTTAACAGTAAGACCACCCTATCACGAGAACAAGTGGATGAATTACATCATTTGGCACACGAGAAATGTTTTATTGCAAGCTCTGTAAAAACAAAAATAACCATTCAGCAAATTTAAAAACTTAGGAGAAAATAGAATGAGAGATTTAGCCGTACGTTTGGAAAATCGTCCATGGGCTTTAGCCGAAATGGGTGAGGCTTTGGGCAGTGCAGGTGTAAGCGTAGAGGGCGGCGGGGCGTTTGTCTTTGATGGTAAAGGAATAGCGCATTTTTTACTTGAAGACGATCGAATCAAATAATCTTGAAGGAATACTTATGAAGGCAATTGTTTACACAAAATATGGACCACCGGAAGTTCTTCAACTCAAAGAAGTAGAAAAACCAACTCCCAAAGACAACGAAGTACTAATTAAAATATATGCCACAACAGTAAATCGAACAGACTGCGGATTTCGAAAACCTGAATACCCTCTTATTATCAGATTGATCAATGGTCTCTTTAAACCCAAAAGAACTATACTTGGGAGCGAACTGGCTGGAGAGATTGTATCAGTTGGAAAAGATGTTAAAACATTTAAAAACGGCGACCAGGTTTTTGGATTAACAACTTCGGGTTTTGGAGCTCACGCGGAATACATTTGTATCCTCGAAACAGGTTCAATAGCAATAAAGCCAGCAAATATTTCTTACGAAGAGGCGGCTGCCATCTGCGATGGGGCTAATCTCGCACTGGCAATTATTAAAAAAATAGATTTTAAGAAAGCACCAAAAATTTTAATTAATGGCGCTTCCGGATCCATTGGCTCGGCAGCGGTGCAACTTGCTAAATACTTTGGCGCAGAAATTACTGCCGTATGCAATACAAAGAATTTGGAATTGGTGAAATCGCTGGGCGCGAATGAAGTGATTGACTACACAAAAGAAGATTTTACGAAAAACGGACAGTTGTATAATGTTGTTTTTGATGCTGTCGGTAAAAGTTCATTTTTCCGTTGTAAAAAATTGCTAAAACCACGAGGAATTTATTTTTCAACAGACCTTGGCTTTTTAGCTCAGAACATTTTTTTAGCGCTACTAACCCCTATCTTCGGAGGTAAAAAAGTTCTGTTTCCGATTCCAAAAGACAGTAAAGAAGATATTGTCTTTTTTAAAGAGCTTATCGAGGCGGGAAAGTACAGACCAGTTATAGATAGGAGTTACCCCTTGGAAGAAATTGTGGAAGCCACTAAATATGTTGAAACAGGTCAGAAAACTGGAAATGTTGTAATAACTATAGAGCCAGTAAAGTAATTAAGAAGGGTTCTTACCGCCTTTCATATTTCCCACAAAAATTATATATTGTAGTTAATCTTTAAAAATTAAGTTTTCAATTTACTAATTCAACGTCGTTACTGTCCGTTTTGTCCTTTTTAGAAACAAAAGAATTTATGAAAGAAGGTGGCTTACGCGAGCGGATGGCCCGTGCTAGGATTAGCGTAAGGATCAAAGGACAAAAATAACTGTAGCGACAATTATTGTTGTTATAAAAAAATTTAAAATTTGGAGGTCACAAAATGTGATGCCCAAATCGGATCAAACGGTATCACAAAATGTGATACCATCAAAAAGCTTTTTTGGTGGCGCAAATCCAATGGCTTTTACCGAACGAAGAATGAATAATTTTTTATTTAAATAATCCAGAAGACACTATGGCAAAACTTGGCACTGAAATAACACACGACAACGGCTACAGCCGTAACGAAGATTTTAACAAAAACCTTTTGCGCAAACTTAAAGCAAAAGCCGATGCAATTAAATTGGGCGGCGGAAAAGAATTAATCGAACGCCACCATAAGCGAAACAAGCTTACAGCACGCGAGCGGATAGAGAAACTTATCGACCCGGGAAGTTACTTCTTAGAAATCGGTTTGTTTGCCGCTTATGATATGTATAACGAATACGGAGGTGCACCTGCATCGGGAACAATTTTCGGTATCGGAAAAATTCACGGCAGAGATGTTGTAATCGTTGCCAACGACGCAACGGTAAAAGCCGGGGCTTGGTTTCCAATCACCTGCAAAAAAAATCTACGTGCTCAGGAAATATCTATAGAAAACCGCTTGCCCATAGTTTATCTCGTTGACTCGGCTGGTGTTTTCTTACCAATGCAGGATGAAATATTTCCCGACAAAGAACACTTCGGAAGGATATTCCGCAATAATGCCGTTATGTCCTCTATGGGAATTGTCCAAATCTCCGCAATCATGGGTCCGTGTGTAGCAGGCGGTGCGTATTTACCGATTATGAGCGACGAAGCTATGATTGTTGAAAAAACCGGAAGCGTTTTTCTAGCTGGTCCGGCTCTCGTCAAAGCCGCAATCGGTGAAGATGCCGACATCGAAGAATTAGGAGGCGCATCTATGCACTGCGAAATTAGCGGCGTTACTGATTATAAAATGCCGAACGATGACGTTTGCTTAGAAACAATCCGCAACATCATTAGTAAGCTTGGACATACACCAAAAGCCGGATTTGATAGAATTGAATCTAAACCACCAAAGTTTGACCCGAATGATATCTATGGTATTTTTCCTGAAGACCGGACAAAACCATACGATACTTACCAGATATTAGCTCGCATTGTGGACGATAATTCGTTTGACGAATATAAAGCCGGTATAGGAAAAACCATAATTACTGCTTATGCACGAATTGACGGCTGGGCAGTAGGTATTGTTGCCAACCAACGTGCAATCGTTAAAACTAAGAAAGGTGAGATGCAGTTCGGCGGAGTTATTTACAGCGACAGCGCCGATAAAGGCACACGGTTTATTCTAAATTGCAATCAGAAAAATATTCCACTCATATTCCTTCAGGATGTTACTGGATTTATGGTCGGCACGCGCTCGGAACAAGGTGGCATTATTAAAGACGGTGCAAAGATGGTAAATGCCGTTGCTAACAGCGTTGTACCGAAAATTACTTTCGTTATCGGTAACAGTTATGGTGCGGGTAATTACGCTATGTGCGGCAAAGCTTACGACCCCCGGTTTATTTTTGCCTGGCCCACTGCTCAGATCGCTGTCATGGGAGGAAAACAGTCGAGCGAGACACTACTGACAATCCGCTTGGGCGGCAACAAGGATAAAATTTCTGAGGAGGAAAAGCAGAAGATGCTTTCCGAAATCCAGGAACGCTATAATCGCCAGCTCGACCCGCTCTATGCCGCAGCCCGATTATGGGTTGACGACATCATCGACCCGTTAGATACACGGAAAATTATTTCCTACGCTCTGGAAATCGCATCGAATAATCCGAACCTTCCGCGTTTTAACCCGGGAGTGATACAAACGTAAACATAAATGTGATATACTGGATTGATGGAGTATAGGAATATTGGAGATTGTTATATAAGATGACTCAAAAGGCGATACTTTGCTTTCTTTTATTATTTTGTGTATCGATCCATCCACAAATAACTTATTCGTACTCACAGTGTCAAGATTCCACCGGACATAACTATTCTTTGTTTGAGTCGATGATTACACTCTTCCCTCCTTTTCTTTTTCAGAATATCTCTGATATGAAATCGTACGTAAGAAGTGATGAGTTTTCAGAATTTAAAAAGCAAAACGGCGACCTCGCAGCAGTCGATGAAATCTTTAATCACGCTTACAAAATAACGAGGGGAAATACGGGAATAGCACTGTTTCTCTGCACATCTGCAACTCTCGACCATTATACATTAGGTATCCGCGTGCCGGTTTTGAATATTTATATTCCTTTAACAGATGAGTCGAAAGAAGAATTTCAAAAGCGTGTAGAGAACCTGCCTGCGCAAATTTATCTGAACAGTCCGAAAACTAAACACGGCGATAGAGATAAACTGCAGCACTTTTTTGGCTCGGCATTTCTGATGTACACATTCGAATCGCAAGATGTGGCTCAGAGCTACTCTGAATTTGTAGAAAAATTTGAAGATCGTTACATTAAGGATGGCAATTACGACATTTATGATATGAAAGCAAACGAAGATGGACAAAGGTTTGGTTTGGCACTATCGAAAAATCAGAAAACAAAACCATCGGACATCTTATACACAGTTGCGCCGTAATCAAATATCACTCCAACTCATCCCCTACCCCTTCTCTTTGGAAGAGAAGGGGATCATTTGCTTAAACATTGAAAGGGGTTGAGTTTGATATACTCGATTAATCTATGCACCAAAAAAATAAAAACGATAAACGAACGACTAACTAATTATGAAAACAATTTTAGTGATTGACGACGAAAAAAGCGTACGCGATGCGGTAAAGATGATACTCGCATATGAGAAATACGAAGTAGCACTTGCCGAGGACGGAACAAAAGGTCTTTCAATCCTGGACGCTGAACCCATAGACGCTGTGCTTCTCGACGTAAAAATGCCGGGGATAGACGGGATCGAAATTCTGCAAACAATTAAATTACGTTTCACCGATCTGCCCGTTATTATGATTTCGGGACACGGAACGATTGATACAGCAGTTGAAGCCACGAAGCTTGGCGCCTTCGACTTCCTGTCTAAACCATTGGATAGGGATAAGCTGTTAATTACAGTTCGTAATGCGCTCGGTCAGAAAAATCTAACGAGCGAAGTCAAGCAAATCCGCGCTAAGTTAGAGGAAAAGGATAAGATTTTAGGAGCGAGTCCGAAGATAAAAGAAATCTTTACACTAATTAACCGAATCGCGCCAACCGATTCAAGGATTTTAATTACAGGCGAAAACGGAACCGGAAAAGAATTAGTCGCGCGCGCAATTCATAGAGGTAGTAAAAGAGTGGATAAACCGATGGTAGAAGTGAACTGTGCGGCTATACCGCACGACTTAATCGAATCAGAGTTGTTCGGTCACGAGAAGGGTTCATTCACAGGCGCAACTGCACAGCGTATCGGAAAATTCGAACAGGCGGATGGCGGAACAATTTTTCTTGATGAAGTCGGAGATATGAGTTTAGCTGCTCAAGCAAAAGTTTTACGTGTACTTGAAGAAGGGAAGGTTGAAAGGGTCGGAGGCAACCGGCTCATACCCAGCGATGTTAGAGTAATCGCTGCTACGAACAAAATTTTATTAGAAGAAATTAAAAAGGGTAACTTTAGAGAGGATTTATACCACCGGTTGAACGTTATTCCTATACACGTGCCGTCCCTACGCGAAAGACGTGAAGACATTCCAATATTAGCCAAAGCATTCGCAGAAGATATTTGTAACCGTAACGGATTTGCCCCAAAGAAAATTTCCGACAGAGCATTAGATTATCTTACGGGACTTGGATGGAGCGGAAATGTTCGCGAGCTTCGGAACATAATAGAACGGCTTGTAATAATGACTACCGGAAATACGATAGAGGTTGATGCACTCGAAACTATAGGTAGTACAAAAGGAGGCGCTCTGGATGATATTATTTCTACGAGTCATAATTTTCAGGAGTTCAAAGATAGGTCGGAAGCGCTGTACATAAAACGTTTACTCGATTTACACAAATGGAATATAAGCAAAACCGCCGAAGCTCTCGATATCGAGCGAAGCCACCTGTACAGTAAGATGAAGAAGTATGGGTTGGAGAGAGAACAGGATGATGCGGTATAACTCAATTGTTTAAACTCCCGGCTGAAAAAACATAATATTTCTTTGTGCTTCTTAGTGAACTTTTTGGTCTTAGTGGTAAAAATATTAGGTTTTTTAAAGAGAATAAAACATTCACCACCAAGACACGAAGGACACAAAGGTTCACAAAGACTTTCGAGACAACCCCACTGGTATTTAGAAATAAATGCTTTTTTTTAATCAGTTTACTGAAGTGAACGTCAATAGATACTCATGATTTCGGCACCACTATCGCCCCTCTTTTAAAGTTTCCCAGTACTTCTGCTTTACCCTGCAAGAATAGCTTCCCGACCATAGCTCCGGTTACAGCGTCAAGCTCGTCACCGTTCATTTTGTTGTTTAACCCTTTCAGTCCAAGCTTTTCTAAACCGCGCCTGAGTTTTGGAAGTCCTTTTTGTTTTCGTGGAATACACCACACATCCTGAGCAGCACCGGGATAAATTTCTATTACTTCATATCCTTTTCGTTTTAATATTTTTTTCAGCCTTATTCCCCGGACAGTCAGAGAACGCATCGGACCGAGTGTAATCGGAAAAAAACGAATACCGCGCTTCAACAACTCTCTATCACAAGGACGGAAATGCTCACCGTTCCTATCCTCAATGTTTTTTCTCCCGGGCGGCAGGTTTAGTGGTGCATCTATGGCAATCAGCGCGGGCTTGGCTGCTTCCACAAAAGAAATTATTTCCGAATCTGAATATACAGTCGCATATTTAACTACAGTCTTCCCTTTCAGTAAACAAATACCCGTGTTCCGCTTCGGACTGCCCGCGAGGTCTATGCCTACTACTGAATATAAAACTTTTCTCTTATCCTTCATTAAGCTCGGTAAAAATTCATAATTCGATATTCGTTATTGGATATTCGAAATTCGATATTCGATATTCGATTTTACTTCCTATTCCTCACCACTTCATACATCACAAGTGCTGCCGCAACTGAGGCATTCAATGATTCTATCTTTCCGTACATCGGTATTTTAACCAGAAAGTCGCATTTCTCTTTAACCAACCTGCGAATGCCGTAACCCTCGCTGCCGATTACTAATGCTAAAGGCATTTTGTAGTCCATCTCGTAATAAAACTTTTCTGCCGTGCCGTCTGTCCCAATTATCCAAACGCCTTTTAATTTTAACTCATCTATTGTTTGTGCGATGTTAGTAACTTTAGCAACATTCACATACTGAGCAGCGCCAGCCGAGGCTTTTATTACTCCCGATGATACCGAGGCGGCATGGTGTTTTGGAATTATTACTCCATGTGCACCGACACATTCAGCAGTTCGAATAATAGCTCCTAAATTTTGCGGGTCTTCGATTTCATCTAAGATTAATATAAATGGTACCTCATTTTTCTTAGCTGCAAAATCCAAAATATCTTCCACCTCGACATAATCCTTTTGCCCGACGATAGCAATCACTCCCTGTGCATCCGATGAATCATCGAACTCGTCAAATTTATTTTTACCTACGTCAACACAAGTTACTCCTGTTTGCCTGGCAAGTGTAGTGATGTTTTTAATTGCGGGACCATGCACGCCATGAAGGACAAATATTTTTTCAATTTTCGTTCCGGCTCGTAGTGCTTCTAATACCGGATTTCTCCCGATAATAATTTTTTCCGATGACTTTCTTGTTTTGTTCATTTATTTTTTTTTCTTAACATAGATATTCCAACCGTTCCGATGATAATCATTGCCAGAGAAATCAATTGGGCTTCACTTAAACCGGCAACCAGCATAGGATTAATCCTGACAAACTCAACCAAGAATCTTTCAACACCTGCAAAGACCAGATAAATAAAAAATAACTTTCCATCAACAGTAATTTTCTTACGGAGATGCCAGAGAATCAGGAATAAAACCACGGCTGCAATTAATTCATACAGCGGCGTGGGATGGACAAGAATACTATCCGGCACAACCCCGTTGACTCCGTATTTTTCTACAATCTCAGGAAAATCCTTGAATGCAACCGACGGTGGATATGTGCCTTTTTCATAAGACATCGCCCACGGTAGGTTTGATGGAATTCCGTAATCGCCATCGCCGGATAAATGACAACCGATGCGTGCGATGCCATATCCTAACATTAAACCGGGAGCTGTGGCATCTGTAATTTTTAAGACCGGGATCTTTTTCTTTTTAAGATAAAGGATAATTACAACAGCAGCAAGTATAAACCCGCCGTAAAATGTAAGTCCTCCTGCGGAGAACATCATCTCAGTTGGGGATTGAAGAAAATAATCCCAGTTTTCGAGCAAGTGAAACAGTTTTGCTCCGACTAAACCTAATACAACAGCCATGATGGTTACAGTAGATGCAATATTAGGGTCCAATTTCTTTCGTTTCAGCTCAAGGGTTAACAGATGGCTCGCAGTCAGAAATGCAATACCTAACATTAAACCGTAGCTGTATATTGTAAAAGGACCTATTTTAAATATTTCTGGATACATAATATGTCTATAAACGATTTTTGTTGTTCTTTAAAAAGCAGAATTTTATTTTTTAATAATTTGATTTTGAAAAAATTAATTTCACCATCCAGGTTCATTACTTCAATTTCATATTCGCCGGCAAGTTTTTCGTAGGTTCTTTCGTAAACAGCAGGTCCGCCGCCGGGTATCAACAATTTGGGTGTATTTATACCCAATAACTTATATCTAATTTTGTTTTTCTCCAACTCTTCTTCGACGGCTAATTCGTACTTAAAATTTGTAAATTCCTGAACTGTCTGAAGTCGAATCAAGGTTAAATATTTATTCTTTACCTCATCATACTTTTGGGAAACGGTCAACAAATATTCATACGCGGCTGGCTTTGGCTTAATTTTTTTCTGCTTCATTTATTTTTAGTCAGGTAGGTTTGAATATCGTTAAATGATATTTCTTCCTGAGTTCCGGTTTTCATATTTTTCAGCATTGCGCGATTAGACTTAATTTCATTTTCACCGATAACTACTACATACTCGGCAAGCTGACGGTCTGCTTCACGCATTTGAGCTTTCAGGCTGCGGTTCAGCAGATCGACGTCGCACGAAATTCCTTCGTTCCGAAGAGTCAATGCTTTCTTGAATACTGCGATGCGCGATTTTTCATCGGCTGCAGCAAGGAACAACTTTAGATGCGGCGGATCTGATTTAAAGCCTTTTGTCTTTTCTAAAACCATCAGCAATCTTTCAATGCCCGCCGCAAATCCGACCGAAGGAGTTGGTTTTCCTCCAAGTTCATTTACTAACAAATCATACCTACCGCCACCTACTAACGCATCCTGCGAACCGAGCGCTTTGCTGACGATTTCATAAGCAGTTTTTGTATAATAATCTAACCCTCTTACAATTCTGCCGTCTATGATATATTTTACACCACTTTGGTTGAGAATGTCTTGGAGCTTATCAAAATGATTTTTGCACTCATCGCATAGGTGATCTTTCATGAGCGGTGCATTCTGAGTTAATGAACGGTCGTTTTCATCTTTTGAATCGAGTATGCGCATTGGATTTGTTTCCAAGCGGCGTTGACTGTCGGGACTTAATTTATCGGAAACTTTTTCAAGATAGGATTTTAGAATATCCTTATACACAGCTCTGCAAATTTGGCAGCCGACAGAATTAATTCGGACTTCAAACTCATTAATTCCAAACTTATCATAGATAGCCGCTGAGAGTGCAATAACTTCGGCATCCACTTCAGCATTCGCTCCGCCGATTGCTTCAGCGCCGAATTGATGAAACTGACGGAGCCGGCCTGCTTGCGGTCTCTCCTGCCGGAATGCGGGGCTAATATAATACACTTTCGTTAACGGCTGCTGTTCACCGAGGTTATTTTGGATAAACGCACGAATTACTGAAGCAGTTACTTCCGGTTTCAGTGTAATACTATCACCACTGCGGTCGGTAAAAGTATACATTTCTTTACCGACTATATCTGTAAGTTCACCAATTCCTCTCGTAAAGAGGGATGTGTCCTCGAAAACCGGTGTTCTAATTTCTTTGTAATTATACAATTCCATTACCGAGCGAATTATTTCTTCAGCTTTCTGCCAAATGTGAACTTCGTTCGGAAGAATATCTTTCGTACCTTTTATGGATTTAAATTTCAAATAGATGCCTGTCGTGAGTGCTTAAATATCGAAATAGGTTGACTCTTCTGTTTTAATAGTTTCTATAACATCAGCAGCAGAGGTAAGAGTGAGAAGTTTCTGTCTGAATTCATCTTTATTCATTAAACGAGATATGCGGCTAAGCAGTTTGATATGAGGACCTACCATATTTTCTTTTCCAACTAAGAGAAATAGAAGTCGGACTGGTTTTTCATCAAGCGCCTGATAATCTATAGGATTTTCTGTAATCCCGAAAGCTGCAATTATGTCTGTAATGGCATCGGTTTTACCGTGAGGAATTGCAAAACCGTTTCCGACGCCTGTGGTCATTATTTTCTCTCTGTCAAAAATTGCGGAGCGAACTTTTTCCTTATCCAGCACTTTGTTGGAGTTTGAAATTAGTTCAATCATCTCATTTATTACAGACTCTTTCGTGTCGCCCTGGAGGTGAATTTTTATGAGGTCTTCTGTGAGTATATCGCTTATTTTCATCGTTTTATCCTTATTTGAACTATCTCATTAATCTGTGTCGCGCCATTGATTAATTTTTGTGGTATATTCATCCGCCAACTTCTCTGCGGCTTCTTTAGTCATAGCTTCAGCAATTATATGGAAAACAGGTTTTTCTTTGTCCGGAATCAATTGAATGCAAATAATATCTTTTTGGGGGTCGTTAAATTTAATCCTGACACCGTCAATCAATTGCCTTTCCAAACCTTCCGTATTCTTCATAATAAAACGCATAATTTTCCCCTTTTTGTCCCATGGACAAAGGACATCTCTTTTAACATTGTGATACTGTGGTACATTATCATTCAACGTTCCGAGTGTCTGACCCGAAAGGGCTAACAGTTCCAAAATCTTTGCAATAGAATACATTCCATCCGAAGCAAAGAAAAAGTTTGTAAATATAAAACCACCTCTCGTTCCGCCTACAAAACCAATCGATTTATCGGATGCGGCTTCCATCATTGCCAAATGTGAATTTTTTGTTTTGACTATTGGTACGGAGTATTGTAAAGCGAGGTCGTCGATTTCAGAAAGCGATAAAATCGGCACTGCGATTCGCTTTGTGTTTGGATAAAGGTCGAAGAAAAGTTTAACCACCAGCGTGAGAAGCCGTTCATTATCAATTACAAACCCCCTCTCGTCTATTATTGTTATACGCTCACTGCCTGCATCGATCATACAGCCAAGGTCATACTTTAAAGATGTTACGATATGTGAAATATGTTTGAGTGATTCATCTATTTCGGATTGTTCCCGCGTCAATTTTCTTGGATCGAGGTGAGCATTTAGGGCAATTGTTTGGCAGTTTAACGACCCTAAAATGGTTGGAAAAATTGTAGAGGCAACCCCGTTCGAATAATCCAGGACGATTTTAATTTTTGCTTTACGTATTGCCTCTAAGTTTATCGTGGAAAGAAATTTTTGTCTGTAAACTTCTGTCGTCCTCTCGATAAAGTTGATGCTGCCGACCTTGCTCGCAGGCGCTCTTAGTAAATCTTCACCAAAGAATATTCTTTCGACCGATTTAGTTTTTCCGGTAGTTAGGTCTTTGCCGTTTGAATCGAAAAATATTATATCTGTCATGTTTTTATTCCGGGGCGATTTTCGAACGTGAATACCACCGCTTTCATTACCAGTGCTTAATTCATGCCGGACAAGAGGGATAGGCATCGCTCGCATGTCATTTACATTTACACCCGCAGATAACAACCCGCAAATCAATGCACGATTCATCATCCGTGACACGTTGTCCGAATCACGGCTGGTGACCACTGTTTTACCTTCACCCAACACCGTTCCGAATGAAGCGCCGAGGCGTGCACCAAATTCCGGGTTCATTTCGATATTCGATAACCCAGTAACACGCGCATCGGTAAATATTTCTTTCAGCCATCGATCCTCCAAGACCAAACTTCTATTTACGACCGCTGATTCTTCGACAATCTTTTCGGGCCAGAGCTTAATATTATGCATTATTCTCGCCCTGTCGCCTATTGTACATCTATCGCTTATAAAAACATTATCGCTTATTGTTACATCGTCACCAACTACACAATCAAAACCAAGTACATCGGATGAGAGTTCGGAATTTCTTCCGATATGAGTTCCGTTCCATATAACACTGTTCCGGATTACACTGCCGGTACCGAGATGGCAATTATCTCCAATCACAGAATTAAAGATCTTTACGTTTTCTTCTACTGTACAGTTTTTGCCTATGCAAACTGTTCCGTTTATATTTTCACTTAATGTCTTTACTACCGTTCCTTCACCGATAATCGCAGATCCAAGTTTCTTGCCCACAACAGTTAATTTTACTTTTTGAGCTAAGCAATCGAGATGCGCTTCCTGGTATTCATTCAGATTGCCAACATCACGCCAGTAGCCTTCCGTGATATAACCATAAAGCCCCATGTTTTTTTCTAACATTGCAGGAAATAAGTCTTTGCTGAAATCGAATTCTTCCCGGTAAGGAATCATATCGATAACTTCGGGTTCAAGTATATAAATCCCGGTATTGATTGTATCGGAAAACACTTCACCCCAGGAAGGTTTTTCGAGGAAGCGTGTTATTTTTCCGTTCTCATCGGTAATCACTATACCGAACTGTAACGGGTTCTTCGACCGAGTAAGTACGATAGTAGCTTTAGATTTTCGACTCTTATGAAATTCAATCGCTTTTGATAAATCGATATCGGTTAAAACATCTCCGCTTGTGATAAGAATTTGTTCGTTTTTTAGTCCAAGCACCGAGACAGCATTCTTAACGCTTCCGGCCGTTCCATAATCAGCTTCTGCTTTAACATAATTTAGCTTAACACCCAGCGAAGAACCATCTCCAAAATAATTAATAATAGCTTCGGGTTGGAAAAATAGCGATGCAATTATATTATCCAGAGAATGATGTTTCAACAAGTTGATTATATGTTCAATCATAGGCTTGTTCAACATCGGTACCATCGGTTTTGGTAAGTTGGCAGTAAGTGGTCTCAAACGAGTTCCAAACCCACCTGCCATAATTATGGCTCTCATTATACTTCCTTAATTTGGATAGAGTGCTGGAAAAGTTTATAGAAATTTAACAAAATTTCTGATTTGTTGCAATAGTTTTTGAAAAGAAATCAAAATAAACCCGAAGAAAATTACTATCCATCTTTCCTGAGAAAACGACAGAAATAGAAAAACAAGCAGACCGTGTAAGTATTAATTCCCGACCTTGATTCCGTACCTTTTTATTTTTAGGTAGAGAGCTTTCGGACTTATTTTAAGTATTTCAGCAGTTTTTGAACGATTACCCTTCATTAATTTTAACGTATTATCGATGTGAAGTCGTTCAATGTCTTCCATGGATAACAACATATTCTCACTCACAGGAGGATTTGTAGGCAGGTTGTTAACAAAGTTCTGAACTGAGTTCCGCGATATATTCATTCTTAAATCGGTCGCGGAGATCGTCCTGCCCGGGGAAAGAATAATTGCGCCTTCTATTACATGTTCAAGTTCTCGGATATTACCGGGCCAGTCATAATTAATTAAAATCTGCAATGCTTCGGGGCTTAATACTTTAGGTTCTTTTACTTTTACTTTTTTCGCAATAAAAAATTCTACGAGAAGCGGTATATCTTCTTTTCTTTCCTTTAAACTCGGAAGTTGAATAGTAACAACATTCAATCGGTAAAGTAAGTCTTCTCTGAAATTACCTTTTTGGGTTTCAAGATGTAGGTCTTTATTTGTCGCGGATACCACTCTCACATCGACGTGTAATTCATTGGTTCCGCCGACTCTGCGGAAATTTCCAGTCTCTAAAAACCGTAGAAGTTTCGGTTGAATTGTAGTGCTTATATCACCTACTTCATCCAGGAAAAGTGTTCCGCCGTTTGCCACTTCTACCAATCCGGGTTTCGCGGTGTAGGCGTTCGTGAATGCCCCTTTCTCGTAACCGAACAATTCACTTTCCAACAATGTATCTGGAATAGAAGCACAATTTACAGCAACGAACGGATAATTAATTCGAGGACTTTTTTTATGTATTAAATTTGCGATGAGTTCTTTGCCTGTTCCGCTCGCTCCCTGTATCAAAGCATACGTATCGCTGCTCGCTATGCGTTCGGCATTCTCAAGTACTTGAAGAAAAGCCGGGCTTTGTCCGATTATTTCGTAGCCGGATATTTTTGATAACTCTGTTTCCATCAATTTAGTTTTGATGAACAGTTTTTTTCTTGCCAGTGCTCGTTCTATAACATTTAAAAGCTCATCGAAATCGTACGGTTTACCGACAAACTCATAAGCGCCAAGCTTGATCGTCTGGACTACTGTTTTAACGTCGGCAAAACGGGAAAGAATAATTACTTGTGTGTCGGGTGCATTTTCTTGTAAGAATTGTAGAACTTCGATACCGCTTACCCGCGGCATTTTAATATCGAGCAGGATTACATCGTAGATATTGTTCTGGATAAGATTGATTGCCTCCACTCCATCTACTGCTAAATCGACTGTGTACTTTTCTGTTTCCTCTAACTCAGATTGTAAAAGTGTGCTAAGTTGAACTTCATCATCAGCTATTAAAATCTTGTCTCGTTGAAGCATTATTCACTTAGAACCCGTTCGATTGTGGTGATCAAATCGACCAGGTCGTAAGGTTTACTTACGAAGTCTTCAGCTCCCAATTTTTTTGATTCGATGGCATTTTTTAAGTCTGCAAATCCAGTTAGCATAATTACTTTCAACTTCGGATGGTTTTGTTTTATGTACTTTAATACCTCAAAACCATTTACGTTAGGCATCTTAATGTCTAAGAGTATTAACTCAAACTGCTTGTTTTTTAGAGTATCGATCGCAATCTGTCCATCTGCGGCAGTATCGACCTCGTACCCCTCCCCTTTTAATTCTTGACTCAAAACAGTTCTAAGAGTATCTTCATCATCAACCACTAAAATTCTACTTTTTTCAGCCATGAAATTCTCCTTTTATTATTTTAATAGCGTTAAAATACAACTCTTCGTTCAACCTATAAATACCGTGCTTAGCCGTTGTTAAATTAAGAAATTGAGTAGAGAAAAGCAAGCAAATGATGGGGTTGCCTGTAATTAGTACCGTTGGGTTCATTTTCACTAAATAACGACAAATTTGTTACAATTAGGATTTGGGAAAACAATGTGTGATTTTCAATTTTAGATATTCGTGTTACATCATCTTTGAAATTTGAAATACTAATGATTATCTTAATTTAGAATGAAAGCGGGATACAAAATATTAGAACATCCAGCCGATATGGGAATAGAAGCATACGGTAAAAATCTGATTGAGGCGTTTGAGCAATCGGCAATTGCTTTGATGTCGATAATTCTCGATACCTCAAATATTGAGACTACTGAAATAAGACTTGTCGAAATTCACGCATCCGAATACGAGCAGCTTTTAGTGAAATGGCTTGCCGAAATATTATATTTGTATGATGGTGAAGATTTCGTTCCAGGAAAATTTGAAATTAATACTTTAACGAGAGAATATCTTAATGTTACAATCGGTGGTGAAAAATTTAACAACGCTAAACACACGACTAAGATGGATGTAAAAGCAATAACATACCATCAGATACTTGTGCGGGAAAATGATGAAGGCGGATTGGTAAGAGTTTTTATAGATATATAATAGGATTTGAGATATGGGATTTGCTATGAAGATGTTTCGCAAAAAAAAAACGGATACGCAGCAGCGGTTTGATGGTTATCAATATGATTTTTACATTACGGTAATTAAAAATAATTTTGAAAGGTTTGGGATATGTATAATTCATTTTTATATTTGTGGAGAAAATTCAACAAAAGGAGAACAGTGGTAGTAAAACATTTTTTAGTTTTATCTTTTTTTATACTTCAAAATAGTTACCTCTATTCTGGGCCAATTATCAGCGGAAAAATAACAACTACCAACAGCATACCTGTTAACCAAGCCAAAGTAAGTTTTGTAAATGTTGCCGATACCAACCGCCGATTCTTTTCGCTGTCCGATTCTTTGGGGAATTATATTATAACGATTGCGGGGGTTGAGAGCAAAGATAAAGAAGTTACAGATTTTAAACTCTATCAAAACTACCCGAATCCATTTTCAGAACGGACAACTATTACATATCAAATTAAACAGCAAGCTCCGATTGTAATTAGTATTTATAACATTTTGGGTCAGAAAGTAAAAACTTTCCGACAAGAGTTCGCGGGACAGAATATTGGACAAGTGCAGTGGGATGGCAGGGATGGATTAGGCAAAAAAGTAGCGAGCGGAATTTATTTCTATTCGGTTAGTGTTGGAGATAAGCGACAAGTAAAGAAGATGCTGTTCGTAGATAACCTGACGGTTGGCGAAACTGCCACACAGGTTTTTAGAAAAACCACTAATTATTATGTTGAAGACATTTACCGGGACTCAAGCAATGTGTATACTGTATATATAGAAAACACAGACAGCACAGAGCCAATGATTGAATATATGGTGTTGGATAATATTATTTTACAAGGCGATACAGTTATTAATTTTCAAGTTAATGAATTTAAATTACCACAGTGGCCGATGATTCATCATGATGCTAGCGGAAGAGGACATCAGGGCATTAATCCTTATTTAAAAGGTTTGCAAGATACGAGCGTTGAGGTTGTATGGAACAAGGTGTTTAATCAAGCTATTGGTTTAGTTAGTATTGGCCCCGAAGGGAATGTATATGTTGGAACCGAATTGTCTGACACTCTTTTGTATGTATTTTCACCCAACGGGACGTTACTCTGGTCGATATATGGAGTGGGCGCTTCAAGAATCGGAGTTCAGCTTGCTATTAAAGATGACGGCACATTAATTCTGAGCGCGAACACATTTAACGGAGCTTTTACTGCTTCATATACGTCGAATGGCATACAAAAATGGCGTGTTGAAGTTGGTGCAACACGGTCTTTACCGGCAATATCTAAAGAGGGGATAATTTATTTTACAACTTATGAAGGACAATTATATGCTATCAATTCATTCGACGGTGATATTGTTTGGGTTAAGAATAATGCAAGGGGCGAAAGTTCTCCAGCGATAGCAAAGGATGGTACTATTTATTATAGCGATTTAAATGATAAAGTATTAATTGCTTTATATCCCGACGGTACTGAAAAATGGCGCTATACAGATTCATTGGGTTGTTTTGTAGAAAATTTGGTTATAGACTCAGAAGGCGATTTGTATTATTATAAATCAGGTGATTATAATTTGTATTGTTTGAGCAGTGCGGGAACTCTGAAATGGATAGGCAAAGGTGGTGGCAGCAATTATGCCTATCTCTGCCCAGCAATTATGCCGAATGGTAATATAGTCTCTGTAACTTCGGGTTTCATGTATACTTATAATCCGTCCGGTGAATTACAATGGGAAAAACCCGCACCAAACGGAAAGCGATTCAATTCTTCACCATTAATTGATAAAGCTGAAAATATTTATATAACCGGCTTTGGATTAGATAGCGTGGCTTTTTATAGAATAACAAAATTAGGTAAAATAGATATAATCAATAAAAACTATATTTATATTCCGTGGTGGCTAACAATTTCTGACACGGGCATTCTTTATTACATTGGTGGCAAATATATAGGTGCAGTAAAATAAAATATTTCTATAACTAATAAATAGGAGGTAATATTATGAAAATGCTTAAAAAAGTACTACCATTTCTCGTAATTTTATTCACTACAATACTTTTTTCTCAAGAACCAGAACATATTGGCTATGATTTTGGTTTTACAGCCATTAATGCTCCAGATTCTGGCTCAATAAGGTTTGAAATTACCAAAGTAGGAATCATTTTTTCAGGGGATAATTACAACACTTCATATTGTACAGAACAAGATAAAATTTATCGACACGAATATCAAAAAAAAGTTCATGCGCCAGGTTGTCCCTTTATTGACCCAATAAAGAGTATCATTGGTAGTAGTAGTGTAATGTCATGGAATTCAAAAGATCCAAAAGGTCCTCAAACTCCAAGTTTAATAGAGTTAGATTATGTGGCAACTGGGGTACCGAGAGACGTAGATAGTTGGTTAGGTTTCGGTTTGTATCAAGTGAGAATAAAGAATTTAAACCTAAATGACGAGTCCGAGTATTATTTTTATATTGATTTTTTAGACTCAAAATTTCGAGCACCGGGTGGAACAGGGGCTGATATAACGGTCGTTTATGATTTTAATGAGCCAATTAATGAGCGAGCCAAGGTGATAACTGGAGATACGCCTCCAATAACATTCAAAGCCAGAAACGGAGTAGCATATCGTATTTGGAATGAAATTGCACCGATTCCTGTAAACAGATATGGGACCTTTTATATACGTGGTAATATACCCCTTTATTACCCAAATACAGAAATTCTTTTATCTCCAGCGATTGTTGATATGAATACAACAATCATTGATCCAACTGATCCAGAATTTCCAGAATTTCCAAATAGCAAAATAATAATCGATCCCACATATTATCCTGAGCCTGCTAAACTAGGCGATCTAAAATTGACAATAGCAGATAATGTTACGTTAAATGCTCAAAACAGATCTGACTTAATTGTTGGTGATGGAGCGCAGATTTCACTTGGCAGTAACTCTACTGTAAACATATCTACAGGTGGAAATCTTTTCATCGGTTCGAACTCTAATTGGAGCTTCGGAACGGGTTCTCAATTAATAGTAAATGGTAATTTTAAAATAACATCTAAAATTCCAAGCTTTTGGAGTATGTTAAGCGTACCAAACATTGTAAGTGATTATACAAAAATTATTGTTTGGCCCAATGCTGTAACAGATGCATCTACTTTTGAAGGTGGCGCTTATGTTGCAAAGAGTACCCTGGAGAATGGAAAAGGTTATTGGGTAAAATTTAATCAAGATCAAGTAATTACGTATGCTGGATCGCCAGTATTAAATAGCAGTGACTTAATCAACAAGTTTAATGTCGTAAGCGGCTGGAATATGATAGGCACGATATCTCTAAATTTGTTAACATCAAAAATTACTTCTGACCCGCCTGGAATAATAAGTTCAAAATTTTATGGATTTAATAGTGGATACCGTGTTGTTGACACTCTTAGAGCCGGGCTCGGTTACTGGGTAAAAGCTAATCAAAATGGAAAAATAATATTGAATGTTAATTCAACTGCATCGTCTTCTCCACCACAATGTTCGGATGAACCATCGGCAGACCCACCGGGTGCGCCACCTCAGACGACGCTTGTTTCTCCAAATAATGGGGCGACTGATGTATCAAGAACACCGACATTGAGCTGGAATCCCTCAAACGGCGCCACATCATATACCCTACAAGTTTCTTCAGATCCATGTTTTACTACATTTGATTTTTATGATACAACCATAACTACAACCTCAAAACAGGTAGGTCCTTTAGGATACAGTACGGCATACTACTGGCGAGTTAGACCAAAGAATGATGTAGCAACTGGCAGATGGTCGGATAGGTGTGCCTTTACTACGCTTCATGCGCCATATGTAGATCCATGTGAACCTATTTATCAATTATCCGCAATAGATAATATTTCAATTACGGATGATAATGGAAATTCACAAACGATATATACTCATAATGGTGGCAGAAAGTTAAAACTTAAATTCAAAGATTTTGAAATGCCGCCGATACCTCCTAAAGGAGTTTTTGATGTTCGTTTTCCTTCCGGTAAATTCATCGAAACCGTAGACCCAGACTCGGCAACGCAGACAATGAAAATAAAAATTAAAGATGCACAATATCCAATATCATTTAGTTGGGACGTAAAACCGGAAAATAAAACTAGTTATTGGTTGGTTACCCGTAAGAAAGAAAAAATTTCTTTATTGGGCGCTGGTAGTGTATCCTTAGATGGTTCAGAAAATGGTACTCTTTCTGTGGAAGCTCAAGCTATATCCCCAGGTCCGTGCATTTTTTTTAAAGCAGATATGGGTAAAACTCTCGATGAAGTAAAAAATATTCCAACTAAGTACGGACTGGACCAAAATCATCCGAATCCCTTTAACCCAACTACAATTATCAAATATCAGCTGCCATTCAATGAAGAGGTAACGTTAAAAGTATATGATGTTCTCGGCCGTGAAGTGGAATCGCTTGTAAACGATTATAAAGAAGCCGGTTATTATGAGGTTGAATTTGATGCAAGCAAACTTCCAAGTGGAGTGTACTTCTATAAACTTCAAACACGAGGTAATATTGCGATAAAGAAAATGTTATTATTACGTTAAAACATTGGTTAATATTTTTTAGGAGAGCCGGCTTATTTTTTAAGTCGGCTTTTTTTTTGAATTATTATTGATTATTTTATTTTAGACGAAAGCAGGATACAAAATTTTAGAGCACCCAGCCGATATGGGGATAGAAGCGTATGGAAAGAATTTAAAAGAAGCTTTCGAACAATCGGCAATTGCTTTGATGTCGATAATACTCGACACTTCAAATATTGAGACTGCTGAAACAAGACTTGTCGAGATTCACGCATACGACTACGAGCAGCTATTGGTAAAATGGCTGGCAGAAATATTATATTTGTATGATGGCGAAGATTTCGTTGCAGGAAAATTTGAAATTAATACTTTAACGAGGGAATATCTTAATGTTACTGTCGGTGGTGAAAAATTTAACAACGCTAAACACACGACTAAGATGGATGTAAAAGC
>CAZOQB010000024.1:0-47379 GCA_964581995.1 uncultured Ignavibacteriaceae bacterium | reverse complement strand
TCTCCGCTCTTTGCTCTTCGCTCGATACAGTTGTGCTTGACGAGAACCTTCTTCCTAATCATATTTACAACTACAAAGCTTTAAGATTGGTAGATACCAAAGCTGTTGATTCTGCCTTGCTGGATGTTACAACCATGGATACTACAAGCCACAACTTTACATGGACAAGTTATGTTTTAGGAGATGGAAACTCAAGCTTACTTAATGATGTAGCAATAGTTAAAGACACATGTGTATGGGTAGTGGGAGAAATATATAAAAGAGATTCTACAGGTCAGATTGACCCAAGCGCATACAATGCAGCTTACTGGAATGGTGTTAAGTGGGAGTTAAAAAGAATTCTAATGCATGATTGGGGAGGGGTAGAAATCTACGCTCCTATTCAAACGGTTATTGCTTTTTCACCAAACGATATTTGGGCTGCGAGCGGCGCAGAACTGGTTCACTGGAATGGTAACATCTGGACTTCGAAAGCATTTTTTATGGTAGATGTACCTTTTAACGGTCAGGTTCTAAAAATGTGGGGTACGAGTGGAAACAATATTTATTGTGTCGGCAGAACTGGAGCAATTTACCATTACAATGGTACGGATTGGACCAAGATAGAAAGTGGAACTACTCTCGATATAAATGATATATACGGTACGTTAAATAAAAAGACAGGTGAGTACGAAGTTTTAGCCGTTGCTGCAAAACTTTTTTCAGGTCACGATAGAAAAATTATCAAGATATCTAATACCTCAACTGAATTTTTATCTGACATTGGTATAGATTATGCCTTAGCTACATTATGGTTTACACCCAACAAACACTATTATCTCTTTGGTGGTAGTTTTTATGAAAAAAAAAGATTAACCGATGCAAGTTGGGTGCAAAAATTTGATTTAACAAGTTGGTATTTGTGGAGAATTAGGGGAACGGAAATAAACGATGTAGTAGCAGCAGGTGCATATGGTGAGCTTTTACATTTTAATGGTTATCGATGGAAAAGTTTTCTAAGCGTAATAAATTTAGGCGATGATAGTTTTAGTAGTGTTGACATCAAAGGTAATTTAATTGTTGCTGTTGGAATGAAATACCCACGGGCTTTTATCGCAGTGGGGAGGAGGAATTAGAAGGAGATAAACGCGACTAACATAAAAAAAACCGTTATGGTGAGATCAACACCATAACGGCCTAACAACAAACAATTCAGTACAAAGATATCCAAAGGCTGGTCACCTTCTTGGCGTACTTTTTTGTTTGCTGTAGTAATATATTTAAAAATACAGGAAATCACTAATTATAAGAAGAAAGGTAAATAACAATGAAAATGTCATATTTGTTTTTTATTATTATTTTTATTTTGTCTACAACACATTGTGTAGGACAAGTAGTTAATAAATGTGAGACAATGGAATACATAGAATACTTGATGTCCATTGATCCGTTACTTGAATTACGTTTAGAAAATATGAACTATACTATTGAAGAATACCTTCAAGATCAACCAGAACCAATACAGGGATCGACACCTCAAGTATTTAGAATTCCAGTCGTTGTTCATGTGCTTTGGAATGAAGGATCTCAAAATATTGGGTATCCACAAATTCAATCTCAAATAGACATACTTAATCAAGATTATGCATATTCGCATATAGAATTTTATTTAGCTAAAATAAGCCCTGAAGGAGAAGAATCAATTGGGTTTGAAGACTCTTGGACAAGTATAACTGAATTTTCCCGTTCAGGGGATAAAGTAAAATTTTCGAATTTGGGTGGTACGGATGCTTGGGACACACAAAAATATCTTAATATTTGGGTATGTAAATTATCCGGTGGGGTACTTGGATATAGTCCATTTCCAGGCGCTGCTCCGGAGCGTGATGGAGTAGTTATAGATTATAGAGCATTTGGTAATACAGGTACTGCATTATATCCTAATAATCAGGGGAGAACCGCAACCCATGAGGTAGGTCATTACCTATATTTGTATCATACTTGGGGTGACCGAGATGATTGTTCGGGTACTGATTATGTTGATGATACACCTCCGTGTAGTGGGGCTTACTGGGCTGGAAGTCCAGGATACGAAACATGCGGGGGAAATGTATTTCAATGTGGAGGAAGAAGGCAAATCGAAAATTACATGGATTATTCAGATGATCGGTGTATGAACATGTTTACTGGTGGTCAAGATGATAGAATTAGAGCTACTTTGACATTATATAGAAATGAACTATATCAAAAAATAAGTGTTAGGGTTGATCAATTAGCAGCAGATGGCGTAACATCAGTAGGTAACATAAGCCATTGGGAAGCAGGTAGTTTTATAGATTATCAAGCACCGGCGGTTTTTAGATTTAATGTAAATTCCGGCGAGACATTTCGTAGTTATCAAAATGTTATTAATAATCAGAAATATTTTATATGGCAAAATCAAAGTGATATCCTCAATCACAGGACGTTTAGTGTCGATCCTATTAATTCCAGTCAAAAAGCGTTGTTCAAGGATACATACCCAAATATAGTAATAAAAACTGAAATTGAAGGTTCGACCGCGTATAACGGTGGTAGTATAGAATTTAAAGATCCATGGCTGGTAGATTATCCGGATCCATCATTCAATAACAATAAACGTAATCAAGGTATGAGCGCTCCTTTTAAACCACGCACATCACCTTTTTATACCGACTTCAGTACTTTATATAACCTCACAGATATATACAATGGCGTATTGTTGAATCAATATGTTTATTTAGGTAATTACTATTCTATCAAAGTTCCACTTGAACAAAATATTGGTGTATTCCATTGTCATTTTATAGATTGGCAAGCAACGGGCGCAGGTCTTTATCAGGTTGGAACCAGTCCATCGGGTTACGATCAAAAAGCAGTGGTGTTTACTTCTACATCGCCAATTACTATTAAAGCGCGCTACAATGCTGTAAGCGCCTCAATAGATGCACCGGTTTTAGCAGCTTGGAATATGACGAGCATACCAGATGTTGTCGGAAATTTTGGGTCAACATCTGTTTACCCAACCGCTATATCTCCGGTATACGCCTATCAGAATGGATACGTTCCAAAGACTACTCTACAAGTAGGTGAAGGTTACTGGGTTAAATTTGGTCCAGCGCAAGCAATTAATTACACGGGTACACCTATATTTCAAGGGAATTTTGCTGTAACTCAAGGTTGGAATATTATTGGTTCAATTTCAGTACCCGTCTCTACATCCACTATCGCACCACAGACAAATATCGCAACACCCTTCTATAAATATAACAACGGTTATGTAATTACTAATGTTGTTGAACCGGGCGGTGGATATTGGGTAAAAGTAAACGCAAGCGGTACAATACAGCTGCAAGCGCCTCTACTTGCGTCACCCCCTAATTCAATTTCTCCAATCGATCGTATAGAAGCGCTGGTTTCAACACTCGATGAATTTACAATCATTGATAACGAAGGTAAGCAGCAATCTTTGTATGTAAGGAACGGGTCTGTAGTCTCGGAATTGGAAGGTATAAATTTTGAAATGCCTCCGCCTCCGACTGGTGCCGACTTTGATGCAAGGTTTCTTACAGAGAAGTTAGTAGAAGCCGTTTATCCTGAAGATGGTGAAACGGCATTATCAATTTCTATAAACACGGATGCTTACCCCGTTACTGTAACTTACGACATAAAACCTGAAAACGGAATTAATTACTCAATAGGAGTAAACTCAGATGGTATGGGAAAAATTTCGCTCAGTAAGCTAAATGACAATTCCGGAAATTATGTAATCAATAACGCGTCGAACGGAAAAGTATCTTTGGTTAGTAATGCACATTATGTTTCCAGGTCCGAATTGCCTAAAGAGTATGTACTCGGTCAAAACTATCCTAACCCTTTCAACCCGACAACTGTAATCAACTATCAACTACCGGAGAACGGATACGTTACACTTAAAATATACGATGTTCTCGGTAAAGAAGTAGTTACACTTGTAAACGAACACAAAGAAGCCGGTTACTACGAGGCGAGCTTCGATGCTACGCATTTGTCGAGCGGTGTGTACTTTTACAAGTTAACATCAGGCAGCTATACATCAGTCAATAAGATGCTGTTGACAAGATAGTGGCTTAGATTTCCGATTTCTAAACATAGGTATGGTCAAGTAAGAAATCGGAAATTTTGTTCGGAATGTTTTTCCAAAGCCCTGATCCATTAAAAGCTCGGGGCTTTTCTTTTACATCATTTTTTGTTATTTTCAATGCATGTTGAACAGGGATAATATTACAGAAAATTTGATTACTGTCTGCCGGCGCCTCTATGAAAAGGGCTTTGTCTCGGCAACAGACGGCAATGTAAGCGTCCGGCTCGATAATAATAATTTCTTAACCACGCGTACGGGAATAAACAAAGGGATGGTTGCCGCTTCCGATCTCATAGAAGTGGATGCTAGCGGAAATATTGTTAGCGGAGATTACCGCCCATCCACAGAGCTTGTAATGCATTTGTTCATCTACTCACGCCGCCCCGATGTCAATGCAGTCGTACACGCGCACCCGCCTTATGCAACCGGTTTTGCAACCGCACGCCAGCCGTTGACGGGCTGCTTGTTACCGGAAGTTATTGTGGGACTTGGCGCTATTCCGCTTGCGGAATATGCAACACCATCGACAAACGAAGTAATCAAATCAATAGAACCGTTCGTCAATCAAGCCGATGCATTATTGCTCGCTAACCACGGAGTTGTTGCTTACGGTAAAGATTTATTAGATGCATATTTTAAAATGGAAAAGGTGGAGCACGCCGCTCACATAACCTTTGTCGCAAGAATGTTAGGCGGTGAAAAGCTGCTAACAAAAGAAGAAGTTGAAAAGCTTAAAGCGATAAGCATAGAAAGTTACGGCAAAGATTTTACAGAAAAACTCGCATGCGAGTTAGCAGATAAAAATAATTTCCGGGTTGAAACAGAAGATAGCCTTAAAGACTTTATAAGAAAATTTCTAAATAAAGATTGATAAATCCATGAAAAAAAAGTTAACGGTCGGTATAATATTTGGCGGAAGATCAGCCGAGCATGAAGTATCGCTGGTTTCAGCAACTTCTGTAATAAACGCACTTGATAAGAAAAAATACGAAATCATCCTAATCGGAATCACGCTCGACGGACGCTGGATCAGCTCCCCCGACGCGCTTGATGTTTTAAAATCAAGAAAGAATATCGACAAGCAGCCGCAAAGGTTAATCGTTCCAGACCCTAACCATCGTTCTTTGGTAAAACTCTTTTCAAAAAAATTAGAAGAAGAGAAACTCGATGTGGTCTTTCCGGTTTTACACGGTACATTCGGCGAGGACGGCACTATTCAAGGTTTATTCGAGATAGCAAACATACCGTATGTTGGCGCCGGTGTTCTGGCATCGTCTGTGGCAATGGATAAGATTATCGCTCGACAATTGTATAAAACCGCAGGCATCCCGGTTGTACCCGACGTGTGGTTTTTATCGAAAGATTATAAAATTTCAAAAAACAGATTTATTGAAAATATTGAAAAACAATTAGGGTATCCATGTTTTGTAAAACCACCCAACTTAGGTTCGAGCGTTGGAATCTCAAAAGCACACAATCGAAAAGAGCTGATTAAAGCGATCGAGTTGGCTTCGCAATACGACAGAAAAATTCTTGTAGAGATGGCTGTTCCAAACACATGCGAGATAGAAGTGAGCGTGTTGGGCAACGATAATCCTATCGCTTCCGTTGCCGGAGAAATTATCCCCTCGAATGAGTTCTACGATTACGATGCAAAATATGTTGACGGCAAATCTAAATCTGAAATACCCGCCAAACTGCCGATAAATGTGGTAAGGAAAATACAGGAGTATGCAATTCGCGGTTACTGGGCTGTCGATTGTTCCGGTATGGCGCGCGCAGATTTTCTTGTGGATAAACACACGAACAAAATTTACCTCAACGAGCTTAACACAATTCCTGGCTTCACATCAATCAGTATGTATCCGAAACTCTGGGAAGCATCGGGAATTCCATATCCCAAACTGTTAGACAAGTTAATTGCGCTTGCAATCAATAGGCATAAAGAAAAAGCAAACCTTAAAACTTTTTACAAACCAAAAGAACGCTGGTATAAAAGTTAGGCTTATCCATTAGTGCGGGAACTCTCCAGCCAAGACTAGTGTTATTGTGTCAAGTTTGAACAATTCAAATTTGATATAATAATTATGAAAAACACACTAAAATATGGGAAAAAGGCAGATTTAGCTCTCGGTCTTTGGGTGAAATTAGCCCGCGCCTCCTCAACATTCGGCAAGGCGACCGCAATGAATATTAAATCATTTGGGCTTACAGAACCACAATTTGCAGTACTCGAGTGTCTTGGTCATCTTGGTCCTCTTACATTCGGAGAGCTGTCAAAAAAAATGCTCGTCAGCAGCGGCAACATTACCGTGGTTGTTGATAACCTCGAAAAAAACTCAATCGTGGAACGCGTTCACAATAAAGAAGACCGCCGGTCTATACATGTCCTTTTAACACAGAAAGGGAAAACGTTGTTCGATGGTATTTTCAGAAAACACGCAGAGATTATCACACAAGCAGCATCCGCGCTTACTGAAGAGGAACAAAAAACCTTATCACAACTTTTAAAGAAGCTTGGGCTTTCACTTCAAGCACAAAGCCAAACAATCAACAAACTATAAACAAATAAAAGGAGAACATAATGAATAAGATATATATTTTATTTTTATTATTCGTCGCCGGCATATTTACTACGACAGCACAAACAACATGGAGGGCGGATGTGGCACATTCTAAAGTTCAATTTACCGTAAGCCACATGGTAATTTCGGAAGTAAGCGGCCGTTTCCAGGATTTTGATGCAACGCTCATTCAAACAAAAGACGACTTTTCGGAAGGCAAATTAAATGCAACGATAAAAGTAACCAGCATAAACACAGATAACGAAAAACGCGATGGACACTTAAAAAGTCCCGACTTCTTCGATGCTGAAAAATATGCTGCGATTACTTTTGTGAGCAAATCTATTAAAGCTACGGGAAAAGATACATACAAAATCGCGGGCGACCTTACGATGCACGGTATAACCAAGCCGGTTGTACTTGATACAAAATTCAATGGACAGATAGTCGGTCCGATGGGAAATACCATTTCTGGTTTCAAAGCAACAACAACAGTAAACCGCAAAGACTATGGAATTATATGGAATAAAACCTTAGAAGCCGGCGGATTACTTGTTAGCGAAGACGTTGATGTTGTTATTATCATAGAGATGACAAAAGAAAAAAAGTAATAAGATTTCCCTTTTACAGCCCGCCTTAATTTTTAGGATGGGCTTTTTTATTGACTTTCCTTCTTAAAAACAATATATTTTAAAAAGAAATCAAATAAATTTTTCAAGGATACCAATAATGAAATTCCCAGGCGGCGGAATGCCGAACATGCAAAACATGATGAAACAGGTTCAGAAAATGCAGGAAAAAATGGCTCAAATCCAAGCTGAACTCGAGAACAAAACATTAACGGCTGAATCAGGCGGAGGTATGGTTAAAGTAACCGTCAACGGACGTCAGCAAATTGTGAAGATACAAATTGAGAAAGAGGTTATTAACCCGGATGATGCCGAGATGCTCGAAGACTTAATTGTTGCCGCTGTGAACAAGGCAATCGAAGATTCCCAGAAAATGTCCCAAGAAGAGATGAGCAAAGCCACATCGGGTATGATGCCGAATATTCCCGGATTGAACATCCCCGGCTTATAATTTTTTTTATGTTCTACACTTCAGAATCATTAGAAACATTAATAGATGAACTCTCGCAATTTCCTGGTATTGGGCGTAAAACCGCCCAGCGCCTGGCTATGTATATTATGAAATTACCGAGAGAGGAGGTTGTAAATATGGCTCGCGCACTTGTGGATGTTAAAGATAAAGTAAAAAATTGCTCCACATGCTCTAACTTTACCGAAGACGACCCCTGCTTAATCTGTTCAAGCCCTAAGCGCGATCAAAATACAATCTGCGTAGTTGAAGAACCAAACGATGTGCTCGCAATAGAAAAAACAAATGATTTTAATGGCTTGTACCATGTACTGGGCGGGTCGCTTTCTCCGCTCGACGGAATCGGTCCCGATGAATTAAAAATTCAAGAACTTCTGAGGCGGATAAACGATCAAACGTTTGAAATTATTTTAGCGCTCAACCCGAATGTCGAGGGCGAAGCAACTACTCTGTACTTATCCCGTTTATTAAAACCTATCGGGTTAAAGGTAACTCGTCTTGCGCGCGGCATCCCTATCGGCGGCGATTTAGAGTTTGCAGACGAGGCAACCCTATCGCGCGCAATCGAGGGACGCGTTGCAATATGATGACTTTAAAATTCATTTCGTTTATTTTTATTCTTACTTTCATCGGCTGCGATATATTTAACACACGCATTCCTGAATCTCCCTCAGAGCAAAGCTCAAATTACATACAGCCAACCACTCCCAAAATTGTAATTACAAATTTTAAGAATGCAATAGAGGACTACAATGTTGACAATTACATTAAATGCTTCGTTGACACATCGTTTTCTGATAACCATTATGAGTTTGTTCATTCGCTGGAAACCGGTATCGACAGAAGCATATTCTATGGTTGGAATCTGGAGTCCGAACGTCAATACCTGATTAACTTAGGCAAGCCGTCTTTCGGCAGCGCCGGTTTAATTCTTACCAATGAGCGCAGTATCAGCGTTACATCAGATTCTGTTATTTATAACTATGATTATTCGCTTACATATCCACACCGCAACTCAAATTTTCCAACGAGTTTTTTTGGCAACCTACAGTTTTACCTATCTGTTGACCGGAACACAAATTGGGGTATTTATAAATGGCTGGATGTAAAAACCAGTTCAGCCTATACCTGGAGCTATTTAAAAGCAGTTTTCATCGGCGGCTGATGATAAAAATAATTGGTAAAATATTTCCCTTAATTGCAGGCTTTTTTTCCTTGACGTGTATAAATCCTTTTGCGCCCGGTTGGGGCGATGAAGCTGGTCAACAAATTTGCCCAAGCTTAAGTGAAACAGAAGGCGTGTTTTGCAATTTTAAAAATGCATATTCTTTTAAAGATACTACAATTTACGGATCACTTTTAAGTCAAAATTTTACTTTCATCTACAGGGATTACGAACGAGGTATTGATGTAAGCTGGGGAAGGGAAGACGAAATGAGAACCACGTTTGGATTATTTCAAAGCGCACAATCTTTATCAATTATCTGGAATAACATTGTATCGGAAAGCGGTGATTCTCTCCGAAAAACTGTAGTTAGGGGATTTAACCTTAACATAACTTTTAACCCGAGCGATATTACCCGCGTAGATGGCTACGCCAACCTTACTTTCGAGCGGGAAGATTTTAAATCAAACTGGAAAATATTAAGGTGGCGTGATGAGTCGAACTTTTAAGAAGAACTGATATGAATTTAAGATACTCAATAAAAGAAGGTGTTTCGGGTTTCTCGCGTGCGAAGCTCGCCGCGTTCACGTCAATTACTACTATTACAATATCTCTTATTCTGCTGGGCATATACTTTATAGTATCTATCAACTCTGCGCGTGTGCTAAATATGATTCGAGATAAGGTTGAGATAGAAGCATTCTTACAAGAGCCTTTTTCGCGCCAACAATTAAACGACATCAGACAAAAAATTCTCAGCGTAGATGGTGTCAACGGTGTATTGTTTGTCTCGAAAGAACAAGCTGCAAAGATTTTCCGAGACGAATTTGGAGAAGACATAACAAACATACTCGACTTCAACCCGCTGCCTCCCTCATTTAAAATATTTCTCAAGGATGAATTCAAAACCTCCGACGCAGGAAGTCAGGTTTTTAATGCAATTAGATCGATAAAAGGCATAGATGATATTGTGTACAAAAAAGATTTGATCGAGTTTCTCGAAAAGCGGTCAAGAACCTTCAATCTTATCGGTCTCATTGTCGGCATCATTATCGGCATCTCGGCAATATTTCTTGTCTCAAATACAATCCGACTGGCTATCTACTCCAAACGAAAAATTATCCGGACAATGAGATTGGTCGGCGCAACACGCTGGTTCATACAACTCCCATTTTTGTTAGAGGGAATACTACAGGGTGTTGCCGGCGGTATTTGCGCGTCTTTAATTATGTATTTGATCATAACTATCGCATCACGTTGGCTATCTTTAGAGTTGGCTGAATTTTTACAAATTAATTTATCTGTTTATGGGATAATTGTTTCACTGGGTATTATGCTTGGATTTTTTGGAAGTATAATTTCTATCAGAAAGTTTCTCAAAGAATCTGTAGTAAATTAATATCGCAAGTCGATTTAAACCATCCTCAAAATATTTTTTTTAAATATTTCTATTTTTCTCTTGCGTTCATTAAACTTTATTCGTATCATTACAAGAGCAATTTGTTGCTCTGGGGCTGTTGATAACATGTTGATATTTTTTTAACTACTTAGTTATCTCTGCAAATAACATAAAATCTGTTGATAATTAGATTACTAAAGATGTTGATATCTATGCGAGCCAAGCACCTTAATTATTTGTTGCCAATAGGTTAGCCTGATTCTATGATGTTTATAATTTATTGATAACACTAATTGACGGTTTTGAGCTTTTACACCCACCTGGTTTATATCTTTGTGGATAACTTGTGGGGAATTTAAAATAACTGATAAACGATTATGGATATTCCAATTCAAGCCACCGAACTTACCAACACAAGCATTTTACAAAATAACGATAACCTTGCTAACAGGATTTGGTCTGAATGTCTAAAAGTGCTTAAGAATAAAACCAACACCCAAAGTTATAATACCTGGTTTGTACCGATCATACCTCTAGAATTTGAATTCGGAAACTTAAAATTAGAAGTACCAAGCCAATTTTTTTGCGAATGGTTAGAGGAACACTATTCAGCTCTGCTTTATGAAGCAATCACCAGCACGGTTGGTGAAAATAGTAAAATCGAATTCACGGTCAACAAAGAAATTGTCGACGTTGAAAATCTTGAAGACTTTAAATCGGTCGGACCAACAGAGAATTCTACGAAAACAACATCGGATGGAGACGGTAAAAATAAACCACAAGGTTTTAATTATTCCAATGCACACATAAAAGATTCAAACGTGTATAAACTAAATCATTCAGCCCTCAACAACAAAAACACATTTGAGAACTTTATCAAGGGCGAAAGCAATCAATTGGCAAGGGCGGCGGCGCTGGCAGTTGCAAACAACCCCGGCGGCACACAATTCAACCCTCTTGTTATATATGGCGGCGTAGGTTTAGGAAAAACCCATCTAATCCAAGCTATCGGCAACCACGCACTGTCAAACGGTAAAGCAAAACGCGTAATGTATGTTACGAGCGAAATATTTACACAGGAATTTGTTGAAGCCATTCAAAGCGATAAAACAAACGATTTTTCAAATTTCTATCGCAGTATGGATATATTGATTGTTGATGATATTCAGTTCTTTAGGGACAAGGAAAAAACTCAGGATCATTTTTTCCACACTTTCAACACACTACACCAGCTTGGAAAACAGATTGTTCTTTCAAGCGATAGAACGCCAAAAGAATTGAAAGGGCTTAACGACAGGTTAATTTCGAGGTTCCAATCGGGTTTAACTGCCGATATACAAGTACCTGACCTTGAAACGAGGACAGCCATCCTCCGTAAAAAAAGTCTTGATAACGGAATTGAGCTTCGTCAGGATGTTATAGAATTCCTCGCCTTGAACGTTACGTCGAATATTCGCGAACTGGAAGGATGCCTTATTAGTTTACTTGCACACGCTTCGATAAGAAACAAACAGGTTGATGTTGATTTAGCAAAAGAAGTTGTCCGCTCTGTAGTTGGTGAATTAAAAAATCAAATATCAATTGAAAACATACAAAGAACAGTCTGTGAGTATTTTGATATTCAGGAAGACCTTATCCGCGCAAAAACTAGAAAGCAAGAAGTAGTTTCAGCTCGTCAATTGGCTATGTATCTATCGAAAAACCTTACCAACTTCTCATTAAAAACAATAGGACTACATTTCGGCGGGCGAGACCATAGTACTGTTATCCACGCTTGTCAAACAGTTGAAGACTTGATGAAGAACGATGTAAAATACAATGAAGTTGTTCAACATTTAAAATCAAAAATTCAAAATCGAGGACGTTAAGGTTGCTAAACTTACTTAATGTGAAATATTATGTTTACTTTTTGTTAACTTGTGTAGATATTCTGTTAATAAAAATTATATTCAATTGATATAGATAGAATTATTTCTCTGTATGTTAATAACTCTATATTTGTAAACAACAATTTTACATTGTACGGTTATTAAAATCAACCTTTTTCATACAAAAACTGATTTTTTTTATACTTGTAAACATATTCACACCCCTTATTATTAAACATCTTTATATCTTATATAACATATTAGTATATAATGAGTTGCAACTGTCGGTGTTTTGTATTTTTCAATAATTTTTCGTAACTTTAACAGCGAAAAAAAATATTAATTAACTATACCTGATTCATTAAGGAGGATTAAATGAAATTTTCTGTTTCGAGTCTTGATTTACAAAAGACTTTAGTAAAAGCAGGCAGTGTAATACCATCTAAATCTACAATGCCTATCCTTGAAAACTATCTTTTTAAATTAAAAGGCAATAATTTAGAAATAACCGCAACCGATATAGAGATGTCAATTCTGACATCCATCAATGTTGCAGGTGAACAAAATGGAAGCATGGTAGTTCCTGCAAAACGTTTGATGGACACCATAAGAGCATTACCAAACGTAAACGTGCAATTCAGCGCCGACATGGACACCAACAAAATTATTATGAAGACGGAGAAAGGTGAATACCGCTTGACCGGACAGCCATCGTCTGAATATCCGGAAATTCCGCACATGAAGGAAGCAGATGAAATTATTATCGAAACAGACATACTAAAAAGATTTATTAATAAAACCGTATTTGCCGCAAGCACAGACGAGCTGAGACCGGCTATGACGGGCGTATTGTTTCAACTAAAAAAAGGTTTGATACGCGCAGTTGCAACAGATGGGCATAGGTTAGTTAAAGTCACAAACACATCGTTCGATAATTTGAAACGCGAAAGAGATGTAATTATTCCTACAAAGTCATTAAATGTAATCTCAAAATATTTTGAAGAAAAACTTATTTCGATGTCGATAGATGAAACAAATGTCCTTTTTAATTTTGGAGAAACAATACTAATCTCTAGGGTAATTGATGAGAATTATCCTAACTATGAAACCGTAATTCCTACAGACAACAAATTGTCTTTATTAGTAAATAAAAGCGAAATTCTTTCTTCGGTTAGAAGAACGTCTTTGTATGCAAGTACCACAACACATCAGGTACGTTTTTCGGTAAACAAAAATATATTAAGTGTTTCTGCGGAAGACATAGATTTTGGAAGCGAAGCAAAAGAAACAATGTCGTGTGAATTTACAGATGATGCCCTCGAAATAGGCTTTAATGCAAATTATGTAGTTGATATGCTGACCCATCTTGAAGATGAAGAGATTGAGTTTTTGCTTTCAACACCAAGCAGGGCCGTAATAGTTAAGCCCAAGAACCAGTCAGAGAAAGAAGAATTGTTAATGCTGGTTATGCCCGTTCGTTTGAGTTCTTGAGTTTTAAATGTTTTTACAAAATATCCGTCTTAAAAATTTTCGCAACCATAGTAATTCTTATTTGGAATTCGGCGAGAAAGCAAATGTTTTTCTCGGCGATAACGGAGAAGGTAAAACCAACCTACTCGAAGCAATCTCGTATATCTCGCTAACGAAAAGTTTTTATGCTACCAGCGACTCGATAGTTACGCAGTTAGGTTCTGAAATATTTGAAATAGAAGCTAACATTTTAACCGACAATAATATTGGCAACAAAGTTCACATCGGTTACAATGTAAAGACGAGCGAAAAAGTGTACAGTATAAATAAAAAGAGGATGGAACCCTTCTCGTCTGTAATCGGTAAGTTCCCGCTGGTATTCCTCTCTCCGGATAATTCAAGCATTACATTTGGCGGTCCCGCAGAGCGGAGAAAATTTTTAGACCTTGTAATTTCTCAGTCAAATTTATCTTACTTCGAAGACCTGTCGGAGTACAGAAAAGTAATCCGGCACCGCAACAGGGTATTATATGAACTTAAAATTTCAAGGAGTAATCCCTCCGGTTTACTTGAACCATGGGATGAACAGTTGAATAATTTTGGGTCGAAGATAGTTTTTAGACGGTATAATTTTATACAAGAATTTCAAAAATATATAGCTTCTGCGTATCTCAATCTGGTAGATGCCGAAGAGACTCCAAACATCGAATATGCTCCATCTTTTAGATTTGGCCCGAATATCACTTTATCGTCTATCTCCGAAAGGTTTAACTCTGAATTAGAAAGGAAAAAGCAGGAAGAACTAAGGCTCGGAACAACCTTAGTAGGTCCTCATCGCGATGAAGTTGTTTTCAAATTGAATGGTCTCGATCTGAGAAGTTTTGCATCTCAGGGACAACACAAAACATTTTTAGTTGCCCTTAAGATAGGAGAATTTTTTTATCTAAAAGAAAGGTGCCGTGAGAAACCGATGTTTCTGCTCGACGATGTTTTCGCGGAACTCGATGAACAGCGATCAAAGCATATGCTTAAACTGATTGAATCTCTGAGCCAGACGTTTATCACATCCACGAACTTTGAGATATTCGACAAGGCATTAACATTCGACGGACAGAACAAAAAATTTTCTGTTAGGACCGGTACAGTTGAAGCAGTCTAATCCAAAACTTATTGGAAATTCAATTCAAGCGATTCTGAACGACTATGGTTTACTGCCGCGCCTAAAGCAGTTTGAGGTTTTGAATTTATGGAACGATATTGTTGGTGAGCAGATAGCCAAAGTTGCAAAAGCCGAAAGAATCGAACGCGGACAACTTATCGTCCGCGTGGAAAGACCGGTTTGGAGAAACGAGCTTATGTTTTTAAAAAAAGACATCATTGCTAAAATAAATGAGATGATGAAAGAAGAAATCGTAAAGGAAATAATTTTTAAATAAAATAGATTTATGAGTAAACAAAAAGAAAAAGAAACCAAAATAAAAGAAAAGACGAAATTAAACGGTGCACAAGAATACGGCGCCGACGATATTACAGTGCTTAAAGGTTTAGAAGCCGTCCGCCGACGCCCCGCAATGTACATAGGAGATGTAAGCGCTCGAGGTTTACATCACCTTGTTTATGAAGTCGTAGATAACTCGATCGATGAGGCGCTGGCTGGCTACTGTAAAAACATTGATGTACGTTTGAACAACAACGGCACAGTTACAGTGGAAGATGACGGCAGGGGAATACCAACTGCCATACATTCAGAAGAGAAAAAGTCAGCACTCGAAGTCGTTATGACAGTGCTGCATGCCGGTGGAAAGTTTGATAAAAATACTTATAAAGTTTCGGGTGGGCTTCACGGAGTCGGTGTGTCGGTAGTAAACGCGCTTAGCGAGTGGCTTGAGGTTGAAGTTCGCCGCGAAGGGAAAGTTTATTTTCAAAAATACAAAAGGGGAGATCCTGTTGCCGACGTAAAAGTTATTGGCAAGGAAGAGAAAAATAAAACGGGGACAAAAGTTACATTCATGCCCGACCCCGACATATTTAAGAACAGGGTTTATAAATTTGAAACAATTGCCGAACGTTTACGCGAGCTAGCTTTCTTAAATCCAGATGTAATTCTGCATATCGTAGATTTGCGTGATAAGCAGGAACAAGAAGAAACATTCCACTTTAAAGGGGGACTGGTTGAATTTGTTAAATACATTGACGGGTCACGACAATCTATTGTCAAAAAAGTTTTTTACGCACACGGAGATGCAAAAGATGAAAACGGCAGAATTGTTGAAGTCGAAGTCGCATGTCAATATAACGACCACTACACCGAAAATGTGTACAGCTACGTTAACAACATAAACACACACGAAGGCGGAACCCATCTGGTCGGATTCAGATCTGCTTTTACACGAACCCTGAATAGTTATGCTTCAAAAAATAATCTCGTAAAAGAAAACGGCGTGCAGCTCACCGGCGACGATTTTAAAGAAGGTTTAACCGCAGTTATTAGTGTGAAAGTTCCCGAACCTCAGTTTGAAGGACAGACTAAAACCAAATTAGGCAACAGCGAAATAAAAAGTATAGTCGAATCAATCGTCGGTGAAAATCTTTCTTTCTGGCTCGAACAAAACCCC
Source organism: uncultured Ignavibacteriaceae bacterium (assembly GCA_964581995.1). GTDB lineage: Bacteria > Bacteroidota > Ignavibacteria > UBA10030 > BY39 > CAZOQB01. The sequence goes on along the minus strand of CAZOQB010000024.1, from coordinate 31,080 downwards.
GCGGACGCAAAAAGGATCATAGAAAAAACTCTCTTGGCGGCAGAAGCGAGAGAAGCAGCCAGAAAAGCTCGCGACCTGACACGCCGTAAGAGCGCGCTCGATTCAACTAGTTTGCCGGGCAAACTTGCCGACTGCTCAATAAGCGATCCGAGTTTATGCGAGATGTATATTGTTGAGGGCGACTCGGCGGGCGGCAGTGCTAAGCAAGGGCGCGACAGGCGCTTCCAGGCAATACTTCCGATTAAAGGAAAAATCTTAAACGTCGAAAAAGCGCGTCTTCATAAAATGCTTGAAAACGATGAAATTCGGGCGATATTCACAGCAATCGGTACCGGTGTCGGCGATGAGTTTAATGCTGAAAAAATCCGCTACGGTAAAATAATTATCATGTGCGACGCGGACGTCGACGGTTCGCATATCAGAACTCTCTTACTCACGTTGTTCTTCCGTTATATGAAAGAGCTTGTAGAGCTTGGACATGTTTATATAGCCCAACCCCCACTGTATAAAATTAAAAAAGGCAAACAGGAGTTTTATGCTTACGACGATGATGAAAGGAATGAAATTATCAAGCGTATCAAAAGTGAAAAATCTAAAATAGCCGATAAATCCGCTGCCGTAGAAGTAGTTGAAGGCGAACCCATAACTACCGACGGCATAGCCATCTCACGATTCAAAGGGTTAGGCGAAATGAATCCTGAACAGCTTTGGTCAACTACTATGAACCCGGAAACCAGAACGGTGCTACAGGTTACAATTGAAAATGCAGCAGATGCCGACAGAACATTTTCGATATTGATGGGCGATGATGTAGAGCCGCGCAGAGCATTCATAGAGAAGAATGCAAAGTACGTTAGAAACCTGGATGTGTGATAGAGATGAATAGAAAAACAATAGTATTAAAACTCGATCATGATGACGAAGAAGCTGAGCTAGAATTTGAGTTAAAATTTCAAGCAACACTGACCGTAGAAGAACGATACGAAATGATGTTTCAGCGGTCGCTTGAAATCTCAAAAATGATGGAACAAAACGGTTATAAAAAACCCTACTGTATTACAAAAAGGTTAGAATAATTTTTTTTAAAAGGATAGATTTGTAAATGGCAACAACAAACGAAAAAATAGTACCGGTTGATATCGAAGATGAAATGAAGGGCAGTTACATTGATTATGCGATGAGCGTTATAGTCTCGCGCGCACTGCCCGATGTCCGCGATGGATTAAAGCCCGTCCACAGGCGTGTTCTTTATGGTATGCAAGACTTAGGGCTTGCATCGAACAAGGTGTACAAAAAAAGCGCCCGCATAGTCGGTGAAGTCCTTGGTAAGTATCACCCGCACGGCGACAGCGCGGTGTATGATACCATGGTTCGTATGGCTCAAGACTTTTCTATGAGATATCTTCTTGTTGATGGACAGGGCAACTTTGGGTCGGTTGACGGAGACTCACCTGCGGCGATGCGTTACACAGAAGCCCGCCTTACAAAGTATGCAGAAGAAATGCTGCGAGACCTAGATAAAAACACAGTCAACTTTGCACCCAACTTCGATGACACCCTGAAAGAACCCACGGTTCTTCCCGCTCTTGCTCCAAATCTTTTAGTCAACGGAACATCGGGTATTGCCGTCGGTATGGCTACAAACATCCCCCCACACAACTTGAACGAAGTGGTTGACGGCTGCTTAGCCTGTATTGATAACCCTGAAATAAATGACGACAAGCTTTTAAAAATAATAAAAGCGCCGGACTTTCCCACCGGCGGTATAATATACGGTTATGATGGAGTTCGTGAGGCGTATAAAACCGGACGGGGAAAAATTATTGTACGCGCCAAGGCAAGTGTCGAGACGGGGAAAAACGACAGACAATCCATTATCGTTTCCGAAATTCCCTATCAGGTAAATAAATCATCGCTGATTGAAAAAATTGCCGACCTTACACAGGACAAGAAAATAGAAGACATCTCAGACATTAGAGATGAATCAGATAGAGACGGTTTAAGGATAGTTATCGAACTTAAACGCGACGCAAACGCTGAAGTTGTGCTGAACAATTTGTATAAACACACGCAGATGCAAACAACATTCGGCGTTATTATGATTGCCCTCGTAGAGGGTAAGCCAAAAGTTCTTACACTCAAGCAGATTATCGAAGAGTTTATTAAACACAGAAACGAAGTTGTAGTTCGCAGGTCGAAATATGAGCTTGATGAAGCAGAAAAACGTGCCCACATACTCGAGGGATATGTAATCGCACTCGACAACATCGACGAAGTAATAAAACTCATCAAGAAGTCGAAGGATGTTGAAACCGCTAAAGAAGGCTTGATGAAGAAATTCAAACTTAGCGAAATTCAAGCAAAAGCAATTCTCGAAATGCGGTTGCAAAAATTAACCGGACTTGAGCGCAAGAAAATTGAGGAAGAATACAGAGAGTTAATAAAGCTTATAGAAAAACTGAAATCAATACTTGCAAGCAAGAAACTTCAGATGCAGATAATAAAGGACGAGCTTGCAGAACTGAAGAAAAAATTTGGTGATGAACGACGCACAAGTATTATCTACGACTATGAAGAGTTCAGCATCGAAGATATGATTGCAGAAGAGGATGTCGTAATAACAATCAGCCACAGCGGTTATATTAAACGTTCACCTGTTTCCGGATACAGACGACAGTCTCGCGGCGGCAGGGGTGTAACGGGAGCCGCAACAAGAGAAGACGATTTCGTAGAGCACATGTTTATAGCTTCGACTCATAATTATATTTTATTCTTTACAAACAAGGGCAGATGTTACTGGCTCAAGGTGTTCGAGATACCGGAAGCAAGCCGGCTCGCGCGCGGTAAATCGATTGTAAATCTCATCCAAAAACAACCGGACGAAACAATTGCCGCATTCGTGAACGTTGAGGAATTCAACGAAAAAACATTCGTTGCTATGGTAACTGACCTTGGGCAGATTAAGAAAACATCGTTAGCTGAATTTAGCAATCCAAGGCGGACAGGTATCGCTGCCATTACGTTACAAAAAAACGACCTCGTTTCGGATGTTAAATTAACCGACGGTGTTCAAGACATAGTAATAGGCACGAAAAATGGCTTGGCTATCCGATTCCACGAGAGCGAAGCTCGACAGATGGGGCGAACTGCCGGTGGCGTTAGGGCAATCAAGTTAGGTAAGGGAGATAAAGTTGTTGGAGCTGTAGCAATCCGCAGAACAAAAACATCTATTCTCTGCGCTACAGAAAACGGTTACGGCAAGCGGAGCGAGCTTGACGAATACCGCGTCAGCCACAGAGGCGGTAAAGGCGTAATCACCGTTCGTGTTACAGATAAGACCGGCAAGATGGTTGCAATTAAAGAAGTTAACGAGAGCGACGACATAGTTGTGGTAACAACTCAAGGAATGATAATCCGTCAACCAGCAACCACTATACGCCTAACCGGCAGAAACTCGCAAGGTGTGCGCTTAATTAGATTAGACGCCGCCGACGCAATTGCCGCAGTAGCCGCAGTTCCTTCGGAGGAAATCGAGGAAAAAAAAGTTGCTGAAGCTGAAGAGGCAAAGCTGAAAACTGAGAAACCGGAAGCGAAAAACAAAATCCAACCCTCGTTGTTTGAAAAACCTGCCGAGAAAAAAGCGGATAAGAAAAAATCTAAAAAATAAAACCAATATCTAACCCACGGCAAAAGTCGTGGGTTTTTTAACACTAAAACATGTCACTCGTCCGAACATATGTTAGGTTAAAGAGAACAATAAGCTGGTCCGACTTCCTAATCCTCTTAGCGTTGCTCACTTTCATTTACAGCATCCTTCATTTTGCTCAGGAATGGAGAGGTGAAATAAAATCAGTAGTTAAAATCAACCTTTCTCCTTTGGCTCTTCCTGAATACACTCTCTATTCACTCCTCCGCGGATTTGCTGCCTACGGCATCTCACTAATCTTCACACTCGTTTACGGATATGTTGCCGCTTATAACAGAAGGGCGGAAAAAATTATGGTTCCCCTACTAGATATTCTACAAAGCATTCCGGTTCTGGGGTTTCTTCCCGGACTTGTAATTGCATTTATCGCACTGTTTCCCCACTCAAATATCGGACTTGAACTTGCAGCAATACTTATGATTTTTACGGGACAAGTTTGGAATATGACATTCAGTTTTTATCGCTCACTCCAAACCATACCGAACGAATTAAAAGAAGTAGCAAAAATATATCGCTTCAACTGGTGGCAGAGGTTTACAAAACTTGAGCTTCCCTTTTCAACAATGGGTTTGGTTTGGAACAGCATGATGTCCATGGCTGGCGGGTGGTTTTTTCTTTCCATCAGCGAAGCGTTTATTCTCGGCGATAAAGATTTTCGCTTGCCCGGTATTGGTTCGTACATGAGCGTTGCAATTCAAACAGGTAATTTACCCGCCATGATTTATGCAATTATCGCAATGAGCTTGATGATTATCGCAGTAGATCAACTCTTTTGGAAGCCCATTGTTGCGTGGGCACAGAAATTCAAGTTCGACGATACAGAAGCCGCTCAAACACCAACGTCTAAATTACTCGAGGTTTTGCAAAGTTCTCACGTTTTATTATTTTTTCGCAAATCTATTTTCCATCCCACATATAAATTGTTACTCAAGTTATTTTCATTCTTTTCCACTAAAACAAATAATCAAAAGTATCAAAGTCAATTCAAAATTCTGACATCATTGCTGTTTTGGCTTTTTCGTACGGTGATATTCGGTATAGTGGCTTTTGCGCTTTATAAACTGATTTTTCTTTTATCTTCAGTAAATTTAAAAGAATGGGTTTCTATATTTATAGATTTAATACTTACATTTTTCAGAGTGTTTGCTGCGGTTGTAATCGGCTCTCTATGGACGATACCCGCCGGTGTTGCAATCGGCATGAATGCAAAATTATCAAAAATATTTCAACCGGTCATTCAGGTAGTTGCTTCTTTCCCGGCGCCAATGCTGTTTCCGATTGTTTTACTAATATTGATTAAGCTTGGCGGAAGTATTGAGTATGGTTCAATACTCCTAATGATGTTAGGAACACAGTGGTATATTTTATTTAACGTTATTGCGGGCGCGATGGCGATTCCGTCAGACTTGCGCGAAGTTGCATCAATAAATCGTTTAACAAAATACCAATATTATAAAAGATTAATTCTACCGGCAATTTTTCCATTCCTAGTAACTGGTTGGGTTACAGCAAGCGGTGGTGCATGGAACGCAAGCATAGTTGCCGAGTATGTGCATTTCGGCAGCGACATACTTATTGCGACGGGACTTGGTTCAAAAATTACTCTAGCAACCGACAACGCAAACTTTGGGGTTCTTGCCGCGAGCGTTATTGCTATGTCAACAACCGTAGTTATGGTTAACAGAATATTTTGGAAGAGACTATATAAATTGGCTGAAGAAAGATTTAGTATGAGTAAATAACTATGCAAAACAAAATTGAAATTAATTCACCGATAGCTGAACTAATAAACGTCCATAAGCGTTACAAGCTCCCTGCCGGATCAGATTTAACAGTTCTCGAAGACATATCGCTTACTGTGAATAGCGGAGAAGTTCTTGCTGTGCTGGGACCGTCGGGCTGCGGCAAATCCACCCTAATGCGAATTTTAACGGGGTTAATTGCCCCCTCCAGCGGTGAAGCGCTCTGCCACGGATTACCTTTGAGGGGTATTCATCCGAGCGCATCCATCGTGTTTCAAAACTTTGCGCTTTATCCATGGTTGACTGTTCATCAAAATATCGGAATGGGATTAGAATCTGCTGGAATTGACGAGGATACTTCGATGCAGCGCGTAGCAAAAGTTATAGATATTGTAGGTCTAGAAGGTTTCGAAGATGTTTATCCTAAAGAACTTTCAGGAGGGATGAAGCAGCGTGTCGGAATTGCAAGGGCACTAGTTGTTCAACCCGAGCTATTATGTATGGATGAACCGTTTAGCGGACTCGACGTTCTGACAGCCGAAAACCTTAGGACAGAAGTCCTAAACTTGTGGCTCGACCATAAGGTTGACTTAAAAACGATATTCTTTGTCACTCACAATATAAGCGAGGCAGTGTTTTTAGCAAACAGGATTGTCGTGCTTGGCGCCAATCCTGGAAAAGTAAGAATTATTATTAACAACGATATTCCGTATCCACGCGATTACCGCTCGTCAGATTTTCTTGCAATGGTCGACCGCATACACGAGATAATTACCAACACGATTCTTCCCGACGAAGTTATTACACCGGAAATCTCAAAAATTCCTCAGAGAGTAGAGGTATTGCCACACGTTACAATTGGAGAGATTATTGGTCTGCTTGAGGTATTGGACGACCATAAAGGACAACTTGATATTTTTCAGTTATCGGCGATAGTAGGAAAAGATTTCGGTCGCGTGATTGCGGTTGTAAAAGCAGCAGAGTTGCTCGACTTTATAGACACTCCCCGTCGTTCAGTTATCTTCACAGCAGTAGGGAAAACATTTTTAAAAGCAGATATTAACCAGAGGAAAATAATTTTTAGAGAACAGTTGATGAAGATGCGGTTGTTCCAGCTTGTGACAGATATGTTAAAAAGAACTGAGAAGGGCAGACTTGCGGAAGATATACTGCTTGAGACATTCGCGATGGTATTGCCGAACGAAGACCCCGAGAAACATTTCGATACCATAGTTGACTGGGGCAGATTCGGTGAGTTATTGGGTTATGATGCCGATGAGAAAAGAATGTTTTTAGAGTAAAAATTTTTTATTCAATACCCACACACCCGTCCACTCGGGAACAATTGCTTTTTTAGCCCTTAATACCTTCTCTCCGAAATCTTTTCCGAAAAAGAATCCCGTTATTCTCGCGGCTTCTTCGACCGATGGAAATTTATAATCGGTGCTGATTTCATGACGGATAAAATTGTAATGTGTTTCTAAAATAGAATAAAATTTAGACAAACATTCTTTGGGTGCTTTCGCGATTTCCGAATTCGAGCCAAGTGTTTCTATAAAAATAATTACTCCGTCTTTCTTTATCATGTGCAGAACCTGATTAACAAGGATATCCGCTATTCTTTCGATGTCATTTTCATTGTCGCTAACTGTGTGACCGAAACTCCACCCCTCAATAAAAACATCTCCTTTTTCAGGTAGTTTAGGAAGACATAAATTGTCTGCACATCGTAATTCTATTTTCTTAAGATGGTCGTTTAAATTTTTCTTCAACCTCTCAAGCATGTGAGTCGAACGGTCGAGACCATAGATTCGCTTGACTTTTTCAACATAAAGATTGGTTACTCTGCCGGTCCCAATTCCTGCCTCAATCACTATTTTGTCATCCCACGAGACAAGAGAATGCAACAATCGATTCAAATTCCTTTTATGGTCTTCAAATAAAACCAACTCATCGTATTGAGAAGCGTGTTTCTCGTAAATCCCATCCATGCTTGGCATAAAACTTTTATGATGACCTGAGCGCATTGACAATATTCAAGCGCGAGGCGCGAACCGAGGGTAAGAACCCGCCGATAATTCCCATTATCAATGAAAACACGAGTGAGCTAACAGCAATAGATGGTGAGAGAGTAAAGTTAAATGCAAGCTCAGCAAACGAACCGAAATTTATCATCGAGATTTGAAAGAACTGTAAAAACGATGCAAGAAATAGTCCAATGAAACCGCCAATCAATGCAATTACAAGCGATTCAACAAGGAATGCGCCGAGCACACTGCGACGACGAAACCCAAGCGCCCGGAGGGTTCCGATCTCAACAGTTCTGTTTGAGACTGCCGCGTACATTGTGATCATCGCGCCTATCATTGCACCGGCACTGAAAATAATTGTTACTAAAATGCCGAGTATTCTGATGAACATTGCCATATCTTCGGACTGGCTTGCGTAAAAATCTTTTTCGCGTTTTACCTCAAGTGTCTGTAATCGCAAGTCTTGATTAAATGCCGAGACAAAGTCTTGGAATGCCTCTTCTCGTTCAAGCCGTATCAGGATGGAAGAGAAAGCGCTCGAGTAACCGAACGACTGTGCGAGCTGGTCAACGTCGCCCCAAATTTCTGAGTCAAAACCGCTGCCGTCGGCATCGAACCAACCGACTATCGTCCACTCATCTCCACCGAATTTTACCCGATCGCCGGTGTTCGTGTGTTTGAATCGATTATGGATCGAAGCTCCGACCACAATTTCGCGTGAGCCCCACTGAAACATTCTTCCTTCCATCAATTTAACTTGAGGACGAAGTTGTACGCCTTCGGGTGTAATACCGCGTACAGTTACGTTGCCAAAACCGCCTGCTTTTTTTCTGTATTCAAGATTTATAACAGTAGCAATTTCATTCGAGATATATGGCTTCCCATCCGGCATCTTTCTGATATGCGGTAGTGTTTGTACGACATTTGACTGGTCGCGCATTATTATGCTTGTGATTTCTGCAGTAGCTGCTTTTCGCAGGATGATGACATTGTCTTTTGAGCCGGTTTCAACAAGAGTTTTTTGTATTCCGTATGCCATCATAAGTACCGCAGCAAAAACGAAAACTACAAGCGCGATGCCGGTGATCGTTAATGCAGTGGTCAGACGCCGTGTCCATAAATTTCGCAGTGTATATTTTAATGGTAATTTCATAATTCTAAACCTGTGTTCATTCGTTAACCTATTTGCCGTAAACCATCGACTATTTTTGTAGCAACTGCACGTTGTATCGGAAAAATAGATGCGAGTATGCCGACAAGAATTGCAAGCCCGCTCGAAAGAATTAGTGTTATCGTTTCGACATTGAAGATCGGGAACCAACCCTGAGGCATAGCGGATACAAATCCATCTGTTACAGGAAACGTCAGAGCGATGCCGAGAGCTCCGCCCAGTGCGGCGATTAACAGAGATTCTCCACCAATCAAAATGATAAGATGAATAGAAGTGAAGCCGAGTGTTTTGAGAACAGCATATTCGCGCATCCTTTCTCTTGCGGACATTATCATCGTATTCCCGAGGACGAGTAATATAATCCCGATGATGACGAATGAAATTACATTCATCGCAGTGAACACAGCGCTAAAGCTTGCCATGAATCCTAACGTGAATGCACGCTCGGTTTCTGTCTTTGTTTCGGCTGGAGAATTCTTGAAAAATTCATCAATTTTTTTGGAAACCACCGCAGCGTTATTCGGGTCCTTAATTTTTATAATGTACCAGCCGACATATCCGGCACGTCCGGGCCACTCCTGGCGAAGTCGCTCTTCAAGATATTGCCAATGGAATAACATGTTTGACGGGTCAGTAATTCTATCACGCGGTTTGTAAATTGCCCGGACTGTGAATTCCCATTTACCCGGATAGATGTCGCCCTCTACCGGCATTATATCGCCGATTTTCAGGTTGTATCTTTGTGCGAGCTGCTCGCCTATAATGCAACCGCTGCGGTCGCGCTTAAATGCTTCAAGTTGTTCCTTCGGTATCAAAAGTTCAGGATACACGTCTATAAAAGTTTCAGCTTCTACGGCCATACGCGCAAAGAATTGTTTCTTGTCGATGTAAACACCGCCGAACCAATTGGCAAAAGTTACTTTTTCAATACCGTCGACTTTTGCAATACGTTCCTTGTAAGCAAGAGGGAGCGGAAAAATGAAGGATACATTATGCCTCGTAATAAGCCGGTCTGCCGCTGAAGCTTCAATGCCGGAGTACCAAGCAGTTACAACGGTACGCAACAGCCCGAAAGCTGTTACCGCAATTGCGATTCCAAGAATCGTGAGGAATGTACGAAGTTTGTGCCGAAGCGAATTTTTTATAATCAGTTTGAATATGCGCATTGTTATTCCCTTAGGATAATTCGCCTTTGTCCAGGTGTTTAATTATGTGTGCTTTGTCGGCGGCTCGCGGGTCGTGAGTAACCATGACAATTGTTTTCTTGAATTCGGTATTCAGCCGCTCAAGCAGCGTGAGAATTTCTTCAGCCGAAACCTTGTCCAGGTCGCCGGTCGGTTCGTCGGCGACTAAAAGAGTTGGGTCGGAAACTATTGAGCGCGCGATGGCAACGCGTTGTTCCTGACCGCCCGAAAGCTGTTTCGGATAATGATGAATCCGGTCACCAAGTCCGACGATGTTTAGCGTAAATTCCACGTGTTCTCTGCGTTCCTTTTTCGAGAGTTTCGAGAGAAGCAAAGGAAGCTCTACATTCTCAAATGCTGTAAGTACCGGCAGCAAGTTATAAAATTGAAACACAAAGCCGATATGCCTTGCCCGCCATTTAGCAAGCTGTGATTCGTTTAGCTTGCCGATATCAACATCGGCGACGGTAATTGAACCTTTTGTCGGGCGGTCAATTCCAGCAATGAGATTCAGGAGTGTAGTTTTTCCAGAACCCGAAGGACCCATAAGCGCGAGAAAATCTCCCGTGTTGATTTCTAAAGAGATGTTATTCAGGACGGGTATTTCCAGCGAATCCCGCCAGTACGATTTTGAAACATCTTGTATTGATACTAAACTATTGGTTGTCATTAGCGATATCCTTTAATGTCGATATTTAAAAACGAAATACTTTTCTGTTTTATATATTGCAAGTATGTTGTATCAGTTAGCTTGGAACCCGATAGTCATTATACATGTTTCGACTTCGTCCCATTTCACGGGACTTCGCTCAACATGACGCCGACATCTTAATTTTTGTTACTCTGAGCAACCCCCGAGCTTGTCTAGGGGAGTCGAATAGTGTTCTTTCATTCTTTTAGTTTAACTTTCGTTCCCGACTTTAATTGCCCAGATGGTTTCAAAACAACCTTATCGCCTGCGGAAATTCCGCTTTTAATTTCAACCATGCTTCCCATTTTCTCTCCAATCTCGACATGAATCTCTGAAACTTCATCACCGGCGAACAAGAAAACTACATTGTTTCCATTCCGTTTAGTTACTGCAGATGCTGTAACGGCGAGCTTTGATTGTGTCTGAGCTTTATCGGCAATGGGTGCTGAGAGAAAATTAACTTTTGCACTCATCTCAGGCAGAACTCGATTATCTTTATCCACAAATTTTATCTTTGTCATCACTGTAGCTTTTGAACGGTCGGCGGTCGGAACAATTTTATTCACGTATCCTCTGTACCGTTGATCGGGGTAGGCGTCTAAAGTAATTTCGCATGGTTGATTGGGAGTAATCTTTTCGATATTTGATTCGGAAACATCTGCTTCAACTTCGAGTGACGTCATGTCTGCGATTGTTACAACGGCAACGCGCGAGCTTGCTCCCGCGGCAAACGGTGAAACAACTTCTCCTACGTCAGCATTCTTCATCAAGATAGTTCCGTCGAAGGGCGCGCGGATAATTGTATTCTCTAATTGTACATCAGCGGCTTTTATTGCTGCCTCGGCTGAAGATATTGTTGCAATAACACGGTTGTAGCGTGCCTGTGCTGCATCGAGTTCGGCTTGTGAAATCAACTGTCGTTCAAATAATTTATTTGCCCTTGCAAGCGTTTGTTCCGCATCGCTTCGATCTGCTTTGGAAATTTCCAAACTTGCTTTTGCCTGAGTTAAAGCCGCCTCAACGTCCGCGCTTTCTATCCGTGCAATGATTTGCCCCTTTTTAACGCGGTCGCCTTCTTCATATCCAAGATAAACTAATCTGCCTGTTGCTTTCGATGCGATGGATGCTTTCCGCTGTGCAACAACATATCCGCTCGCTGTTAATACGGCATTCGCCTGTGAAGGAGAGACACGTGAGACTGTAGTAATCTCAACCAACTCAACGGGCGACATGCTTATTTTAATGAAATAAAAAATAATCAGAGCTACGATTATTAAGCCGGCGGTATAAATTAATCCGCGGAAGCGTGAGCGGTTAGGACTAGTATTAATAGATTTTTCCTCGTGATTAATGCGTAATTTTGATAAGTCTATGTTGTTAGTTTCTGGCACAATTATTACCTTTTTACCCGATAGATTACGTTCAATATAAAAAAAATGTTACAACAGCGCAAATGAGAGAAGAGAATGTACGCAGAATTCAAGCAGCACATAAACCTGAACGTGCCAAACGAAACTTAATAAGAAACATCAAAATGTGCGGATGCCTGAGAGAAGAAACAAACGTGATCACTGTTCAGAGGACAAAAAAATCGTTTTGGTCTAAAGCGTACCTTCGTGAAATTAAATTTTCCCAGGATAATGTTTTAAATTACACAAAGAGCACGGAATTGCACACGAAAGCCATGGAGCGTTAGAGTGGTTCCAATAATTTTTCAAATTCATTCTCCCGCGTGTATCGAAAGTTGTCCGCTTTTATTTCAGCTTTTTTGGGGGAAATTTTTTACCAAACAGTCTGGACATATACCGTGGCTAAAATCTAATTCTGAGTGCTCGTGCAGGAAATGTTCAACATTCTGCCAATAACCGTTGTCATCTCTAACTTTTTTGCACCAGGCGCAAATGGGAAGTAAACCGCTGAGTGTTTTTATTTTTGCCAAAGCATCCTGCAGTTCTTTTATTTTTTGTTGAAGCTCTAATTGAAGTCCGATAATTCTTTCGCCAACATTTATTCTGGCATGCAGTTCGGTTGGCTCGAACGGTTTCATTATAAAATCGTCGGCACCGGCTTCCAGCGCGGCAACAACATCTTCCGTCCCTGTTCTGGATGCGGTGAGCATTATGATGTACAAAGGACGGACTTTTGAAACCGTCTTCATATGGTGGCACACTTCAATGCCGGTGAGGTTTGGCATCATCCAATCTACAATTGCGAGGTTGGGGGCGTCATCTTTTTTCAGCAGCTCTAATGCGATTCTGCCGTCTTCCGCGACGATCGGCTGGTAGCCCCATTTTGATGTTAGTCCCTCAAGCACAACGCGCATTGTTGGGTCGTCATCAGCAAGTAATATTTTCATAGTATTTTCCTTTAATCGTTTTTTAAAAATTAATACCACTAAGGCACTAAGGACACTAAGAACCACTTAGTGTACCTCAGTATACTAAGTGTCTAAGTGTTTTTCTTTTTCATTTTAAGTACGCAAAGTTCTGTATTCATTCAGCATATCCAACAAATTCCGTATTTCCTTTTCTATTAACGACTGTGTTTCTTTTATCTTAACTCTATCCATTGCCTTTCCGGCAAATTCAATTTGTTCGCTTAAATCGCCTGCTCTCTTAAATTCGAAAAATCTGCAAGACCCTTTCAATGTATGTCCGATGATTCTTATTTGTTCGAAATCTTCTTTCACAATCGCATCGCGCAGTTCCGATACCAACTTCGGTGTATTATCAAGGAATACATCAACCAGACGTTTAAACAGATCTCTATCGCCTTCCACACGTTCGAGAATTCTTTGTTCATCCAACTTGTAAATTTTCGACGGCTTCGGTACAATCTTTTCTATCGCTTTAAATAACTCTTCCTTTCTCAACGGTTTTGAAACATACTCATCCATTCCTGCTTCAATACATCTCTCTCGATCTCCCGTCATAGCATGTGCGGTTAAACCGATAATCGGGATATGACCGCCTTTGGTTTTTTCACGCTCACGGATTGCCGCAGTCGCCTGATGTCCGTCCATCACCGGCATCTGAACATCCATGATGATGAAATCGAAATGATGACGCTCTGAAAGCTCAACCGCTTCATTTCCTTCGTTGGCAACAATTACAGTATGCCCCCGTTTCGAGAGAAGTCCGACAACCACTTCCTGATTAACCGGGTTATCTTCGGCAAGAAGGATTCGGTAATGATATTCATCCGTTAATATTTCAGGCGCCGGTTTTACTTCAACCGTTTCTAACCACTCGCCCGTGTGTATCTTCGGTGTGGATGATTGTTTTCTTAAAATATTTTGGATTGTTTCAAGAAGTTGCGAGTGACGGAACGGTTTCGAGTGGAACCATTCAACGCCTAATTTCTTACCTCTTTCTATATCGCTCGCTTTCTGAGAGTGAGAAATAATGATGATGCCCATTTCTTTTAACTCAGGATTATTTTTTATTCTCTCGATAAGCTCGAAACCATCCATGCCCGGCATATCTAAGTCGGTCATGGTGATTGCATACGGCGCGTTAAGCGCGAATGCCCTTTGCAGTTCAGCGAGAGCTTTCTGCGCGCTCTCAACTGCGGATGGCTTCATTTTCCAATTAGTCAGAATTTCCGAAAACAATTCTCTCGTTGTCTCGTTGTCGTCCACTATCAATACCGGAAGATTCTGGAGGTTACTCTCAAGCATTTGTTCTTCTTCAACAACTTCCTGTTTCCCGAACTCCATTGTAAAGTGGAATTTACTTCCTTTGCCCGGCTCGCTTTCGACCCAGATTTTTCCGCCCATTAATGTTACAAGCCGGGAAGAAATTGCCAAACCCAAGCCGGTTCCGCCGTATTTTCGGGAAATAGTGCCATCGGCTTGCGTGAATACATCGAAGATGAGATGCTGTTTCTCAGGTGCTATGCCAACGCCCGTATCGCTCACAGTGAAGTGGAGCTTACATTTGCGATCTGGGGAATCGGAGATTTGGTGAACCGGAGAATCGTCATCTTGCCCACTCTCCGTTTCGTTTAAATCCATCCCACACTCCACTCTTACTACAACTTCACCTTGCTGTGTAAACTTAATCGCATTTCCAACTAAGTTTATCATCACCTGCCGCAGGCGATGCGGGTCGCCAATGATTGCATCGGGAACATTCTTGGTTACCTGATAAAGCAATTCCAATTTTTTCTCTGCGGCACGCTGACTTAATACTTGGAGCGAGTCTCCAATTTTATCGCGTAACGAGAACGTCTCTTTGTTAAGCGTTAGTTTATCTGCTTCGATTTTGGAGAAGTCGAGTATATCGTTGAGGAGTATGAGAAGCAACTCCGCCGATGATTTTGCCGTCGAGATATAGTTTTGTTGCTCCTTATTAAGGTCGGTATCGAGCGCCAGCTCAATCATGCCGATGATTCCGTTCATGGGTGTTCGGATTTCGTGGCTCATGTTGGCGAGGAATTCGCTTTTAGTTTTGTTCGCGGTTTCTGCGGCATCTTTCGATTTCACTAATTCTGCTTCAATTTTTTTCCGCTCCATTATTTCTTCTTCAAGCTGAGCGTTTGAATCTTGTATATCTTTGAGAAGCTGACGCAGTTTTTGCTCTGCTTGTTTCCGCTCAGTTATATCTTGCTTAACCGCCACAAACTGAAATACTTTTCCGTTTGCATCTACAATGGGAGTAATAGTTAGATGTTCATAGTATAGATCGCCGTTTTTCTTCCGGTTGGTAATTTCGCCTTGCCACACATTACCGGCAAGAATCGTTCTCCACATTTCTTTATAGAAGCCATCATCGTGCTTTTCTGATTTTAGAACACGGGGATTTTTTCCGATTGCTTCTTCGCTTGTGTAGCCGGTAAGTTTTGTGAAGGCAGGATTTATCCAGAGAATGGTTCCGTCTATATCGGTGATGACGATAGCGTTGGCGGCAGATTCAAGCGCCTTACTTTGAGTAAGTATTTTTTTCTCAGCTTTCTTTCGTTCAGTTATGTCTCTTGAAATTCCAACCGTTGATATTACTTCCCCTTTTTCGTTTACTATAGGCGCTAATGAAAGTAAAACAGAGAAATTTATTCCGTCACTTTTTTTATTGAGCACCTCGCCCTGCCACGTTTCCTTTTTCATTAAGGAAGAAAACATCTCATTAGCAACTTCCGGCGGATTATTTTCCGAGTGGATCTTTGAAATATGCTGCCCTATGATTCCTTCTTTTGTATAGCCGTACGATTTCATAAGAGCATCATTAACAAATATGATGTTAAAATCTTTATCCGTGATGGCGATGCTGTCGGCTGAATTTTTAATAGCTGCAGCAAGCATGTTTATTTGTTCTTCGGCTTGCTTACGTTTGGAGATGTCGCGCGCAACCACTTGCAGGTAAACTATGTTGCCAAGTTCAATTTTGTTTAAACCCACTTCGGCATCGAATATAGACCCGTCTGATCGGCAAAGTTTCCACTCGAAAAGCTGAGGTTCACCTTGCAAAACAGCTCCCACTAATTCAATCACCATATCTGAAGAAAGGCGCCCGTTGGGTTGACGTTCCGGCGAGAAATCCATGGGAGAACGACCAATAATATCTTTTCGGGGATGTTCAAACAATTTCTCGGCTTGGATATTACAATCAATAAAGATTGGACCATCCATTATAAAAATTGCGTCAGTGGTGGAATCGAACAGCGTTCTAAATTTGGTTTCGTTGCTTTTAATTATTTCTTCTGCTTTCCTGCGTTCGGTAATGTCGCGGCAGAGCGCAAGAATCTGAGCGACACCATTGCTGACGACAACCGTAGCGTTGACTTCAATGGGTGTGATCTCTCCGCGCCGGTTCACGTAATCAATTTCTAAGTTCCTGACATATCCCTTCTCGGCGCACTTCTTCACTTCATCGGCGTTGCGCTCTAAGTCGTAAGGGGCAGTCCACTCTGTTACTTCGCGTCCCACGATTTCGGCAAGTGTGTTATAGCCGGTTAGCCGTACATATTCTGCATTAGCGTCAACGATTTTGCCTTGAGCATCCAGCACAAGAAAGCCGGTATTAGTTGTTTCAATCAGCGCGCGGTGTTTTTTTTCGCTCTGGCTCAGCGCATTTTCAGCCAGCTTTCGTTCGGAAATATCCATCAATGAACCAAGCCAGCGGATAGAATTTTTGTTTTCGTCATAAAGAATAAATCCTCTGTCGGACACAAAAGCGTAAGAACCATCCTCGCGTTTGAACCTGTATTCGCCGCTCCAATTTTCCAACTTTTCATCAAAAACATTCTGCACGCTTTGCATCAAAGCATTCATGTCATCAGGATGAATCTTTTCTTCCCACCAATGAATATCTGTCTCCGTTAGTTCATGCGGATAGTTGAAAAGCCGTGCCAAGCCCTCGTTCCACCAAATTTGGTTGGTTAACAAATTCCAATCGTAAACGCAGTCGTTAGTTGCTTTGGCAATTATGTTGAAGCGCTCGGTGGATTTTACAATTTCTTTTTCATATTCATTTCTTTTATCGATCATGGAATTAAATGCACCGGCTAAAAGTCCGATCTCATCCTTCGATTTGATTTCTGCCCTTGTTTCCCAGTTACCTTGTGATATTTTTTCAGAAACACCGCGAAGTGCAGTAATTGGTTTGGAAATCTTTCCGGAAATTATGAAACCCAGAATAAGTGATAATATGATTGTAGTTAATAATGCCGAGGCAAGAATTGTTAGATTTGATTTGGTTTGTTCAAATAATCTATTATAAATAAATGTGTAATCCATAATCAAAGCGCCCCGTGTTTCACCCTCTCCTGTTCGGACCGAAGTGACTATTTGTTTGATTCCTTCTGGATAATCTTTGCTTATTTCAATAAATCTACGCTGCTTTCCATCCTTCAATGTTAGGGAGACTTCATTATTAGGATCGTGGTTAAATATATTCCCTATATCTTCAACTATAATATCTGCAATAATTTTCTTGTTGGTGTCCAATACCTCAAAATCTGTAACCCATTTGTTTCGATGGAAGTCTTCAATAAAATGTTGCAAAGCAGATGGTGTAGAAACAAATGAAGGCGTTCCGTCAGCGTCATGTTCATGCCCCAACAGCTCGGCTATTAATCTAGAATCACTAGCTGCCTCAGAATATGCCTTATCCTCAATGCTATTAAACTGGACCGCTATATAAATTAATCCGCCTATAAATAGTGCTATAGGAAATACGAGAAACGATAAAATTAATTTTGTTTTTATTTTCATAAGCGTACCTTCTTTTTCTTCTGGCAGAGACCGTTTAGGATCGATACGACCGCTATGTTTAAATCTTTGCGTGCTCTGTGGACTTCGTCCGTCTCGTTTACGAGACGAGACCTCGCCTGAAGGCGGGCGAGAATAAAATCTCTCGCAAAGGGTGCAACGTTATTTATTTTCTTATCTCGCTATCGGCACGTAAAACTTTGTTAAGAGTTTTTATCAGTGTTTCGGCTGTAAAGGGTTTGCGTAGGAACTCTTCGACCGTAAGCTCGCCCGTTAGTGAATTATCGGTTTCCACATTTCCACTCATGGCAATTATTTTCAATGACGGGTCCATATTCTTTAACGCGCGAATAGTTGCCGGACCATCCATGAACGGCATCATCATATCGGTAATAACAATTTTTATGTCGCCAATATGTTTTGCCAGCAGAGGTACTGCCTCAGTACCATCATGCGCAGTTACAACTTTGTAGTTAAACGTTTCCAAAGTTATTTTTGTAATATCACGTAGTGCCACTTCGTCATCAACTACTAACACTAACTCTCCATGGCCGCAGGGAATTTCTTCCTTCTTTAGATTAAGCCCGTCGAAATCGGATGATTGGAGCGCGGGAAGATAAACTAAAAACTTGGTTCCCTGTCCGACTTCGCTTTCGACGTCTATGAATCCTTTATGTGAACGGACTATTCCGAGAACGGTTGACAAACCCAGCCCGGTACCCTTACCAACTTCTTTGGTTGTAAAGAATGGCTCGAATATCTTGTCTCTTACATCGTTTGGGATACCCGTTCCGGTATCGCTCACGGTGAGCAGTACGTAAAACCCTGCTTGTGCTAACGGGCTTGGTTGTATAAACTGCTGGTCGAGTTGAATATTTTCGGTTTTGATTGTCAGCGTACCGCCTTTAGGCATAGCATCGCGGGCATTTATACAAAGGTTCAACAATATTTGATGCAGTTGTGTTGCATCGCCGCAAACACTCCATAAACTTTTTCTTAGGTCAGTTTTAATCTGAATCGACTTCGGGAACGTTTCGTTTGCGATGTTAGCCATTTCTCCGATAAGATGGTTGATTTGTACAATGCCGTGTTCACCGTATATACCGCGTGCGAATGTGAGCACTTGTTTAACAATGTCTGCTCCACGCCTGGTGCTGGTTTCAAGCATGTCTATAAATTTCTGGTCTTCTTCATTGGGTAACTTTTGACGTAAGAGGTTAGTGGCGAGGAGCATAGGTCCGAGTACATTATTAAGGTCGTGGGCAATGCCTCCGGCTAATGTACCTATGCTTTCCATACGCTGTGCACGTAGGAATTGCGACTCGAGTTCTTTTTGTTTAGTAATATCTGTATTAACCACAAGAACCGATTTGGGCTGCCCCTTCTCGTCATACATTAGTGTCCAACGTGCTAAACAGATAATTTCTTCTCCACTTTTGGTAACCTGTTTCAACTCGCCGCTCCAGATACCGTTTTTCATAAGTTGCGTGATTGCATCATTAAATTGAGAGGTGTCCTTATAAAGTAGCTCGGTTATTTTTTTGCCTATAGCTTCATCAGACTGATAACCGTAAATGAGTGTGGCGCCTTTGTTCCAAAATAAAATATGATGGTTAAGGTCTCGCACGAGGATTGCGTCTCGTGCAACATCCAGAAGTGCGGCTTGTTCTAGTACTTTTGCTTCTGATTTTTTTCGTTCTGTTACATCTATCAAAGAGGCAATACTAAGCTTCATGTTCGGAATCAGATCGATAGACATGAAAACATCTCTGACATCGTTTTGTTTATTTTTGAATCGTGATTCATAATTCTTCGGAACCGATCCCGGGTCGATTCTCCGTTTTGTATGATATTCCATCATCTTTGGAAGGTCTTCATCAACAATAAAATTTGTCCATTTCATTCTTCCTTCTATTTCAGGTTTTGAATAACCGGAGATTTTTTCGAAGATATTGTTGATCAATGATATCGTAGAATCTTCTTCAATCAAGAACATAGCCGTGCCGCTTGAATCGAAAATTGTTTGATACTTTGCCTCCGAAAGTTTAACTATCTTTTCAAGTTCTCTGCGCTCGGTAATATCTATTTTCACTCCTGCGATGAAGCGCTCCTTTTCACCAATCTTTAAAGGAAATTTTATCGTTATGAATTCTCTCATGCTTCCGTCTGCGACAGGAAGAGTCTCGACAACTTCCAAAGGTTTTTTATTAGCCCAAACTATCTTGTCGTTTGTTTGCTGTACTTCTGCGATTTCGTGAGACCAAATATCAAAATCTGTTTTCCCCTGAACCTCCTGTTCAAGCTTACCGAACACATTTTGCCACATTTTATTAACAAAGAGGTAGCGTCCGTCCGTATCTTTTATAAATACAACGGTGGGGGTATTATCCATGAATGCCTGGAAACGTTCTTCGGTTTCACGAAGTGCTTCCTGGGCATATTTTCTTTCGCGGTGCACTACCGATTCGCGTAATTCGCGTTGGACCGCGGGTACAAGTCGCTTTAAATTTGATTTCACAATATAATCGTTTGCGCCTTTCTTCATCGCCTCTACTGCCTTATCTTCGCCCAGCGTTCCTGATAGGAAGATATATGGAGTTTCGCTTTTCGTCTCAATCCAAAGATCGAGCGCATCAAGCCCATTCCACCCATCAGGTAGATTATAATCGGAAAGTATAATATCCCACTTCTCAGAAGCAAGAGCGTTTTGGAAAGGTTCTTTTTGATCTACGCGAACTATCTCCGGTTCGAAACCGCCGCGGCGCAGTTCATCTTCGATTATTATTGCATCGTCTTCTGAGTCTTCAAGATGTAAAATACGAATTGGTGTTTTCATAATACCCCCAGGTTTTATATTGTTTCATAATGATTTCTTTTCATAAAGTGTTTTGAAAAATATTGTTCTCTCATTCCTCATACTATTTATCATTTGTAAAATCATCCAAGTGTAAAATAAAAAGCAGCACTTTCTAGTTCCTAGTTATTAGTTGTTGGTTTTAGTTTATTAGTTATTGGTTTTAGTTCTTAGTCACCATCGTTTGAATCTTTTCGATGCTATTGAGTCTAAGGAAACGGATGTAGAAATTGATGCCTTTCATCAGAACAGTGTATTGGTCAGCAATTTCAGCGGCAATATTATCCGGCAAGAATCTCTTGCGTGCTGATTTTAAAATACCACTTTTTGTTTCCTCTATTTCACCTTTTGTAATATCCAAAGATTTTCTAATCCTGTTGCCATTGTTTTTCTAATTATTTATTTTTCGGTTTCGCAACCAATAAACTATAACAGCGAACTAACGAACTAAAACAAAGAACCATTAACTAATAACTAATCAAATTGTAAAATAAAATGTTGCTCCTTTTCCAACTTCACTTTCTGCCCATATTTTGCCGCCGTGGCGGCGTATGATGCGATATACGATTGATAACCCGATTCCCGTTCCGGGGAATTCGCTTTGTGAATGCAATCTTTTAAACGGTATAAACAATTGAGTCGCAGTAGATGAGTCGAACCCTGCGCCATTATCGCGCACAAAGAATGATTCTTTCCCGTACATATCGGAACGCCCGAACTCAATCCGTGTATTAGGTTTTTTGTTTGAATATTTCCATGCATTCCCTAAAAGATTTTCTAATACTATGCCCATTAATCCTTCGTCGGCAATAGCCCGGATATTCTCTGCAACTATAAACTGCGCCGAACGATCGGGCTGAGAACTTTTCAGCGATTCGCAGATGTCCGACGCTATTTTACTAAGGTTGACGTTTTCCTTTTTAATAGGTTGTTGAGTAATTTGCGAGAGTTTCATTAAATCTTCGATGAGCGCGTTCATTGTGACGGTAGCATTTAAAATTCTTTCCAGCAGCTTCTTGCCTCCTTCATCTAATTTATCTGAATAATTATTCTTCAGCATTTGTGTGAATCCATCAATATGGCGAAGAGGCGCGCGTAAGTCGTGAGAAACAGAATGTGAGAATGAATCGAGGTCTTGGTTGACGGCTTCGAGTTGAGTGTTCGAATGTTGAAGCGCTTCCTCTGCTTTTCTATGGGCAGTCATATCTCTGTTCACAATAAAGAAGATAACCCACAGTAACAGCACCTGAACCGCAAGATTGAGATAAATAACAAACTGGTTGCGATTCGCCTGATACGCCTCATCCTCATTTTTCGTTTGTATAAGCCGGTCTCCCTCTGCATTCATCTGTGCGATGAGTGTGCGGATGCTGTCGGTCAGCGTATTTCCATCATTGGATGCAATGAGCAAGCGCGCTTCTCGTTCTCCTTTCATTCTGTGTGTGGAGATGACGGAATCGGAGAATGCCAGGCGCTTTTTGATGAGCCGCTCAAGTGGCACGAACGACCTCTGCCGGACCGGATTATCAATTGTTTGGAAACGTATATTATGCAAAAGAGCCGGAAGTTCACTAACTGCCTTTTCACGCGATATCAGGTATTGGTCGTTACCGGTGATGATGAAACCTCGATCAGCCGATTGAACTTCCAGAACGTGTGAGAGAACAAGCTCGAGTCGATTCTTTACTTGCTGCGTATGCTCGATCCAATTGCTCGCTTGAACGAGAGACGTAATGCCTGAAACGGAAAGAAATGCGATAGAAATGATGAGAGTGGCAGCGGCAGTAAGTCCGGCAAAGATCTTTTGTTCGATGGTGACAGGCGCGCGTTGCCGCCTATATGCGGTGAAGAGTATCCCGATACAGAGAATGATAAAAATAACGGTTGTGTGAATTGCCATCTTTGTATATGCGGCGGGTCCGGCCAGCTCCTCGAGTTGAGTCACATAACCAACAAATCCGATGACGCTAACAGAGAGCGAAAATACAGGAGGAAACTCGATGAGAAAGTAGCTGCGTTTTTTTTGATGAGTGATGGTTAAGAAAGTAAATCCAATCAGCAGAAAGTTCAAAGCAGTACTGGGCGCCATCAAGCCGGGATGTAATGTGCCTATGGTTCCCTCCGGTTCGCGGAACAGAATTTGATCTATGCCAAAATCCCAACCTAAAATATGTTGAGCGAGAAATATCAATCCTATCAGCGCAATGACTGATCCACAGAAGCGTACAAGAATGTTTGTCGCTTTTCCGGGTCGCTGGAGAAAGATGAGCGCGAGTCCGGCAAGAAGAAATGCCGCGGCTGTGTTCGCTTTCATGCTCACTATGTTGGAAAGCGGGCTTTTGAGGATTTCAATTTCAAACTGCCAGCCGATAAGAACAAGTATTCCTGCGATTAGTGTCACAGCCCCAGCCGTGTACGGAAGTGTCATCAATTGGAACCTATTATGTATGTTTTGATTCTTCATTGCGCGATTTTTTCGTTTCGTGAAAATACTTTACGTTCGGAGTTTGTCCCGCCGCTTTTTGGCGGAACTTCTCTGCGAGACAATCTTTTGTTTCTTGCATTCATGTTATCCAAGTGTAAAATAAAATGTTGCACCTTCTAGTTCCTAGTTATTAGAGGAAAACTTTCCCCCAATCCGGCGAGCAACACTCTGAGTGCTTCGGTACCGCCGAGCGATGCGCCGATGACGACTATTTTATAGCGGTTCATAAAATCTTTTTGTACAGTTTTTCATTCGCATCTGTCTCTTCATTCTTGGATTCATACAATGTAATATTTCTTAGTGAACTCGGTGACTTAGTGGTAAAAAAATTCACCACTAAGGCACTAAGCACACAAAGGGACACTAAGGTTTTATTATGGTGCATCATAAAATTTTTCTGTACAGTTTTTCATTCGCATCTATTTCTTCATACTTCGATTCGTACGGTGAAAATGTAAGAGATTCTTTTCGTCCGAGCGCTAAAACTCCGCCAATAGGCAAGCTTTCGTAGAGAAGCGTGTGTACGTGGCTTTGCAGAGTGCTATTAAAATAGATCATCACGTTGCGGCAGAAGATGATATGAAACTCATTGAACGAGGCGTCGGTAACAAGATTATGATTTGCCCAGACGATATTTTTTTTCAGCGTTGCATTGAAGATGGCATGGTAGTGGTTAGCTGTATAATATTCAGAGAATGATCCCTTACCCGCCGCTTTCACATAGTTTTCCGTGAACTCCTTTATGACAGAGAGCTGATATATGCCCGCCTTTGCTTCCTCAAGAAGTGCCGAGTTCATATCGGTTGCGTAGATGCGTGCTTTTTCGAGAAGCCCTTCTTCCTGCAGGATAATTGCTGCGGAATAAACTTCTTCTCCCGATGCACAGCCCGCATGCCAGATGCGAATGAGCGGCTCGGCTCGAGACATCGGGAGAATCGCCTCTCGAAGCGATTGATAGAAGGAGGGGTCTCGAAACATTGAAGTTACATCTACAGAAATAATACGGAGAAAGCGTTCCATGCACTTTGAATCGTGCAGGATTTTTTCCTGAAGGGTGGAAACGGTTTTCACGTCCTCATCGTGTATGGCTTTCAATATACGCCGTTTGAGCGATGCCGGAGCGTATTCACGAAAATCATATCCGTAACGGTCGTGGATTCCTTCCAACAGCAAGTGGATTTCTATGTCTTCTATTTCTTTATTCATAAAAATATAGTGTGTAGAAATTAGTATGGAGTAGGGAGCGTGGGTGAATCGGCGAAACGGCGAAACCGAGAATAGGAGAATCGGAGAAAAGGAGAATTTGTGATTTAGAAGTCATGCTGTCTTTTTATTCAATATTGTAGTTGCGTAATCCTGAAACGAAGTAAGATTAATAGGATATTGCGACATAGTTTTGCGCATATCAATTTCATCGCCGGCGAGCAAATCCATACGATGGCTAACGATAGAATCGGAGAAAGGATTGGAGGAGAATTTTTTTTGGAATATTAGCGTGTCTTCACCAATTTTTCTGACTCGAAATATTTTACCGGTTACTTTCTCAAAGTAATTCACCGCATCTAAATAGCTAACGGCATTCGGTCCACCTATTTCTAATATTGTATTAGAAGCGTTTGGATTTTCGAGTGTAAGCGTTACAAATCGAGCAACATCTTTAATAGAAATAAAACTTATTTTACTTTTACCCGAACCGAAAATAGTTGCCTTATTCCTGTTAAAATCGAAACCGCAGGATGGATTCAGCCAAAATTCCATGTATGCTGCCGGACGGATGATGGTGTAATTTAGTTTACTCTTTATTAGATACTTTTCAACTGCTCGCTTTGCTGCTGTAAGCGCACAATCAGTCTTGTGGTGTTGTGAGAGGGATATGTATATAAATTTTTTTACACCGGTTTGTAACGCGCTTCTTATGAGTGATTTATGTCCCTCTAAATCTACAGACGAAATACTGTCCCCAAGGTGATGGCTCAGCAATGAACTTGCAGTTGATATCACTGTTGAAATACCGGTGCACGCCTGAATGAGCGAAGCTTCGTTTTTTAAATCGCCAAACATAATCTCACCGCCAATTTTTTTTATGCTTTCTACTACATCGGGTTTTGATGAATGGCGCACAAGGGCGCGAAACGGCTTCTTGGTTGAACTGAGTAGCGTACATAACTCGCTGCCAAGTCGTCCGGTTGCTCCAACTATAAGATACATTCGTTACTCCTTTCGATAATTTGTGAAACGGCGAATCTGCGAAACGGAGAATGGGAGAAACGGTGAAATGGTGAAAACGGTGAATCGGAGATTGTCTTCTTCGCAATGTCGCCCATTCGCTCCATCGTCCGTTCCGAGTAGGTTATCCATTTATGTTTTTGGAAATCGAACATTGTTTATTCTTTTTCTATGAATTATAGTTAACCGGAGTTCTGAACCAATTTTCGTTCCTGCGTTTCTTGTCTCGATTTCAATATCTGCGCTAGAGTCACGCTCAAGTTTTTTTCTAAATCTTTTTTGTTGATAAATGCAGATGCTCCGGCATCGTACGAATCGTTCTCATACTTAACGCCTTCTAAAATTGTAACGATTATTATTTTTGTACCGTTGTTATTTTGTTTGATAAGTCGCGTGGCTTCAAAACCATCAATGCCGGGTAGTTTTACATCCATCAATACTATATCGGGTCGGATACAATTTGCAATCGAAACACCCTCCTCGCCGGTTGACGCGCTATGTATTAAAAATTTGGGATAAAGTGTAAATATAAAATCTTGAAGTGAATTGCGTAATGCTTCATGGTCTTCGACAATTAATATTTTCTTTTTCCCTGAATTGGAATTGTTATTAGTTGCAATGGAAGTTTCCATAATGGTGTCTCTGCTGTTTTATTAGAGATAATATATGATAGAAGCGGGAGTTTGTATGTAAGGAAATTATGACACTTTGTGTAGGGGATGTTTGAAAAAGTGTAGATTGGTTGATAGTTGTTAGTTTTTAGTTGATTTTTTGGTGGCTTGAAGGACCAATCAACGATAACCGACGACTATTGAACTGAAACCACTAACCAGAAACCTTGTGGTGAGCGAAAGCGAACCATAATAACTATATTTAGTTCTTGGTTTTTGGTTCGTCTTTTTTTTACCACTAAGGTACGCAGTGCACTAAGATTCACTAAGTGTTTCTAGGTGTTCTTAGTGTCTGAGTGGTTTTCTTTTTCTTTACCACCAAGCCATAAAGCATTCACATTAGCTATCTCAAATAATCCTTTCTTCTAATGCGAATTTAACTAACGCGGGAATATCTTTGATGCCGAGTTTTTGCATCATTCGGCTGCGGTAAGTTTCGATGGTTTTTATGGAGAGAAAAAGAAGGTGTGCGATTTGTTGACTCGTTTTTCCTTCGGCAACCATTTGAAGTATCTCGCGTTCACGGAAACTTAATTTGTCTAAAGGGCTTTTTATTTCTGCATCGTTGTAAGCAGAGAGACTCATGTCGATTAGAAGATCATCGATCTTACGCGAAAGATAACGCCGACCGGCATAGGCGGCTCTTACTGCTTGAACAACTTCAGCGCCGGCAGATTCTTTTAAAAGGTAGCCGATAGCTCCGGCTTTTATTACTCTGACAACATCCTCCATGCATGAGCGCATCGAGAGGATTACGATTCTGATTTCGGGGTTTTCAATTTTAATTCTGTTCGTTGCCTCCACGCCGTTCATGTTTGGCATCGATAGATCCATAATGATTACATCGGGTTCAAGCTCGCGTGCTTTTTTTACAACTGCGAGTCCGTCTTCGGCTTCTCCGATTACATTTATATCACCCGCGTTTTCGAGTATCAGCTTTAAGCCATCTCTCACAACTGCATGGTCGTCTGCGATTATTACTTTGATTGGCATTTTATTTTAGTTGTTAGTTTTTAGTTCGTCTTTTTTTTACCACTAAGGCACGCAGTGCACTAAGATTCACTAAGTGTTTCTAAGTGTTCTTAGTGTCTGAGTGGTTCCCTTTTTTCTTTATCGCCAAGAATTTTGTTATTGGTTATTGGTTTTTAGTTATGGTTTTTTAGTTAATAGTTTTAGTCTTATTGTCTCCTTCATTTCACCATTTCGCCCATTCGTAATTTCGCCGCTTCATCCATTCACCTTTCTACTTCTATCGTAATTTTCGTTCCGTGCCCGGGGGTGGATGCGATTATCAATTTACCCCCAAGACTTTCGATCCGTTCTGTCATAGTCGCAAGACCTAAGTGGCCCTTCGCTTTATCGCTTTTAATATTTTCTGTATCGAAACCAACGCCATCGTCTTGCACACTCAACATCACCAAATTATTTATTTCTTCGAATCTAACTGTAATAGATTTTGCATGCGCGTGTTTGATGATATTAGTTAACGCCTCTTGCGATGTGCGAAATATTGCATGTTCAACATTAGAGGGCAATCTTTCCATAAGGTCGCTGCCGGAATAATTGACCTCAAGATTCGTTCTTTCCTTAAACTTATCCAAGCTGAACATGATTGCCGAATTCAAGCCATAATCATCCAAAACCGGGGGACGCAACTCGACCATTATATCACGCGTACATTCGATAGTTTTTTCCAAAAGTGTAATTGAATCGTTGAGCCGCTTTTCTATTTTATCTTTTGACGGGGGAGTAAGCAGTGAGTTAATGAAATTAAGATTAATACTCAATGCGGTTAAGTTTTGTCCCACTTCATCGTGAAGCTGCTGTGCAGCCGACTTTCTCATTCTTTCTTCGGTCTCAATTAACCTATTCATTACTTCACGTAATCTTATATCCGTCATTTTTCGCTCTGTAATGTTCCGGATAGCTGATTGGGTTCCAACGATCTTCTCACCATCCATAATTTTTACAACAGAAACCTCGAGCCACAACCGGCTCCCATCTGCTCCGGTTCCTTCGTATTCAAAATGTGAGGCAACATCTTCGCCCGCCATGCGCCGGTTGTGCCGTTCTCGCAACTCAGCGCGCCATTTTGGAGAAACGTAATCTTCAATCACAATCTTGCCCAAATTCTTCTCCGGTATGCCGAATAGATTGAAGAAGTTTTGGTTCGCGTACCTTACTCGCCCCTCAATATCGTCAACTATAATTGCATCGGAAATGTTACTGATAAGTTGTTGGTATTTGTTCTCGGATTTGTGTAATTCATTTCGGGCAAGTTTTTGCTCTGTCAAATCGCGAACAAATCCTTCAAAGTACAATGTTTGCTTGTTTGTGTCTTTTATAGCATGTGAGGTTAGCGATATCCAGATCGGTGATCCATCTTTTTTACGCCACCTGACTTCAATATCGGAAACAGAACCTCCAGGTTCATACTTCGCAATCAACGTATCTCGTTCGCCTTTATTGAAGTATACATCCTCACCCATGTTTAATTTCATGATTTCATCAACCGAGTCGTAACCTAATATTTGTGCGAGACGAAGATTAGCTGCGATGAATTTTCCATCTTTTGTCGATTGGTAAATTCCAACGGGTGCGTATGTAAAAATATCCCTGTATTTACGCTCAGATGCTACGAGTGCTTCCACAACTCTTTTGCGATCAGAAATATCCCGCACAAAGAATATAACTTCATTATCATCTTTGAAAACAGCACGGGCTTCAAATTCTTTAGTTTCATCACGGATAGTTAATTGATATTCGAATGTAAAGATATCTTTTTTCTCCAGCACGGCATTAATAGCTTGATGTGAAAGCTTAGCTACTTCGGGAGGAAGAACATCGGATACATTCTTACCCATAAATTTATGCGGTTGAGCATACAAAAGATCTTCGCTTCCGGTATGGTAATCTAAGAAAGTTCCTTGCCTGTTTATAGTGAACAATAAATCCGGGATTGCACGAGTGGTGGCTTGTAAAGCATTATGTGCATTGATGAGCATCTCTTCTGCCCATTTGCGAGCGGTAATATCGGATATATTGCAAACAATGCCGGAAACATTTTGATCGTGCAGTAAATTTACTCCGCTGCATTTTACCCATCGCCATGTGCCGTTCTTATGTAATGCCCGAATATCCATATGAATAACAAGCTTTTGAAATTCCAAAGATTGGTTAAATATTTCTCTTGCTTTCTGTAAATCTTCAGGATGAACCAACTTGAATATATCAATGCCTTGAACCTCTTCAAACCGGTACCCCATCACTCGCTCTGTTGATGGGCTGGTGTATTTAATAAATCCTTCATTGTCTATAAGCACAATCATATCGCTTGAATTTTCTATAAGCGCTCTGAAATGCTTTTCGCTTCGTTCAACAGCTTCCGCGGCTAATTTACGGTCGGTTATATCAACCCACGCGCCGTAAATGATTTTCTGTCCATCATCTTGCAAGTCGGGAAGAATACCTTGCTCGATAAACCATCGGTATGTATTGTCGGCGCACAACCACCGATACTCGGTGTGGATAAATTTCCTATCCGGAATCGATTGAAAATCTTTGAGCACCCACTCCCGGTCATCGGGATGGATTCTTTCTTTCCAGAAATCAGGTTGTGTTAAAAACTGATTTGCGGTAAAACCGGTAATCTGCTTAACATTTTCACTTATCCATAAAGCATCGTATCGTGAACCGGCAACCGCATTGTAGAGCACAACCGGAACAGATTGGAAAATGAGGTTTTGCTCGCGGTGAGATTTCAGAATTTCTTCTTCGGCTTTTTTTCGCTCTGTAATATCGCTTGTCAGAACAATAAACGCAGTAATTTCTCCTTCGTCATTCCTCAACGGTGCAATTGAAACCTCTGCCGGGAATACGTCTCCGTTCTTCTTCCTTTGTAAAACCTCACCTTTCCAGTTTTGTTTCACTGCTTTCGTGAATATTTCATAGCAATTATTCGGAGCGGATTTATTTGCGCAGAGAGGATCGATACGCTTACCAAGAATCTCTTTGGCGCCATAGCCATAGGTATGCACGAACGCTATATTTACAAACAGGATACGCTTTTTAGAGTCGGTAATACATACACTTTCGTTCGTGCTTGAAATTGCCTGGGCGAGCAGAAGAATTTCACGGTTTGCATTTTCAAGGTTTTGCGTTCGTTCGTGGACAAGTTGCTCAAGATTAATTTTTAATTTTTCTAATTCATTGATTGCTCTGTCACGTTCGATTTCGGTGAGCTTACGTTCGGTGATGTCGGTTGCGGTTACTTTTATATTATCCGTTTCATTTATTATGGCCCCTTCAAGCAGCAGATAAACAGTTTTATTTTTATCTCGTTGCAAATTTAGCTCACATCGCTGTATTCTTCCATGTGTAAGAACGTTCGAGCAGAATTTATTGAATTCCTTTCGGCATTCCGGCGCTAAAAAAAGCTGGAATTGTCTGCCGAGGATGTTACTCTTCTCGCCGCCAAGCAGGTTGCATCCGGTTAAATTCGCATCTATAATTTTACCTTTGGTATCGAACACAAAATAACCGACCGGTGCGAAATCGTACAACTCATAATATCTCTGTTTTGCCTCATCAAGCTCATGAACGGTTTGTAGTAATTGCTCGTTCTGCATTTCCAATTCAATTTCATGAA
Source organism: uncultured Ignavibacteriaceae bacterium (assembly GCA_964581995.1). GTDB lineage: Bacteria > Bacteroidota > Ignavibacteria > UBA10030 > BY39 > CAZOQB01. Next base: position 465 of record CAZOQB010000024.1, on the reverse strand, counting down.
CTTGAAGTTCGTGCGCAAGCTTTTTAAGTTCAGTAGGGGAGGAAGGAACCGAGTGTAATTTGCCAGTACTTTTGGCGAGCTGTTTCTCCGCCTTTTCCCGTAGCGGAGTTTTTTTGGGATGATCCTTTTGAAATTTAATGCTTTGATTTTGCATAGAATTTAGAGTTTAGTATTTTGATGTTAACTTCACACTATCATCTATTTGTGCAGATATTGCTTGGGTTACATTTTATAATTAATGTGGTTTTTGCCATTTTTTTGTTTCTATTGCAACTGCGACTGAGTTCCTGAGGCAACTTAAATACGAATTTATCGTCCTCAATTTATGGTCGCCCGGGACACCTCAAACTCCGAATCCAATATATAAATAATTACATGTTTTGTCAAGTATTTTTGTTTTTGTCATAGCTCAGCGAAAATGTCAGGTATAGCGCTCAGTAGAAATGTCAGGGTACACCCTAAACA
>CAZOQB010000023.1:0-47883 GCA_964581995.1 uncultured Ignavibacteriaceae bacterium | reverse complement strand
CTTTCCTGTAATATACTGTCTTTTCTACTTGTCCAAAAATCAGGGGGAAGATCAGGTTACTGGGTTAGATTTGGAGCAAACCAAGTAATAGCCTATGCTGGTCCGCCGATATTAAGCGGCACTTCTGGTGAATATAATGTTGTGAGTGGTTGGAATATGATCGGTGCCCCATCTTTGAATTTATTAACATCCAAAATTACATCATATCCTCCAGGAATTGTTAGTTCAAAATTCTATAGCTTTAGCGCTGGTGGATATCAGGAAGTTGATGAACTTAAACCCGGCTTGGGTTACTGGGTAAAAGTTTCTCAAAATGGAAAACTAAAAATGGATATTTATTCAAGCGCATCTACAACGCCGCCCCAATGTTCTAATACTCCTACAGCGAATCCACCAGAAGCACCTTATATTCCTGAATTAGTGGGACCTGATAGTGGTTCATACGGAATAACAAATTACCCAACTCTACGCTGGAGGGCATCCAGGTATGCGAATACATATTATTTGCAGATTTCTACCAACTCTTGTTTTACAAACCTAGTTTATGATAATCCTATGATTATTGATACCATAAAAGTAATAGGACTATCATACAGTACAAAATATTATTGGAGGGTAAGTGCATTAGGCAACACTGCACAGAGTGCTTGGTCAAATGTCTGGTACTTTACCACAAAATTAGCCCCTCATATAGATCCATGCAATCCAATCGAATCTTTCGCAACAATGGATAATATTACAATTTCTGATGCGAGCGGTAACAGCCAAAAAATGTTTGTACATAATGGTCACCGTGCGATTGATGTCGGGATGAGTGATTTTGATATGCCACCTGTGCCTCCTAAAAATCATTTTAATGCTCGTTTCCAGTCAGGTAAATTTATTGAAACTGTGTTGCCTAACAATAAAATTATAAGAATGCCAATCTCAGTAAATAATGCAAGTTTCCCGATAAAAATTAAATGGGATACCAAACAACAAAATAGTATACAATATTGGCTTAGAAAACCAGGTAAGATTAATGAAAAGGTATCTTTATCTGGGTCTGGAGAATTAGTATTAGATAATGTATATGGAAACACTCTGGTTCTTGAAACCCAAGCAGTGGCACCGGGACCATGTAACTCATATAAAGCAGGTATATTAGAACCAGCGGTCGAATTGGTAAATATTCCAAATGAATATGCACTAGGTCAAAACTATCCGAATCCTTTCAACCCTATTACCATGATCAAGTATCAATTACCAGCTAACGGTTTTGTTAGTTTGAAAGTTTACGACGTTCTTGGTAAAGAAGTCGCTACACTTGTCAACGAGTACAAAGTAGCTGGGTATTATGATGTAGAATTTAATGCCACTAATTTATCAAGCGGTGTGTACTTCTACAAACTGCAAGCAGGTAACTTTGTTGTTACGAAGAAGCTACTGCTTACCAGGTAGTCCCGCCTGCTTCTGGCGGGAATGCTGCTAGCAAGATAACTTGTCTGTTATTTTATTTATTAAAAGGGCATCAGGTATAGGTGCCCTTTTATATTTTTCTCCTTCAAAAAACTTATAATCAAATCTTTTCATCTTTCAATCTTTTATTCTCTACTCCTCTGTAACAATCAACCATTTTCTTCCGTAACTCATTAAAAATCAACGAATTTAAGAAAGCCATTTTGCTTTTCTTTGCAAAATAAGTTAAATTTCAAAGGATTTTAATTAACTATTATATCAGGAACGTGCACATTGCCATCTAAAAGCCAAAAGCTGGCGGAACTCGACCGTAAAAAGCAAGAAGCTCTCAAACAAAGCGGCGAGATACCGAAACATATAGCAATTATCATGGACGGTAATGGTCGGTGGGCGCAAAAAAGACTTTTACCACGAATCGCAGGCCACCGCGAAGGCGTCGAGTCCGTGCGCGAAGCTGTAGAAACTTGCGGTCAGCTTGGCGTTAAGTATTTAACGCTGTACGCTTTTTCCACTGAAAACTGGAAGAGACCAAAAGACGAAGTCTCGCTTCTTATGCGTCTTCTCATGAAAGCGCTTCGTGATGAAACCGATAAACTGCAAAGCAACAATGTGCGGGTCAGAGCTATCGGCGATATAGCAAAGCTTCCGTTGGAAGTTCAAAACGAATTGTTGGAAGCAATGGTCAAAACGCAAAACAACACCGGCTTGAATTTGCTTCTCGCACTGAGTTACAGCGGCAGGTGGGATATTACTCAAGCCGTCAAGAAAATTATCACCGACGTCAAACGAAACGTTTTAACTGAAGAGAATGTTGACGAGAATGTAATTTCTAAATATCTATCGACACAAGGAATCCCCGACCCCGATTTGTTAATCAGAACGAGCGGAGAGTTCCGTATTAGTAATTATCTGCTTTGGCAATTGGCATATTCTGAAATTTATATAAGCCAGCTTTACTGGCCCGAATTTAAACGCAATGCGCTTTACGATGCAATCACGGATTATCAACAACGTGAACGCCGGTTCGGTATGACAGGCAATCAAATTAAAAAGAAACGGTAACGATATTACATGCGAAATCTAATCAAGCCTCTTTTCATTCTATTTATCTCTATTCTTTTTACATTCCCAACTTTCCCTCAAAGCAAAAAGCAGGAAGTTTATAAAGTTCTTGGAATATCGGTTGAAGGCAACACCACCGCCGATGCCGTTGCTGTAATTGCAAATTCAGGAATTAGAACCGGAACCGAAATTACTATACCGGGCGATCAAATCCGTCAGGCAATACAAAGATTGTGGGCGCTCAAACTGTTCGATGATATTCAGATATTAGTGGAAAGCCAGGTCGAAAACGGAGTATACCTTCTTATTAAAGTTAAAGAACACCCGCGGTTAGAACGTATTGAATTTTCCGGGAACGATGATCAAAGTGAAGATGATTTGATGAAAAAAGTAACTGTCTCCAAAGGACAGATACTTACCCCTCCAGAAGTAAACAAAATTGTCAACGCCATCAAAAAACTTTATGAGGCAGAGGGATTTTTATTGGCAGAAATAACAACCGAGATAATTGTTGAAGACACAACAAGACCTAACCGTGTTGTTCTGAAATTCAATATCGATGAAGGCAATAAAGTAAAGATCGATGAAATTAAATTCGTCGGTAATAAAGTTTATACATCGAGTGATTTGAAGGGAGAGTTAGAAGACACAAAGGAACGGGTTTGGTGGATGTTCTGGCGTTCGGCAAAGTTTGAGAAAGACAAATACGAAGCTGATAAACAAAAAGTAATCAAATACTTCAGAAAGAATGGTTACCTCGATGCAGAAATAACTTCAGATTCAATTTGGTACGAGCCATCAAAACGTTATATGACGATACAGATTAATATAAACGAAGGTAACCAGTACAAGATTAGAAATATTTCCTGGGAAGGAAATACAATTTATCCGACATCACTTTTAGCGCTGAGATTGGGTTTTAAGCCGGGCGATATTTATGACCTGGAAAAGTTCGAACAAAATTTAAGAGGCAACGAAGACCAGAGTGACGTTGCATCGTTATATTTAGATAACGGTTATTTAACTTTTGACTTAGACCGGGAAGAAAAAAGGATAGGGACTGACAGTATTGATATTAATATTCAGGTCTTTGAGCGAAACCAGTTTAAACTCGGTCGTGTTGATATAAAAGGTAATTCAAAAACACAAGAAAAAGTAATCAGAAGAGAGTTATTTACACGTCCGAGTGATTACTTTAGCAGAGCTGCGATATTTAGAAGTATCCGCCAGCTTACACAGTTGAATTACTTCAACCCCGAGAAAATCCGACCCGACTACAAACTGTTGGATGACAAGACAGTAAACCTGAGCTATGAAGTTGAAGAAAAATCCAGCGACAACGTGAACGCGTCAGTTGGATACAGTGGCGCATTTGGCGTAACGGGCGCGCTCGGATTCACTATAAATAATTTTGATATAACCAAACCTCTTCAGGGAGGTGCAGGGCAAATTTTAAACTTCGAATGGCAGTTCGGCGAGGGCGCGCGATTTAGAACGTTTTCACTCGGTTTTACCGAGCCTTGGCTTTTCGATACCCCGACTACTTTTGGAGTAAATCTTTTTGATACACGCCAGATATATTATTATGATTTACGGCAATCGGGCGGCTCGGTCCGGCTTGGCAGGCGCTTCAGGTGGCCCGATGATTATTTCCGCGGCGATTGGATTACTCGCTTTCAAATTAACAACGTAATTGATGGAGGCGGAATTTACCTTGAAGGTCAAACAAGTCAATACAGTATTACTCAAATTTTTTCCCGCAACAGTACGGATAATCCAATATTTCCGGCCGTCGGTTCAAGCTTCGCTCTCTCTACTGAAATATCTGGTGGTCCTTTCCTTCCGGGCAATGTTGATTATCATAAATGGAACTTCACGGGTGATCTGTATACTCCGTTATTCGGATCATTGCGACTCGTACTGTACACCGGAACTCAAATCGGTTTCATAGATGGATTTAAGAAAAATTCTCAGATTCCTCCCATCGAATATTTCTTTATGGGCGGCACAGGTCTTGGCTTAGTATCGACAATTCCTCTGCGTGGGTATGACGACCGTGCCGTGGGGCCAACAGATGAACAAAACCGTGTTATCGGTGGAAAAGCTATGGCTAAGTACACAGCCGAACTGAGGTTTTCCGTTACACTGAATCCGATGCCTATTTATCTGTTAGCTTTTGCTGAAGCGGGAAATGTATATTCTGCTTTAAACCGAATTGATTTCCTAAACTTAAAAAGAAGTTACGGATTCGGCGCAAGAATTATGATTCAACCATTGGGTATGGTAGGGTTCGATTATGGCTACGGTGCCGACGATGCTCTGCCAAAAGATGGTAAACCGGATGGCTGGCGATTCCATTTTCAATTTGGCAGGGGATTCTAACGCCACTCCGACAAGTTAGTCAAGTATTTAATAAACAAATAATTTAAAAAACAAATAGAGGTAAATGTGAAAAACGATAATTTAATGACCAGAAGTTTAATAATATTCTTTCTTTTAATAGCATTTGTGGCTGCTTCCAGCGCACAAGGTTTAAAGATAGGTTACGTGAATTCTGCAAAGATACTGCAGGAACTTCCTGAAGCCCAAGAAGCACAGAAAAAACTTGATGCGATGGGCAAAGGTTGGCAGGAAGAATTAGAAAAAATGTCGAAGGAACTTCAAACAAAGTATGAAGATTACCAAAAAAAACAAGGTATGATGAACGAACAGGCAAAACTTGCCGTTCAACAGGAACTTGTTGAGTTAGAACAAAAAGCATATAAATATCGGTCGGATAAATTCGGCAACGACGGTGAGCTTGCCGTCCAGACCGAGAAACTCTTAACTCCGATCAAAGACAAAGTATTAAAAATGATACAGCAAATTGCTAAAGACGAAAAACTTTCGTTCGTCTTTGACAGGAATGAACAAATTATGGTTCTCCTATACGGGGATACTAATTTCGATTATACATATAAAGTTTTAGACCGTTTAAAAAGATCAAAATAATATTAATCCGGAGCTATTATGAAACGTATAACATTCACAACAATATTGCTTGTGGTATTTTTTTGTACTACCAGCCTATCGCAAGCAAAAATTGGTTGGGTTAACTCAAAGGCAATTACTGAAAAACTTCCTGAAGCGCAAGAGGCTCAACGCCAACTTGATAACCTCGTGACTGAATGGCAGAATGAGCTTGCAAAAATGCAGAACGACTGGCAGAAAAAATTTGCAGAGTATGATAAGAAAAAACTTATACTGACAGATCAAGGCAAAGCCGATTCTGAACGTGAGCTGCAAGACCTCGATAAAAAAATTGCAGATTACCGCAATCGGAAGTTTGGGCAAAGCGGAGAGCTTTTCCAAAAACAAAATGATTTAATGAAACCAGTTCAGGATAAAATCTTCAAGGCAATCCAGGAAATTGCCAAGGAGGAAGAGTATGATTACGTGTTGGATAAAAGCGGCGATATTTTGCTTTTGTATACGAACGATAAGTTCGATTTGACTGATAAAGTTTTAGAAAAGATTAAAACATTTAAAAAGTAAAGAATGAAACTTCAAGAAATATCTACTCACGTAAAAGGCGAGATCGCTGAGGGGGCGGATATTGAAATTAACCACCTGGCTAAAATTGAAGAAGCACGGTCGGGCGACATAACATTTCTTTCGAATCCCAAATACGCAAAACATATAGCCACTACACAAGCTTCGGCAATCTTGATTGCAAAAGATGCGGATTTCAAGGAACTCGAACAAAGAAAAACACCCATTATTTTGGTTAGAGTCGGGGAACCGTATGCTGCTTTTCTTCAATTAATAGAAGTGTTCTATCCAAAACCGAAATCACTTCCAGCAGGCATTCACACAACTGCTATTATCAGCCCTAATTCAAAAGTTGGGGAGGGTAGTGCAATTGGCGCTTATGTAGTTATCGGCGAAAATTGTTACATCGGTAAAAATACTACAATATGGCACGGGACAGTTATCGGTGACAACGTAGAAATTGGAGACAATACTCTAATATATCCCAACGTATCTATACGCGAACAATGTTCAATCGGAAGCAATGTTATTCTACATTCCGGAACCGTCATTGGCAGCGATGGTTTCGGTTTTGCTCCTAAATCTGATGGAACTTACGATAAAATTCCTCAACGTGGTAGTGTTGTAATTGAAGACGATGTTGAGATTGGCTCAAACTGCAGTATCGACAGGGCAACACTCGGCGAAACAAGAATTAAACGCGGTGCCAAACTCGACAATCTTATCCAGATTGCCCATAATGTGGTAATTGGAGAAAATACTGTTATTGCCGCTCAGACAGGAATAGCCGGAAGCACTATCGTTGGTAACAATTGCGTATTCGCTGGGCAAGTCGGAGTTGTCGGTCATGTAAAAATTGCAAATAAAACCACTATAGCTGCTCAATCGGGAATTTCCAAAACAATAACCGATGAAGGGAAAACGTATTTCGGTTATCCGGCTCTTGAAATAGGAGATACGAAAAGAATAATGGTATCTGAACGCCAGCTTCCACAACTGCTAAAAGATATTGAAGTCCTAAAAAAACGTTTAGAAGAACTCGAGAAAAAAACATCATAAGGTTAATTTGAAAAATGATAGCTCATCAACGGACTATAAATAAAAGTGTATCGGTAAAAGGTTTGGGTTTACACACCGGGGTTGAAACTACTCTAACTTTTAAACCGGCTCCCGAAGATTATGGAATTAAATTTAAGCGTGTTGACCTTGGCGGTAAGCCTGAAATTCCGGCTCTGGTCGATTTAGTAGTCGATGTATCAAGAGGTACTACGCTATCGCTCGGTGAAGCGAGAGTCCACACCGTCGAGCATATTCTAGCAGCGATCGTCGGTTTACAAATCGACAATATAATTATAGAATTGGATAACATCGAACCCCCGATAATCGACGGAAGTGCACGCCCGTTTGTAGATGCGCTGTTAGAAGCGGGACTTCACCAGCAGGCTGCCCCCAAAGATTACCTAATTATAGATCAAACTATTCAGTTCAAAGACGAGAAAAAGGGTGTTGATATTGTTGCACTCCCGACGGATGATTATCGAGTTACAGTATTAATAGATTATCAGAATCCCGCATTAGGAAGCCAGCATACGGGCATCTTCGACCTCGAGAGAGAATTTGTAGAGGAGTTCTCGTCTGCTCGTACATTCTGTTTTTTAAATGAAGTTGAAATGCTTCATTCGCAGGGACTTATTAAAGGTGGGAATCTCGATAATGCAATAGTGATAGTTGACCGTGAAATGCCGGACGATGATGTAAAGAGAGTTGCAAAAAAACTTGGTGTTGAGGGTTCTATCATTTTGGGGAAAACCGGTGCATTGAACAACAAAATGTTAAGATACAAAAATGAACCTGCACGACACAAGCTTCTTGACCTGATCGGCGATTTAGCGCTAATCGGAGCGCCGCTTAAAGCTCAGATACTCGCTGCCCGCCCCGGTCATGCGAGCAATGTCGAGTTCGCAAAAATGGTTCGTAAAATGTACTTGCAGAAAAAACTTGTTAAAAAATTCCAGCATGAGAAAAAAGAAGGCGTTGTTTTCGATATTAATGCAATCAAGAAAATTCTCCCACATCGCTACCCGTTTTTGCTGATAGATAAAATTGTAGATTTTAAGTTGGACGAAAGTATTGTCGGTGTTAAAAATGTTACTGTTAATGAACCATTTTTCGAAGGACATTTTCCCGGACAGCCCGTGATGCCCGGTGTATTGATAGTTGAGGCTATGGCTCAAACCGGTGGAATATTATTGTTAAACGGTGTAGAAAACCCCGGAGATAAACTCGTCTTCTTCATGTCTATCAAAAATGCAAAATTTCGCAAACCTGTGTTACCTGGCGACCAACTCGTGTTCGACCTAAAATTAGTTAACCGGCGGAGTAAAATTGCAGTTATGCACGGTAAAGCTTATGTAGATGGAAACTTAGTAGCAGAAGCGGAACTCTCCGCAGCAATTGTCGACCGTAATACCGACAGTGAATCGGCAAGTAAAAAGGATGTATATTCTAAGCCGGAAGAAAAATTTAAAATAAAATAATATTATGAGCGCACAAATAGATAAAACTGCAATCGTACACCCCGAAGCAAAAATTGCCGAAAATGTTACCATCGGTCCTTTCACGGTAGTGGAAAAAAATGTAACCATAGCTGAAGGAACCCAGATTGCTTCGAATGTTTTAATTGCAAGCGGAACGCGAATCGGTAACGGATGTAAAATATCTCACGGAGCTGTCCTTGGAACACTACCCCAGGATTTAAAATTCGGTGGAGAAGAAACCACGCTTGAAATCGGCAGCGATACTACGATTCGCGAGTACTGTACACTCAACCGCGGCACTAAGGCTCACATGAGGTCGGTTGTCGGCAGTAATTGTTTCCTTATGGCATACGTTCATGTAGCTCACGATTGTATCGTCGGTAACAATGTAATTCTTGCTAATTCGGTTAATATGGCTGGACACGTAGAAATTGAAGATAATGTTATTATCGGTGGCTTGACTCCCATTCATCAGTTTGTCCGCATCGGACAGCACGCGATGGTTGGCGGCGGGCTAAGAGCTTCGAAGGATATTCCTCCGTACATACTCGCTGGCAGCGACCCGATGTCGTTCGAAGGGACTAACATTATCGGATTAAAAAGGAGAGGATTCTCGCAAGAAGCAATAGCCAATATTGAAAAGACATATCATTTATTATACGAAATGGGCTTGAACGTTTCGCAAGCTGTCGTTAAAATTAAATCTGATCTTCCACAGACTCCGGAAGTTATTAATATACTCGAATTTATCTCCAAGAGTAAACGGGGAATAATCGGACGTAAAAGATGAACTGGCGGTTTATAAATACTGGTCACAGACGCGGAAAATTCAACATGGAGTATGATGAGTTCCTTGCATCGCGTTTAATTGAAGGTGTAGGTTTTCCAACTGTTCGAGTATACGGCTGGAACCCTCCGGCAATTTCTTTCGGATATAATCAGCGTGAGGATGATATCGATCTAAAACTTTGCGAGAACGAAGGCATTGATATTGTCCGCAGACCTACAGGCGGGAGGGCAATTCTACATTGGAATGAATTAACATACAGTGTTGTAATGAATGCCGATGAAATGAGTGTAGCGGCAATCTACGAAAAGATAAGCCGTGCGCTTGTAGCGGGACTACGTTCTTTGGGGATTGATGTTGAGTTGGAAAAATCACAGCCCAATTTCCAAAGTTTATATAAAGACACTGCATCCATTCCCTGTTTTTCGAGTTCGGCAAGGTACGAAATTCAATATCACGGTAAGAAACTTGTTGGAAGCGCTCAGCGGCGTTACTCACAAACCGGCGGGAAGGAAGTAGTGCTGCAGCACGGCTCAATATTGTTGGGACCCGAACATAAGTGGCTAATGGATTTCCTATCTGAAAAGAATCCTGAAATAATTACAGCGATGAAAAATACGCTCGAAGGAAAAACGACAGATATAAATACAATACTTGGGAAAGAAGTTTCATTCGATGATGTTGCAGCTTCAATTAAAAAAGGTTTTGAAAAAGAGTGGAATATTATGTTTGTACCGGATGTCTATAACACTAAGTTAGAGTTTGAAATGGAACGACATAATAGTTCTGAAATATAGAGAATATTATAAAACATGACAACTGAAAACATAAAAAGAATAACCACCAAAGTAATCGTGGAGATGAAAAAGAGTGGTGAAAAGATAGCCGCACTAACGGCATACGATTTTATCATTGCCAGCATGCTCGATAAAACCGGTGTCGATATTATACTGGTAGGTGATTCGCTAGGAAATGTTTTTCAAGGACAGGAAACAACGTTACCCGTAACGGTCGATGAAATAATTTACCACACAAAGGCAGTCAGACGAGCAGTTAAGCGGGCGTTAGTTGTTGTTGATATGCCTTTTCTTTCGTATCAGATTTCTATCGAAGATGCGGTAAGGAATTGCGGAAGAGTTTTAAAGGAGACCGGTGCTGAAGCGGTAAAGGTTGAAGGCGGCAAACCGATGTTAGCAACAATTCGTCGCCTTGTTGAAATCGGAATCCCGGTAATGGGACATCTTGGTTTAACCCCTCAGTCAATACACCAGTTTGGCGGTTATGACGTCCGTGGAAAAGGAAAAGTTGAAGCTGGTAATATTCTACGGGATGCTAAAGACCTTGAGAAAGCCGGTGTGTTTTCTATTGTTCTGGAAAAAATTCCGGCAAAACTTGCAAAGGAGGTTACAAAATCAGTTTCGATCCCGACAATCGGTATCGGTGCGGGTGTAAATTGCGATGGACAAATTTTAGTATGCTACGATATGTTAGGTATGTTTGAGGATTTCCATCCCCGGTTTGTGCGCAAGTATGCAAACCTCGCAAAGATTATACAAACATCTTTTCAACATTACACAAAAGATGTGAAGTCGGGTAAGTTTCCCGGTAAAGCAGAAAGTTTTTGATGAGTAAATCAATTCGGCTTACCCTCGTCGCAGACGGGGCGAATCGACCAACATTGATATAAATGGCTAAGAAAAAAATAAAAATATTAATTTCCAATGACGACGGTATAAATGCCCCGGGTATTCATGCGCTCGTCAACGAAATAAAAAAAATCGGTGAGGTGTTTGTTGCCGCACCCGATAAACAGCAGAGCGCAGTCGGGCATGCGATAACAATGAACTACCCCTTGCGCGCTACCAAATCATACAAAAATGGAAAACTCTTCGGTTATGCGATAGACGGCACTCCCGCTGACGCGGTGAAGCTTGCAGTTAATTCGTTACTGAAGGAAAAACCCGACTTGTTAATATCGGGAATTAACCACGGCGCGAATACGGCAATCAGTATAATTTACTCCGGGACGGTTTCGGCAGCTACCGAGGGAACGGTATTAGGCATTCCTTCAATTGCAATATCGCTTACAACTTACGGCAAGCCCGATTTTAGATACGCGGCGAAACTTGCACGGAAGTTGGCTCTTACAGTTTTGAAAAACGGATTACCCGATGGGGTCCTTTTGAATGTTAATGTTCCGGCGGTTCCTGATAAAGAAATTCGCGGTATAAAAGTTACCCGGCAAAGCAAAGCCAAGTGGGACGATTGGTTCGAAGCCCGTAAGGATCCGACCAATAAAGAATACTTCTGGTTAACAGGTAGATTAGTTGTCGGAGAAAGAGGCGAAGATACTGACCAAGTAGCGGTTGAAAATAATTATGTCTCGATAACCCCAATTCATTACGACCTCACGGACTACGCAGTGCTGGAAAAAATAAAAAAGTGGAAGTGGTAAAGACCATCAAGTTTGCCGCCAGATTTTTTCTCCCACCATCATTTTACCACGATGCTCCTCTTTCCACTTTTTTGAGATTCCCATTTGGTACTTGATAGTCGCGGTTGGAGAGACACCGAAGACGTTGATGATCTGTGCGCCAGTTAGAAGAATGAGAGTTGTAACCTTGAAAGCTGGAGGAGGTGCAAGCGCAATCAGGTAACGGATTTCTTTTACCTTAAGTTTAAGCTGACGGTTCCAGGTTTCATTAATAATATCGTCTGAGCCGGCGTGATAACGCCCAAAATCAACCGTAATGCTTTTTCCTGTATGATGCTTGATTTCCAAAGCTTGATGCCGAATGTCGGGAAATAATCCTCCGCCCGGTGGATAATTGTATCCTAACCTCTTTGCAACCTCGAATTCAAACCAATGGCCTTTGGGACGGACTTCTAGTATTCGGCTATTCGAATCTGTAGGAGCGTCTATGGACATCAGGTCTTCGATGAGTATAGCAAGTTCCTGAAGTGTATAAAGAGTTTCTTTGGAGGGAGGTTGGTTTGCAAGAGGTCATTGTAAATATCATCAATATAACCAATCGTATTTTTTTGACAATTTATATACTTTAATATATATTGTACAACAATATTTGGTTTGAAAAATCAATTTGGAAAGAGGAATCTAATGAACATACTGATTGTAGATGATGAACGGAATTACCGTGATCTTTTAAAAGAATGCTTCGAAGCGGAAAAATGGACAGTATTTTTAGCAGAGAATGGTGAAGAGGGATTGAAGAAATTAGGGGAGGCAAAAATCGATGCAGTCATTTCTGATATATTTATGCCCGTTATGAATGGGATTAAATTCCGCGATGAAATGAGAGAAAATCCGAATTATGCTAATCTCCCGTTTCTTTTTGTATCTGGTTACAGCGATAATTATACTCTTAATGCAGTCAGGTTTCCTAAGCTTGAAGTTTTCATAGAGAAAACAAAACCATTTAGTGAAATAAAAGCGTGGGTTGAGTTTTTAACCACACCTATTGAATTGCGAAATGGGCCCTCGCCTATTGAGAAATTAAAAACCAATCCTCCATTTATCAAACGTAATCCAAATGAATGGAGACGGTGATTGTGCATTTGGGTTTAACTAAGGAATGAGTTAAAAATGCTACTGGCGATCAATTTTTATTGAGATATAAGAATAAGTTTTCCGTCATACTTAACTTTTATCCAGTATCCTCTTCCCGGAACAATTGTAGTTACTGGTAGATACCCATAATTATATACATAAATGCTTGATATTATATTATTCTCCGGAACCTGTACAATCAAACCTGTAAGAATCGTGAATGATACTGAACCGATCAAATTCCATCCTGCCTTTACATCAACAGTATCAATAAGTCGCGGAGTGCCATCCATGCTTACAGACTGGTCTGAACCAAACTTCACCCAGTAACCCACCCCATTTTTAAGTGTTGATTGTGCATTGTAACCGCCATCGAACGAGAAGGCGCTTGAAATTGATGTCGGGAAGACCGCCGTTTTACTGTAATCAAAAACTGTAAGCGGAACCGATACTATATTCCATCCGTTCATGTATGTAGCATTGACAGAGAATACGCCCGGTGTAAATTCATCCGCTCCAATATCTGGAGTCGTAACATTCCTTGTATTCCCGTCTATGTCTGTAGTGATGCCTGAAATCGGTACGGCAGAGGAATTAACAGGCGACGATACGGATGTTAAAATGTGTAAGTTGCCCGAAGTTTTTGAAACAAACATCGGATCAGCGCTGATGCTTAAGCTGTCCTGCTTTGGTGTGAAAGAATTTTTCCAATCGTTAAGAGTTACTCTGTTGCTAATGTTGAAACCGACTACGCCTTTAGCTCCGGGTGTATACAGATTGTTGTTATTGGATGCGAAATTTGTAGGCGGCGGCGAAAGATATATGGCGTATGCTTTATTATCTGTGGAAGTGCCGGTCAGGTTTGTTTCGTTGAAAACGATGTTGTTTTTTAAAGTCATATTTGCGCCTCCATATAGCTCAAAGCCGGCTGTATGGCTTAATAAGGATGTTGAAAGGTCGCTTCCTGAAAGATATATGGAATTATAATAATAGCTGTCGCCCGTATTTGCGGTGTTGCTGCTGTATATTCCGCGTGAGTAGTTAACTTGTGCGCCCGAACCGTATGATAAAATATTGTGAATGAAGTTGTTAAAGAATTTTGAGTTAGAAGTTGAGCCGGAGCTATTTTCTATTCCAAAAGCCCAGGATAAGTTTACGGCAGTTTGAATATTGCTGATGATATTTCCGCGAACAACGGCATTTGTTACTCCATCGGCAAACCATATTCCGTGCACGTCATTATCACCGCCTAACTGCTTCCAGTTGTGAATATAATTCTTTTCAATAGTAAAACCATTTAACCATTGAGCAGCAATTCCGATAGAACCATGCTTTGTAATGTCGCAGTTCGAAATAATATTCCCCGTTGCGGGAAAACTACTGCTGTATCCCGTAACTAAAATTCCGTAGTATCCATTTGTAGAGAGTAACGAATCAGCTCCTGTTCGGATGCTCAGATTTTTTATCGTGTTGCTATCGGCGCTCGCACCAAAAACACTACCGATACGAATACCGATCTTACCCTCAGAACTCAATAAATTTAATGTCAGGTTTTTTTCTTCTAAATCACTATTCGATCCATTTATTATAATTTTTGTCGCCCCGTTAACCCAGAAACCATAAGGTTTGTCCGATGTGGAGTTTATGTTAATAGTAGGAGATTTGCCGTTTGCCGGTTTGATGGTAACTTTTTTTGTAGATAACGAGTAATCCAAATCCGGGATTGTAATAGGAGTTTCATTGTAAGAGTTGCTGATTAATGATAGCGTGATGTCGCCCGAAATAATATTATTGGACAATGAATCGATGGCTTTATTAATTGTTTGAACATCACCTCCAACTCCAACAGTAAATGTTCCCGATAGTAAAATTGCGGTTTTAAAGGCCACTGCTAAAGAGTCATTTGCTCTGTTCGCGTCATCGATGAGAAGCGAATATGCCGTAACCTGGTAAACTCCATTTACAAGTGGCGTATAGCTGTCGAAAGTTACTGGTGTAGATTGGTTTGAGTTTAATAATGATATTGTTTTGTTGCTTTCGTAAAGCCCTCCTGTGGGTGAATAAATTTTCATTCTAACAGGAATATCTGATACGTTTGAGGTTCCTACATTCTCAAAAGTTACAGCGGGGTAGAAAGTACTTCCCTGAGTAACCTTTGTACCTGGAATTGGATAGTCGATTGCGGCAACTCTCATATCCTTTTGTAATTGGGGTCGAATAATCTGTACCAAATCAATCCCAACATAATCCGAATTAAAACCCGATATTCCACCGTCGTATATTAAATACCTAAAAGCTATATAAATATTACTACCGTCAGTTATAAAATTTTTTAGTGAGAATTTTTTCTGTAACCAGCCTGTAGTCGAAGTTTTAAAGTAATCCACTTTTGTAGTGAATGATGCGATTGCAGTATCTGTAGTAGATATACGTACTTCAATAGAATCAGCCCATGATGAATAATCAGGAGAGCGATGCGAGAAGCAAAGTGTATCGCTCGTGCTTATAGATAGTATTAGTGGTGAGATTAGCCATTCATCTATATAAAAATCGTTGGCACCCTGATAGTTCGCAGCCGCATACCCGTTACCGTCATAAGCTGTGAATATAGATGAATTTCCTTGAAACCAAGGACCTGTTGTTCCGCCGCCATCTTTATTTACAGTTTTCCATCCTGCCGGTGGAAATCCCGTCGTCCCTTCAAAACTTTCTTCAAATATTACACTCGATACAGGTATGGTGGGAGTAAAGTAAGAAGACTTAAAAACCGAGTATAAAGCTGATGGAGAACGATTTGTAAATAGCTCTTTAATTGGGAAAGCTTGGTTCTTGTTTTTTTCCTGAGAAAAAGTTAAGCTCGCTTGTGTAATGCTCAGAGCCAGGAGAATTAGAACGGTAAGTTTACTAATCATATATCCAGTTTAATTGTTTGTCTGAAATAATTTACAAAAAATTTATACCTTTATCAACAAATTATAAAAAAAACCCGTCTTCCAAACTAAAATAGGAAAACGGGCTTTTCGAGGGGGTCAATTGCAGTTAAAGGAGTTTACTATTTGACCAACAACATTTTTTTAACGCTTGAGAATGTCGAGCTATTGTCGAGTGAGTTTGCAATTATCTTATAGAAATAGATACCGCTTCCGACTAATCTACCGCTGACATCGGTTCCGTTCCAAACAACATCATAATTCCCGGCGGTTAGTTCGCCGTTAATTAAGTTTGCAACCTGTTGTCCGAGTAAATTGAAAATGGCTACATTAACTTTGCTCGTTTTTGGAAGCGCGAAGCTAATTTTAGTTGTCGGGTTGAACGGGTTTGGATAGTTTTGATTGATCGAATAGGTATCAGGTAAATTATCTTTTCCGTCCACACCCAAGGTTGCACTTGCTATTAGAATCTGAGCATTGTCTTCTGTAAAGTTATTTTCTGAACTGACAGAGTACACAGGTGTGCTTACAGCGTTGTATCCTTCTTTATCAACGACAACCTTGTATGATCCTGGAGCTAAACCGGAGAGTTCGAATAATCCGTCTTCTTCAGTAATATCATAACTTGCGATTAAATTTGTAGTTAATGAAACCGCATATACTGTAACGCCTTGTACATTGGCGGATTTACCGATTTCATTTATGCTGCCTGAGATGCTGGCAAATCCACCAGGTACGATTGGTAGTACACAAATATCTATCCCGGTCGTGTTTCCATCCACTAAGAAACTATCGGCATTTATCCAACAATATATTCCACAGCTGTCTACATCATACCATGCGGGTGCGAAGAATGCAAGCGGAACTGCTTTTGCAAAGTAATAACCCGAATATACATAGTTGAAGGTATAATCGCCTAATGTGTCTGTAACTGTGCAGCGTACAGGGAATATCCGATTAGCTAATTTCTGGAATAATACAACTTTAGAGATTACTCCATCTCCGTCAGCATTTTTCACCTTACCGGCAATACTGTTTTGTGTTAGTGGGTTAGCCACTAAATCAAAGTTAATTCCGGTCATATCACCGCTAACTAAGATTTTATCTGCATCAAAAGGTGTGAGTTTGTTGTTGTAAAATTCAGGTATATAACCTGGTTTTACTGCCAATGCTATGTATGAAAAATCAGCGGGTATACGAACAGTGTAATCACCGTTCTCATCGGTACGAGCCTTTCCAATGATGCCGCTTATTGTCCCAAATCCGTGGACGAACATATTTTCTTCTCTAGTACCAAAAAGGTATCCGTCTTGGTTTTGAGCCATGTTTATTGTGCGGTTTGTTCGCATAAAGAGAACAAGTGCATCCTGGATGGGAGTTTGCGCATTGCTATCGATTACATTTCCACTCACAGAAACCCATACAAGGGGCGGAGGAAGCACAACGCGGTTTAACCCAAAATTAGCCGTACTCGTATCACCGACACTGATTAATACAGGTGTTGCATTTTCACGGGTTAATGAGTTATCGAACCATTCGGGAATATATGTCCATTTAGTTGCGTAAACGAGATATTCTCCGGTATCAATGGGTGCAAAATAATTGCCCAGAGAATCTGTTCGAGCTTCACGCCAATACATCCATCCGTTTAATTTGTAAAATCTGAGTCGAACGCCGCCGATCGCTTCACCAGTGGAATCGTCTGTAATATTTCCTGAAATGAATCCTCGGACCAAATTTGGCGGTGGGGGAGTGGAATCAGGAACAAAGAAAACTTCGTTACTTGGCAAGCTTTCGTTAATATTATTTTGGATCGCAGTAACATAGTATCGGTAAATATGTCCCGGCGGAACCAACGGGTCTACAAACTGTGTCATCACGGTACCGAATATTTTAACAAATGGTTGGTCATCAACGGCTTTGTAAACATTAAAGCGAAAATCCATTAGTGAATATTCCCATTGTAGTTTAGCAAAACCAAAACCTTGTGGGTTGATTAATTTTTCCACTGTTAAATTAGTTGGAGCCGGTGGTAATTGAGCCATCGCCACACCAACAAATAAAAACATTAGTGCAAAAATAGTGATTCTTTTTAACATAAAACCTCCTAAATATTAGTTTTAGAATTATTCATTTAATTACGTTTTTATTTAGCTCAACAATTATGCCACGAAAATCTGTGATCCTGAGCAATAAAAACATCCAAACTATAACAATAATCCAATCTTAATCAACACTTATATACTCAATATTAAAACTCTGCGGGAAATTGCAGACTCTATGCGGGAACGCTGAAAACAAGCGAAAAGCCTTGATTAAAACCACTAAACAAGAATTCGAAGGGATTACTTATCCCTCTAATATAATTACCAACATCCTAAATTTGAACATCAATGCTTCCAAATTGGTAATATTTCATGTTTTATTATATAATTAATCATACAATATATGGATTATAGAATCTTATGAAACCATTTTTATTTATAGGAGTCGGTTTACTACTTATCTCGTGCTCGCCCGAGAGCAAACAAGGAATTTAATTAACCGGAACACTTGAATCCATCGATGTTACAATTGGCGCTAAAGTGGCGGGCGAGATTAAATTTTTGGCAGTTGACAAGGGAGCAAAAATTGCTTTAAATGATGCACTTCTATTTATCGATCCAAGCGACTACGAAATTCAATATAAACAAGCCCTTGCAAATGCTGAAGTATATGAGGCACAATATTTACAATTTATCAGAGGAACCAGAAAAGAAGATATAAAGCAAGCCGAAGAAGGTTTAATTCAAGCTGAAGCAAACTTTAAAAATGCTGAAGACGATTATCATCGGATTAACAATCTAATCGAAACAGGGAGTGTAAGTATCAAACAGAAGGATGATGCACAAACTCGTTACACGGTCGCTCAAGCTCAGTATAATTCAGCAAAACAGCTTGTCGAAAAACTTCGAGTCGGTTCTCGAGCCGAAGAAATCCTCGCGGCGAAAGCCCGCTTCAATCAATCAAAAGCTCAGGCGGAAGCTGTGAAGAAAAAACTTGACGACTGCAAAGTACTCTCTCCGATGTCGGCTTACGTTACTAAACAGATTACTTATTTAATTCCGTTACGATATTTTCTCGTAATTATAAGGGGAATAATTTTAAAAGGAGCCGGTTTGGTGTAATTATACTAACTTTCAGCATTTTTAGATTAAAAAAAGTTTTAAAATAATCCTTTGATTTTCAACATAATCTTAATATATTTACTACATCTTTAATCAAAAAAAAAGTGAGAAGAACGCTATGTCCCGGATAATTCATACCTGTGTGGAAAGATTTTTAAAATATGTTAAATACGACACTCAATCATCTGAAGACTCTACAACCTATCCAAGTACTGAGAAGCAAAAAATACTCGGCGCTGATTTAGTAAAAGAGTTACTGGAAATGGGCTTGAAGGACGCTCAAATGGATGGATACGGATATGTAACCGCAACGATCGAGTCCAATACGAACAAAAAAGTTCCTGTCTTGGGATTAATCGCCCACATGGATACATCACCCGATGTAACGGGGGCGAACGTTAAACCGGTGATCCACAAAAATTATCAAGGCGGTGATATTATCCTTCCCGCTGATAATTCTATAGTAATTACAGTTGTAGATAATCCGGATTTAAAAAACCAAATCGGGAACGACATTATTACAACCGACGGCACCACACTACTCGGTGCAGATGACAAAGCAGGTATTGCTGGAATATTTGACGCGGTTAATCATTTAATTAATCATCCCGATATCAAGCACGGCAAGATAAAAATATGCGTTACTCCCGACGAGGAAATAGGCGGCGGTACAAAATACTTCGACGTAAAGAAATTCGGCGCCGAATATGCCTACACTGTAGATGGTGAACAGCGAGGGGAGATCGAGAACGAAACTTTTTGCGCCGACTCTGTTACGATTACGATAACCGGAGTGAACATTCATCCGGGTTATGCAAAGAATAAGCTCGTGAACAGCGTAAAAATCGCTGCGGAGATTATCGAACAACTACCTAAGAATTCACTCTCGCCTGAGACCACAGAAAAACTTGAGGGATACGTCCACCCACATGTAGTGAACGGGGGTGTTGAACAAACAGTGATAAAATATTTGATCCGTGATTTCGAAGAGAAAGGTTTGAAAGAAAAAGAAGACTACCTGCGAAAAATAGCAGATGCTGTGATGACGAAATATCCGAAAGCAAAATTGGACTTTAAAGTTGAAGAATCATATCGCAATATGCGTTACATTATTGATAAACATCCGCAAGTTATGGAGTACGCGAAAGAAGCCATCCGGCGGGCGGGTGTAGAACCGCAGACCCACGCGATACGCGGCGGCACAGACGGCGCCCGTCTTTGCTTTATGGGCTTACCGACTCCAAACCTGTTTGCAGGTGGACATGCATTTCACTCCAAGCGCGAATGGATAAGCATACAGGATATGTACAAAGTTGTTGAAACCATAGTTAATCTGGTGCAAGTTTGGGAAGAGAAGAGTTAAAATAAATCAATATATTGGTTTTTTGAACACAGGGGAAAATTCGAGGGATTTTGAATAATTCCCTACTCAATAGAATTTGTTGAATAAGACCTAATAAATGATTAAATTTAGCGGACTAATGAATGGTTTTTATACAAAATGAATAAGAAAACGAGTTATTTAGAAAAGGTAGTACCACTGATCCTTCTTTTATTTTTTTTCTCAACGCCTCTATTTTCCCAGGAAAAAGATGAAAATTTAAATAAAATACTCACAAAAGCTTATGAGGCAATTGCAACCAATCCTCAGGAAGCTATCGCATTGTTTGAACAGGCATCAAAGCTGCAACCTTCCAATGTTACAATTCAGAAACAATTAGGTTATTTGTATATACAGCAAGGCAACAGCGATAAGGCATTAGAAAAATTCCTCGCTGTTGAAAATGTAGCTCCGACCGATACCAACAAACTTCAGATTGCATATTTACTAAATTCTCTTCATCGAAACGACGAAGCATTAGTATATTTTCGCCAGTGTATCGAGAGTAACGACGATGATATACAGGAAAAATCTCGAGTTGCAGTTTTAGTTTTAGAGCAAGATACACGCGGACAAAAGTTTCCATGGTGGGGGAGCGTGTATGCGGCACCTTATTATGACTCGCGCTTTAAAGCCGGTATCGGTCTGCTTCAAATCCACGAAGGTTATTATTTACAGAATGATAAATCTTTATCGCTCTATTCAACTTTTAGAATTTCCGGCGACACAAAATCGAAAAGCGCAACTTCTGTAAAACCCTCCGAGTTGTTCTCCGACAATGCGCTTATACTGGGTATAGGATTCAGAGTATCCCCATTCTATGGTTTCATGACGGAAATCCAGGGTGGTATCGGTATCGATTTAATTGATAAGGGTGTTACTAAAAGTGTAAAGGAAGACTTTAGAGCAGTATTAACGTACGGTAACGGAATTTATCCTTTGCTTGCATTGCCGAGTAAAATTAAATTCACATTCAAACCTTTAGCGGACATCTACACTTCCTTCGGATACTATTCTCGCTATCAAAATGGAATAGGTTATGGTGCGGGTCGTGTGGGTGCGCGTTTGATCGAATGGAAAACAAGCGCTCTCGATGTTTACGGAAGATTGGATGTTGTCCGGGATACAAGAAGGAAATATTATAACAACATAGTTGAATGGGGTGGAGGTATCAGAATTATACCGGTTCATTCTTTCGGATTATCGATACTTGCCGAATACCACAAAGGCAGGTATTTTCCCGTTACCAATAGCGCAATGACTCCCGATTTATTCTACAACAGTTTCAGATTCTTCATAATCTTTGAACGTGTATTATGATTGATTTGATTATCTCAATTTTTCGCTCAACCTATGACATCTTGTATGTTGGAACTTTTATCGTTGCTGTTTTTCTTCTCTTAAGCGGCTTGGATGATATCTTTGTCGACCTCTATTACTGGTTTCATAACCTATTCGATAAAAAGAAATTAAATAAATACAGATACCAAAAGCCCGAGGTGATAGAAAACATACCGGAAAAACACATCGCTATTTTTGTTCCTGCATGGCACGAATCGGATGTTATAGATAAGATGTTGACACACGCCTGCAAAACTATCCAGTATACAAATTTCGATTTCTTCGTAGGCGTTTATCCGAATGACCCGGATACAATTAGAAAAGTAGAAGAAGTCGGAAAATATTTTCCAAACGTTCATGCAGTCGTAACTGAGAGACCTGGTCCCACTACTAAAGCCGACAATCTAAACCAGATTTTTCAGGGGATGTTAAAAACTGAAAACATTGCGGGAATTAGATACGACATTATTATAGGCCATGATGCAGAGGATATTATCCATCCGCTTTCATTGAAACTTCACAACTACTTCATTCCAGATTATGATATGGTTCAGTTCCCGGTGTTTCCTTTGCATGTTGAGCATGCTAATATTATACACTGGACGTATGCCGATGAGTTTGCAGAGAATCATACAAAAGATCTAGTCGCCCGAACTCATTTCAGCGGTTTCGTGCCTTCCGCCGGTGTTGGTACCGCATACAATAGGTGGCTTATAGAGTTTGTAGGTACTTCGTTTGCCAGGAATATTTTCAGGGCGGCTTCTTTAACCGAAGATTATGATATTGCGCTTCGGCTCGCACTCGGTAAGGCAAATTTATTGTATGCTTATAAACCGTTTGGTATCGATGTCTCGACAAGGGCGTACTTTCCGCACTCGTTACGGGCAGCGGTTCGTCAAAGGGCGCGGTGGCTTACCGGTATTTGTTTGGAGTCGTGGAGAAATGTTGGCTGGGTTGGCGATGCTAAGTTCAGGTTTACGCTTTACAGGGACAGAAAAGCTGTCATCACTAATTCAATAAACTTCTTCGCCTATGTTGTAGTGCTGTATCTACTTATGTACGAAGGGGTTCGCTGGGGATTTACCGCCGCTACGTTGCTTCCTCCCATCGTTATTAAAGGTACATTACTTTGGGATCTGGTTGTTATGGATACAATTTTGATGTTGTGGAGATTGACACATAGGTATGTAACAACTAAGCGGGTTTACGGGTTTTGGGCAGCATTGTTGAGTATCATTCGGGTTCCTCTGTCGAACATAATAAATTTTTCAGCTACGGCAAGAGCGTTGTACTTGTTCTCCAAATCTGTGTTTAGAGGAAAACCGCTGAAGTGGGACAAGACCGCACATACGTTTCCACAGACGGAACATTCTCCGCCATCTGCCGAGCACGATTGATTATAATTTTTTATTAATCTTAATTGAGGAAAAAATATAAGGGATAAAATATGGACCGGACTAAGCTTTTATACGTTGATGATGAAGATTCATTAAGAATATTAGTAAAGAGCCAGCTCACGATGGAGGGCTTTGATGTTGATACAGCAGAAGACGGTGACGACGCGCTCGAGATGATAGCGACGGGTAATTACGATATGGTGCTTCTCGATATCCGTATGCCTCGTATGGATGGAATTGAAGTTTTGAAGCAGTTGAGGAAATCTGACATCAAGACTCGTATAATAATGCTGACTGCGGTAACCGAACTTACGAGTGCTATAGAAGCAGTAAAATTGGGAGCTAATGATTATGTAACTAAGCCGTACAATATAGAAGATTTATTGGGATGTATTCATAGAGTTTTGGCGAGGTGATAATAAACGATTTAGCTGGGTGTTGCTTTCATGTTCCACACGAATGAAGCCGTTATTTGGAAGGTTTCTGACTGATCGCGCTATTTTTTTCTCATAATATTTTCAATCTCCTCAATCCCTTTAGGTATATTTTTAGAGAGAACAATATTTCCTTTTTCAGTCACCAACACATCATCCTCGATACGAATTGCAATTCCTCTGTATTCCTCACCAATTTCTTTATCGTCATCAGGAACATATAGCCCGGGTTCTACAGTAATTACCATGCCCGGTTTTAAAGTATCGCTTGACCAAGCATCATGAGCATCAAGTCCAAGGTGGTGGGTTATACCGTGCTCGATATACTTCTTATATCCTTTTTCGTTCACGAGGGCTTTAAATTTATTGTCTATTTCTTTTAACGCGAGTCCCGGTTTTATTATTTTAAGAATCTCTTTTTGAGTATCGAAGATAAGCTCGTATATCTCTCGCTGTGCTTTTGTGAATTTACCAGATACAGGAATTGTTCTGGTGATGTCTGCCGAGTAACCGTTGTATTCAGCCCCAACATCCATTACAACTAACTCCCCGGATTGCATTTGTCCCCGGTTCTTGGAGTAATGGAGTATGTGTGAATTTTTACCTGAACCGATTATAGAAGGAAACCCTGTATATTCAGCGCCTTGCCGCGTCATCTCATACTCTATTTCTGCCTGGAGTTCATACTCGTACATTCCCGGTTTACATTTAGACATTGTCCGGCTTAAACCGTCGCCCGTAATATCAATGGCTTTTTGGATTATCTTTAATTCTGTCTCCGACTTTATCTCGCGTAGTTTGGCAACAATCGAACCTATATTTTTTACCTTCAGGTTCGGAAATTTGTTTTCTAACTCTTTGCGTGCGTCTTTATCCATGTAATATCTTTTATTGTTTAGCCAGTCGTTCGCGAAACCTAAATCTGGTGCCGAGACATACAGCATACTAAGCGAAGGGAGTGTTGAGTTAAAAATATCCTTGAAACGGTCGGTGTTAAGAACTAATTCATTTTCATATATCTGAGTTGAGTCCAATAATTTCCCGGAGACGAAATAGATAGTATGTACTTTCTTTCCCTCGACATCTAAAAATTTTGGTACGAATAGTATCGAAGCGCCGGGGTCTTTGATACCGGTTAAGTAAAGAAAATTACTTTCTTGGCGATAGCGGTATGCGACATCGTTCGACCTTGTTTTACCCTCTGCCGCTTTTAAAACAGCGGCAGAGTTGGTATCTAATAATGATATTAGTTTTGTTCGCCTTCCATGAAATTCAGAAGCATCCTGAGAAAATATCTCAACGAAAAATAACAGTGAGAGTAGACCAGTTAAGATGATTTTGACATATTTTTTCATATCTGTAGATAAATCATTTCAGCAAATTACGAATAGATTTTGTCACTTGAGTAATCGGTATTATCATAGACTGTTCGCCTGTTGTTGCCATGTTTGTTTCGCTGTCTGAATTTGTTTCTTCATAAACTAGTAAGCTTGCTTTCGGGTCGAAGAAAAATGTACCGTTAACCTTACCCGACCCGTCTATAAAAAATTCCATTCCTTGTATAGATGCTTTGCCTTCAGTTGTTGTTTTACCCGTAAAAGTTATTTTGAGACAATCGTACTTATCCTTTTTCTCTTTACCGACAAGCGTATATTCATGGTTGCCAGTTACTACTATTTTTCCACCCATTTGATCTAGAGTATCTTGGGTAGAGGACGTCCATGTTTCACCGATTTTTACAGGTTTGTCTGATAATTGGGCAAATTTTATTCCTTCACGTTGTGCTGCGCCCATTGCGCGTCCCATTAATTTAATGCTGTCGATGGTTTCTATTTTTGTAATCTTGCCTGTACTCGACAGTATTACTTTTGTTCGTTTTCCAATCATCTCGTTCATTATCATTGTTGTGTCACCCCTCGGACTACTTGAAAACACCCTCAACGAATCCGCAGAAACCAATAAAGTCGCCTCACGGTCTTTTGTTACATTATCTACAACTATGCGAATGACTGCATTGCTTTCGTTTTTCATTTTCATTTCTCTACCCATCATCTCCTGAGTAATATCGCCGGTGGTAAAATCTTTGTAGAGATAAGTTTTGCCTTTCTCAAATTTGTATTCTAATTTGTAGCTCTCCTGTGCATAGGCAAAAGTGATTGATAGTATTAATAATATCACTGTAAAACTTGCTTTGAATTTTGTCATGAATATTTCCTTTTAGTTTGTTGTTGTATTAATTGAATTTTTATTCCATTAGAATTCGTTTCGACTCTACGGTTTGAATTATCGGTATCATCATAGAGTGCGCTCCGGTTGTGCTTATTGTGCTTATTTCTTCACTCTCACTTTCGTCTGCGATTATTAACCCGTTTGCATGATCGAAGTATAGAATACCGTCGATACTGTTTTCTTTCTCGAAATATATTTCCATACCCTGCATGCTGCCCTTACCTTCGCTTGTTATTTTCCCTTCGTAAGAAATTTTAAGACAACTATGATTGTTCTTAACTTCTGTTCCTGTAAGTTTGTATTCGAATTTTGATTCAGCTACGGACTTACCGCCCATTGCCTCAACCGTGTCTTGCCATGAAGATTTCCATTTATCGCCAATCTTAATTTCACTTTCGGGGAATACGACGGAAGAAAACTGTATCATTTCACCCATATCAAAATTCTCTGCCATTCCTCTCAGTCTAATCGGGTCAACGGTTTCTTTTTTACTAATTCTTCCCAAGTTTGTTACAATTATCCGTGTTCTCTTGCCCAAGAGATTTGATAGGTCAGGGTTAACATCGCCTTTTTTTGTGATTAATGTTATCTTTGCTGTATCTACCGATACCAACAAGCTGTTATTTCCTTCGGTTGCTAAACTTTCGGGAACAATTTTGATTACAGTTTCGCTCTTAATATCTGTTCTATCTTCCTGCCCCATCATTTCCTGTGTGGTTTTTCCTTTAGAGATATCTTTAAAAAGATATGTTTTTCCTGTCTCGAATTTGTATTCCAACTTGTAATTATCTTGCGCCTTGGAATTTATTGTGCATGTTAGAATAGCCAGCAGGATGATAAAAAATATATTTTTCATAAATCCTCTGATTTTAAAATGTAAATTCTATTTTGAAATTATCCGGTAATGTTTTTCTTCGTTTGCGATTCGCCAAGCAGTTCGGAAGGCGAGCCGTGCGACTTTAGCAACTTTATATGCGTTTATTAACTCTGCATGGTCGGTAACTTTATGGTAGTCAGCGTGTTCGCCAGAATGATAAAAAAGAACTGGGATTTTCTTTTTGTAAAAACTGACGTGGTCGCTTCCGCCAAAGTACTTCTCCTGAGTGAGTAAAAGAGTGAAACCGATAGAACGGTTTTCTTCTTCAGTAATTTTTGCAATGTCGGGGCTTCTTGGAGCGCCGATAATATAAACTGTATCTTCGCTATTCCTGCCAATCATATCCAGATTCAACATAGCTACAGTGTTGTTTAATGGAAAGAGCGGTTGCTCAACATAAGCTTGTGAGCCGAACAACCCTTTTTCTTCACCCGCAAATGTGATTAATAAAACGCTTCTTCTTGGTTTCTGACTCATAGCGGCAAACCCGGCAGCGATTGCAAGCACACCGGTCGTTCCTGAAGCATTGTCATCTGCGCCATTATAAATGTAATCTGTAGTATCGTCGTGTATCTTTTTGTATCCTACATGGTCATAGTGCGCACCGATAATCACAACTTCGTTCCTTAAAGTTGAGTCGCCTCCTTCTAGAAACCCAATCACATTTTTAGCCAAAAAATATTTCACTTTTGTGGTGGTCTTCAGTGAGGTTGTTATACCTGTGAAATCAAAAGATATGGGTTTTAAATGATTGTCGATTTCTGACTGGGTATTTTTCAATGAGTCAACACTGCCGAATAAGAGGTTGATTACTTCCTCGCCGACTTGAACGACGGGAATTTTCTTTTCTTCTTTCATACTTAAACTCATCGGTAGAGCATCTTCAGGAATATTTTTTGAAAGAGATGGCCAGGGGAAGCCGCGAGGAGTTAAAGAGTTGTGGTTTAATGGGTCGGTTGCAAGGAGCATTCCAACAGCTCCATGCTCAATTGCGATTTTAGCTTTGGTGCTTAATTGTGCAAAGTCAGTCATTTTCTTGCCCATGAAAACAGAGCTTGAATCTTCTTCGCCCGGTTCGTGCCGAAGGACGAAGACAATCTTTCCTTTAACGTCGATGTTTGCATAATCGTCGTAGTTGTATTCGGGTGCAGTAATACCGTATCCGGCAAAAATTATCGGAGCGTTTACTTCTTTGTCTGCTGTAATTTCGAATGGAGTGAACTCATCTTTTATCTTGAAAGAAGTTTCTTTCCCGTCTTTAGAAATGATTAAATGATTGTCTTCTCCAAGATTGACTATCGCTAAATTTATATTCTGAAAATAACTTCCATTTACCGGTTGTAAGCCGAATGATTTGAATTCGGATGCGATATAATTTGCGGCAATGTCGAGTTCGGGACTCGGTGTGTTACGTCCCCGGAGTGAATCGGAAGCGAAATAAAAAATATCTTTTCTGATAATATCAGGTGTGATAGCTTTTTCGCCAACTAACGTATCATTGATTAATCCGAGAGAGGTACATCCCTGTATAGTGGTGATAACTAGAATGATAAAAAACATGTAAAAACGAACTATTTTCATAGAAAAACGAATATTTTATTTTGAATTTAAGAAGAAACCTACTAATCTCCAATTCGACCTAACAGTTTCTCAAGCACCGGAAGTTTCTTCCGACTGAATCGAATTTTTACACGAATACGGTTGCTGGTGTACTTAGTTTCCAAGACCTCTCCGATTTCGTGCAGCTTTGAGATGAGTCGATAATTGGATTGACTTGTGGTAATAGTTCGCTCCTCGAGTCCTTCTGTTATAATTTCGAGTAATTTTTCCTTTAACGCTGAAATGTTAATACCTCGAGATGCCGATATCGCCACTGAGTTTTTATATTTTTTCTTTAGTTCGTTTATAATTGTTCTGTCTTTAATTGCATCGATCTTATTGAAAACTAAAATTGTTGGTTTTAAATGTGCTTCTAATTCTTCGATAGTTGCGTTCACTGTTTCGATCTGTTCTTCAAAAAGCGGGTGACTGACATCCACGACGTGCAACAAAACATCGGCTTCCATCACTTCGGCGAGTGTACTTTTAAAAGATGCGATTAGATGAGGAGGGAGTTTACGAATAAATCCGACCGTATCGGACAGTAATACTTTCTGTGAATGCGGCAACTTGATTGTGCGGACAGTGGTATCGAGAGTTGCGAACAGCCTGTCTTCCACGAATACATCTGACTGCGAAAGTGTGTTCATCAAGGTTGATTTACCGACATTAGTGTAGCCTACCAGCGCTACTCGATTGTAATATTTCCTACCTTTGCGTTGCACCTCTCGTTCTTTTTCGATGAACTGAAGTTTATCTTTCAGCAGCTTAAGGCGCGTTTTTATTGCGCGTCTGTCTGTTTCTATTTGCGTTTCACCGGGACCTTTAGTTCCGATTCCGCCATACTGTTTTGATAGGTGGGTCCACTGTCGTGTTAACCGCGGCAGCATGTATTGCAATTGTGCAAGCTCAACTTGCGTCATCGCTTCTTTTGATTTTGCCCGCGATGCAAAAATATCCAGGATCAAACCACTCCTGTCTATGATTTTGCACTTAATAACTTTTTCCAGGTTCCGGACCTGTGTCGGCGACAGGTCATCGTCGAATATTACTAAATCAATTTTTTCGTCCTCCACCAATTGAGAAACTTCGGCGGCTTTACCGCTCCCCAAAAACGTAGCAACGTCGATGCGGTCGCGTTCTTGTTTGATGCGATGAATTATCTCCGAGCCTGCCGTGTTCGCCAGGAGCGATAGCTCATCGAGATATTCGTCGACCTGTTTACGGCTAACAGCCGGCAGCTTAACTCCGATTACGATTGACCTTTCTTTTGTCTCTGTTTTGAAAATATCTTTCATTATTTAACTACCTTTTCCTTTCGATCCCGTGCAATAAGCATCTCGATCAGCGCTAAAATTAATACCAGCGCGATTGCATACTTCCAAAGCTCAATTCCGTACCTCGATGTCAAAATGGACTCATGGATTTTATCGTTCGGTTCAAGCTTGGTTACGGAGCTTAGCTTAATGCTATACATCTCCAAGTAATAGTTTAATTCCTCGTCAGTAATTTTGCGTGTGTCCGATTCAGCCCTATCGACATTTGAAGCGATTAAGGAAATATTTATTATACCATCATTAAGCTGATAAATTCCTGACATTGTAAGTTTTCCAATTGATAACAATTCACTCTGGTTAGATGGGTTTGTTCCCGAAGTTGTTTTGAGTAACTCTTCCATTCCATCCGGCGAAATTAATTTCCATTTTGCCCGATTGATTTGTGCGCTCTTAAGATTGATTACTGCGTCTTGTCCGACGATATAGGAATTTTGGATTTCTTGTGCTGACGACACGTAAATTAGTGATCGATAAATAATCGGCGCAAATATACCCTTGAGTGGAAAATTTGACCAGCTAAGTACAGGTGCCACTGAATAAAATAGAATCTTACCATTTCCAAAATTTTGATCTGTCAAGAATGGATTTCCATTACTCATTGTTATAATCGGATGGGCGAGTTTTCCTGTCTGTCTCTTTATTGCAGAAAAAATATTTGGAGACTCAAGATTATGTTCAGCCGCTTTCTTCACCTCTTTGAATACTCCTGAAAATACCGGATGGTCGAAGTCAATTTTTTGGATTGACATCCCGGCATCTTGTGAAGTTTTTAGTAAACTTTCAACATGCGGTATCACAAGATATGACAAGAAATTGTTGAATCGTTCAATCGAAAATTCTTTATCAGGGAAAATTACTAAGCCCCCGCCTGATTTAACGAAGAATTTGATCTTGTCGAAATCTGCAAATGACAAATTATTTATACTTGTCAGCACTAGAATATCTGCTCTATTTAAATCGAAGGTTGATAAGCGTGCCGGTTGGATTTCTGTTATATTGAAAAGTGAATCGGAGTTTTCGGCAGAGCCGGCCTTGAGAGCTAACCTAATAAATTTGGAATCATCGGATGTTGATGAAACTATAATAGTTTTTAGTTTCTGCGGAATGAAAAGAGTAAAATATCTTCTATTATCAAGTTCAATCGCATCATTCTCAAGTTCAAGGTATCCCTTAATAAGTCCCGAATGCTTGGGAATAACGGTCAATGAAATCTGAGATGTTCCCCATGCGTCAATGTCAAGGCTCGTTTGATTTTGTCGCACTCCCTCTAAATATAAACTTGCTACAAAATTCTTTAATTGCGTGTTGCTGTAATTTCTGATAGTTGCACTAAAAGTTATCGGTTTGCCTTGTTCGAGGATTTTAGTTTCGACCGTTAGTGAGTCAATCGATGTATTTTGTGGTTCTTTGGTTCCGATATTCATTAGGAAAAACTTTACGTCTGGCTCGAACAAAGAAATTGTTGGAGATGATTTTTTAATCTCCTCTGTAAATAACGTATTTTGAAAGTCGCTTATGAAATATATTTCTTTGTTGGCGTTTTTTGATTGACTAATAACCTTAGCTGAAAGTCTCAGAGCAGATTGTAAGGGGTTTCTAATCAGAGAGAATTTGCTCTCGACAATAGCTGTCTTCAGCACGTTAAAATTGTGAGATGGGATGGGTTCAACATCTTCGGGGTTCGATAATTTTATAATGTACGCTTCATCTCCATCTTTTAAAAGTTCCAGGATTTTTGTTGCAGAGATTTTTGCCTGCTTAAAGAGTTCTCCTCCTTCATCCTGTGCCAACATACTAAAGGAATCATCTAAAATTATAATTATTGTTGAATACGCATGCGAGCCGATTCCTCCGAGAATTGTTCCTTGCAAAGCAGGACGAGAAAAAGTTAATACAATGAAAATTATCATCAAAGTTCTGATAATCAAGAGTAGTAACTGTTTGAGCTTCAATCTGCGAATCTTTGTTTGTTGAAGTTCCTTAAGAAAAGTGAGAGTACTAAACTCGATTTTTCGCAGTTTGCGCAGGTTCAATAAGTGCAAAATAAGTGGAATTGCGGCAGTAATTAAGCCGATGAGCGCGAATGGGTTTAAAAATGTCATGAAAGCATACTACCTAATCTCAAAATTTATTAAATAATGAAGCGAAAATGATACAAAAAAGCAAAAAACTGACAAAATTATAAGCGGGAAAAGTTGTTAAGTTAATTGCTACATGTCAAAACCTAATGAGAGATAGAACAAGACTGGTCCGCGGAAAATAGGTGCACCTACTTTTGTCGGCAGGAAAAAGCTTTGTCCGATGGCTGTCGTTACCGGACCGATGGGAGTATCAAGTGCTAATAAAGCGCCGATACCGTGCTGCATACTAGAAAGTTTTAATTCGCGTGGGACATCCGAGATCATTCCTATATCGTATCTAATTGAAAAGTACGTATCGTATATAATTTTAAAAGGAAATCTAAACCGGTACTCTGTGTTAATTAATAAAACTTGTCTGCCGCGGCTGTCATAATCTCTAAGTCCGAAAAAGGAATTGATGCCTCCGAGGTGATATTTTTCGGTTAAGGGAAGTGTAGCATCGGCAACACCGAATAAAACTTTTGGTCTAAGAGTATGATTGCTGAAAATTGTAAAATAACTTTCGTGTTGGAATGTTAATTTTGTAAATGGATAACTGCTTGTAATTTTTTTAAATGAGGATTCATACGATATTAAGAGCAACATACCCTCGGTCGGGAATGGCGCTCGGTTTTTTGTATCTATTATTGTCCCTATTTTAAAAATAGCGAGCTGGTATTTTTCAGGGATATAACCGCCCTCAGACTTTTCTTTGATTTCCTGTCCCTCTCTTCGGAACTCGAAGAGAATATTGCCAAGGCGTTCGAGTTGCGTTCCAAAGCCAAGCTTTACACCATATCGTATCAACCTGTATTCGCCGATTCTTATCCGATCCCAATGCTTCTGTGAATTGTCCTGAGAATAGGCATACGTATAAATATCATTAAAACTGTAATACATTTTTAAATTGAAAGTTAAATAGCTGTGAAATATTCTGAAAACTTGATAATCTAACTGAGCCAGCCGGCTTCGAATTCCTCCCATAACTGTTAATCCCAATTCTTCTCCCTGGCCTCGAAAATTTGTGTTTCGCAAATCAAGCTGGGGTACGAATCCCCGTTCATTGTTTATATTTATTCCAAGCCGAATCATATCAGTAATCTTTTCTTTTACTTTTACTACAACGGCGGGGTCTCCAAATTCATCATCTTGAATCTCGAGCAGAACATATTCAAAAAGCCCTAAGCTGCTGATATTTGTAATTCCTTTTTGTGCCAAATTGACTTGAAAAACGTCATTTGGTTGTAAAGGAAATTCTCTTCTGAGCACATAATTGGCAATGTTGTCGTTTCCTATGAATTTAATTTGTTTGATTATTCCTTCCTTAATGGTAAAAGATAAACTGCCTGTTTTATTATTAAACCAAGTAGAATCTATTTTTGCCAGGCTATACCCCTTTGTTCGGTACTTGAGGAGAAGTGATTCAAAGAGGACAGAAACAGTATGGGGATAAAACAGTTTATCTTTATTTTCTAAGAAAATATTGGTGATTTCCTCATCGCTCAAATATTTATTTCCGGAAAATACAATATCTGTTACCTTCTGTTTATTTTTAACATTAATAAAAATCTTTGTTCTGTTGCTTTCAGGTAAAACTTCGGCAAAAACATCTTGGACAATAGCAATCGAATTTATTTGATTAAGAGTAGAAATAATTTCGGAATAACTGATTTGATTGTTATTATTTAATGCTAACGCGCTATCTCTGAGGTCGGGTGAGATATCATCCCCCGTTAGTGTAATTTCAAAGTTAGAAATAATCGTGTCGGCAGAAATTAACTTTTGTGCTTGTTTTGTAGATATAACCGATATGATGTTTTTGATGTTTTGTTCCGCTATATCTTCTCCAGCTTTTATTAGGGCATCGATGTTTGAAAAATCAGATGCGAGGCGATAACCGAGGTTGGGCTTCAAAACTATATCCGCCATATTCATCTGCGACTGATTTGTCGCCTGCATCATAATAGTCATAATTTGATCGGCAGTTTCCCACGGGGCGCTGTGTTCATCAAGTTTAAGTATCTCACTCGTGGAGTTAACTGCAATTATGACTTGGCTTCCGAGAGATTTAGCTATATCTACGGGGATATTGGAAACTAGTCCGCCGTCAACCAACGATAATGAATCTTTGTCGAGCGCCGTGAAAAGAAAAGGCACGGCGACGCTCGCGCGCATTGCTTCAGAGAGCGACCCTCTGTCAAAGATGTATCTTTTGCCCGAAACTAGATCAGAAGCGGTAGCTCTGAATGGAATTTTGAGTGCGTCAAAATTCGGGTTAGGGTGATACAGAGCTTGTAATGTTAAGTTACTCAAGTAATTAGTTATTCGTTGACCGCCGGAGATAGCTGATGGGATAATCGGTTTGAGTCCGTCGAATCGGATAACCAGAAAACTTTTTTCTTTAGCCTGTTTCTGATCGATGAATAATTCGGTTCGTTTGGTTTCTTCGGTGAGAGATAATACTTCAGCCCAGTTAGTGCTTGTGGCGATGCTTTCTAATTCGACCGCATTATACCCCGATGCGTACAGCCCGCCTATAATTGAACCGATACTATTACCGACAATAAGATTAATGGGGATGTTATACTTTTCAAATGTTTTTAAAATTCCGATTTGTGCAAAGCCACGCGCGCCACCTCCACTTAAAACGAGGGCGACAGTTGGCTTTTTAAAAACATCAGGTTTATCGACGACATCACTGTAATGATGGTTATTGTAAATATCCGGATGCAGGACAATCTTAGTTTGAGAAAAAATAAACGATGAGTAAATGAATAGACAGGTAAAAGAATAAATTAATATTCTTATCATTTGTGTCAAATTGTTTTTACTTTTCCTCAACAAGCTTTTGAGATGATTCATCAATCATTTTCTGTGTTTCGTAGAGCTGAATATCGCGGATGGTATTATGAATACGCTGCATAGAAGAATCGATCCTATCTAACCATCGAATTATGTCGGTGTCTTTTTCGAATTTTCTTCTAATCTCTTTGGACGTGATTGATATTACCGCGAGCGGGTTATTGACGTTATCCTGAAGCAGTGCTGTAATTTCATTGACTACCTTGGTATGAATTTTTTGCGTCTCGAATTGTTTTTCTATTTCAGAACGTCTGCTTGACTCTACTTTATGTTCTTTCTGGATTTTCAGGATTTGTACATATGCTGCCGCTGCGAGCCACATAAAGATCAAAGAGTCAAATTGTAACACATAGTCGAGTATAGATTTCTTTTCGGCACGAGTCTCAAATAAGTTGACTGTTGTGAGAAGGTAATACCCGTATATTACGATGGCAGCAACAATAATGGGGTAGCGATAAATGATTTCCTTTATTTTTGTTAGGATATTATTTAATAAAGATTTCATAACACTCTATAGTAAAATTAATTTAATTTATGCAGTTTAGATTTGATTAGATATTCCAATTCATCCATATCGCATGGCTTTGTTATGTAAGTATCTACGCCTAATTCCTTACTGTATTTTTGTGATATCGGTTCATCTATTCCGGTCAAAAAGAAAAATGGAACTTTATCTATGTACTTCAACTTTTTGGCGTTTTGATAAAAGTCGAATCCATTCATCGGAAGCATTTTTAAATCCGTAACGATAAGGTCGGGGATGAGAGTATTAAGCATGTTTAAAGCTTCGAGTCCATTTCCAGCCGAGATAACATTGAATCCCCGTTCTTTAAGGCCCGACTCGAGAGCTTTCCTTAATTCCAGATCGTCATCGACTATAAGAATAGTTGTTGGGTTCATTTAGGTAAATCAGTTTTGATTTTTAAATATAAATTCATTAAAAGTTAATTGTATTTTTTACCAATGTCAAGTATTTCTATGTTTTTTTAACTAATTTTGCAAGTTGTATGAAACTTTTGTATATTGAATCACTAAAAATTGAAGATGTAGTTCAGTCCCAATTTGTAATAATTTAAGAAACGAAGTGCAGTTAAATTATAATTCAAATTGAGAATCCCGCAACAAGCGGGAACCCAGCTTGACTTAAGAACGGACTATAAAAAAAATGAAATATTCGGGGTGTAGCTCAGCCCGGCTAGAGCGCTTGGTTTGGGACCAAGAAGTCGGAGGTTCGAATCCTCTCACCCCGACATTGTAGGTCGAAATTTTGTTTCGACCTTTTTTATTTTCTCCGTTAAAGTTGTCACACTTCTGATTAAATAGCCGAAGGGGATGAACCCGCTAACGAATTTGCAGTTGTTAAAAAAATGTTTATTTTTGATGGAATCATTTTAAACAATTAAACAACAATCATAATACTCGAATATGAAACGAACAATTATATTTTGGATACTCGCACTCCTTATCACACTCGGATCAGCCGTATATCAGCGCACAACAGGGCCTACATATCCTATAAATGGTAAAATTAATTTAGAAGGCAGAGACATTAAATACTCTTTGAGTAGAAGCCACGGCGGTACTACAAATCATACGGTCGAAATAAAAACTGACAACCCAGCTATCGAAGGTTTTGTAATTTGGAAACGATACAAAACAAACGACGACTGGACTAAAGTACAGATGGTTTATAAAGACGGAACTTTGTCGGCGGAACTTCCTAACCAGCCGCCAGCGGGAAAATTAGAATATCAAGTAACGCTGCAAGCCGGCGATAAAACATTTACACTTCCTGAACAAGCCCCTAACATAATCCGTTTTAAAGGTGATGTGCCATCTTTGGTTTTAATTATCCATGTGTTTACAATGTTCACCGGAATGCTATTCTCCAATCGTGCTGCTATTGAATCGTTCACGAAGGAAGCAAATTTAAAATTCCTTACCTTATCGACACTTGTTTTAATTGCTGTGGGAGGAATGATTTTAGGTCCCGTTGTTCAGAAGTACGCTTTCGACGCCTACTGGACAGGCTGGCCCTTCGGCACCGACCTCACCGACAACAAAACAGCAATCGCTTTTATTGCTTGGATATTCGCAGCTATTTCGGTTTATAAATTTAAGAACCCGAGACGATGGGTAATAGCTGCCGCAATTATCACGCTTGCCGTTTATCTAATTCCGCACAGCATGTTCGGCTCGGAGTTGGATTACAGCAAACTGCCGCAGCAGTAATCGATCTGATGTGAGCGGTTCACTTTCTATAGTGAGTCGCTCGTTGCTTTATAGGTCGAGGAGTTTGATTCGCCCCGACAAATTTAAAACGGAGCCATCTTAAAGGTGGTCTCATTTTTTACCCCTCCTAACATTCTTTATTAACACAAAATTGTCGCTTTGTAATTTGACAAACCGACATTTTTGTCGTATATTCCAGTAGAGTAAAATAGCCCTATAAAATGTCCGATATTGTTATACATAAAAACGTTGTAACGCAACTTGTCTTGATGAACGATTTTGCTAATCTGCCGTCGGGTAAGATTTGCCTGCTATACGGCGATAAGCGTGTGTTTCAACTTTCGCTGCTGCTTGCCTCACATGCGTTAGTAAAAAGCAAGTCGTTGGCAGTGGTGGACGGGTGCAACCGTTTCGACGTGCATGCAATTTCTCGTTTTGCACGTCAGCGCCGCATTAACCCGGAAGTTTTGCTCAAACGCATTTACGTTTCCCGCGGGTTTACGTCGTATCAAATGGAAGCCGCCGTGAACGAACGGCTTGTTCCGTTTCTTAAACGCATCGGCTCCAACACCGCGCTGATATTCGGGTTGCTCGATACTTTTTATGATGACCAGGTTCCGTTCAGAGAGGCGCAAGGTATGCTGCAGCGAATTGTTACCCAGCTTGATGCGATGCGGCGGCAAGGAATTTCGATATTGCTCGCTTCAACTGAATGGAACGTTCAGCCGAAAGAACGCAACCGGCTTTTTGATTCGCTTAAGCAGGTTGCCGATACTGTTTACAAACTCGCGGCAGTTTCGTCTGAAGCAACACCGAAAATTGATGTCAATGATGAAATAAAACTTTTAGTCGAAAAAGAAAGGAGTAAAGAGCATGGGACGCACACTTCCTACATTCACAAGAATAATCGACGGCGAGATTGAAAGCTGGTCGAAATACAAACGCGGACTTCGTAAAGAAGACCAGGAAATATTCGACGATCTTTTCCGCGCAGCACGAATTCATCTTGCAGAAAACTTCTACGCGATGCGCACTATTCCGTTCGAGAGCATCATCATCTCGATGCTGATTGAACAGAGGAAACTGATTAAAAAATTAGAGCAAAAGCTTGTAATAAGCGAGATGGTAGAAGGAAAACGTAAGACGGAATATGAGCCAAGCGTGCTGGGTCTGGAGTCATGAGCCTATTATTTTCAGTTTCATTTTTTATTTTTTGCTAAAAAACATGATCAAACATCGCCATATAACCGCTTGGCTCTTCGATGTCTATCCTTCTCCGAAAGGTATAACCATTTGGTTGGTTGACGAAAACGGCATCAAGCACGTTTGTTTTGCCGATTTTGTGCCGTCTTTCTTTTTATATCTTAATACATCCGAAATGAAGCGGGCTGAAATCCTTGCAGCACGATGTAATATACCGGTCTGGACAAACCGAACTACAAAGCAAGACCTGTACACTAACAATGAACTGCAAGTTTTACAAGTGAATGTTCACGATACGATGCACTTCAAAGAAGTCGTCTGGTTCTTCGAAAAATATTTCCCGCCCTTTGCTTTCTTCGATTCGGATATTTCCGTAGCACAGCTTTATCTTTATCATACAGGATTGTTTCCGCTTGCTTTTGGTGAATATCATGTAGATGAAAACGGAAAACTGTCGGCGTTCAGTTTGTCGGATAAACGTGAAGCTTTCGAATACCGTATTCCTCCGCTGACGATGTTGACGGTTCGTAATGCAAACGATTTCCTGCCGCCAAAATATCGTTCAATAATTCAACTCGAAATATCGTATGAAAATAATTCTTATTTGCTCGAACAACAAAATCCCGTAGAGCTTCTTGAAGCGTTTAACTGGCATCTCCACCGCTTCGACCCCGATGTAATCTTAACAGAATACGGCGATGCCTCGCTGATGCCAATGTTAAACTCGATTTCAAAAAAATGCAAAATACCGATCCGCTTTAACCGGGATAAAAATGTAAACTACTTTACCACCAAAGAATCGAGTTACTTTCAGTACGGGAAGATAGTTCACAAAGATGGCGCTTTCGAACTCGCAGGCAGATGGCATATAGATGTGCATAACTCCTTCACGGTTACCGAGGCATATTTAGACGGCTTATACGAAATCGCCCGCATAACTCAAATACCGATGCAGCGCCAGGCGCGTGCCTCAATCGGCACGGGGCTTTCTTCCATTCAGCTCTCGTGGGCTTACAGGCACAACATTTTGATTCCGTCAAAGAAGCGCGAGCCGGAAGATTTTAAATCTGCGGAAACGCTTTTGCTCGCCGACCGCGGCGGGTTAATTTATCAGCCGCCAATCGGATACCACGAAGATGTTGCTGAGCTTGATTTCGTTTCGATGTATCCGACGATTATGGTGCGGCACAATGTTTCGCCGGAAACAATTAACTGCCGGTGCTGCTATGGAAATGAAAACCTCCCGAAGATTATCTATTCTTTAGGTCATACTGAACCTTCGGGAGGTTCAGCAAGAACTGTCCCCGAACTCGGCTACCGAATTTGCAACAAGCGTGAGGGCATTGTGCCTGCAACTCTCCGTGCGGTTGTCGAGAAACGCTCTTATTACAAAAAGAAAAAGCAGCAGCTCAAGCGTGAAGGCAATCAACTCTGGGAAGTTTACGATAACCGTCAGTCGGCGCTAAAGTGGATGCTTGTAACTTGCTTCGGATATTTGGGTTATAAGAATGCACGCTTCGGTAAAATTGAAGCTCACGAGTCGGTGAATGCCTTTTCACGAGATGCAATTTTACAGGCGAAGGAGATTGCCGAGAGCCGCGGCTTTAAACTTCTGCACGCAATCATTGATTGTATGTGGTTAAAAAAAACGGGAGCTACAGAAAAAGATTATCTGCAATTATGCGAAGAGATAGATTCAAAAGTCGGTATCGATATTTCTCTCGAAGGAATTTACAACTGGATACTTTATCCTGCATCAAAGATGGATGCGCAGCTTCCAACTGCTAACAGGTATGTCGGATATTACAAAAGCGGAGAGGTAAAGATACGCGGCATAGAAACTCGCAGAAAGGACACGCCCAAATTTATTAAGACGATGCAAGCAGCGATGTTAGAAAAATTATCGGCAGCAGAGTCGGTTGCTGAAATTACTGCCCTTGTGCCTGAAGTTCTGGAAGTTGCAAAAGAATTTATTTTGCGACTTCAAAGCGGAACTGTTAACCCGATGGAGCTTGTTATACGGCGCAATATTTCGAAGGAGGCAAGTGAATATTCCAACAACAGCGTTAATGCGGTAGTCACACGGTTGATTGAGGAATCGGGAGTTCACCTTGCGGCGGGTGAAAGGATCGAGTACATACTTATAGACCAATCGGGCAAGCGCAAACCGGAAAAAGCAAAACCGCTTTCGCTTTATGCGTTCGAAGACGGTTACGACATAGAGAAATACACAGAGCTTGCACTGAAAGCTGCCGAAACACTTCTTCTTCCGTTTGGGTACGATGTGGAGAGATTGAAAGATTATTATAGCATAAACCCAAAAGTTACAAGAGTAAAAAAAATGCTATCTTGTCCTGATATAATGTATGCCAATAAAAATCTTTTTACTTGATTTCGTGACGATTGGCTTTTGTTTCTAAAACAAAAAAGTCCCAGTGAAAATATTTGCTGGACCTTTTTTCCTATCTATTTGATTTCTTTCTAAAAACCTCTTATATTCACACTATCAAAGCGGGTTAATTAGGAATTAATTTTAAAATAAATTAAACAAAGACAAGCTGTAATTATGTGCCGCATCTTTTATGCTAATCTTGTAATAATAATAACGTATACCATTTTGTGAAGGATACGACACATGAAATCTTTTCTCATACTATTTGCATTGATTACTCAACTCACACAAGCTCAAGAGGAGAGTCCTCGTTATCGCTACGAGTTGTCTGGCAGTCTTTTTTATGCTTATACGTATCAGATTGAAAAGGAAGCACATAAATATCCCCGGCGCTCGGTTCTTAGTTATGAACGTAATCATATCGTTTCATTTCAACCAGCTGTTGGATATTTCATTTTACCAGAAATAGAGCTTGAGTTTGAGCTTCGTTACGCGTTTAATATTCAATCATACAATATCAAAACAGCATTGGGAGATGATTTCGTTGAAGATAATTATTGGGATCATACGGTTGGTTTTGCAGTAGGTGCTTTATACAATCAACAAATTACTTCTAATGCAGATATTTTCCTTGGAGGCAAAATCGGTCTGGGTTGGACAAGACAAGGCTATAATGGTTACAGCTATGATTCGGGTTGGAAGAAAAGAGAGCTTTCATTTCCAATTATTGTGGTAGGGTCAAGGCTGTTTATTAGCCCAGATTGGGCAATTCTTTTAAAAGCACAGTATTCATTTACGACACCCTATGCAGGGTATGATAACTTAAAATATTCTATGATTGCTGTTGGTTTAGGTTTTGCAGTGTACTTATAGAAACTTACAAAAACGGCAGTTAATTAATAATAGAAAAACTGTAATATGCGCCGCATCTTTTATATTAATCTTGTAACAATAATAACGTATACAATTTTGTGAAGGATAGTATCGATGAAATCATTTCTTATACTGCTTGGATTGGTTACAATTGCTCAACTCACCGACGCTCAGGAGGAGAATACCCCCCATCGCTACGAGTTTTCCGGTAGTTTTTTCTATTCTTATACTTATCAGAGTGAGAAGGAACCACAGATTATTCCGAGTAGCTCATTTCTTAAATACGACCGTAACCATACAATTTCATTTCAACCAGCGGTTGGATACTACATTATACCGGAAATAGAACTTGAATTCAATCTTCGTTACGAATTTAATATTTTAGAATCCAACATAGCTCCATACGAATATACATCATCGGGATATATAATGGTTGAAAAAGTTGAAGACTATTGGTATCATACAGTCGGTTTTGCACTAGGCGCTTTGTATAATTTACGCATCAATTCTACCGTAGATATTTTCCTTGGAGGCAAAATCGGTTTGGGTTGGACAAGACAGGGCGGTGACATCGGTGGCCATTTCTATGATTCGGGTTGGAAGAAAAGAGAGCTTTCCTTTCCAATTATTGTGGGTGGATCAAGAATGTTCATTAGCCCGGATTGGGCGATTCTTCTGAAGGCACAATATGCATTTACTACACCATGTGCAGGTGATGATAACTTAAAAAACTCTATGATTGCGGTTGGTTTAGGTTTTGCAGTGTACTTATAGAAACTCGTAGATAAATTGATAACACGGAAAAGTACTACACCCGCCGTGTTAAATTTGAATTCTGGACAACCATACTGATAAAAAAGTGGTTATTCTTTCCCTCCATTAGAATAAAGCAGCTTGACTGTTACCTCAAGACCTATTATCATCCCACCATAATTATCCGTCACAAAAAATTAATCATCATCAAGCAAAATTTCAATCCTTACGCCGTTGCCTTTTGTTTGTCGTATTCGTAAATCGGGTCTTCTTTTTTTAATAATGTTTCTTTTGTAACTATGCACCTTGCCAAATTTTTGTAAGTCGGTAAGTGATACATTATATCGAGCATGGTTTCTTCTATAATTGAACGGAGTGCGCGGGCGCCTGTACCTCTATCAATTGCTTTTTTAACTACCGAAAGAAGTGCATCTTCTTCGAATTCCAGCTCTACACCTTCTATCATGAAAAGTTTTTTGTACTGTTTAATGAGCGCATTCTTCGGTTCAGTTAATATGCTCAATAACGCATCCTCGCTTAAAGAGTGGAGGGAGGCAATAACAGGCAATCGACCGATAAACTCAGGGATAAGTCCATACTTTAGTAAATCATCCGGTTCTATCATTGTGAAGTATTCGTCGTTTGCACGATCTTTTTTACCTTTGATTTGAGCTCCAAACCCAACCGGGCTTTGGTCAACTCTGCGTGAAATAATTTTAGTAAGCCCCTCAAAAGCTCCGCCGCAAATGAATAAAATATTTTTTGTGTTGACCTGTATTAAGTTTTGCTCGGGGTGTTTACGTCCGCCCTTTGGTGGAACGCCCGCGATAGTTCCTTCCAATATTTTTAACAATGCCTGCTGAACTCCTTCGCCGGAAACATCTCTGGTAATGGAAGCACTGTCGCTTTTGCGCGCTATCTTATCGATCTCGTCAATGTAAACGATGCCGTTTTGAGCTTTTTCAACGTCGTAATCAGCATTTTGCAGTAAATGCAGAAGAACTGTTTCAACATCGTCGCCAACGTAGCCGGCTTCTGTAAGCGTTGTTGCATCGGCGATAGCGAACGGTACATCCAATATTTTTGCGAGTGTCTGAGCTAAAAGAGTTTTACCCGTTCCTGTAGGACCGACAAGCAGGATGTTGCTCTTTTCTATGTCGACGTCATCGAAATGCGTAGGTAAGTTACTCGTACCGATACGTTTGTAATGGTTATAGACTGCTACTGCCAAAATCTTTTTAGCGTGTTCCTGACCTATAACATATTCGTCAAGAGATTTTTTAATTTCAACAGGTGTGGGGAGAGATCGGCTTAATTTTTTTTTAGACGTAATTGCCGCCATGTTGCTGCGTAGGATGTCCACGGAATTGGCAACGCACTGGTCACAAATATACGCATCTGGTCCGGCAATCATACTTTGAACTTCTTCGGTCCGACGTCCGCAGAAGGAACATCGAACAATTTCACCCGGTCTTTGTTTTTGATTCATCTTATTTCTCTTTTTTATCGATGGGTTGTTTCTTGAATAAAATATTATCTACTAAACCGTAAGTTTTTGCTTCCTCAGAGGACAGATAGTAATCTCTGTCGGTGTCTTTCTCGACCTGCTCGACAGATTTGTCGCAATGGCTAGCAAGGATTTGGTTAATTTTTTTCTTCATTCTCAAAATTTCTTCTGCCTGTATGCTGATGTCGGTTGCAGTTCCCTGAACACCGCCCCAAGGTTGATGAATCATAATACGGGAATTCGGGAGACTCAGTCTTTTTCCTTTTGCTCCACCTGCAAGTAACACCGCCGCCATACTTGCTGCCATTCCTATACAAATTGTTGAAACGTCGGCACGGATATATTGCATTGTATCATATATTGCCAAGCCAGAGGAAACAGACCCGCCGGGGCTGTTGACATAAAGGTGAATATCTTTATCGGGGTCTTCGGATTCAAGAAAAAGTAATTGTGCGATGACCAAACTTGCGATTGTATCGTCTATCGGTGTGCCTATGAAGACGATTCGTTCTTTTAAGAGTCTTGAAAAAATATCATAAGCTCGTTCACCTCTGCCGGTTTGCTCAACTACAATTGGTACAAGCTGGTTGTATATCGGTTTCATTCTATCCTCATTATTTTTTTAATTCTTCAATTATTTCTGTTATCTGATTGTTTGATTTTAAAAACTCTTTAAGCATATCCATTACCATTCTGTCTTTTACCG
This sequence comes from uncultured Ignavibacteriaceae bacterium, assembly GCA_964581995.1. GTDB lineage: Bacteria > Bacteroidota > Ignavibacteria > UBA10030 > BY39 > CAZOQB01. The sequence goes on along the minus strand of CAZOQB010000023.1, from coordinate 3,600 downwards.
ACTCGGTTCTTTTGTAATAATCAAGCAATCTGTCTTTTTCGATTCCCGTTTTTAGAGAATTTTCTTCTGCCAGTTTCTCTAACTCGGTGTCATCAATTTTAATATTTTCTGCTTTTATGATCCTGTCGCTAAGAAGATACCACTTTGCCTGCCAGATAGCATCGACGCGATTGACTTCCTTGAATTGTTTGATGTCGAAATCAGAAGGTAATGTTTTATTCGGGTATCTCTGTTTAAGATTATCAACATAAGAATCCAGAATATTATCAACCATTGAAGGTGGTGTCACAAATTCGTGCTGGGAAATAATGCCGTTAATAATATCGTCCATCAGCTTGCGGTCAGTTTGGTTTTTCCAGTATAATTCCAAATCATTTTTTAACTGTGTTTTAAACTCATCGACTGACGCGACTTTTTCTTTGGTTATTTTCTTCACCAGCTCGTCATTAAGTTCCGGTAAAACACTTTTTTCTATCTTCGTTATCGTCAATTCCACATTGTGTTTGTGTGTATGTTCATCATGTTTGACTTCGAAGCTTACGAGTGGTTTATCGCCAACCGATTTATTTAAAAGCGCTTCCTTTAATTCGGGAAGTATATTTTCTCCCGCTAAATTTATTTTTTCTCCGGTTGCCTTTTTTCCGATTATGATTTCTTTATTATCGTCTAAATCCTGTACATCGTAGGTTACCACGTGGTTTTCATCGGAAACCGTTTTAACTTCTTCAAGCGAAGAGTTTGCAAAAAGGATGCGTTTTATTTCATCTTCCATTTCAGCATCATCAATATGATGGACAAGCTTTTCGAAGCTTAATCCCTTGTACTGCTTTAATTCAAATTCCGGTATTACTTCGTACTTAATCTTGAACGCAGCAGATTCACCGCGTTTGTAATTCATATCAACAAGAGAAGGCGTTCCGACCGGTTTGATATTTTTCTCTTCGGTAAAATCATGGAACATATCGTTAGCTATTTTTTCTAATGCATCATATTCGATTGCTTCGCCGTATATGTTTTTGATCATACCGAGAGGAACTTTTCCCTTCCTGAATCCGGGAATCTCGACTTTCTTTCTGTATTCATTGTAAGCTTTGTCGAAATGAGGGAGCAATTCTTCGGGCGTAAGTTTTATTTCTACTTCTTTTTCAGTTTCGTTGATATGTGCAATATTATGGTCCAAAAAACATTATCCTTTCTAAAAGATGTTAAATATTTAACGGGAAAACTCAAGTGCGTGGGCGAAGGGGGAGTTGAACCCCCACCCCGGTTAAGGACTAGATCCTAAGTCTAGCGCGTCTGCCAGTTCCGCCATTCGCCCAGAAGTCTGCAAATTTCTTAAAAATCACTTTAAATATAAGGGTTTTTGGGTGAAACTACAAGCGAGAAAAGAACTGCGTGTGAAAAATATTATAAAATTTACTTCTTCTTGTTGTATTCGACACTTGTAACTGTATGAACTCCTCCGCGCACTTTATAATCCGCAGTTACTTGCATCCATTTCGGTTTGCAGCACCCGACTAAATCTTCGAGAATTCGGTTTACTGCGTGTTCTTGATAAATGCCGACATTGCGATACGACATAAGATAATATTTGAATGAACGGAGTTCAATACATAGTTTATCTGGTATGTAATTTATTTTAATTGTGGCAAAATCGGGTAAGCCGGAGAAAGGACATACTGCGGTGAATTCATCGGTATCTATGTTGATTGTTAAATCTTTACCGGCATATTCGTAGGGAAAAGTGTCAAGGACGCTCGTATCAATTGTGTCGAGTCTTTGAGTGTCGTAACGCCTGTCCAACGGTTCAGGAAGAATGTTTTGTTTTTTCTTCATAATTAATTATTGAATGTTGTTAGTTTAGAATCGTATTGATAAGCCATTCCTTTTAAGAGTGAAATCCGTTTTGAAATAGGAGGGTGAGTTGCGAATATGTCGGCAACAAATCCTTCTTTGAAATTAGCTTTCAAACCAAGTGGATCGACAATACAGAGATGAGCCGAACCGCGTTTAATGGATTGAGTCGGTTCCGATGTGTTTTCAATCTTTTCTAAAGCCGATGAGAGTGCAAGAGGGTTGCGGGTAAGTTCAGCAGCAGTCGCATCGGCAAAATACTCTCGCTGACGCGAGACCGCCATGGCTAACAGCCGACTTAATACAGGTGCGAGTATAATTCCAATAATCCATACAACCATCAAAATCAATGCTATCAGCCCGCCGCCGCTGCTTTTTGAATTCTTCTTGCTTCCTCTACTCAGTCCGCCGAAACGCATACCCCTGACAGCAAAATCAGAAAGGAGCGCTATTGCACCCACTAATGCTGCAACAACAGTCATCAGGCGAATATCATAATTTTTAATGTGGCTCATCTCGTGTGCGACTACAGCTTGTAATTCTTCCCGGTTCAACTTGTCCAGCAAGCCCTGCGTTACGGCAATGTATGAATGAGCCGGGTCTTTACCAGTTGCAAAAGCATTTGGGTCCGGGTCGGGTACAACAAATAGTTGAGGCAGAGGCAAACCTGAAGCAATCTTCATCTCATCCACTACATTGCGCAGTGTTTGGTATTGAGGGTCGTTGAGTGGTACCAGATAAGCACCCGCTGAACTTAAAACGGCTTTCGCACCGGATTGGTATCCGTATAGAGAAAACAAGCTTCCAAAAATTAAAGCAACGAACGTGGCGGTAGGGAAGCCGAAACTTTCGCCGACCAATCCGAGCGGGTCGTTTCCAAAATAGTATAAGTCGAACCCGTACCCTAAGAACGTAAAAAATAAAATGAACACGAGCATGATAATTAAAGTACGGCGTTTATTGCGCTGCTGCTGTTCGTAAAGATTTATTCCCAGAATACTCATTTCTTTACAGAAAGGTCAACTTTTGGAACTGCGCGTTCTTCAGCGGCAGTAACTTCAAATAAGTCTGCTCTCTCAAAGTTAAAAATATTTGCTATGATGTTTGACGGGAAAATTTCTTGAGCGATGTTAAATTTCATTGCTATGTCATTATAAAATTGCCGGGCAAAGCTTACTTTGTTTTCTGTGCTGGTTAATTCTTCTTGCAATTGTTTAACGTTCTCGTTTACTTTAAGGTTCGGATAATTTTCAACTAAAGCAAAAAGGCGGGATAGAACGGAAGTCAATTCGCCTTCTTTAATCGCTGCATCTTTCACACCTTTAGCATTAACGGCAGCGTTTCGAGCTTCAACAACTTGACGCAGTGTATCTTGCTCGAATTCCATATATCCTTTAACGGTGTTTACTAAATTTGGGATCAAATCGTGCCGACGTTTTAGTTGGACGTCGATTTGCTTCCAACCGTTTTCGACTTGATTACGAAGCGTAACCAGACCGTTATACTTCATAATTACCCAAGCAACTATAATTACAAGAAAAATTAGAATGATGAAGGGTGCCATATCAATCTCCATTTAAATATTCTTCGATTTATGCCTAAATACCGCACTTATTTGAATGGTTTAAATTATATAAATATTTTTTTAAAAGCAAAGTGTCGAAAAAACATAAAAAATTTGAAAATAATTAGGTAGCGTACAGTTACCGGTTGCTAATTATGGTGTAATGCAAAGGGGTAAAAAGA
>CAZOQB010000022.1:0-48140 GCA_964581995.1 uncultured Ignavibacteriaceae bacterium | reverse complement strand
TTTACTAAGAATATGTGTCAATGTTGCATTATCTCTTTCGAGATTCGAAATCGGCGGAGGCCGCCAATATTTTTGTTTTCATATTCCAATAATATCTTTACACATTTTTTTCCTATCATGGCTGATTGTTTCCAGTATAGGTCTCTTTACCCATTTAATCTCATTCAAGTAGTCTAAATTATAGTTCAGGATTTTTTCAGCGACAATTGGCGGAAAAATTCCAGCGGCTTTAGAATTGGCGCTGCCAAATATTTCTTTCCAATCCGGTGAATATTTCTTCCAGATATATAAGATATCTACAAAATCTTTCGGTTCATCTCTGTCAATTATTGCAGTAATTTTATTACTAAGAATATTGTTCACATTGTCCACTCGTGAAAATAAATCAAAGTTATTGAAATCGCCATGATGAAATGGCACATCGTTAATAAATTCTATCTTAAGAATAATATCCCCATGCTGTAATTGGCATCTGTAAAAATTTTCTGATTTCGCGATTATTGTCAAATCTGTTCTCTTATGATTTGCCAAACGATTTATGATTTCAGAAATATCAGATGAAAACTTTGGCTTCATATTTTGGAAAAAATCTAGATCATCGGAATACCGATGATGCAAATAGAATCTACTTAGAGCAGTTCCCCCCGTTAAATAAAATCCGGTTTTAACACTATCAATTAATGATAAGATTTTATTTTGAAGCGGGTATAGTTTGTTCGTGTAAAAATCTGTTGACAAATTTCAACCCTTTTGCAATATTATTGTCTTTAATTTTTTTTATTATCTTGTCGTCAATAATTTGTTGAAACAAGTTAAAAGGAACTAATTGGATAAATTCGTACCAATTTAAATATGTAATCATTCTTATGATGAGTTTATCGCGATCCAAAAATCCGAGACGGGTGATTTTTCCGTAGAGAAGATCTTTTAATTCTTTTTCTGAAAAATCGTAATCCCAGAATACGCGGCTTATTGTGTTATTATTATCTCTCATTTACAAAATTAATATACAAATTTTTCCATAAATATTTCTTTTTTATTTGGTTAATAATATCCCGTGTTTTACTAAAAATATGTGTCAATGTTGCATTATCTCGTTCGAAATTCGAAATCGGCGGAGACCGCCATTATTTTTGTTTTCATCTTCTTACCATCTTCCACCCTTTCTCAAGGGATAGATCTGCAATGCCGCAGAATTCGTATGTTTTGAAATTCATTTGTTACCAAAAGCGTATTTGATGTTTCCTAACTTCTCCGATGATTTCAATATTTCAACGTTTGGAATATCTTGATACTTGGATAATTCCTGCAGCGATTTATTAATCTGATTTGATAAATTATTAACATATCTTGCCACATCAACATCTTTGTAATTCTCACCATTTACGAAAGACCCAAAGACATAAGCAAATAATATTTCCTGATTTTGCTTTAATTCCTGAGTAAATATATTGATTATTTCAGGTTTGTGCATATTCAACATTACATCTTTTTATCCGTTTTAATAATTTTCAAATATTTTTCAATTTCATTGTAGTATCTATTTTTCACAATCACATAACCTACCGCGCCGAAGAAACTCAATAAAAATCCGACTGTCACAAATATTCTTCTCTTCGGACTATTCTTTTCTGCCGCCGGTTTTGCTTCGTCCAAAACATTTATAATAGGTACATATTTTAATTCTTCTATCTTTGCCATTTCGTACTGCTGGATCAGAGTTGAATAAACTGTCCCCTGAATAGTTACATCCCGCATGAACCGTTCTTGTTCCAAAAGCAACTGTGGTGAGTCCGTAACTCTGCGATTCTTTTCTCTGAATTCTTTTAATACATTTTCCGCTTTTGATAAATCTAATTTAACTTCTCTCAAACGCTGGTCAATCCATTTACGCTGCTCGCCCGCGTTTGTAGCTTTCTTTGTTAATAAGAAATTATTTAATTCATTAGTAATCTTGTTCAGTATATCGGCACTAACTTGCGCGTCTCTCGTTTCAATAGAATAAGTCAACAAACCCGTCTTTTGACTCATCTCAATTTTTAACAATTTTCTCATCCGTTCGAGGATAACCTCTTGAGTTCGACGAGGAGTTTCTTCTTCTATTTCAAAATACTCTATTAGATTTACCGGCTGATCGTATAATTTAGATTTGTATTTATTTTCTATTACGGGGGTTAATACAGCTTCACTTTGAATAATATCAGGATAAAGCTTAACCATTATTACCTCACCGCCAATATTTATTCCGGCTAATGAAGCTAAATCTCCTAAAGGTCCTAATTTATCCTTTCCCATATCTGGAAGTATTACTGTAGATGATAAATATGTTGGCGTCATCAGGAACGTCAACCCTATGAATACTGCTGTCGTTATTAGCGTTACGATTAAAATAAATTTCCTCTTCGACCAAAGGAGCGAAATTATTTCGAGGTAGTCGATTTTTTTTTCGATTTTCTGTTCGGCTTCTGTGTTGTTCATTTTTTCTGTCATAATAATTATTATTTTGTTAAGTGAATATACAAATATTCTGGAAAATATCCATTTTGTAGATATTTGATTTTATACCATATTTTATGTTACTTTAGAATAAAAATAGACATTATTAAAATAGATGCGAAAAAATCCTATCATACTGCTTGTTCTATCATTTATTATTTCATCAACAGCTATCACACAAACCGTCGATTTTACGGCGAAGCAAGCTATTATTTTCGAGTCCCCGTTATCACCTCAGAGTTTAATAATCCCACATTCATTCACTGAAAACAAATCCTACTCTCAAAGCATTGGCATAAACACAAACATCTCCGGCTTCTGGGACTTACAAAGCAACGGCGGAGCTATTAACTATATCGAGATAAATCCAACCAATCCGGACAACATACATATAGCTATGATGGCATCGACTGATTCTGTCGACCCGATTGCCGTATCCATATCGCGACGAGTTTTTTATAACTTCAGTTATGACGGTGGGAATACATGGGGAAATCCTGTTACCGTTCCAAACATCCGTTCAGGTTATCCATCGCTGGCATTAGTATTAAACGAGTACTCTGATAATATTGCTGCAGTTGCAAGTCATGGATCGCCTTTAACCGGCTCACCTATACAAAGCTCACTTTATTTAGATAATTACGAAGGTGGGAAAAGTTTTGTGTCATTTTCTACCCCACTTCATCTACCTGGAAGCGATGATATTGCCTGGTCCCAAATTACACAAACAACCAATAGAAATATCATTCTTGCAGGGTCTTTTCCACCGACAAGCGCGTTAAGCGGATTATCCGTAATTACGTTCGATACAAATAAGGAGTGGGGTTCATGGCAAAGATTTGAGACGAGTTCCGAACACGCAGGACGAATCGCAATTGCATCGGGAGATAACGGTACAGCCGCAATTATTTGGCGAGCCAGCACCTACCCTGACTCTCTGATCTATCGCGAAACAACTGACAACGGCGCAAGCTGGGGTCCAAAAAAAGTTATCGCCCGTGAGAACGGTACCGAGGGACCTTGCTGGACTGGATTCGATGCCACATATTTGGGAACCACACTTTATGTAACCTACACTACGAGCGCTTACGATGTCTCCGGTTATAAGCTTGCGAATCAGGTTATGATTTGGAAATCAGATACTCAAACCTCGAGCGTTGTTATTGATAGTTTCTACTTTCCAAAACTTATGAAGTCAACGGGCAGCGGAAGAATTCAAACCAATCACAACTTTGCCTTCAATTTTCCTACTATCGGTAAAAACTCAACGGGTACAAGATTATATATAGCAGTGGATGCCTTCTTGCAGGATGTAACTGACTTCGAGGGATTTAATTACAGCGACATTCTCATAACATACAGCGATGACAATGGAATTACTTGGCAAATACCGCGTAACATTTCGCAGACTAATGATATAGATGAAAGATACGTCTCCCTCTCGACTGTTAATCCGATTCTAAATGATAGTAATTGGGTTTATTTAGTTTTTCAGGAGGATAAAATTCCTGGGGCGAATTATGTAACAACAAGCTCACAACCTGAAGCACGACCGATATCGCGGTCAAAGTTAAAGTTCTTAAAATTCAACGTAGATTATAACGAGCGGACAAACATCGATATTGATGTCGATAATTTATGGAATATGGTTTCCATTCCTATCGACAGTTCCGGCGAGAAGACAAACTATTTTCCTACTGCTACTTCGAGCGCGTTTACAATTGTACCCGGTTCGGGTTATGCAATTAAAACTATTCTTGAGCCCGGAACTGGTTATTGGTTGAAGTTTAATTCAAATCAGCAGGTTAATTTTACAGGCACTACACTCTCCAACAAAATAATTTCTGTAACCGCCGGGTGGAACATGATTGGCGCTATTGGAAATCCATTACCGACGTCTCAAATCATCTCCAACCCCGATAAAATTATTACATCAAAATTTTACAGCTATAAGAGTGGTTATTCTATTGCGGATACTTTGTACGCTGGAAAAGGATACTGGATAAAAGTGAATCAGCCGGGTTCATTAATTCTCATAAATCCTTAACAATTATTTTATAAACCACAAAGACCGCAAAGTTTTTACACAAAGAGCACAAAGGATACTGGATTAAAGTTAGCCAACCGGGATCATTGATTCTTCAGAACTCACAACCCAATTTTCTTTGATTTTAAATTCTTATTTCAATTTTACCAACTTCTGTGCGTTACTCTGTACGTCCTCATCACCAAACATTTTCAGCTTGTATAAATAAACGCCGTTTGCCAATTCATTCCCGTCCGCATCGCGTCCATCCCATTCAATACTGTTAAAATCAAAATCCAATCTATCCGAATAGACGATAATCTCGCGCAGTTTTCTTCCCGCAACAGTGAATATGCTTACAGTTAATTTCTCAGGAATATTCACACCCGTTATTTTAAATGTAAAATTAGTTTTATCATTGAATGGATTAGGATAATTGAAAATGTCTAAAATTTGAGGCTTGCTGGAAACTTGAAAGTCCGCCGCGTAGAGTAAAGTATTACTCTTTGAGTTAATTATCAGCCGATGTGTACCGTCTGACAGCTTCGGTTTGTATTCCAAAGTATTACCTGTCCCTGATTTCGATACACTCTGTTTTATTTCACTTTCTTTTAAGTCCGAGTTATCCAACTTAATCGTTGATAATTGATCTACGGGAAAATTCTTCGGGAATTCAATACTAATCGTTGGTTGTGCCGAAACATAATCTCTATCCTTAATTTTTTTACCGTCGAAAGTCACTGATATATCGCTGGTTACTCCCACTCCGATGTCAAGGTAAAATGGAAAAAATAAAACATTATTCTCATAAACCATGTCGTTGCTTCCGGGTTTGGGATTTATTTTTGTAATGAGGGTTTGATTTCCGAGTAAACCGGATACGTTAAACTGTTTAGTTATCGTTTTTGAAGTCCCTATACCCAGCGTATCAATCCATACTGAGTCGAGGAATATATTCGGCTGCAATTCAAACGTAACTTTGATATTGTCTGCAATTTCTTCACCCAGATTATAAATATCAACACTCACGTCTAACGGTTCACTGTTCGGGAAACGCTCTGAAGCGGCAGTAAACGCCCAAGGACTTGTAGCTAATTCGGCAGTAGGTCCGTAAACGATAGACCAATTTTTCAAAACAGGTGTGTTCAATCCATCCTGATTCGAAAGAATAGCGTACAATTGCAGCTTTGGATATACATAGGAATTTATACTTGTAAGGTCGGCAAGTTTTTCTTCACTTTGCAGCGTCATCAAAGTATCTATTGTAAAATCATTCTTAACTCCGATCAGCTTTAACTTGAGGTCGGTATTAGTGTATATCTGGTTATCCCAGTACAAAGTATTCCAAGTGGATGCAGGGCCTATAAGCGGTGTTTTTACTTCACCAATGCCAGCGCTGTAATAATTCGGCATTTGATAATCAGAATCCGCAACGGCAGTCGGGCTATAACTTTCGAGCGGCGGCATCATTGGAACGGTAGTACCTTTTCGTGAAATCAAACACCACGCTTGACCGGAGGTTACAGAACGAATTCTCGTAGCCCCCAATTTCTCAAACATCTGATATAGAGTTTCGTTCATACCTGACTGGCCATTCTGAACCACCGAGAGCGCAACATAATAACCGACCGGTGCAGATTGTAAGAAGTTTAATAAACTATCCGGCTGCCCTAAAGTCGAGAGTGTATAACCCTTTGCTTCATAGCCGCCGGTTAGAGGGTTTATACGTGCAGCGATGTAACTATAAGCTCCCGACCACCAATGTCCGATTATTTTTGTAGCGCCTATCTGTATTATGCTGTAATAATCGGAGTCGGGGTAGGCTCTATATCCTAATGAGCGAACGTAGAGCGGCAGTCCGTTAGTTCGTTGCATCGTTACGCCGCTATCTGTAAGAAATACGCTGCGTTGGTCATTAAGTGAAAATTGTTGAACTTTGGATTGTTTCCATTTTATTTTTGAAGTCAAATATGCACTGTCGCTCACTGTAAATGAAGATGTAGCCCATGCGCCGTAACGTTTGCCGTCGAATGTTCTTGCACGCCAGTAGTACACTTGTTCATTTGTAAGAGATGGAGTTGTCCATTCAGCGTAAACCTGAGCCGGTATTACCGGAGCAGAAGTAATTTTAAACGGACTATTAAAATTAGAGGCGGTATCCAATTCAAAGAAAAACGTAAAAGGTGGAATAGTATTATTTGCCTGTTTAGGATAAAGTAATGTATCTTTTTTTTCTGTATGCTTCACTATTGTGCTATCGTAAGTGGTGGGCACTGTGACTCGTAAATTTTGCGCAACGTTTTGAACAACAGAAAAGGATTGTGGGTTGAGCGAATAAATAACATTTCTGTTCACATATATAGTCAACTCCGAATAATTATTAGATTCATTACTTTCCTGTATTTCGTTTAACGGGTCGACGTTTACTTTTACGATGTGGTTTCCCGCTTTATTTCTAACATCCCACTCTACGATGATGGTATCTGAATAAGCGATCGGTCTCCATTTAAACGGTGGGATGATATCGGATTCTCCTTTTGATAAACCTAATTCATCTGTATAATTATCGCGTACTGAAATTAAAATACTATCTGCCGGCATCAATCCATAATTGTGAACATTAATTTTTAGGTAAACAAAATTATCCGCAACCGGGGTCTCGGGTGTGTATGTAAGATACTCAGGTTTCAATAAAAAATCCGGTTTCTGGGGTAGCGCAAATTTTGAGTATGGATCGCCTATTAGTGGATACAGATTCAATGTATGGATTGTAGTTGGCGTGACATAATATCCATTAATAGCCCAAAAATAGATACGTGAAGTGGTTGTAAGCTCGCCAAAAGTGCAAAGAGATTCTTGTACTGCATCAGCTAAAAATTTTTTTGCAAGATAATAGCCGGTCTGGGCAGAACCTACGTTTGAGCTTGCCCATGCACCAATCGCTCCGCGATTATCAGCCATCAGAAAATCTTCGGAAAGCACGTTTGCAAAATGAGTATAAAAAGCGCCTACATTGCAACTCACACTGCTTACGAATGGTAGTTTTCCGTTTGTATTTTGAAGGTCGTTAGGATTGCCGATATCAACATTCCAAATTCTGCCGCCTGAATGTCCAATAAAGTTTATGAAGGATAGTCCCTCATTCACTAATCCTTGCATGTATTGTTTGTAATCGCCGTCAATAATAGCTGAAGATGATTTATAAACTTTGTAAGCCTCGCCACCGAGCGGAGGCGAAGTAATGCTTTCGTCGATCAATAAATTAGAGAGCGTATTAAATTGCCATCGCTCACTGTCGGTAGTTCCGCCCGCAATAAATAAAGTTTTCTTGTTCCAATCGTCGAACGGAGGATTGTCGTAATTAACTATTTTAGAAACAACACGATTTGCCTGTGTTGGATTTTCCACGGGAATACGTCCGATATTCATTGAAGGTATGAAGTAATAAACAGAATCAAAACAAACAAGCTGATTATCGCTCATCGGTATTCCATATCCGGGAAGGAAATCATATTTTGTAGTTGAAGGCATTTTTTTCTTAAAGTCTAAACAGGCATCACCAAACATAACGACGTAGCTTGGAGCGGGTTGAGGCCAGTTGTAGTATGTATACTTTAAGAATTGTTTAATTGTCAACGGCTCTTTATGTCCATAGTTAAACTCATTGTATATATCCTGGACGTCAAAAACTTTTGTCCGCAGACCATCCGCCGCCCGGGAATTTGCTAAAGCTATTGCCGAGCTTTTGAATAAAGGATGAGTTATTACGATGTAATCTGAACCGGTAAGATTAGACCGTATATTCGGAAATGTATGAGGCAAGAGTGCGCTTGGCGTTAGCCGAGCATTTTGATTCATCGCTAAATACCGCTTACCTGTAAGTGAAGTATCCTTAAACGTCCATATATTTCCCTGATTGGTGATGTTAGTAATAATTCTATAACTGGTAAGGTCAAAAACGTCGATACTAGTTGTGTTAAATTTTGCTGCCTGGAACAAAACGGGTTCAGAAGTTGGTTGTGCAGCAGCGGTAAAATCTAAATAATTATTTTCTGCCGAAACAGGGCAGTTATATTTTAATTCAAACCAGTCTAAATAAAATTTTGATAATTTTACCATCGTCCCTGTGATTTGGAGTGTATTTGTTCCTTTCTTAAGAAGCGTATCGATGAAGCTCGTGGAAAATATTAATTCTCGATTTTGCTCCCATAGCACCTCACCTAAAATTTTGCCGTTAAGTGTAACCTTGACCTTATGTCGCGACCGGTTTGTGTCGTCATAAGCTGTCATTCCGTGAAATCGTGATTTGAAATATGCAGAATCAAACCTGCCTGGGTTTAATGTATCTATATAAAAGGTTAATGTTTTTGTTACGGTAGCCACGAAATCCAGCCAATACCAGCCCTCACCGGGTACATTCGTTACGGTTCTAATCTCATTGTCATTATAGCCGTAATAATAATTTGAGTCCCTTTCAAAGTGCCTGAAGGCAGAGTAAGTATTGGAGATATAAACCGGAGAGGCAGCATCTGTCGGTTGAACACTGAAGCGTTGCGGTCTGGTATCATTCCATGTTAACCAGTAGTAACTCGTATCATTGTAAATATCATAAAAAGCTGAATCACCGTATTTTCGTGTACCGTAAAAATCTATGTACCAATTCTGGAAATTAGCATTTGTTGTATCCACAATGATGGGTATCGAATGACCCTTATAATACATTGCAATTGTATTGATAGGCAGTGTTTGTAAATCGATTCCAGCATTCGACAACTGTGTATAGGTCAACCTATACATACCATCTTGAACAATCGGTATGCGGTAATACTGTCTGCCCGTTTCCCACCAATCCGTAACGGGGTCAGTTTTCTGTATCTGACTGACTTGCTTTTCACGCACTCTCCAGTACTTTGATTGTTCGTAATTCAAAATCAGAGATTTGTACATTGGGTCGTAATATTTGTCTGCAGCGCTTACGGAAATCAAATCTTGCTTATTCGGCTCATCGATAAATTTCAATCGTATTATCAGATGACTAAATTGTTTAAGAGTTTTATTGGCGGGTTGATACTGCATTGGGAAAACTATAACCTTTGCCGTCAGTTGATCTCTTAATCGAATCGGTTGTTCGATATTGATTATACTACGGGGATAATAATTCGTTTCGATTTTATAAAATTTATTATCGAGCTGATAAATTAGTTTTGTATTTCCATCCTCATCGTACTCCTCGGAAGGCACTGGTGCGATGTTCTGATTCTCCAACAATTCATATTTTGATTCTATTACGTCGGCAACTAATTTTTTATTGGGCGGAAGGGCAATCAATGCAGCCTCGATAGGTAATGCTGGTTTCCCTACTTCATTCGTCAAACCGCTTGTTTTACCGATAGCTGTAACGTAAGTGATACCATCAAGTTCGACAGGAATTAGGTTGTATGACTGAGGTAAATATTTAATAACCAATTCATCTTTACTTTGTGAGATTATTACGAAAGATCTATTTTGCGCTGCAGAAAACCCAAAAAAGATAGGAGTAAAACTTAAAAGCAACAAAACAATTTTTATCAATTTAATCATAATTATTCTTTTTTTTTCTACTGAAAATATAATAAAGAAACATCGGATTGCCAACGATGTATCTCACGAATAACCGTTTTGGTTCATGAATTAACCTGAAAAGCCACTCAAAACCAATATTTGAGAGCCATTGCGGACAAACTTTTTTAGCTCCCGCTATAAAATCTATACAGCTTCCAGCATTAAAAATTGCATTAACATTAAGTTTGTTGAAGTTTTCAAGAATCCACTTTTCCTGAAGAGTCATTCCCATTCCGACAATAAGGATATTTGATTTGAGACGGTTGATTGATTCAATAACCGAATTGGACTCTGCGCCATGTTTTTCGAAGTAGCCATGATGAGACCCGACAAGGTTAATGTCCGGTATTATTTTTCGGATATTTTCAACCGCTCTAACGATGTTACGGTCGGTGCTGCCAAGTAAAAAGATTGAATACTTTTTATTCTGACAATGAGTCAGTAATTCCCACACCCACCTAGTAAGGTTGACTAACGGTGGAATAGGCAAGCCGCTCAACCAGCTTGCTAAACGAATACCCTGTCCGTCGGCATAACTAACAACAGACCGATTTAAGAATTGTTTAAACCAATTATTTTTTTGCGCAAGGTTCACACCGTGGGCATTTATGTACAAAAATGTACCTTTATGGCTTTCATTTATTAACGAATCAAGGCGTTCGAGTATACCGTTTCCTGTTATTACGTCTACTCTAACTCCTGCTAAATAATTTTTTTCTGACATTTATTTCCGAAATTTAATTGTACTTATTTAGGTAATGTATCGATTTTTGTGCTACTTCATGAACCGTAATTAAATCTATGCAGGGTGAATCCGGTCGAACGCATTTTGTTTGGTCACACGGACAGCAATCTACTTTTTTATGAAAATAGAAATTATCTAATTTCTTTGGCGCAGTAAGAGCCGGAGTTGCAGGTCCGAACAAACCAATAGATGGGATGTTCAACGCCGAAGCTAAATGGAGAGGACCTGAATCGTTTCCTATAAATAATTTTGACTTAGATATTATAGCTATCATATCATCGAGATTATGATTAAATATAGGAAAAACTTTACCGGGATGCATTATAGATGTTTTTAGCTTTTCGGAATCAATTTTCTCGTTCACCGAACCAATTATTACTACATTAAAATCTGTTTCTTTTATTATCTGTTTTGCTAATTCAGCATAGCGTTCAGCTTTCCAGTTTCTATATTCCCATCCAGAGAAGGGATGCATTACAACGAAAGGTGTTTTCACTAACGATGACTTCTCGATGGAATTACTGACGGGTATATTTACAGGATTCGAGAACAAGGTGTGTCTGTTCAATTCCAGCCGTAGATGTTTACATATTTTTAAACCTCTCTCCTCGATATTCTCTTTGTAAAAAGTCTGTGAATGAGTTTTAGAAATACCGTACGACTTTATATGGTTCTTAAATAAAAATGGCGTATAAGCTGAATAGGACTCAAAATAACCTGCTTTAAAAGTGCTATTAAGCCTAAAAGCTAAAAAAGCATTTCTGAGAGAGGGGCTCATACTGCATAATAAGTCGAAACGGATCTCGAGCAAACTTTGAACTGCCGAAAGAATACCTGAAAAAGAATCAGTTTTATCTAAAGGATAAATAACTGCGGATGGTACAAATGTACGGACGACGGATACATACCTTGTATCAACGGCAAAGTGCAACCGTGCTTTCGGAATATTTTGTTGGAAACATCTAATGGTCGGCAGCAGTGCAACAACATCGCCAAGCTTCGATACTTCAATGAATAGAATATTATTTATTCTGGTTTTATCGAATGGCTTTAACGGCTTTGAACTATTTTGTATCCGTAGTAGCTGCAGCCAACTATTTGCTAATATTTTTTTCATCGGCGGGGACTAAAAGAGAAAGGTGCCTAAAAATATTCCTGCATTGATCATCAATCCACTTCCGTTTAGTTTATCCGGGACGCCTGCTACATCGAACGCTTCATCAAGTTTCCAATCTGGCGCCATCATCCCCACATAGCTTACACCTAACCTGAGCCCTATCCACCTTAGGACTGCATATTCAAAATTCAATGTCGGTTGATATATAAAAAAGGAACCGTCGAACGTTCTACGAAAATTTTTTACGTTGCCACTCGACCCAATTTCAGTTATCAAATTATTCCAATCCTTAATCCCGTATTCATCTCTTCGCAACTTGAGGCCTATCCCACCGCCGCCGAGCATAATACCAGGGACAATATCTAATCTTTCGGTTATGGGGATTGAGTATTCGACCGTTACACCACCAAAACCGATGTCGATGTCCGCATCTCTTCTAAAACCATCTAAACCTATAATCGAACTCGATTGGCTGCCGCCCGCTCCAATACCTCCGATCCGTAAATTTTGTATAAACATTATATAGCCATAACCTTGTCCGCCGAATAGGAACATCGGTTGATCTTTAAACTGGGGAAAGTTACCTAGTGTTGACATGGACTCATTAACATTTTTCACATTCCAAAATAATACAAACGGTGTGAATCCGCCCGCACCACCCATCCTGATAATTTCCTTTTTGGGTTTGAGAATTTGTTCACTTTCCTCTTGAGAAAATAAAAACATAGAGCCAAACAACAACAAAGTAAAAAGCGTTACTATTTTTTTCATTACTAATCTCCTGGAAGTTATTTTTTAACTTTATACATTTCTTCAATCATATTTTGATATTTTTCTTCAACTGCCTTCCGGCGAATTTTCATAGTCGGAGTAATTTCTCCGCCATCGATGCTGAACGGACGGCTTAGTAAAACAAATTTTCTAACTCGTTCGTAGTTCGAAAGGTCCTTCTGAAGGGTCGATACTTCTTTTTCTATAATTTCATAAATTTCCTGTTTACTTATCAAATCATCTTCATCAGTATAGGAAATTTTATTCCGATCGGCATATTCCTTAACTGCATCGAAGTCAGGAACGATAAGCGCAGAAAGGAACATCCTTCTATCGCCTATCAGCACAAACTGATCGATATATTTACTTTGCAGGAATAATCCTTCAATCGGCTGGGGGTATATATTTTTGCCGCCCGAGCTTACAAACATGTGTTTTTTTCGGTCGGTGATTATTAAAAATCCCTCTGCATCAAACACTCCGATGTCTCCTGTATGCAGCCATTTATCATTATCTATAGATTCTTCTGTTGCGTGCTTGTTATTCCAATAACCTTTCATGATGTTCGGACCTCGAGCGAGTATCTCGCCATCTTCTGCTATTTTGACCTCCACACCAGGTATAGGTTTTCCGACACTTCCAAACTTGTAATCATCAAGACGATTAGCCGTGATTACAGGTGATGATTCAGTTAGTCCATACCCCTCGATGATCTGCAAGCCAACTGCTTCAAAAAATTCTCCATACTCTCGTCCAAGCGCCGCGCCGCCCGATACAAAAAACCTTATTCTTCCTCCAGTTGCAGTTTTTAATTTATGAAACACGAGTTTATCTGCCAGTCTGTGTTTGATTGCAAGCGCTGGCGAAACAAAACCATGTTTTTTTGCAACCATGTATTTCCTACCCGTGCTCAAAGCCCAGTTAAAAATTTTGCGTTTCATCGGCGGGCCTTCTTCTACTTGACGATGGACGCGGTTATAAATTCTTTCGAAAAGTCGTGGCACAGACGTCATGATTGTCGGCTTCACTTCAGCCAAGTTATCTCTGACTGATTCTACACTTTCAGCGTAGGCGATGGTAGAACCGGAGGCAAAAGCCGTATAGTAACCCGCCATGCGCTCGAATGAATGACATAAAGGTAAAAATGAAAGCAAGACATCTGTGTCTGATAACGTAATAACCTGTGAAGCTGATTTAATATTACTGACTAAATTCGAATGAGTAAGCATTACACCTTTCGGGTTACCCGTTGTGCCAGAAGTGTATATAATTGTAAGCAGGTTAGATGGATTTATTTTGGGTTTAATCTTATTCTTAAAGTCAGGTTGTTTTTTATTGATATCTGCACCCATTTGGCATACATGTGTATAACTTAAAACATCTTTTTCTAACTCTACACCTTTCTCAGAAATGACGATTATTTTTTTTAGCGATTTTACTGCATTCAATATTTTTTTAACTTTATTGAACTGGAATGAATTTGACACAATTGCATACTTAACTTCCGCATCGTTGAATATAAATTCGATCTGTTTTGCAGTAAGGGTTGGATAAATCGGTACGTCAACAGCTCCTAATTTATGAATAGCTATATCTGAAACTACCCATTCTGGGCGATTTTCAGAAATCAGAGCCACATGGTCATCCGGCTTTACGCCTAAACTCGCAAGCCCGATGGCAAAATTTGTACTCACGTCTCTTAATTCCGAATAGGATACATCAACGTACTTGCCTTCAATTTTTTGCATCAAAATTGGTCGCTTTGTACTTGAATATTTTTCAAAAATATTCTCGAACATTTCAGAGATAGTTGAAAATTCTACTGCTAATCCCATAAGAACACCTTAATTTATGACTGTTTGTATTTTTTTAAATGTTACAGCGTATTACGATTTATTGAATATAAGATTTATCCTACAAATATGAAAAATATCTCCTTTAAAATAGCTTCAGTACAATTAAAAATCAAGCTAAAATAAAATTTGAAAAATATTTAAAATTTTGCTTGACTTAATGTGAGTAACCTTATATATTTGCAATCAAGTTTCAAGACACAGATTCAATTATTTAGTTTCAGAGAGGGAATTGTAATGCCAAAGAAAGAAATGAATATAGATAAATTAAGTAATTTATTTGCTGAAGAAGTACAAGCTACAATCTTTGCGGATTTTCATAAGTCTCAATCAAAACGAGGCTTAACTATTAATCGACATTTCGCACAAAAGGCGCAACATCCATTCGATAACGTCGAATGGGAACTACGCACAGCGGCTATTACAAATGAAAAAGGCGAAATTATTTTCGAACAAAAGGACGTCGAGTTTCCAAAGACCTGGTCTATAACCGCAACTAACGTAGTGGTTTCAAAATATTTTAGTGGGAAATTAAATACGCCGGAAAGAGAAACAAGTTTAAAACAGCTAATCCATCGCGTTGCCAACACTATAACTAATTGGGGAAAAAAAGAACATTACTTTTCATCGAACGAAGATGCCGACATTTTCTATGATGAATTGACCTACCTGCTATTAAATCAATATTTATCATTTAATAGCCCCGTTTGGTTTAATTGTGGCATCGAAGAAAAACCACAGTGTTCTGCTTGTTTTATTAATTCTGTCCGAGATACGATGGAATCCATATTGGATTTGGCAAAAACTGAGGGACTTTTATTCAAGTGGGGATCCGGCGCGGGGACAAATTTATCTGTACTCCGCTCATCGCGTGAGCACTTATCAGGCGGCGGAACAGCTTCTGGTCCTGTATCATTCATGAAAGGATATGATGCTTTTGCTGGTGTTATCAAATCAGGCGGAAAAACTCGGAGAGCGGCAAAAATGGTTATACTTAATGTCAGCCATCCCGATATAATAGATTTCATTCACTCCAAAGCTGAAGAAGAAAAGAAAGCTTGGGCTTTAATTGATGCAGGGTATGACGGTGGCTTTAATGTCCCCGGTGGCGCATACGACTCAATCGCTTATCAGAACGCCAATCATTCTGTTAGAGTTTCGGATGAATTTATGCGTGCGGTTTTTAATAATGAAAAATGGATAACCCACTCCGTGATGGGTAAAAAACCGATGGATACTTATGACGCAAAATATTTGATGAAAGAAATTGCTGATGCTGCTTGGTTATGTGGAGACCCGGGTTTACAATTCGATACAACAATAAATAAATGGCATACCTGCCCCAACACAGCACCTATAAACGCATCAAATCCATGCAGCGAGTATATGTTTCTTGACGACAGCGCTTGTAACCTCGCATCGCTCAACCTGATGAAGTTTAGGAATGAAGACGGTGAATTTAACGTAACAAACTTCTGTCACGCCGTGAACATATCGATTTTAGCACAAGAAATTATTGTCGGAAATGCTGGCTATCCGACAATAGCTATCGA
The DNA here is from genome assembly GCA_964581995.1 of uncultured Ignavibacteriaceae bacterium. Classification (GTDB taxonomy): domain Bacteria; phylum Bacteroidota; class Ignavibacteria; order UBA10030; family BY39; genus CAZOQB01. The sequence continues at coordinate 31,978 of CAZOQB010000022.1, read as the reverse complement.
AAAAAACAGCCTTGAATACAGGCCTCTCGGACTCGGTTATGCAAATTTGGGCGCCTTACTCATGGCACGCGGTCTGCCATACGATAGTGACGAGGGACGCGCTTATGCTTCTGCGATCACGGCTTTAATGACTGGACAAGCTTATAAACAATCGGCACTAATTTCAAAAGAAACTGGAGCTTTTAAAGGTTTTGCGAGCAACCGTGAACCGATGTTAAGGGTAATCAAAATGCACGGCTTAGAAGCTGACCATATTCCCGATCGTTATGTCCCAAGCGATTTATTGAATGCGGCGAGAAAAGTTTGGGACGACGCATACATTATTGGTAAAGAATACGGCTTCCGGAATGCGCAAACTACAGTACTTGCACCTACGGGAACGATTGGCTTCATGATGGATTGCGACACAACCGGCATCGAACCTGACATCGCCCTTGTAAAATACAAAAAGCTTGTGGGCGGTGGCTATATGAAAATTGTGAACAACACAATTACAGAAGCTTTAGCTCGGTTACATTACGACGAAGAACAGATTGAACAGATACTCCTTTACCTCGAAAAAACTGATACGATCGAAAATGCGCCTCATTTAAGAGAAGAACATCTCCCAATTTTCGACTGTGCTTTTAAACCCGCAGAGGGCACTCGGTCAATTGAGTATATGGGCCATATCAAAATGATGGCAGCGGCACAGCCGTTTATTTCCGGCGCGATATCAAAGACGGTTAATATGCCGACTGACACCACAGTAGAAGACATCCTTCGAGCTTATACAGAATCATGGCGATTAGGATTAAAAGCACTTGCTATCTACAGAGACGGCTGTAAAAGAACTCAACCGCTGAATACGAGTTCTGTAACCAACGGAGCGAAGAAATTTAAAGCCGTTCGTCACCGATTACAGGATGAGAGAGCGGCAATAACACATAAATTTTCAGTTGCCGGACATGAAGGTTATATCACTGTCGGATTGTATGAAGATGGTCAGCCGGGCGAGTTGTTTATTACTATGTCAAAAGAAGGTTCAACTATTTCAGGTTTGATGGATGCATTCGCAACTTCTGTATCCATGGCATTACAATATGGGGTTCCTCTAAGAGTTTTGGTTGATAAATTCAGTCATATGCGCTTCGAGCCGAGTGGGTTCACAAACAATAAAGATATCCCGATTGCCAAATCTGTTTGCGACTATATCTTCAGATGGTTAGGAAATAAATTTGTTCCTAAAGATGACCTGCCTATCACAATTACTAGTGAAATGACTCTCGAGAAAGACGACGATACCAAAATTTTGTCGTTCGATGTTAGAGAAGGAAAAGAAAAAGAAGTTTATAAAACTCAGTCAGATGCACCTCCCTGCCATGAATGCGGCAGCATCATGATAAGAAGCGGCAGTTGCTATAAATGTTTAAATTGTGGCGCAACCTCAGGTTGTTCCTAACAGATGCGTTTCAAATAATTTAATTTTTTCGTGGAAACCGAGATAAAGAATCCCAAAATAGCAACTGTAATAATTGGAATCCTATCAATAATTCTAGCTTCTGCAATTTCTTATTATGCTCACCATATCAGCCATGTCGTTGTCGGTGATTGGTGTTGTGAAATAAACATAACCTCCGAAATTAATAAAGATACGCATCTGAACAATTGTATTACTTTTTCGGGGTGTCCTCTATCAATTATTGCAGGACCTTTGGCAAATATTTTTCTCGCGATAGTCTCTCTTTGGGCTTTTGTAAAATTCCCATCAAACCTTTTCTTAGGTGCTTTGGCTTTGATAAATTCAAGCGCGAGGTTGGGACACGCTTTTGTCCTTTTCATTCAAATGTTACTTACGCGATATCATCCTACGGTAAAAAATGACGAATGGTTACTGATAACTCTAATAAATTTTCCTGATATGGCTAGTGCATTAGTTTTAGTATTGTTATACATTCTTTTTAATGCGGTACTCGTGATAATTGCAGTCCGTACACTCACTTGGGTGGGAATTTGGAGTTGGGTTTTTGTCGTAGTAGCTGTTATGGCTCAAATTCCATTGAATATCTATTTCGCAAAATATTTATCCGCAGTTCTGCAGCTTTTATATTAGACTTATTCCCCTACACGAGGAGGTGTGTAGTCAATTTCGGGTTTTATCAAATAGCTATAGTGGCTATTCCAATTTGACAAATATATTTTTTTTAAAATCTTATTAATAGTTTTGTTCTCCACTACAACTCCGATATTTCGACCGTTGTAGAAATAACTCTTTTCCCAATTACTAGTACCTATCCAGCTAAAACTATCATCTACGATCATAAACTTACTGTGGTCAACTCTGGCAAATGGAATGTACCCCCCTGACCATTCTGGAATTGTGCTCAGTTTGACTTCAATGTTAGGGACAACAGCTAAGCTTTTCAGGTAATCAATGGTTGGTTTTCTTTTAGTCCAGTCAGCACACATTACTCGAACTTTTACACCGCGAATCGCTGCCCTGCGTAAAGCATTATCTAAAATTTCGTAATATGTTTTCCCTTTGGCTGTTGGTGAATATGTTAGAACATGAAAATATACTTCATCTTTAGCTTTATCAATTAATTGCACTAAATGTTTTTCATCCCAAAGATTCTCGTCTGGAATATTTCCTGTCGGACTAAAGGTAGGATAATATTTAAGTGTGTCCTGACCTTCTATCAATATGAGAGGAGTATTATAATTCTCTTTATGGACAGCAATTTTTGTATTTTCGCTGCCTGATATCTTCCAGTCAATATTAAATATATCTGTGTAAATCTTTGCAGCACGTTCATCGCGGATGCGAACCCCTAACTCATAAATATGTTTCAGCGCGCGCCAGTCAAAATTCTGACTACCTAAAAACACCTCCTCACCATCAACAATAAAATATTTCGCATGCTGAACTCCATCCGATATTTTTCGATAATCTATTAACTGTACAGAAATATTTTTTTGCTTGCCTAACATATCGAGTGTTTGAGGATAGGTTTTGTACATTCCCGCCTCTGCGATTATCCTAACTTTTACGCCGCGTTTCCCAGCTTCTATGACTGCATCGATGATATCCTCCAGTGGTTCATTCGGTTCGGTTGAAATATAAAATTGCTCAATGTCCAGAGTACGGTTCGATGAATTAATCATCTCTAACCAAACCTCATGTGCATTGCGAACATCGGGATTGTCCATGTCAGTTTCGATAGGGGCGCTTTCTACGATTTCAAAATTATTAAAACCGGAGATCTGAGCTTTAGAATTTCCATGAATCAGTACTAATATAACCAAGAATAAAAGACATTTAAATAATCTCATAATTTTTCCTTTACAGAATAGATAAACCATCTTGCGGAGTCTGCAAGATGGTTTATTTTAATTAAGTAATTTATCTTTTTAAAGTATTCGATAGAATCAGTAGGCCGTCGTTTTTCACTTTTACCCAATAGCCTTTCCCTGGTTGTAATGTATCAACCGTGTGATAAACTCTGTCATATCCGTATATATCAGATTGGATTATATCGACTGGTTCGGTGGAAATGTTTTGTTTAGGAATGGAGGTGTATAAACTGCCAATCAGATTCCAACCTTTTTTTACAGCAATTGTGTCGGTATTATTTGGTACACCAATAAAAGCTTGGTAACCTGCGTTCGGAAATTTTAACCAGTAACCCTTTGGTGTGGATAAATACTCTTCAGCGTAGTGCCCAGAATTTGGATCGTAGCTAAATGCGTCAGAAATGGCTGAAGGGTATAGTACACTTTTTCGACTTTCAGCCATTTTCATTGGCAATGATACCATATTCCATCGAGCAGAGTATTGAAATGAATCCAATATTCCTATAGTAAAGTATCCGTTGTTTTCACTTATCAATTCAAGCGGTTCGATGTTACTGACCCGTAATTTGGCTTTATATGTTAATTCACCGGTGACCGTCCACAATTCCTCGCCATCATTCGGTGTACTTTCGATGAGCGTTTCGTAAACCCGTCCGCCATCCCGTGAAATCTCAATTTTTAAGTTCGGTGCAGCTTTATAAGAAGTCCATTTGATTTCGTAAGTGCTGTCTTGTATCAAAGCTGCTTTCTCTGAAGGAGTTAAAACCCAGATATATGGTGCATCAATGCTGAAATCATTCGGTGAAAGGGAATAGAGCGTCGGTATATCTATACTTGTAATTCGAATTCTAGCTTGCATGGTAAAGGGGGGTATGACAAACCAATTTTCAATTCCATCATTGTCTGTGGAATCGATAATATTTTCAAATGTTGAACCACCATTCCTTGATAATTCGATACGAATTTTCCCCGGCAGATTGGTTGAACTCCAGGTAATTTGTGTAATACTATCAGGCAGCCAAGCTTCTCCGCCACTAGGGGTTAACAGCGATAAAGTTGCCTCAGAGATTCCAAACACATTATTACTCTGATCGATTAATGTGGAATTGATTACACTTGAAATTCTTATTATCGCGGTATCGGTTTGTGGTCCTGTCACAATCCAATTTTCTTCTCCATCATTTGTTAAGTTATTAGCAATAGTTTCCCAATTCCCACCACCATCGCGGGTCAATTCTATTTTAATATTATCAGAAAAATCAGATGCTATCCAATTGATTTTTCGAGTACTACCAATTTGCCAATTTTCGCCGCCGTTAGGACTTTGAATAATAAGCGAATTTCCACCGGATACAATAAGAGAAACGACCTGACTTGCCCCCGTCAATGTCCCTTTATGTTTTATTTTCAATGTGTAAATACCAGGTTGTGGAGATTGAATAAATACCTGCTCAACATTATCTCTAAAATTATCCCCTGTAGTTGCTGGTACCGTAGGGTTAGCTGGCTGTAAAATCCAGGGATAGAATGTATCGCCCTGCTGCTCGATTCTCAAGTCTAAATCATTGCTTACCATCAGGTCTGGTGGATCCAGTGATATCGGTGGAGGTGTGGCTGCTGGGTCTGTCCAACAAATAGTTACTTTTAATGGAACAGAACCATCGGACGGGATTGGCATCAATATACTATCGTTTGCAGACAGAGTATATTCACGGATATTAAAATCAAATCCTGAATTTTTATTCTCGGTCATCAACTGAACCGCTTTAAGGGTATTCATTAATCCCCATCCATAGATATAGTCAGGACCATTGGATGAACCCGCTTCGTCAGCGGTGTGGACGATCAATCCTTTTATTGTTGATGAACGTAATGCGTTATTGTTGCCATTCAAATCTCTTTGGTGTTGTAGCAGTAAGCCAATCGAACCAGAGACATTCGGCGAAGCCATTGACGTACCACTATAAGTTGCATACGCATTATCCGCGGTCGCGATGGAAGAATAAAGGCTTACTCCTGCAGCTACTACGTCGGGCTTTATTCTTCCGTCATCAGTCGGACCCCATCCACTGAAAGAAGACATAACAACAGAACTTGGACTTGTATATCCAGTTGTTATAATGTTAACTGCACCGACTGTTAAAATATTTTTTGCTACAGCATAGTAGGGTAAGCAATCGTAACCAGAAGGACCACCGTCTCGATTTCTATCAGCAGAAGAAAGAACCCATGCTGATCCACTCCAAACCCAATGTTGAACAGTTCCCGTAGGACCCTCGTTCCTATCATTACCAGCAGATTTAACAATAAGATAATTAGGTGCATTGGCTGCTATCGCATCCCATTGATTAGCTTTTGTGTTATAATATCCGAAGCCGAAATCTTCCAATTCACTGATTGCTAGCGTACCAAACCAAGCCCACTTACCATCTCCAAGGTAATCCCATCTCCAACCTGCTAACTGCCCATATGAATGGTTCGAGACCCTCGCTCGATTCGCCCCCGCAGTTGACATTTCCGAGACATCATTACTGTTATCGTACGCCTTTATTTTCGCTTGATACGACATTCCTTTTGAATTCAAGGAGATCCCCGATCCAATCATCGTTCCAGCCACATGCGTAGCATGATCACTTAATATAGATGCTCCGTCTCCTAAAATTATCCTTCCGCTCAATTCTTGATGTGTATTCCGGACTTTTCCACCATCCCACAAATGTAAGGTATCTGAACTCCCTGTTAACGAAAATCCACCGCTCCCATCGAGCCACACTCTATCTGTCGATAAAGTGCGTGCAGCGTTTAAATTACTTTCCGTTATTGTGTATATGGGTTGATTATTTTCGAATCCTTGTAATTCGATAATTGTCCCATCTGGATATTCTTTTCGAACAGGCATACCAAGCTTTATTGCGATGGACTCGGCATAGGCACGTTCTCTTAAGTATAAAGAATTCTGATCCTCTGAAAACTTTAACAACCACTCTTTCTGCTCTTTTACTTGAGAGAAAAGAATTGATACGAATAAAGATAAAAAAAGAAAAAACAAAAATATTTTTTTGAGAGTCTTCATAATGTGATAAGTCTTTACTTATTCATTAAGCTTGTTAAGATCAACTTACCTGCTTGATTAAATTTCACCCAATAACCTTTCCACGGCAACAAAGATGTTGCGACATCATATCCGTTATCATAACTATAAAATCCAGATGCCATAATTCCGTTAGGTTCAGTTGTAATTTGACTAATACTTACCGGTGAACTTAATCCACCTATCAAATTCCAGCCGGCTTTTACTTGTATGGAATCAGAAGAATGCGGAGCACAGATAATAAGATTATAGCTGTCTGAAGAAAATTTTACCCAGTATCCAATCCCATTCTGGATATTGTCTACAGATACATAACCAGCATCATACAGAAAAACATTCGATGCCGCGCCTGGTAAGATGTAATTTTTGGAGTTATCCGTTACCCTTGATGCCAGGCTTAAAAGATTCCAACCTTCTTTATGGTAAATTGTATCCTTGACACCTATTAAAAAATTATCAGACACAAATGAGATGGTTGGATTTGTAACGTCGCTGATCTTCAATTTAACTTCCGCACTTAAAGGTAGATTAGGGATCCAATTTTCGATACCATCGTCTAATGTAGAATTAAAAAGCTCCTCGTAAGTTGTTCCTCCATCCCTGGATAATTCTATCTTAACGCTACCCGATGTTCCTAAAGATATCCATCTGATTTCATATGTTGAGTCAACCTCCCAACTCTCTTTACCTAAAGGCGATTGTATTGCAATAAAATCAGAAGGGAGTATCCAAAAATCAGAATCACTTTCACCCGAAACTGAATTGTTATACAGTGATACTACCCTCATTCGTGCATTATTTGTTATCGGACCTGAATAAACCCAAATTTCTTGCCCGTCATTTTCAGTGTTTGAAATGATGTCGTAAAAAGTTGTGCCTCCATCACGCGATAATTGGATTTTAACATTTCCTATAATATTCGATGAATTCCATTTTATTGTGTCAATTATATCTATGCGTTCGACTTCACCCCCTTTGGGCTTAATAACGGTGAGTGTGGCATTCCTGATATAAAAATATGATTCGCTGGTGTCATAAATGCTTGGAGTTGATATACTGGAAATACGTATTTTCCCTATTTCGGTCAAACTGCCGTCCGGTGTCCATTGTTCTGTGCCATCGTTGGATGTACTACTAAAAATAGTTTCATAACCTTTTCCGCCATCGAGCGATAATTCTATTTTGACATCACCGGGTGCGTTTACAGAGGACCATTCAATATTTCTAGCAAAACCTAAAGGAAATACTTCACCACCGTTTGGAGTGATGATTGAAATTGTAGGAGTATTTTGAATTGTAAAAGAATTATTACTGATATCGAAGAGATTTAGATCAACTGTACTGCTGATTCGAATGAGCGCTTGAGTGGTCGGCGTATTTGGTATCGCCCATGCAAACGATGCAGGAGTCGCAGGAACACTTGCAGCAACAGTCGCCCAGTCGACTCCATTGTTTGTTGAATAATCAATCTTGAGATTAGTTATTCCGGTTGATGTCCATGTAATATTATAAATGCTCTCACTAGTTAGACTTTCGCCCCCGTTGGGAGTCAAGACAGTGGGCAGGAGTAACGCATTAGCAGAATAAGTATAACTTAGATTAGTACCTGTAGTAGCAACGTTTGAAGGAATAAAAACAGCACGTGTTTTATTGTTGAAGGACTGTAAATTAGCAGAGCCAATACCTGTGGATAAATCAACATCGAACGATTTAAACCGACTGAGGCTATCAACAACTACTTTTCCTTTCCAAGAAGATGAGGAAATTTGATTAAACCCCAGTTTTAAGTTTGATGGAGAAGCAATGGGAGTAAAATGATAATAAAATGAGCCAAGATACTCCAATCCTATAGGAGCTGTCGCAGAAACAGGGTACGTTGAATATGTCGCAGCTATATTGATCTGTGGAAAAAAGCTTCCCTCGCCATAAGTCGGATGTGTGCCATTTGCTCGAGAACCTGTGAGATAATTCCAGACGGTAAATCCGGTAAAAACATCTGAGCGGTTCGTGCCAATTTCAGCTAAAGCACTCTGAATAGCATTTAATGCTATATTTGAGCCAGCATTGACTGTGTAATCCCACATACGTTTCATTCTATTGTTGCCAAAATTTTCAGAAATATAGTGTCCGTATATACAACTTGCATATTCGTGTGCGCCATCAAATTTTGTTAAACTCGTCTTAGGTGAATTGAAAAATGTTGACAAATAATAGCGGTAGTCATTTATGTCATCATATATAATATCTTCAATCCACGTAGAACTAACTTCCATAAACCAATTGCCGGCATATATATTATAGGCAAATTGTATTGCATGAAAATACTCATGTGCCGCTGTTACTTTCATCGGTAGTGTTACATCGGTATAGCCGAAACCATAGTACGTCGGGTCTATGTGTATATAACTTTTATAAGCCGTTCGCGGAGGTGTTCCGTAGTTGGTCACCGTACCGTCTGAATAAGTTACGCCATAAGCCCCTGAATTAACATGCAAATACACGTCGTACTGGTTTGTGCCGCCACCCGATGTTCCGTCTGGAGGTGGAGGTGTATAACCCATAGTATCTACTTCGAGACGATGAATATAATCAAACGCCTCGGCAACACGATTGACATAATCAGGCACACCATCAGCGGGATTTGTATCGACAGTCGGCTGATATACTGCATGAGTCCCAGAGGTATCATATTGAATTCTAAACTTTTGACTCGTTGAAACAAAATACTTTTGCTTGAGAGGTCTTGTTAAAATTCCCTCGAAAGCATTTACTACATCGGAGGAAATCGAGTTTTTAGCAACAAGGTTATGTATTGCTTCGTTTAATTCTAAAATGTTTGTTGTACCGCACTTTTCAATATTCGGTGTGTCTGTTCTGAATTGTGGGTCAACTTTCGAAACATCCGTTAATGCATAGATTCGATTTTTTATCATAGTCTGATAATCCATCTTCCCGTCTTCATATGCTTTGATGATTCTATGATTAAGCGAATTGTCTGCTCGCTTAGTTTCGTTTTGAGTAAAGCTAAAATTGTAGGAAATAAATAGAACAAATAAAATGACTGTATATCGAAAATAATATTTCATTATCTGACCTTAAAAAATATGATTTGAATAATTATAAAAAAAGATGGTTTCCTAAGTCAAGATTGCTTTAAGAAACCACCCGAATAAAGTTACACAATAAATACTTTCAAAACAAGAATTTTCTACGGTTTGCTGATTATAACGAATTTTAGAGGAAAACGAATCAAATATCGTTATCTTATGAAAAATTCTGCAATCACCTTCTGCCAGCTCACATCAGAAAGTCCTTCAAGTTGTCCGATATAAATCTGACCCTCTTCTATATATTCACCTTCGCGTTTTTCGGATTTCAGTAAATCCTTTATTAAATTTTTGCAATTTTCAATATCATTCTGGAATAAAGCAACAGCAGATTTGCCGATGCACATACCTTTAATTTCATCATCAATTTTGTCCGTATCAAGAGCGCAAATCCAATTTCTTTCATAAGGAGTCATCTCTAGTGCCGCAAGATTTCTTAGCAAAACTGTATTTACCTGAGATACTTTTCCGGTAATTGGAGAATTAAAAGTAACGCTTCTGCCTCCTTGCTTAACCGTAAATAGCGGCTGACCGGCTTTTATGTTCATACCAAGATTTGGAAGTTCAATCGAATCTATCTTGCCAATTAGTTTTTTAGCAAAATCATCTATGCCAATTTTAGTAATTCCTTCTTGATTGATGCTAAACCATGTATGATTTTTAGATATGAATACACCGCCGGGAATTGAAAACTCTCCTTTGATAAAATCATGCGAGGCTGGAAGATGAGTGATATGCACATTAGGTTTGAGTTGCTTCTGGATTTTATCCTGTCTTTTAATTAATATTTTCTTCACAAAGGCAAGAAGCTCGTCTTCGGTAAATGGTTTTTGGACATAATCCATTGCACCATATTTCATCGTTTCAACAGCAGTTTCCACAGAAGCGTATCCTGTAATAATAATTACATCTATGTCGGGGCGTAAATGTTTTACCGACTTTGTCACTTCAACTCCATCCATGAGTGGCATTTTAAGATCGGTAAAAACAAAATCGTAATGACGTTTTTGTATCAAACCGAGAGCTTCCTGACCTGTTTCGACAGTATCTATAGAGTAACCATCAAGCACAAGAATTTTTCTGAAGCTGCTAAGAATAACTTCTTCATCATCAACGCAAAGAATTTTAGCTTTTGGATTTCCGACTTCAGCGCGTTTTAATGTTTTTGCCTCGCTGGTAAAATCTAACTTAAAACTTTCCTGCAAAACAATTTCACGCTCTTTCTTTAACTTATTATCAGTTAAGCGCTTGCTAATCATACGGATCAAGATATCAGCAATGATGAATATAATTACTGCAAGTATTAATAATACCATGGCGTTTCTCCTAAAATAATAATTTATTAAACTTTTATTAAGTACGAATTTGCATTCTATCTGAACTGCAAGGAACTAAATTTTTAATTTCGTAACCCAGGTCATGAGGTATAACGCGATATACCCATCCTGCAAAGTAAGGGTCTTTTTCGATCAGGTTAGAAACTAATTTAAGATTTTTATTCACATCTATTATTCTGCCTGAAACGGGAGAATGAATTTTATGTATTCTCTCATCCCTTGATTTGATTGTAAGACAGCTAATGCCTTGTGCGACTTCATCTTCGGGTCCAAGGAACTCGACTTCTGTTACCGAATCAATTATTTTAAGAAAAAGATCGCAAACGCCAATTAAGACCGAGCCGTCTCTTTCCTTAAACAACCAGCTTGAATGGCCGAGACGGTAATATTTTGCCGGGCAGTCAACATAATATAATTCATTTTTTTGATCTTTTATAGACGTATGTTTTTGCTTCTCTTTAATTTGCTGATATTTGTTTGCACGATAGATTGAACTCAGCAACTCATCAACCGTAAATGGTTTGGGAATAAAATCTATTGCACCCCGGTAAAGTGAGTTTACAGCGTTTTCAACCGTTGAATAACCCGTCATCATTATTAAAGCGCTGTCTATATTTCTCTTTTGAAGCTCATTTAAGACTTGGAAACCATCACCATCGGGCATCATAATATCGCAGATGATAATAGAGTAATATTTTTTTGAGAATTTTTCAATTGCAGCTGTTACATTTAGAGCGGTATCGATTGAATAATTTTCGAGTGAGCAGATTTTAACCACTCCATCTATAATCACATTCTCATCATCAATCACCAATATGTTCGATTGTTTATTCATCAATCAAACTTACTTCTGCTGTGTAAGTGGAAGCCGGATAATAAAAGTAGTGCCTTTTTCTTCTTCGCTTTCAACGCTTATAGTTCCATTATGATTATCGATTATTCCCCAGATTACAGCCAAACCAAGTCCTGTACCTTTTTGTCCTTTAGTTGAGAAAAATGGCTCGAAGATTTTTGGAAGATCATCTTTACTAATTCCGCAACCCGTGTCGTTGATTCTTATTTCTATATACTCTTTTAATCCCGAAGAGTCAACAAAATCCCATTTCTCCCAGTTACTGTTTTCAGAAGAACATACTTCGTAAACACCCTGCCCGCTTATCTCGAATGCAAGAACTGGCGCGCCGCATTTGGGGCACGATTTATCGGGCTGAATAAGAGACGTATCGCAATCCGGACAAACAAATTTTGTATCTTTATCTATTTTAACTCCGGGATAATAATGGTTACGATGTTTTCCATAAACAGGATCAAGATGAATTATTCCCCCCTTTTCAGCAGAAACAACTTTAACTTTCAATGCCGGTAGCCCGTCTATCTTAAAATCGTTATCAATTAGACTGTGACGTTTTGGACATGATGCTTTTTTTATTTGAGCAACTCCAAACGGGGAAAGAGAAATTTGTTTTTTAACTATTGTTATTGTTCCGCCGTCTTTGCCAATTGCATCCGAAGCGTTTACAAAAAGATTAATGAATACTTGCTGAATTTGATTTGAATCGACAGTTATTGGGGGAAGATTGTTTTCCGACTGTCTGATAATTTTTATTTTTTTTACCGACAACTGTTTTTCAACTACAATGATTGCTTTGTCAATAATTTCATTCAAATTTGCACTGCTTTTTCTCGGGACGGACTGCCGAGCAAAATCCAATAAACTTTTTACGATCTCGCGACTTCGTATAGTTTCTCTGACGATAATATTCAGATCTTCTTGAAGTTCGGGGTTATCCTTTGTTCTCTTTAAAAGAAAGCTGCTGTAAGTCAGGACTCCGGTCAGGGGGTTATTTATTTCGTGAGCAACGCCTGCGGCAAGTCGTCCTAACGAAGCCATTTTATCCGATTGAAAAAGCTGCATGCGTGCTTCTGCGAGCTTCTTTGTCATATTGTTAAATGAAGAACCAAGTTTTCCTATTTCATCATCGCTGAGATCTTTAATGGCATAATTCAAATTCCCCTGGCTAACCTGTAATGTCGCATTTAACAAATCATTAACAGGATTAGATACCCAGCGTCTTACGAAGAAAGCGATCAATAATCCAACTGCGATTATTGCAACAATTGCAAAGATCACTATTTCCAATTCTCGTGTAATAATCGCGTTATCAACCTCTGCAAGGGAGATTGAAACATCTAGAACACCGAGAACTTTTTGATTTTTCGGATGAGCATGACAGTCTGCCTGCCAGCACGATGTTTCGTTGTATATTGGAGTAATTATTCCAAGAACACGGTTGGAGTCTGGATGAATCTTGAATATTCGGGTTCGCTCGGTGATAGAGATCTGCTCTAAAGGTTGATCTTCAGAATGGCAGGCGTAACAACTTTCTGCACGTTTGTCAACCATTTTGTTGATGTTATTAGAATCGGATGAATAGATAATCTCACCGATTTTATTTATGATTCTCACATCCCTTATTTGCGGTTGCGTTCCGATTGAATTAATCGTCTGTTGAATTCTATCTCTTTGATTTAACATCATATCAAACCGGGTGCTGGATATAACCGTTTCACCAAGCTGATTCGCATGTCGTTCAACTTCAGAAATCAAGCTGCTGCTCTGCGATTTAACATTGAAGTAGGCAAACACGCCAATAATGATAAGCGATGTTAATGAAACAGCAAATATTAATCGAAAACCAATCTTCTTAAAAAGCATATTAATTATTTACCAACTAACTTCCCTGGTTTTTGTTTTGGATAAACAAAGTTTTCATGACAACTATTACAGCCGGGTTTAACAGAATAATCATTTCCGGCATGACAATCTTCGCAGCCAAGCTCTGAATGAATTTCGTCAAGTTGTAAACCGGTTACAGAATGGTTAAATTTTTCTTTATTCCAATTCTTATGGCAACTTAAGCATTGCTTATTAAGTTTTTTATATGGCTGCTTTGAGCCATGACAACTAACACACGAAAGATTAATGTGATGTTTATTCAGCGCCCATCCAGTTCTCTTCTCATGATTAAATTGTTCAACTTGTTTATCAAGATGACATTTTGCACAGTCATCTTTTTCGTGACAACTAAAACATTTTTTATGGTGTGCTTCTAATGATTTTTTCTCTTTTACTAATTTTAATTTTTCACTCGATGGATTATTCACATCATGGCATTTCGTACAGCTTTCCTGTGCGTGGCAGTCAATGCAATTTAATTTGAAATTTTTTACGTGATCGTCATGATAGTAAGTTACAAACTTTCCTTTTTCATAATTTGTTTCGTAGACAATTTTAGCCGGTTCAGTAACAGGGGGATGAACTTTACCTGCTAATTGTTTTTTCGACTCCTCTTTATGTGATCCTTTTACTTCGGCTATCGGAATATGGCAAGATTTGCAACTTGTTTCATGACTCCACTCTCGATGGCACTCCATACATTGTCTGTGATACGCGCCCTTCAGATCAAGAACGCTGATATTTTCTCGTTGTCTTGAGGGTTCATGGCATTTGCTACATTTTAAAATTTGTTCTAAAGTATTGTGATGATGGCAATTCCCACAGCCACCAAGCATTACAGACATCTGTGCATGGATCCTGTGCGAAAAATAAACAGGACCATACCTCTCATTCGCTTGATCGATAACAACAAGTTCATCGGTTTGTTCAGCTTTGAGATAAACCGTAATCATTTTTTCACGAGGACAAGCTACCCAGCAAGGTTCATCTTTTGTCGGAAGACCACAAGTATGACATGTTACACAATTAATGTGCAGTTTCGCGTGATCTTTACCGGGGCTCTGCTGTGCATAAGTTCCGACTGTAAATAATAATACAAATATAACGGCTAAAATCTTTTTCATTTCCCCACTCCTCTGATTGTATATTTTTTGGGCTGGGCAGTTTGTTGACTGGGAAGACTTATGACAGGAAAATTCATGACAATAAATCTGTAGGCAAGAACCAACAGCGCCACAAATCCCACTGTTACCGAAATTTCACCGAATGATGGAAAATATGGTTCGGTTGAATAAGGCGGCGTATAAGCAACAACAAAATTATTTATTCGGTTCAACAATACTCCGAAAACAACAAGTGCCGATGCTGTAAAAAGAAGCGGAGGTGATTTCAAAACTTTTGGTGATAAGAACATTCTTAATGGAATAATTACGCCCAAAACAACTTCGATTGAAAACATTACGCTCGCAGTTGTAAATTCATTTAAATAAACAAACGTTTCTCTGATGAACATATCACCGATCTTAAACGCAAGATATATTCCCAGCAATGGTGCGATCATCGAACCTAATCTTGAGAGAATGTGCATCTCAGGTTTTAACTTAAGCGAGCGCGAAGCTATCAGAGATTCAAAAATCACCATCGGGAAACCGACAGAAACCGCAGATAGTAAAAATAACAGCGGGAGAACAGGGGTTTGCCAAAGCGGATGCATCTTAGCTCCGGCAATAACCATTAACGTACCGAGCGAAGATTGATGAAGTGTTGAGAGAACAACTCCCGCAATTATAAATATGAACATGGTTTTTGAAAGTCCGCGATCAAGTAATTTCAATATTTTATCGGCAGGTTTGTTTAAGGCAGAGAGTAATCCGGGTAGATTAACTTTTCCGATAAATCGTTCTGTAACAATCGGAAGAAATTCAATGTAGAGAACAGTCATATAAATCATAACACAGATGCCGACTTCAAACAAAGCTGAGTTTCCATTCCACATAATTAATGGATGCCAGATGAAGTACCATCTTCCTATATCAACAAAAACTCCTATTGCAACAAAAGTATAGCCAAGCATAGCCGTTAACAATGCGGGGCGTACAATGGCATGATATTCTTCTTTGTACATAACATGGCCGAAAGCTGCGGTTGTGAATCCACCAGCGGCAAGTGCAACACCGGCAGCAACATCAACTCCAATCCATAATCCCCATGGGTATTGATTGTTAAGATTCGTTACCGCGCCTAAGCCAAAGAAAAATCTTCCCATCAGGAAAACTAAACCATTGAGGGCAATTAAAATGAGTACGTAAACACCGGGTGTAAAAAATTTATGTTTGATAGGAACAGGATTAACTAATTCGTGGCTCATATTTTTTCTTCCTCTTCTAATTCTTTACGACGTTTTGAAATCCACATAATTCCGCCCAGCAGTGCATATAAAGAAACCGGCGGAACGAAGTAAGCGAAAATTCCATGCTGGATAGATTCGGAAACACCGGGGGCAGGATTTTTTCCCAAACTGGGGAAATCAAGTTCCTTAAAATCTTTAGAAGCAAGGTACATCCAGGAAGTGCCTCCAACCTCATATTCACCCAAAATATGATTAACATAACGATTAGGATTTCGTTTAATACGATTGCGTGCTATTTTAATTAGTTCATGTCTTGGTCCATATGTAAGTGCTTCAACCGGACAAATGTCAACACAGGCGGGAAGTTTTCCGTCTTTTGTTCTATCAAAACAAAAATCGCATTTCATGATTAATGGATTAATTGCTTTGTCGTACTCGAATGCCGGAATCTGGAACGGACAGGCAGCCATACAATAACGGCAGCCGATGCACATATCTGTATCCCAAATAACCGATCCATTTTCTTGTTTAGAAAAAGCGCCAACAATGCAGGCAGAGACACAAGCCGGATGATCGCAATGCATACACTGTACTTTCACATCAACCGGAAGATTTGAATTTTTACCGTGAGCATATTCATTAACAACCGTAAGCGCTGTTTGATCAGGTCTTCTTTTAGTTTCTAGAATTTTTCTGTCTTCATAGGAATCTAAATTACCGGCGGGTAAATTATGAGCATCTTTGCAAGCCCACTCACAATTTCGACAGCCAACACAGGCAGTTGTATCAACTAAAACTCCCATTCTGTCTTCTGATAAAATATTTTTAGGTCCTGCTTTTGCAGTTGATGTTGAAAGTCCTGCGGCTACAGACCCAATTGCTACGGATTTTTTTATAAAATCGCGACGGCTTTTGCTAGACATTTTCATACCTTTCAAAAAGAATTAGGATATTTTAAAAAATAAATTTAGCGGGCTATCTATCTTGCTCTAAAATTATGCCAGTATTATAGTAAAAACAATTAAAATAAGCAAGTGTAAATTTATTGATTACGTTTAGATTTGCGGGCTTTAAATTTAATTTAATTTTAAACAGTGATAAATAAAAACCCCAGTAAGAATCACAGAGGTTTCTATACTGATGTTGCAATTTCGATTTACTTATTGAACCTTCTGAAAAATTAGTATAAATATTTATTTTAAAAAATAAGAATTAAAAGTTTTGCGATGTAATATATTAGTATGATACAAATGAAAGGTATAGGCAAAATGTGCAGCGACAAGATACATAATGTTGATTTATTTACTCAAGCAGCCAACGAACACTTTGCTACTCAAGGTAAAAGGATTGCCGCTGCTATAACGGTAGTCCATAAACCATTTTTATCGCCTTCGGCAGATTGTGTAATGTTAAACGTTTTTACAATCTTCCCCGACATTTTAAAAACTTGCTCTCTTTCATTCCAGTCTACATCGGAATTAAATTCAACTCCGAGAGTTGTAGCAAGCATTTGTGCCGCTAAGTCTTCTGCGTAATCACCAGTATTCCGCTCCGTGACACCGAATGGATGATGTTCCGACAAATATCCATGTTGAGTATTATCTGCCGGAATCGCGACACCAATTGACGCAGAGATTAATCTGTTAGGTTCATTGGTGGCGTTTCGCGCCATTACGGCAAAAGTAATTTGGCCCGGACTTAATTCTTTCAATCCTTCCTCTTTACTAATCCTTTTGCATCCCGGCGGGAAGATACTGCTGACATTTACCAAGTTGCATATCTCAATACCTGCATTTCTGAGGGCAAGCTCGAAAGAACTTAGATAATCTTTGTGTCTTCCTACACCCTTTGTGAAAAATATTTTTGTTGGAATATACAATTTATCCTCCTTTTAATTTAGATAAATAATTTTCAACGGCGTCTTTGACTTTTATTGTATTTTTATAACCTGCCACTATTTTAATTCCAGATCTATTTAATGCATCTTCCGCTTTATCACCAACATAGCCTGTTAACAATACTTGCGCACCTTTGTTAATTAGAAGCTCAGCCGCTTTCGGTCCGGCGCCACTTTGGATCTGTTCGCCCAGATTTGATATAGCCTCGAATTTCATTGTTTCCGAATCGACAATTAAAAAATATTGACACCGTCCGAATTGTTCGCTAACAAGGGCATCCATCGATCCGCCTGTTGATGTTACTGCAATTTTCATTTTTAGTCCCTTAGTTTATTCTTGTTTTAGTTTGAATGATTATTTCTGACAAAACATTTTCGATCTGCTTTTTTATTTCCGGGTTATATTCAACTATGGTTTTACCCTGTTGGAGTGAATGTACAAAATCTTTATGAAATGGCATAAGCCCGAGTAAAGCTACACCGGTTTTTTTACCTGTACCGCCTTTACCGGTTAAAATTACCATCTGATTGTATTTATTTGTTGTATCCACCGTTTTCGTAATAATTTTTCATTCCTTCCTCCAACGTATTAAGTGCCAGATGGATACACTCATATTTTGCTTCAGGAACTCCTTCTAGAAAATTCAGTATATCTTGAAATTCGATTTTAGATGCTTCGTTAAAAGTTTTTCCTTTAATTAATTCAGTTAAAGCAGATGCCGCCGCCTGTAATCCTCTGCATCCGATATATTCATATTGAGCGTTAAGGATATTTTCTTTATCAATTTTCAAATAAAGAATCAATAGATCGCCGCAATCCGATTGATGCCTAATTGTGATATCGGGTTTTTCCATTCTACCGAAGTTCAATTGCTGGTCGAGAAGAAGAGATGCCTTCTTCGAGTAACCTATGTTTTGAAGTATATTAAACGGACTATATTCTGTTTCTTCCATACAATAAATAAATTTTAACTGAGCTTAGAGTTAAGATAAAGATTAAGGGCTTCATTAACTTTCATATTGCCATTAAGCCCGGTTACAATTTTAATGTTGCCTTTTTTTAGCGCATTTTCTGCCTTATCGCCAACATGACCTGTTAACAATACTTGCGCACCTTTGTTAATTATAAGTTCAGCCGCTTTCGGTCCGGCTCCACTTTGCATCTGTTCGCCCAGATTTGATACAGTCTCGAATTTCATTGTTTCCGAATCGATAATTAAAAAATATTGACAACGTCCGAATTTTTCGCTAACAAGGGCATCCATCGATCCGCCTGTTGATGTTACTGCAATTTTCATTTTAATTCCCTCAATTTATTCTTGATTTAGTTTGAACGATTATTTCCGACCAAACATTTTCGATCAGCTTTTTTATTTCCGGGTTATATTCAACTATGGTTTTACCCTGCTGAAGTGAATGTACAAAATCTTCATGAAATGGCATAAGCCCAAGTAAAGCTGTGCCGGTTTTTTCAGTGATATCGATTATTTCTTTTGTTATATCTTCATTTAGATCATACTTGTTGACAATTATTCCGTAACGATATTTGAACGTGTTTAACAGTTCTATCAATCTCTTTAAATCGTGTAAGCCGGCAAGAGTTGGCTCTGCAACTAACACAACGTAATCTGTTCCTGCTAAACTTGCATTTACCGGACATTCGATTCCCGGAGGTCCATCAACTAAGATCCATTCTGTTTCTTCAGTAATAAAACCGGTTGCTTCCTTTTTTATTTCGCTGACGAGTTTACCGGAGTTTCCCTCTCCCGGAAAAAGTTTTGCGTAATAAAATTCTGAATTGTCTTCGAGTTTGCCTCTAAAATAAACTCCGCTTTTATTTAGTTCAAATGAAATCGCATTTTCAGGACAAGCTCTAACGCACAAACCGCACCCTTCGCAGCTAATTGGATCAACCTTTAATTCTTTGATGGCTTGAAATCTGCACAGATTTTCACATAGTCCGCAATCGGTACATTTTAACAGGTCAATTTCCGCTTTCCTGCCTCCGTAATATTCCTTTTCCATTATTATCTCCGGATTAAGAAGCAGATACAAATTTGCGGCATCAACATCGCAGTCGATTACTACTTTGTTTTGTATAAGCTTGGCAAACGAAGCGGTAAGGGTTGTTTTACCTGTTCCGCCCTTCCCGCTTAACACCGTTATCTGCATGTAAGATTTGTCATGCATTTACATTTTCCATTTCAAGCTTTTCTTTGATTCTATTATAAAGCAAAACGAATTCATTTTTAAATTCAGGAAAATCAATAATCGGAAGAATACCTTTAGAATACGATTCTGCAATTTTTCTATCGAATGGGATTTTAAGGAGAACTTCAATCCCATTACGATCAAAGTAATCTTCCATTTCCACAAACGACTTATCATATTTATTAATCACAACTCCATACGGCATGTCGATGATTTTTAACAACTCGATCGCAAGTTGTAAATCATGCAATCCGAACGGAGTGGATTCAGTAACAAGAATACAGAAATCTGAATCCTTGACAGATTCCACCATCGAACAGGATGTGCCTGGTGGTGAATCAATGATAGTTGTTTTCTCAATTTCCATTTTAGCTTTCACACTTTTTATTAATGGGGTAGCCATTTCTTCACCTATATTTAATACCCCATCATAAAATTTGATATTGTTAATTCTTGAATCTCCTTCGCGCACATAGCCAATCGTTTTTGCAATCTCAGTAATTGCCTTCTCAGGACAAAAATATGTACACGCACCGCAACCATGGCACATTCCGTCAAAGAGCATAATTTCTGTTTTCAAATTGATCAACGCGTTGTACTCACAAACCTCCACGCATTTGCCGCAGAACGTGCATTTGCTATAGTCAATTTTCGGCAACATTTTCTGTGAAGGAGTTTTCACACTAAATTCAGGATGCAATAAAATATGTCCGTTCGGCTCTTCAACATCGCAATCCATATAAACAGCATTTTCAATTGCTGCCGCAAGACAAGTTGCAACGGTTGTTTTGCCGGTTCCTCCTTTTCCGGAGGCAACAGAAATTATCACAGTAAATCTCTAATGGCAATTATGTCCGTCATCATGATCGTGCTTGCAAGCATCATAACCAACCAGTTCCCCTTGAATGAAACGCTTAACCGCTTCTTCATATTGAAGTCCGGGGGCAGTGATTACATCAATGCCGAACGATAAAAAATTGGAAACTGCTTTTTGTCCCATTCCTCCCGCAATTATTGTGTTTACATTAAACTGTTTAACATATCCGGGCAGTTGACAAGCACCGCTGTGCTGACCCACCAATGGATTGGAAAAGGTTTCTGTCTTCAACACTTTCTTATTTTCATCAATTTCACACACATTGAATTTTGAACATCTTCCAAAATGTTCGGCTACTAATTCTTGTGTACCGTTTTCTTCAATTGCTACTGCTAATCTTTGATTCATATTATTTTCCTTTATTATTTAAATTATATTGGTTCACTTACCCGCATAGCGTGAATTTATTTTATTCGTTATTTATTTGTTTCCGAGACCTCGTCCGCGTCCTCTGCCTTGGCTTTTTCCGCCACCATGGCAGTTTCCTTTACCGCCACCACGTGGTCTTCCACCACGACCAACTCCGTAAACAACTTCTTTGGTTTCTTCGGATTGGTTTTCAGTTTTAACATTTTGAACCGATTTTTCATCGCGGCAGCGACCTCTTTCTCTACCGGTCATAGGTCCTTGACCGTTTGGTCCTGTTCTATCTAAGTTAGGCATTGTTTTATCTCCTTATATTTTTTATGATATATGTATTACCAGAGTATTCAACAACTCGTAATACGTTTTGGTTAATTAAATTGTTAATCAAATCCCAAGTAGAATTTGATTTGGATAAAAACGTTTCGACTGCATCTTTACGCATTGGATGAACTGCAAGAATACTCGTTAGTTCTTTTACGGCATCGGAAGAGTAGCTGAAGTCCGTTCCTTCGTTAGAAGCAATAAGTTCTACATTGTTTATTAAACTGCTGTAAATTTGATAAGCCATGTTCATAATTTCTTCTGACGGCGCTTCAACTGAATTTTCAGTCGGCGGGCGGGTAGGTACTAAGATGTAAGATTTATGCGGTTTTATTTCGCTTATTATTTGAGCAGTTTCAGTGAGGGATTCTTTGTTATCGTTAATACCTTTCACAAGCATTGTTTCAGTTACCAACAATCCTTTGAAAGAAGAAGCGAATTCTTTGATCCCGGTGATTATTTTTTGAAGCTCGAGTAAACCGTGAGGTTTGTTGATTTTGCGCCAGATGTTTTCATAAACAGAATCAATTTTTACCGAAACCCAATCCGCTTTCATCAAATCGTTTCTAACTTCTTTCTCCCATATCAGGGAGGAGTTCGTAATCACAGCTATTTTAATCCCAAGTGATTTTAATCTTTCGATAATATTTCCGAGGTTAATATCAAGAGTCGGTTCACCATCGGGAACAAAAGTTATATAATCAATTTTCTCTCCGGCTTTTTCTATTTGGCTAATCTTCTCCGACACTTCATTGTAAATTTCATCCGGGGAGAAAAATTCTTTTCTTTTTATTGTCATAGAATCGGTTGCCCCCACCTGGCAGTAAACACATGAATAACTGCAAACCTTCGGCGGAATATTATTGACGCCTAAGGATCTGCCTAATCTGCGCGATGGGATGGGACCGAATATGATCGACATAATTTTATTCCAGCTCAATAAATTCAATTGTGAAAATTAAATTTGTCATTTGATAATTTTCTTAAATCGAGTTTTTTAAGTATATCACAATCACAAGTCAATTTCTCTTCGTGAAAGAATTTAAAAATCATTTCGATATCGTTTTTTGAAAACATTTGGTTTAAGTACCACTTAGTGTTTTCAAAAGTATTTTCACATTTCTTTTCCATACTAAAAATTCTATACAAATACGCCTGCAACGAAGCTAATCTGTAAAGTGATATTGGCGGTTCTGATATTGGCATCAAAGTAATCCTTCTTCAATTCAGTGTAATTATCTGTAATTCAAATTTATTAATCGTAACTAAGTCTAATTTGTTTATCTTTTAATGTAGGTTTTATTAGTTCACTCCATTCATTATTATTCCATGTTTTTAATTCAGAATGGGTTAAATAGTATTTCTCCGGAATCGGATGCGTGCCAACAACTACTTTTAATTTGTACTTTGTTTCAATAAAATTTTTAAAATTAGCAATGTAAGGACAAGGAGGATATCCAACAACCATCCCGGTTGCAAAGTGAATTACTTCCGCGCCGTTTTTCTTCAATTCTTCAGGCGCATATTCAATATTTCCACCAGGGCAGCCGCCGCAAGTTGTGTAACCTACAAGCTCAACCTCTTTGTCTTTATAAATATCAAATGCGCCTGCTCTTTCTTTAATTGATCTAAAACATTTTCCACCAGCGCAGCTTTTATATCTGTCACAGATGATGATTCCGATTTTAATTTTGTTTTCCATATTTATGCCTTATTAAAATTTTCTTCCTTTAATTTTCATAGGATCGCCTGAATAACCTAAAGCTTTCCAGTCTAATCGTCCTTCTTTGCTATGGCAAGAATTACATTTCAAAGCTTTTTCTTTTGCCGCTACCATATGGTTGATTGGCCAGTACATTTCCGTTTCGATAAATGAATAACTTCCCGAATAAGGTAAACTCACTTCTTTCATACCAAGTTGCGAAGCTAAATTCCAATCATAATTTTTCCAGTACCCGCCTTCGCCAAAAAGTTTAGGCACAATCAAATAATTGTTTTGAGAATCATAGATTTGTTTGCCGCGCATAACTTTGAACGGAGAAATTTTAGCTTTGGGGTCTTTAATATCGCCTTTGAGCGTATTGAGCGGAACAATTTTTGTCGGTTCAATCGTATCTCCCGCTGAATAATATAAAGCGCTGCCGTTATACCATTTATATGTGGGTATAACGCTCTTTGCCCATTTAAATTCACCTTTCATTTTAATGTAGGTTTCTCTGCCAAATTCATCTTTGGATTCCGGTCTGTCTTCGCCGGCTTTCGACCAATCCCACCAAACCTTTGTTGGTTCGACCGTCGCAAATTCTGGAATATGACAAGTTTCACAAGCGATTGATGCTATGTGTTTATTCAGAGTTTCGTTTTTATGGATTGCATCTTTGTGACAATCCGTGCAATAAATATGGTTTGCATTCGCAGCCATTGAGCCGTGGCTCGCGCCCATAATTTTGTGTTCGTTAGTTTTATGGCATTCTGTGCATTGATATCCAAGTTTGCCCATGTGAACATCTGTCTCCGGTTTGGGAGCATATAAACTATTATCCATATCGCCATGTTTCACTCCGGTTCCGCCGCCGCCATCAAAATGACACATTCCGCAATTCTTTCTTGTCGGTTTCCCAACACTTTGTGCAGAAATTAAGAGATCAACATTTTTTTCTGGCATTCCGGCTCCGGTTGGATTTTTTTTGTATGTCCCGGATTGATCGTGGCAGACCAAACAATCAACATTTTCTTCTTTGCTGAAATCGAATGTAGCATCTTTCCATCCATATCCAACATGACAACTTGTACATCGTGGATAGTTGGACGTAACGGCAAGGCAGAAATTATTTATAAAGTTCATTTTGCCAAACTGTTTTACATTGTGTCGGCTATCCTCAAATTTTTCATCCATCCAGGTCCAATGACTGGTTTTAATTACTTGTTGTGCGGAAGATTCGTGACAGGTTAAGCACGTTTTTGTTACGTCTTGTGGGGTTGTAAAAGGTCCTTGAATCAAATCTTTATGAGATTGACCAAACAGTGTACCACTGGATAGAAAAAGAAAAATTAATATTTTGTTTAACATGCGAGCCTCATATTTTTTATTGCCGAAGTATTTTGTCAATTTAATTTTTTGTTTGTAATACGTTTTGATAATGTTCTTGAATCAAATTCGCAATTGATTTAAAAGCATTTGTGACTTCACAATCTGGTTTTTCAAGAACGATAGGTTTTCCTTTGTCGCTGAGAATCCGCGCATCAATATCAATCGGGATAGATCCTAGAAATACAGTATTGGTTTCTTGGGCCAATTTTTTGCCACCACCTTTTCCAAAAAGATCAATTTCCTTTCCACAACGTGGACAAATCAAACCAGACATGTTTTCAACCACACCGATAAACGGAATTTTTAATTCCTTTGCCATATTGATTGCTCTTTCTGCATCCATTACGGAAACTTCTTGAGGTGTCGTGACAATAACCGCATAATCGGGTTTCATCTGCTGGGCTATTGTTAAAATTTCATCGCCGGTGCCTGGAGGAAGATCAGCTATTAAGTAATCAAGTTCGCCCCAATCAACATCTGCTAAAAATTGATTGATTACTTTTGAGCGCATTGGTCCGCGCCAAATAACAGGCTGACCGCTTTTAATTAAACTTGCCATCGAAATCATTTTTACACCATACTTTTCGAACGGAATAATTTTTTTGTTTAGAAAAATTAAATCGTCATTTACATTTAGCATTTTTACAACGTTTGGTCCGGTAATGTCCGCATCAAGAATCCCGGTAGAAAAACCTGCTAATTGAAACCCATAAGCAAGGTTTACGCTTACGGTGGTTTTTCCAACACCACCCTTACCACTAAAGACAGTGATGCGATGTTTTATTTGGGAAACAGTTTCTGAGATTCTTTTTGTTTCTTCTTCAAAAGCTTTTTGTTTATCTATTTGGTCCATAAAATTTATTTCAGTTTAAAATTGCATCTACCGATTAATTATTAAGCCAATATACTCCTTCTAACGATACTAAAGAACTTAGATAATCTTTTTCTATGCGACCGGCGTTTGTCATCCATTTAAATTACCATCCGAGTGAATATACGATTAGTCCAATGGTTAACCCGAATAACATATTGAAACCTTTAATTAACAATGAATCTTTCACAGAATATGCTAACATCGGCAGCATTCCGTGCCCATCTTGTACGATTGAGCTTGTTAAAAGAACTGAAAAAGGAATTAAACCATTCGCAAACAAAGTAATAAAGATTAGATGGGGACCTGATTCGGGGATCAAGCCAATAAATGCGCTTACGAATAAAAGAAGTAATGTATATTGTGGTATGAGCGTTTCAAGATTCCAAAAGTGTAATCCAATTTCGACAACAAGAAGAGCACCGAAAGTCCAGAGGGCGGTTTTCAAAAGATGTCGTTTAACTATATGTTTCCAAATGTGTTCTTTGATATAATGCTTAATACCTTCCTGATCGGGGTGAATCAGTTCTGATTGGCAATCTTTGCACGTAGGGATATGCCATTTCTTAACCGCCCAATCCGTTATCCAACCGATTATTATTCCAATTACAAATAGAATTGCAAATAATAAAATTGCGGTTTTAGGGAACATTGCAAGCATTACAAATGCTTCATCTCCGGATATAGCCGCCATCGCTCCCACCAGCGCACCAAAGCTTATCATGCCGTGGATGTAAAGCGAAACATTCGTAAACCCGCCTATACAACCAGGTATTGTTCCAATAAAGGAAGCTGTGATATATTGTCGAAACTGTTTACCGTGCTTCAGAAATTTTCCAATTTTTCCTCTCGTCCAAACGTTTACAACGTCAACAACAATCATCATAACAACAACGAGAAGTGAAATTTTTACGGTTTCGGAAATCACTTTTAAAATTATTGCGTCCATAATGGCTCCCCTATTTGCTTGCAGTGTGGGCAGTTCTCATTCTTCTTGTTAAAAGTTGTTAAAGACCACTTTCGGTTACAATGCCTGCAATGAAACTCACGAAATTCTCCGGTACGATAATTACCTCCCTCGATAAGAACTGCCTTACCGTTCAGCAGTGCATCGACAACCGTATGCCGTGCCTTTTCGATGATACGTCCGAATGTTGCGCGTGATATTTTCATATTTTCAGCGGCATGTTCATGTGAGAGAGCTTCGAAATCGGCAAGACGAAGGGCTTCGAATTCATCAACTGTCAATTTTACTTCTTCCAAAGAAGACATAGGTATTCCGCGAGGTTTGAAGTAAGTAACCCCGGGAATAATCTGAACATGTCGACATTTATGCGGTCTTGCCAATGCTAACTCTTTAATATTTATATCTCTATCATTATGAGCATATGCTCATAACAAATATATGAAGATTGACTATTAATGTCAAATTTCATTGAAAGAAGGTTCATTGGCAAAGAAGGCGAAAGAAATATTTCCATCTCATGACAGAGATTGAGTGATAATTCTTTCTCCTTCAGTAACACACCGAGAGTTTCCCCTTCAACGAACTCCCTGTCTATAAACTGTTGCTGTTCGTACTCTTCGATGGTGTGGATGCTACAAATATTTGTATGGTTCAGCGCTGATGCCGCTTGTGCTTCTTGAAAGAATCTTGCACGCTCTGGCTCGTGAGCTTCCAATCCTTTTGGAAGAAACTTGAGTGCGACGGTGCGTTCGAGCTTGGTGTCTTCGGCTTTGTAGACGATGCCCATTCCGCCCTCGCCGAGCTTCTCTAATATTTTGTAGTGCGATATGTTTTGTCCTATCATTTTTCCAATCCCGCTTTCTTTAGTAGAGCCGTGAACCGTGGATCGGAACGCATCAGCCGCAGAGTGGGCAGATACTTCGCGTAGCAGAGCCAATGATCCCGCTCCTCGATCGCCCTCTCGAGCCATTCAAAGGCTGTATCCTGATTGTCGAGGAGCCAGTACAATGAAGCGATATGCACCACCGAGACGTGTTTCGATTTTCTGAGCTCGAGCAGCCGGTCGAGGATCGAGCGCGCCTCATTCCGTTTCCCAGCCCGCCCGAGCGCGTATACCAAAAGACCAAGAACGAGAGTCGAAGTGCCTCCCGTGAGATCGTCCGCTTTTCGAAGGGCATCCTCCGCGTCCGCCAACCTGCCGACCTCCGCGCATGAGATGCCGAGGAGAAGCCAGCCGGCGAAAAAGTTCGGATCGAACTCGGTCAAGGCGCGGGAGTTTGTTATCGCCTCGTCGTGCCGGCCGGCGACCCACAGGGTAAACGCGTGGACCGTTCGGAGGATCGGCTGGATAGGGTCGAGCTTGACTGCTCGCTCCGACTCTGCGATTGCTTCATCGAATTTTCCCTGGCTTGCGAGTAATAGCGAATGGAAATGATAAACCTCAGCGTAGTTTGGATTTAGACCGATGGCGCGCTGGAACTCCGCCTCGGCTCCGGGCCAATCCCAATCGAGAAACTGCAGCGCACGCCCGAGTGACGCGTGCGCCTCAGCAAGATCAGGATCCAGCTCGAGCGCCTTCAAGGCCGCTTCCTTGCATTTCTCGAATGCTACCTTCGGCGCGAGAAAATCGAACCAGCCGAGAGAGAAGTAGCAGTCCGCTATACCTGAGTAGGGTAGCGCATACTCCGGATCGATCGCAATGGCTTTTTGAAAAAATTCAATTCCACGTTGCAGTCCTCCCCGGTGGCGCCGGTTCCAAAAATACCTTCCCTGTAGATAGAGCCGGTAGGCTTCCTCATTCTCGGTGTGCCGCTTCACCAGCTTGCATTTCTCGCTGCTTAGAAGCTTGACTTTAAGTCTATCGACGATGGCGAGTGAGATTTCATCCTGGATGGCGAAGATATCGTCCGTCGTCCGGTCGTACTTCTCGGAAAAGAGGTGGTAACCATCTTCAATGTTTATGAGTTGGGCAGTGATTCGTAGATGGTCCCCCACCTTTCTTACACTTCCCTCGAGAACGCTCTTTACGTTGAGCTGTTTGCCGATGGCTCGGACGTCGACAGCTTTGTCTTTGAACTGGGATGCAGACGTCCGAGCGGCTACTCGTAAACCCTCGATTTGGACGAGGGCGTTCAGGAGTTCCTCAGCGATTCCTTCACAGAAGTACTCCTGGTCCTGCTGTGAGCTCATGTCCTTAAAGGGCAGCACTGCAATCGATGGTATATCTTGAGTTTTAGAGTTTCGCATGTTCGAGGCAGGGGATGTGATGGCTTTCAAGAACTTCTTAAGATCATATTCCATATCGGCTACTTGTTGGTATCGTTCTTCGGAATTCTTCGCTATGGCTTTCTGGATGATTGTTTCGAATTCATGAGGAATTTCAAAGCGTATAGAGGATAATGGTTTAGGGTCCTCGTTCAAAATTGAATATACTATTGCCTGTTCATATTCGCTACTGAACGGACGTAGTCCGGTGAGCATTTCATACATCACGATCCCAAGAGACCAGACGTCTGTGCGATGATCTACTGCCTCTCCTCGTGCTTGCTCAGGCGACATATACGCAGCAGTCCCCATCGTCGAGCCAGTCTTTGTGATGGTAGTTCGACCAACAAGTTTTGCCAAACCAAAATCTAAAATCTTTACCACACCTTCTGTTGTGACAATAATGTTCGCTGGTTTGATATCCCGGTGGACGATGCCTTTCTCGTGCGCCTTCTGTAATCCTCGAGATACTTGAATGGTGAGGTCGATGGTGTTGTCAATCTTCAATTGTCCACGTTCTATTTTTTTCTTGAGCGTTTCACCATCATAACATGCCATTGCAATGTAGAGTTGACCATTGTCCATTTCATTAATCTCGTAAATTGTGCAAATGTTTGTATGATCTAATGCTGATGCAGCTTTTGCCTCGTGAATAAATCTTTCCCTCGCATCTTGATCCTTAGTAAATTCTAAAGGTAGAAATTTCAGCGCAACGTCGCGGTCAAGCTTGGTGTCGTGGGCTTTGTACACCACGCCCATGCCTCCCTCGCCTAACTTTTCAAGAATCTTGTAATGTGATATAGTGTGTCCGATCATAGTTTACACCTCCCGCTTTCACTTCGTTCAGCGGGATCCTGAAAATTGCAGCCACTCACAACAGAAGTTCGTGGGTAACTTTCGGACATTCCCCTCTCGCCGAGTTTCCCAAGGATTTTATAATGTGATATTATTTGCTCCACTGAATGTCCCATTTTATTTCTGTTTATAAATTGCCATACTTTTTTAACCGCTCTTCGTAAATTTGTTTCTGGCTCTTAATGATATCTTGAAAACGTGGATCAGAACGCAAATTACTATACAGAGGATTATTGCTCAGGAGAAGATACAAATATGCACTATAAGCGTATTTATTACCTTGACCGATCTGGTTTTCAATACCGGTGATTGCTTCCTTTTTCATACCTAAAAGAGAGTACACTAACGGTTCGTGTTTTTTCATAAGTCCCATAGCCATAATCTTGTTCCCCCTTGCAGACAAGAGTATGGCTCGGTAAGATGTTACAGTTGAATCACCTGGTTTTAATTTCTCAGCGCGGGTCAGTAAACTTTCAGCACGATCATATTGTTTCATCATGGTCAGGAGGTAGGCGTACACTCCTAAATATGTGACATTATTTGGAACGATCTCTAAAACCTTTTTGTAGACCATGTCTGCCTTCTCAAATTCGCCAATATCCCGCAATCTTCCTGCTTGACTCGAGAGCGCGTACAAGTAAAAGGGATCAAGCTCAATAGCCCGCTGGAAGAAGTTGATGGCTTGATGACACAATCCCAGGTTTGTTAGAAAAAGTCCAATCACATGATTGATTGCCATACTATTTGGATTCAATTCTAGGGCTCGTTTAAGATGCTGATATGCTTTATTCTGATCTCCTCTTACATGGTGAACCCAACCCATGGCAGCATTTGCCTCAGCCGAGTTCGGATTTTTTTGATATGCTATTTCCGAATATTTCACAACCAGGAAAGCTTCGCTTTCATCTCCAGTGATTTCAATGTGGTGCTGGTATCCCCAAGCCAACCCGGTATAAGAAGCAGCAAAATTGGGTTCGATCTCGATGGCTTTCTTGAACATTGTTATCGCAGCTACAAAATCTTCTTCTCTCTCGTAAACGATATATGTATTAACCAGATTCATGCCCTTTAAATGATATTCATAAGTTTCAAAATTTTGTGGCTGCCCTGCGTTAGACGTTTCGCGTGCTTTAGCTGTTAACGTAACCTTTAGAGCTTCAGCGATAGCTTTTGATATATCATCCTGTATCTCGAACACCATCGTTAATTCCCTATCGTATGTATCAGCCCAAATGTTAAAACCGTTTTCCGTACTAATCAACTGAGCACTCAAGCGAATTTTATTTTTCTCTTTTTGTAGTGTTCCTTCAAGAATGTTTTCCACATTCAATTCGCGACCGATATCTTTGATATCTTTATCGGTATTCTTATAACGCATTACTGAGGTTGTTGCAAGAACTTTTAACTCTGAAATTTTTGCCAGCCTACCGATAATTGCATCGGTCATACCGTTGCAGAAATACTCCTGATCCTTCTTTGAGCTGAAATCCCGAAAAGGCAACACAGCAATTGAGTTTGTCCATTCTATTTCGACTGTTTTAGCCTGGGAGAGCTTTTCTGGTTCCCTGTTACCTTTGATCAGTAAATACCCACCGACGACTAAGGCGACTACCACAAAACTTACAAGAACCCAAAGTAATGTAGCTTGGCGGAATGAATGTTTTGGATTCGTCTGAGTACCTCCGGAAATATTTAGTTCAGTTTCTTTAATCAGTTTCTTCAGGTCAACAAGCATCTCATCCACATGCTGGTAACGCTCGCCCTGCCCTTTTGCTAACGCCTTATCGAGAATCCTTTGAAGTGGCTCCGGAACTCCCGTTTTGTATCTACTTAGTGGCTCGGGGTTTTCATTCAAGAGTGAATAAATGATTGCTGCTTCATGCTCACCTTTAAACGGTCGATGACCTGTAATCATTTCGTAAAGCACAACACCGAAACTGAAGATGTCCGAGCGATGGTCAGCCTCGATTCCCTGAGCTTGCTCAGGCGACATGTAGGAAAGTGTGCCAAGTGTTGAATGTGTCTTCGTAAGTTTTGATGACCCCTTCAATTTTGCCAAGCCAAAGTCCATTATTTTTACAAGGCGTTCATCAGTTACCATTATATTATCTGGTTTGATGTCTCTATGGACAATTCCTTTTTTATGCGCAGCATTCAAACCTTCTGCAATTTGAAGAGCGATATCTACAACCTCTTTCAATGATAATTCTTTCTCCTTCAGCAAAACGCCAAGCGTTTTTCCTTCAACGAACTCCATGTCGATAAACTGTTGCTGTTCGTACTCTTCGATGGTGTGGATGCT
>CAZOQB010000021.1:0-49334 GCA_964581995.1 uncultured Ignavibacteriaceae bacterium | reverse complement strand
TCAGTATAAAACTTTTTCCACACTCACAACACCGGTAACGCTGAACCTTCCGTAGTGTATGTCGATGGCTATCTATTGGATATATTATACGCTTCCCATTACGCTTGATTGATTGGCTCCCGCATGCAGGACACCTTCGTTTATGCTTTTTTTATTCTCCATATATACAATTTAAATTGCGCAACTTTAATATTCACTATAACTCTTTTTATCTTATATCCTTATAAAGATTTTAGCAACCGGTAACCGTACGCTACCAAAATAGATGGCTGGCATATTCTAAATCTTCCTTCGTAGTAATCTTAATATTTTTATATTCCCCTTCAACAATCTTAATTTTTACACCAAGGCGTTCTACTAAACCTGCGTCATCGGTTCCGTAAAAATTATCTGAATAAGCTTTCTCGTAAGCTTCAACGATGAGCTTTGTTTTAAATCCCTGAGGAGTTTGTGCTGCGAATAGCGTATGCCGGTCAGGTGTGTTAATTAAGAACCCATTGCGGTCGGAAATTTTAATCGTATCCTTAGGGGCGACGGCAGGAACAGCGGCTTCGTTTGCACTAACAGCATTAATTACGTTTTGAATTAATTCGTTAGATACAAACGGACGAACAGCATCGTGAATAAGTAAAATGTCAATTTCAAATTTTACAATCTCCTTGATCCCATTCCAGACAGAGTCCTGCCTGTGTTCGCCGCCGGCAACAACCGATTTGATTTTTGAAAAATTCTCACCCTGAACCCCCTGACAGATACCATCAATATAATCAGGGTGCGATACGACAACAATAACGTCAATTGCACTGCATGCCTGGAATTTTGCAATTGTGAGATTGAGTATTGACGTCCCATTAATTTCGAATAACTGTTTGGGAATCTCGCTTCCAAAACGTTTACCGATACCTCCCGCAGGAATAACTACACCAACTTTTGCATTTTTTATCATGTTTCTCACCTGAATCTAAGCTATTATTTTCCCCCTTCTTTTTACAGGAGAAGGGGGAAAATTTTAATTATAAAAGAATCATTGCATCGCCGTAACTGTAGAAACGGTAACCATCCTTAACAGCTTTTTTGTACGCCTTGAAAATAAAGTCGCTACCCGCAAACGCTGACACCAACATTAACAAGGTTGATTCGGGTAAGTGAAAGTTCGTAATAAGTTTATCAACAATCTTAAAGTTATACGGGGGATACATAAATTTATCCGTCCAACCCTTAGATGCTTTTAGATAACCCTCAGTCGTTACCGCTGATTCTAGAGCACGGGCAGCGCTTGTACCACAGACAAATACTGTTCCTTTGGAATCTTTGGCTTTGTTCACAATATGTATCGTCGGCTCAGCAATTTCATAATACTCCGAATCCATTTTATGCTTCGATAAGTCTTCGACTTCAACTTTACGGAAAGTGCCAAGCCCGATATGTAGAGTTACATATGCAATCTTAACGCCTTTCTTTTCAATCGCCGTCAGAAGTTTTTTGGTAAAATGAAGTCCTGCGGTAGGAGCTGCCACCGAACCGATATTTTTAGAATATACGGTTTGGTACATTTCCTTATCCAATTCTTCTGCCTCACGCTTAATGTAATAAGGCAGAGGCATGTTACCTATTCTTTCGAATACTTTATACAGGTCATCGTTATAAACGAACCGGATCGTACGACCGCGCGAGGTTGTATTATCTACGATTTCACACAGCAGCTTCCCGTCGTCAAAATATATCTTGTTCCCGATACGAACCTTGCGGGCGGGGTCGACAATCACGTCCCAGATTTTATCTTCCTTATTCAATTCTCGCAGAAGAAGAACCTCAATTTTTGCGTTTGTCTTTTCCTTCCTGCCGATTAGACGGGCAGGAAAAACTTTTGTATCGTTTAAAACTAAGACATCACCCTTTTTAAAGTAGTCGACGACATCGGAAAATTTTCGATTCTCGATGCTCTCATCCTCACGATTCAATACCATCAGTTTTGCAGCGTCCCTTTGTTTATTTGGATACTTAGCGATCAGGTTTCTTGGAAGAACATACGTAAAATCAGATAGTTTCATTTATTTGATCCTTATTTTATTTCCTTTTTGATGCTTTATTGCTCTTACTAATTTTTTTAATTGGTGCACCATACTTAAGCGCTGCCCGTGCCGCTGCAAGCCGAGCTATCGGGACACGATACGGAGAACAGCTAACATAATTTAAACCAAGTGTATGGCAGAACTCAACTGAACTTGGTTCACCGCCATGCTCACCGCAGATACCGAGCTTGATATTGGGTTGTGTTTGTTGCCCTTTTTCGACTGCAATCTTCATCAACGAACCGACACCAGATTGGTCAAGAGCCTCGAACGGATCGCGAGAATAAATTTCCTTATCAATATAGGGAACGAGGAAACGCGCAGCATCGTCACGGCTTACACCAAGCGTTGTTTGCGTTAAGTCGTTTGTACCAAAACTGAAGAACTCAGCGACCGTTGCAATTTCATCGGCAGTAATGGCGCCACGCGGAATTTCGATCATTGTCCCTACAAGATAATCAAGCTTGACTTTATTCTCAGCAATTACTTCTTTAGCGACTCGGCGAACGATTTCTTCTTGAAGTTTTAGTTCTTTAACATGTCCGACGAGAGGAATCATAATTTCAGGTTTTACTTTGATACCCCGTTTCTGAACGTTGACCGCAGCTTCAAAGATTGCGCGCGCCTGCATCTCGGTTATTTCAGGATAGATAATTCCAAGCCGGCATCCACGGAAGCCAAGCATCGGATTGAATTCGTGCAAGGAATCTACGCGCTGCTTAACTTTTTCGAAACTAATGTTCATCTGACCGGCAAGTTCGCGCTGTTGGGCTTCCTCGTGGGGAACAAACTCGTGCAACGGCGGATCGATTGTACGTATTGTAACAGGGCGTCCGTTCATCGCTTCGAAAATACCCTCGAAGTCTAACCGCTGTAAAGGCAGTAAGTTTGCCAAAGCTTTCTTTCGATTCTCAACTGTATCGGCAAGAATCATTTCTCTCATCGGTCCGATTTTGCCTTCGCCGAAGAACATGTGCTCTGTTCGGCAAAGTCCGATTCCTTCTGCTCCAAATGAAACCGCAATGTGTGCTTGGTCTGGTTGGTCGGCATTGGTTCTAACGCCCATTGTTCTATACTTATCAGCCCATCGCATTATCTTCGCATAAAGTTGATAAACAGGAGCGTCTTTCGGGTCGAGCGTTTTTTCAACTAATACCTGTAAAACTTCAGAAGGTTTTGTATTTACCTGCCCTGCAATTACTTCGCCGGTCGTGCCGTCGATTGAAATAAAATCGCCTTCTTTAATAACTTGACTGTTGACTGATATCGTTCTTGAAACATAATCGATATTTAATACAGAACAGCCTGCAACGCAAACCTTACCCATCTGACGCGCAACCAAAGCCGCGTGCGAAGTCATTCCGCCGCGAGCTGTCAGGATTCCTTCTGAAGCATCCATACCCTTAATGTCTTCGGGTGAAGTTTCTACGCGCACGAGTATAATCTTTTCGCCGCGCTTTTTCCATTCTTCCGCATCGGGCGCATTGAACACCACCTTACCACAGGCAGCGCCAGGACCAGCATTCAATCCGATCGCTAGAAGCTTACCTTCTTTAATTGCTTTGTCTTTTTCTTTTCTATCAAAGATGGGTCGCAAGAGTTGATTTAACGAATCCGGTTCAATTCGTTTTAAAGCTTCCTTTTCATCGATAAGTTTTTCGTCAACCATATCGACAGCGATTTTCATCGCGGCAAATGCGGTTCGTTTACCGACCCTGCACTGAAGCATATAGAGCTTATTTTGTTGAATCGTAAATTCTATATCCATCATATCGCGATAATGTTTTTCTAATCCCTTTCTATATTTTTCCAGTTCTTTGTAAATAGTGGGCTTGGTTTCAGCAAGCTTGGAAATCGGAAGCGGGGTTCGAGTGCCGGCTACAACATCCTCGCCCTGAGCATTCATTAAAAATTCTCCATAAAACAAATTTTCACCCGTTGCGGCATCTCGCGTAAATGCTACGCCCGTTCCGGAGTCTTCGCCCATATTTCCAAAAACCATCGCTTGAATGTTGACGGCAGTTCCCCACGCTTCGGGTATATCGTACATTTTACGATACGCGATTGCGCGTTCATTCATCCACGAACTGAAGACCGCGCTGACAGCGCCCCATAATTGGTCGATAGGATTCTCTGGAAAATCATTGCCTGTACGATCCTTTATTGCCTTTTTAAACTCTGCGACTAATTCTTTTAGGTCATCGGATGTAAGTTCAGTGTCTAAAGTTACGCCTTTCAATTTTTTCTTTTCATCCAGAATAACTTCGAACGGGTCATGCTCATCTTTATTCTGCGGTTTTAACCCTAAAACAACATCACCATACATTGCCACAAATCTTCGGTACGAATCATAAACGAAGCGCGGGTTGCCGGTTTTTTCTATTAGTCCTTTGACGGTGAAATTGTTCAAACCAAGATTTAAAATAGTATCCATCATACCCGGCATCGATGCACGGGCGCCGGAACGAACCGAGACTAAGAGCGGATTTTTCGGGTCGCCAAACTTTGCCCCCAAATCTGCTTCTACTTTTTTCAGCGCAGACGTAATCTGGGCTTTTAATTCTTTTGGGTATCTCCTCTTGTTTTGATAATAGTAAGTACAAACTTCGGTTGTGATAGTAAATCCCGCGGGAACCGGAAGTTTTATGTTTACCATCTCGGCAAGGTTTGCTCCTTTTCCACCGAGAAGATTTTTCATCTCTGCTTTACCTTCGGCTTTTTTTCCGCCGAAGAAATAAACGTATTTTTTTGCCATTTTTATTTTCTCCGTTTAATATTATTCTTTTATTGTTAACTTATTTATTTTTTCTAAGATCTGTTTTTCGCCTTCTATAAACTGTGTTACTATCTCGATATAGAATACTGGTAAATCTCTTAATTCATTCTTATACCGCAACAATCTCATTGCATCTTTTTCACTTGTTATTATTAAATCCGATTTGTTCTCTGTAAATTCTCGCTTAATTAAATTTATGTCTGTAATCTTATACGAATAATGATCCGGGAATTCTCTGTTTGTTATCGCTTCTAAACTAAGTTCCTTTAAGGTTTGCGTAAACGAATCCGGGTTTCCTAGTCCACAAAAAGCTGTGCATTTCTTACCCACCGCAGAATCGAGTTGATGCGTTTCGCCTGTCTCAAAACTTATCAATCTACTCGGTCTAAATTTTACTTTAGCGTTCAACGGAACAGATGCAAACACATCATAATCAAATTTTATTTCTTCATTCCATCTAGAAAAAATAATCGCATCGGCGCGTTTCAAAGCGGATAACGGTTCGCGCCTTAAACCAGCCGGTAGAAGATTTTCTTCAAACGGAGGACGTGTAACATCGACAACCACGATATCTAAATCACGGTGGAGCTTTCTGTGCTGGAATCCATCGTCCACTAAAATTATATCGCAGCCATATTTCTCAGCTGCTAACTTTGCCGACCTGTATTTATCTTCATCAACGATGACGGTTGCGTTCGGATACTTCAGTGCAATTTGATAAGGCTCATCACCGCATTCACTCGCATTTTGTACAAGCAGTTTACCGTCGGATACAACGAGAGTTCCTTTCGTACTCCTTTTGTAACCCCGGCTGACCACGGCAACTTTTTTGTTTTGCCTTAACAGGTAGTCTGTAAAAAACTCGACTATCGGGGTTTTGCCCGTTCCTCCAGCAGTAAGATTACCCACCGAAATAACAGGCACTTTTACTTTGTGAGTTTTAAAAAATCCAATGTCAAAGAACAAGTTTCTTAAAATGACTATTAAGCCATACGAAAGCGAAAAAGGGTATAATAATATTTTCGCGAATATCATTTATACTCTTATCGCGTCCAAAATTTTTTCGGCTACTCTCGACGCAGCACCGGGCTTGCCTAACGTTTGGTAAATTGCAGTTAACTCCTGACGAGTGTTTTCATAATATGCTTTATCGGTAAGATATTTACTTACTTCTCTAACTATCGATTCTGCATTTGCCCTATGTTGAATCAACTCGGGAACAATAGTTCTACCGGCGAGTATATTTACAAGACCAATATGCTTTATACGCACCAACAACTTGCCGATAAAATATGTAAGCCACGATGTTTTGTAAACAATGACCATCGGTGTTTGGAAACAGGCAGTTTCGAGCGTTGCCGTTCCTGAAGTAACAACAGCCGCATCGGAGTTTTTCATCAAATCATACGTTGCGTTTTGAAGGATGCGAACATCGGAATTGTCTTCTAAAAATGATTTTATATAATCACCTTCCAGGATAGAGGCAGCACCGACGACAATCTGAGCCTTAAACTCCGTCCTCAGAATTTCAGCAGCATGAAGCATCGTTGGGAAAATATTATCCAGCTCTTGCTTTCGACTTCCGGGGAATAGTCCAATAATCGGCTTTGATTTATCCAAACCATACCTTGCACAAAACTCGGGTTTCTCTTGCGGCGTTCCGATTACATCGAGCAACGGATGTCCAATAAATTCAACATCCATGTTTGCTTTACGGTAAATATCAAACTCGAAAGGAAATACAACAAACATTTTTGTGATCAAATTTTTAATTTTCTTTATCCGACTTGAATGCCAAGCCCAAATTTGCGGACTTATATAATAAAAAATTTTTATACCAAGTTTATGTGCCTTTTTTGCAAAACGTAAATTAAACCCCGGGTAATCTATTAACAATAGAGCATCGGGCCTGCGTTTGAGTAAGAGCGTATCAAGAGTTTTTTCAACAGACCGGATTGTAGGAAGATGCCTTAACACTTCAACAAACCCCA
Organism: uncultured Ignavibacteriaceae bacterium; assembly: GCA_964581995.1. Classification (GTDB taxonomy): domain Bacteria; phylum Bacteroidota; class Ignavibacteria; order UBA10030; family BY39; genus CAZOQB01. The sequence goes on along the minus strand of CAZOQB010000021.1, from coordinate 42,495 downwards.
TAACCGATAATTCTTTGGAATGATATACCAACTCCATACCCGCGGCTTGCATTTTATCGCCGCCTATTCCGTAGATATCTATATCTTTTTTTAGCTTCTTCAACTCTTTAACGACACCTGAGCCGTGCAAATCGCCGGAGGCTTCACCCGAAATTATCATTAACCTCATATTTTATTTAACTCGATAATCCAAAGAACAATTATACACGCTACAACAATCAAAATTGCTTGTAACGTCCTGTTTTCTGATTTCAACCCTCTCCGCCAGTCAGCTTTTGGCCGAGTGTTGAGTCCTGTATTATATTTTCTAAAAGATGGAAAAAACTTGGGAACCATGCTTTTATATCGACGGTACTCTTCGCCATATTTCTGGATCAGATGTTCTTCTTCCAAGTTGACAATCATGGTGTACTGGAAAACAAAATACAAAAGTGTGACTAAGGGAAGATAAGGAAAGCCCGCCCACGACATAATTCCAACACCAAAATAAATTAATATATTCCCCGCATAAAGCGGATTACGGATATAAGCGAAAGGCCCATTTGTAACTAAGCGAGAGCTTCCTACTCCGTCCGTCGTGCGTGTTTCGCTACCGGCGTGAGATACCCCCCAAAGCCGAATGAATTCGCCTAACAAAACGATTACAAATCCTACCAATATGCCGGATAATGCTGGCCGTGCAAAAATCACCATCAATAATATAAAGGGAATTGGCGTATAGCTTCTGTATTTAAAGAGTATTTTTCGTAAATCCATTTTTCTTCAAACTATTTTAACCAGCCATTAATAAATCTTTACGATTGAATACGGCTTGCTGGCGTTTGTGCATTCTTTTTTTGTTCAAAATATCTTCCAACCTTATAATGATATCTGTAAAGCTCTGATAAAGGTAGTATGATATATTTTCTTTTTGACAATGGGCTTGAAGTTCATCCTTTGCAAAAACAATATCGGCATACTTTACGGGGCAAAAATCGGAATATCCTTCACCGATGTAAACGATTATGTCTTCATCACCCGATAATGTTAACATATGGTTCCTTTTACAACAAGCGCATCTGTCGCATTCTTCATCGGTATAGGGGAAGGAAAGTTGAAGCTGAACTCCGTTTTCATTTTTTTTAAAATCAACGCTGTTAGAAAAACAGGGGACATCTTGCAAACCATTGTTTCGTAGTATGCGTTCGATGTAATAATCAAGCCCATCGCTTAAGATAAAATGCTTTACCGGTCTTTCGTCATACTTATGTTGATTACAGAAGGATACGAAGTCTATAAAAGTTTGATCAATTTTCTGTTGGTCAATAAATTCATCTGCTTCTTTACGAGACACTAGTTGACAAGCTACTGCTTCACGACTGAAGCATTCTGCAGCATTTATTAAACCATTTCGATAATCTTTGACAGCTTGAGTAGCGGCATGTCCGCCGAATCTTTCAAAGAAAATGTCACCGACATCGCCTTTTGTTATCGTACCGTCGAAATCTATGAAGATTTTTATCATTGTTTATAAACCGCTCGCAATGGCAGCCGACCCGACACGAGCTTCTTCGTTAAACCGGACTGTAACTATCTTCGAGACACCCTCTTCTTCCATTGTGATACCGTATAACGCATTTGCCGCTTCCATAGTGCGTTTGTTATGTGTGACTACAATAAATTGTGTGTTGTCTGAAAACTTTCTGATAATTCTTGTATATCTATCGATGTTCGAGTCATCTAATGGCGCATCAACTTCATCGAGGACGCAGAACGGACTTGGTTTTACCAGATAGATGGCGAACAACAAAGCAATGGCTGTTAAAGTTTTTTCGCCGCCGGAGAGCAGGTCAATAGATGTTGGGCGCTTACCTCTTGGTTTAGCGATTATTTCAATTTTTGCTTCCAACGGGTCGACCCCTTCTTCTAATTGTAAATCGCATTCATCGCCTTCGTCGAAGAGACTCTTAAAAGTTTTAATAAAGTTTTCCCTTATTAAATAAAACGTATCGCTGAATTTCTTCTGTGCCGTGTTGTTGATTTCTTCTATAGTGCTGAGTAAAATTTTTTCAGCCTCAATAAGGTCGTCTCGCTGTTGCGACAGGAAATTGTACCGCTCGCTCTCGGAATTGTACTCATCAAATGCGGCAAAGTTGATTGCCCCGAGCATCCGAATTCGTTCTTTCATCTGCTTAACTTCTTCACGCTTTGCTGCAAAGTCAATCCACTCGTCTTCAGGGTAAGTTTTTAAAACGAGTTCTAATTCAAATTCGTGCTGCGCGCGTTCTTTAATGTGCTGGATGTTCGAAGTCGCTTCAATAATTTTAACATCCAAGTCATGATGCGCCTTTACAATATCATCATGCTTTCGGCGGTCGTCTTTAATTTTTAACTCGACCTGGTGAATCGCTTCTCGTTTCTGTGAATACTCAACATCAATTTCTCGTTTTCGTGTATCAACCTGACTTAAAACAGATTTGGCCTCATCAAGTTGAACACCGTAAGTTTCTAATTCGCCTGATATTCGGTCTATTTCGTCCTTGGCAACTGAAATTTCTTCATTGCTTTTAACGAGTGTGCTTTCAACACTTTTGATATTTTCATCATTCCTATCGTATTCTAATTCAGTGTTGCGCAGATTGCCCTGAAGCGTAACCAGTTTTATTTCAACTTCGTTAACTGCCTTTGAAGCTGTATTCCATCTCTGCTCCATATCTTCTATTTCCGTATCCCACGATACTACCTGCGACTCGAGTCCCGACTTGACTTGATTTAGGTTCTCCAAAGCGAGAAGAATGTTGTTTAATTCGCCGCTCAAATCCTGTCTGTCGACTTGGAGTTGTTCAAATTCTGCCCTGCTTCTTTCGACCGAATCACTCGCACGCTTCTTTTCGAACTCAACTTGTGCAATTTTCATCTCAATTGTAGTCATCTCTTTTTCGAGGACTTTAACTGCATCAAGCACTGTCTTCTCATCTATACTCTCAAGATAGTTCTGTTTTTCATTCTGATCTTTTTTAAGCGCTTCTAGTTCGATGTTTAGCCTGGCTATTTCATTTTCATATTCGGTAATTTGATCAACTTTTCCGATAAGTTCGCCTTCACCCTGTTTACGACTGCCGCCCTTAATGAATCCGCTGCTCGTTTTTATATTGCCGTCTAACGTTACATATTTCACCCCAATTAGCGAATTTGGCAAAGCGTCCATCGTCTCGACTATTATAATATTTGAGAGTAAAAAGTCGATTAAATGGCGGTACGGTTCTTTTACTTTAACAATCTGATTTGCCCATGTTAAAGATTTACTCAATTGCGTTTTCACCCTTTTGAATTCCGGAACCCGCTCCAGGCAAATAAACACTGCCTTGCCTTTTTTTGACTGTTCAAGGTCGGAGATGGCTGCAAACGCATCGCTCTCTTTTTCGACAATGAGGTAATTGATTGATTCACCAAGGGCTGCCTGTATTGCCGCTTTATATTTATCACCGGTATTGATAATATCTGCTATAGATAAAAGTTTTTTTGATTTCTCAGCGTGCTTTTTCAGCAAATACCTTGCTCCTTCACCATCCTCGGAGTGTCCGCCGATTAAACCTTTAAGAAAATCGACCTTTGTGTTTATTCGGTGAATTTCATTCTTCAGCTCAAATTCTTTTTGCTGCAGAACTTCGACTTCGGATTTTGTCTTTTGAGCTGTTCTGTTAAGCTCCAGAAGATCCATCTCCGCTTGCAAGAACCGCTTATGCATCTCCTTGTCCTGTGTTGTCATCTCGGTAACTTGAATAGAACGCTGGGCAATCTCATTCTGGAAATATTCGATGTCTTCGTTTACCCTTAGAGCGCGCCTGTTAATATCTTCTAACCGTTCGTCGAGTCTAAGCTTCTCGCTTGTTTTCTGTATGATTTCGTGGGAGAGCGAAATGATTTTATCATTCAGAGCTTGAAGTTCATCTTTTTTACGATTCAGTAATTCCGTCGATGATGCCAGTTCATTATTCTTTTTGTTGAATTCTTCTTTAGCGCCAAAAACTTCGCCATAGAATTTTTCTTTTTGTAACTGAAGTTCGTTTTTTTGCTTGGCGTGTATATCTTTTTGTGTCGCGTAAATTACTTTTTCTTTTTCACATCTTTCGATATTGTTTTGCAACGAGCGGCGCCGTTCGTTACCGATTATATTGTTCTCCTCCAAGCGGTGTTTTTCGGATACTAAATTAGCCAATTGGCGCTGAGCTTCGATGAGTTGTCTCTCAACGTCGCTAATCTCAATCCTCATCCGGTCAAGCAGTGTTTCCTGTGTAGATAATTCTTCGTCGACCTCTGTTTTTGACAAACTGACTTTATCGAAACGTTCTTTAAGCGGATTCAGCTTGCCGACGAGGTAGGAATATTCATGTTCCAATAAATCGATTTCAAGCTCGCGGAGTTTTTTGGAAATTTCGTTATATTGCTCTGCGCGTTTGGATTGACGTTCGAGCGCGGTTACAGTTTTTTGAACCTCTTTAACTATATCGTTGACACGAACCAAATCCTGCTGAACATCCTCGAGTTTTCGATAAGCTGATTTTCTTCGATGTTTATATTTCGTTACACCGGCAGCTTCCTCAAATAATTTTCGTCTTTCATCTGTTCTGTCGCTTAAAATCGTTTCCACCATCTTTAACTCTATAACCGAGTAAGCATCCGCACCCATACCTGTATCCATAAACAGGTCGAGGATGTCTTTGAGGCGGCACGGAACTTTGTTCAGCAAATATTCGCTCTCACCCGACCGATAAACACGACGTGTAATTGTTACTTGAGAATATTCTGTGGGTAATATTCCCTTAGAATTCTCGATTACAAGAGAAACCTCAGCCATACTCAGCGGCTTGCGGTTCTTGGTTCCGTTAAATATCACGTCTTCCATCTTGTCCGAACGCAAAGTGCTGTAACGTTGTTCGCCAAGCGCCCACCGTAACGCGTCTACGATATTTGTCTTTCCACAACCGTTCGGTCCTACAATCGCAGTAATCCCGGAATCAAAATTCAAATTGACGTTGAGGGCAAAAGATTTAAAACCGAATATTTCTATTTTTGATAGATACATCTAAAAGTTATTTGTCCCCAATAAAAATTTGAAATAGAGTGAAGATGAATAAGTATAATCTAAATATCCATAAAACGCCGCACAGAATATAATTACAATCAGAATACCTATAGAATAAACTTTAAAAGGAACTATGTCAAAAATTATTGATATTCCTTTAAAAAGCCGGAAGACCGACCACGCCATTAATAAGGATATTATACCCATAGATGGAAGTACATAAATTGCGGTATCCATTATCCTGAATAAAATCATAGCCAATGGAATTAATAAACCGAGTGGCAGCAACGACCAAACCGTAATTGAATAGGCGTGGTACAAGTATACCTTTGTTCGGATAAAAAGTGAGAAAAACTTTACAATCAATGTTAAAACTATTATTTTAAAGAAAATTATTATTGAAAAATAAGCGATAAATAGCAGAGGATTCCAGATTAAAGCAACTAACCACTGCTTAATTCCGTCCGCTAAAATATAGCTCATTAAATTATCGGCTAATAAATCATACCTGAAATGTGAAAAAATACTGGATATAATAATCGCCATCGTAATTGAGATTAGTAACGATAATAAAATGCTATGACTGACAGGAATAATTCTTTGGTCGCGCACGTCCGCGAAAAAATTGTAAGTCCGTGTAAGTGCACGATTTAAATTTTCGCGAAAACGTCTGTTAGAGTTGTAGAAAAATGCCAGCGATATTAACACGATCAAACCTGCAATAACAAAAACTATAGGTGCGCTGGAAGAAAAATTACCTATCGGCAAAGCTGCAACTTTTTCACCGTTGAAAACATTTCTCATTACATCAAACATCATGCGCCGTTGACGGTCATAACTAACCATCCCCATCGTACGAAGATATGGATCTTTGGAAGGCGTAACCATAGACGCCCTGTCACTCTTCCAGTCGTTGAACGAGAAAAGGACACTCCCGGCAAACCTCATATCCTTTATCGCTTCAAATGCCTGCCAAGCGTAGCGGGCTTGTGCTTCCATAGAAAAAGGGTCGCTGTATCCGTTTCGATTGCCAGGCTCGATCTCTTTTCCGTATTTTCCTACAATAAGAACTTTATTAGCAACATTTTCCTGAAAATTCTTTAATACCCCCCTTAATTGTGTGATGCTGGCATCTTCACTTGCCTCAGTGTTAACGGCGAGAATATCCGCGTACCGATACACCGAGGTATAAAACTCCTTACCTGCAGCAGATGCCGGAACAGCAAAATATACCGGGCGTGCATCGAGCGATTTGATCACTTTCATGATCGATTCTACATACTGTAAGCTTTTCGAGTATGAGATTTCTGAAATTTCAAATTCATTTCCAATGCCCCATGCCAAAATTGAAGGATGGTTTCGGTCTCGTATAACCATCTCTTTTGCATAATGTTGAACCAACTCAGAAAAGAATTCTGTATCAAAGATAGTGGATGGCACTTTTGTAAACGGGATTTCTTCGATCACAAATATTCCATAACGGTCGCATAAACTCAACATATAAGGATGTGGGGGATAAAGAAAACGGATAAAATTTACGCCCGACGTTTTCATTATTGCAACATCTTTCTCAAGCGCTTCATAAGACATGGCAGAACCAAAAAATGGATGGTCTTCGTGCCACATCACCCCCTTCAACAGTAAGGGTAATCCGTTTACCAGTATAGCATTACCTTTTAACCGAATATCTCTGATACCATAATTAAAAATAAACTCATCTATCGGAAGAATGTTTTTACCTTCTACACGCACGATAGAGCATTTTACAATGTAAAGATCGGGTGTTTCGGGTGACCAAAGTTTTGGGTTAGCTAAAGGTACATCTACTACTACATCTTTTATTTTCCCATGTAAAATATTAATATGAATCAAGGCGCTTTTACCGATGAGTGCGTCTGTAAGTTTATCGAAAACTTCAACTGAATATGCAGTGATGGTATTCTTGGATTTTTCTTCCTCAGTCAAAACAAATCCGTCATTCTCGATTGTGCTTTGAACAGATAGTTTCACTGATTTATAATCTGAAGAAATTTCGGACTTTGTGATTGTTTCGCCTACCGACAATTTCGGAGTAGCTAAGATGTAAATGTCGCGGTATATCCCGCCGTAATTCCTCCATCCATCTACCATCTGTCGCAGAGGTAGTGTTGTGTTAGCATTCAGTTCGTTGTGAACTTCGATTTTGATGGCATTCTCTCTTCCGACCTGAAGAACTTTTTCGCGGATAGGTAAAATAAAAGAGGAATAACCGCCAATATGCCTACCGACAAAGTTGCCGTTAATTTGAATTTCGGCTTGATAATTTATTCCATAGCAGACAAGTGAGAAGGAATACTTATCGAGTGTTTCACTCGTGATTTCGAATTTGCGTTGAAATGTAACCTTGCCTGCAAAGTCGTAGGCGCTTGGTATTTGAACACTCCTCCATTCTTTTCGGTCGAGTGTAAATTGCCAATCGCCGGCTAAGTCAATTTTTTTACGCATTGAGGTTTGGGCAAACATAGCAACGTCGGCGCCTTGCGGTGTTGGCTGTCCGTTTTCAAAAAAACGATATTCAGAGCCAATAAGATTGGCTTGAGAGTAAGTTTGAGTATATATCAGGCAAAGTAATAAAGACGATAATAGTAAAGATATACGGAAAGTTTTTCCCAACTTATTAAAATTCCTTTTGGTATGTATATTTTTGAGGATCGATACTTAAAGTCTTCTCAGAAAATGTGTTCCTATTTAGAAAATTTGAGCATTTTCCATCTAAATATAATAAAAAAAGACCCTGAATGCAATTGATTTTTGAAGAAATGTTTAAAATCTGTCAAAATTACCGAAAAAAAATGAATAAATTGATTGTTTTATTTACTCGCTTCTAATCCGGCGCCTATTATTGATATGAAAGAATCTGCTTTTAGGCATGCACCTCCGACAAGAGCACCATCAATATCGGTTTGTGAGAGAAGTTCAAACGCATTTTGGGGATTTACACTACCTCCATATTGGATGATTAATTTTTCAGCCACAGCCCATGAATATAATTGTGCAACAAGTTTTCGAATTAGTTTATGAACTTGGTTGGCTTGGTCCGGCGTAGCTGTTTTACCAGTTCCTATTGCCCACACGGGTTCATAAGCAACTACAATTTTTTCGATTTCTTGTACAGTAAGCCCTGAGAGAACGCCTTTAACTTGAGTTGTAATTATTTGGTCGGTAACACCTGATTCTCTCTCTTCAAGTGTTTCTCCGACACAAACGATTGGAGTTAAGTTACTCGAGAGCGCTTGCTTGACTTTTAAATTGATAAACTCATTAGTCTCTTTAAAATATTGCCGCCGTTCGGAGTGACCGAGTATAACATAATCGCACCCTACAGATTTAAGCATCTTAGCAGAAGTCTCACCGGTAAACGCCCCGTCATTTTGGTGATGCATATTTTGAGCACCAAGATTGATTCGTGTTCCTTTTATTAAACCGCTCGCAACAACAAGCGAAACGAATGGTGGGCAAATTACAACACCGATTTTTCCATCAAGTCCATTGAGACTTTCTTTGATTCCATTTACGAGGTCGACAGTCTCGTGGATGTCTTTATTCATTTTCCAGTTGCCGGCTATTAATTTTGTTCTCATGATAATCCTTATTTAGTATTTATACAGCAATAGCACGAGTGACTTTTTCCGCCGCTTCTTTTAAACTTTGAGCGACGGAGAAGTTCAAACCCGAATTTTGTAAAATTACTGCTGCCTCTTCTGCGTTAGTGCCTGCAAGTCGGACGACAATCGGAACAACAACATTTACCTTCTTTGCAGCTTCTACTACTCCGGTAGCAACACGGTCGCAGCGAACGATTCCGCCGAAGATATTTATCAAAACCGCTTTCACGTTTTTATCGGCTAAAATAATTTTAAAGCCGTTCTCTACGGTTTCAGCGTTGGCACCGCCGCCAACATCGAGGAAATTTGCCGGCTCGCCACCGGCAAGCTTAATTATATCCATAGTTGCCATTGCAAGCCCAGCGCCGTTTACCATACAACCGACATTACCATCAAGCTTGATGTAGTTGAGATTGTATTTCGATGCTTCGATCTCGAGCGGTTCTTCTTCGTCTAAATCTCTCATCTCAAGAATTTCGGGGTAGCGGAATATTGCATTGTCGTCAAAATTCATTTTCGCATCGAGGGCAAGCACCTTTCCGTCTGTTGTAATTACGAGAGGATTGATTTCAGCAAGAGAGGCGTCTGTTTCTTCGTATGCTTTGTAGAGTGCGAGTAAAAATTTTACGCCGTTTTTAAAAGCATCGCCTTCTAACTTAAGCGCGAAAGCTAATTTACGAGCTTGAAAATCGCGGAAGCCAACTGTCGGGTCGATCCACTCTTTAAAAATAAGGTCGGGAGTTTCGGCGGCAACTTTTTCTATCTCAACGCCGCCTTCGGTGGATGCCATTACAACGTTTTGTGAGCGAGCGCGGTCGAGCGTTACACCCACGTATAATTCCCGCGCAATACTTATACCTTGTTCAATTAAAAGCCGTTTAACTATTCTGCCTTCGGCTCCTGTTTGGTGCGTAATGAGCCGCATTCCTAAAATTTGCGTGGCAAGCTGACGAACTTCGTCTAAGCTTTTTGCTACTTTTACGCCGCCGCCTTTGCCTCTTCCGCCCGCGTGGATTTGGGCTTTCACTACCCAAACACTACCGCCGATGCTTTGAGCAACTTTGACCGCCTCATCTACACTAAAGGCGACGCCGCCGATAGGTGTTGGAACGTTAAATTTTCTTAAAATTTCTTTACCTTGGTATTCATGGATTTTCATTATGTATTCCTCAATAATTAAGATGTACGGACAACATTAAACGGTTTAAATATAATTTAAATGGGGTTGAATTGCAATTTGAGTAGGGGAGTAGATGAGTAGATGAGTGGCTGATAAGATTATTTGACAACAAAATAAAAACACTTTATATTGCTGTATGACCAATTACTACAAAGAAACACTTTCATCGGAACGCTTGCAGCGTTGTTATGAAATCGTACCGGCACGCGTCCAACAGTATTTCGATGCTGAACTGAATTTTGTTCTGGATAGAATTCGACCCGGTGATTTGGTTTTAGAATTAGGATGTGGTTACGGGCGCATAATACCAACCCTTGCAAGCAAAGCCCGATGGGTGGTCGGTATTGACAACTCAATCGCAAGCTTGGTTTACGGACAAACTTTTCTCAGAAACACACCAAACTGTTTATTAATCCAAATGGACGCGGCAAAGTTGAGCTTTAATGAGCAAATTTTCGATGTTGTCGTCTGCATACAGAATGGGATATCGGCTTTTCATACAGACCAGAAAAATCTTATGCGAGAAAGTATCCGGGTAACAAAAAGTGATGGAACTATTTTATTTTCCAGCTATTCAGAAAAATTTTGGCAACACCGGCTCGAATGGTTTCAACGACAATCGGATGAGGGACTTGTAGGAGAAATTGATTACGACAAAACCCGCGGCGGGATTATTGTTTGCAAAGATGGCTTTACGGCTACAACAGTTGGACGGGAAAAATTTCTTGAACTCACTTCAGGACTGGATGTTGATGTTGGAATTCAGGAAGTAGACGATTCGAGTATTTTCTGTGAGATGGTGCGGCGGTAGTAACGAATCACAGCAGTAAAGTAAGATACTTAATCCTAAATATCAATTTAATTAGATTCTAACCGCAATGTGTGTAGGGGAGGTAGTAGGCATTGAGTAAATGAGTAGTTTAGTAGATGAGTGGCTGATAAGATTATTTGACAAAAAATAAAAAACCCACAGCACTTGCCGTGGGTTAATTTAATTAGAATTCCGATTTCTTGTTATACTAAAATACTTTTATGCTTACCTCATCAGCAGCAGCTTCATCGTTCTGCTAAATTTATCGGCTTCTATTCTGTATAAATATATTCCACTCGACACATCTTTACCCGATTGGTTTTTACCATTCCACGTATAGGAATGTGAACCGGCATTTACCTCACCGCTCACGAGAGTTCTTACTTCATGTCCGAGTATATTATATATTCTCAAAACAACTCTCGATTGTTCGAGTAAATCGAAACGGATCGTAGTCGTTGGGTTGAACGGGTTGGGATAATTCTGATAAAGAGAAAATTGTCCTGGTATTGCATTCTCGTTATCATTCACACCAACAAAATCAGATGTTACAAATGTAAACGAATCAATACAAGCAGTCCAATCCGTTCCATCACTTACATCAACTTTCCAAGCATAAGTTGAACTTATAATAAATACTCCATTACCGCTGAATTCAACTGTGGTATCGGCGATATTTGAAATTGTAGTGTCTAAATTCGGTCCGTGAATCCAAATTGTATAAGACAGCGAATCTTCATCTATGTCTTTTGCCATCTTCCAAACGAAAAGAGTTGGGTCGGTAACATTCGCAAGCGTATCTTTATCGGCTGGTAAATGCAAAACAAAGCTTTCAGGCGGAGTATTAAATGGAACTGCCACTGCCTGCCCACTCGCTTCGCTATAAAGATTTGCAACGTCTACAGCTTTAATTTTATAAAAATACTGAACACCGTTTGTTAAGTCCCGATCTATATACGATGTATCATTTTTAGAGACAGTTGCTAAAGAATCAGTACTATCGGGAACGAAATCGTATGTTAAGCTTCTGTACAAAACATAATTCGAAATATCGTGGTCGGGATTTTTAAACCAGTTCAGTATAGCTTTTCGATTTCTCGCTATTGCGGTTAATCCCGTTGGCTGCAATGGAGCAGTTATATTTTTAATCTCTATTATCGAATAAAAAGGATTACTCCAATTCCCGTTTGATTCAAGGAATCTCATTCCAATTGAATGAATATCTTCATTAAGTGAATTTGTTTTAAGTGTATCAAAAACATTTTCTGTGAATTGGTCGAATGAACCATCTGCCGCTTTGAGTGCAATACCGTCGCCACTCCCGGAATCTGAATCTATAAAGTATTCTGCCGAAACCATTTTTGGCGGCATATTAATTGTAAATGCAGATTCATCTCTCACAACAAACGGCTTTGCCAAAACATTTCCCCAGGTGTCGTTGCTGTTTCTGAATCTAACAAACAGAGTATGAGCACCATCGGTAAATGATGAACTGTTCAGATTTCCGGTTATATTCTCAAACACTCCATCGTAGTTACCGTCTGTTACATCCAAAGCGGTTCCATTTCCTAAACCCGGATCGGCATCAACAAAATATTCAGCGTTTGTTAGTTTTGGCGGGAGCTGAACAAGGAATGCAGATTCTTCTCTAACAATAAACGGCTTTGCCAGAGCATTTCCCCATGCGTCGTTGCTGTTTTTAAATCTAACAAACAAAGTATGTGCGCCTTCGGTGAATGATGAAGTATTCATGCTTCCGGCAATATTCTCAAAGACTCCGTCGTAGTTACCGTCTGTTACATTCAAAGCGGTTCCATTTCCTAAACCCGGATCGGCATCAACAAAATATTCAGCGTTTGTTAAATTGGGTGGAAGCTGAACGAAGAATGCAGATTCTTCTCTCACGATAAATGGCTTTGCCAAAACATTTCCCCAAGCGTTGTTGCTGTTTCTGAATCTAACAAACAGAGTATGAGCGCCATCGGTAAATGATGAACTGTTTAGACTTCCGGTAATATTCTCAAACACTCCGTCGTAGTTACCGTCTGTTACATTCAAAGCGGCTCCATTTCCTTCACCCGGATCGGCATCAATAAAATATTCAGCGTTTGTTAATTTAGGGGGGAACTGAACCAGAAATGCAGATTCTTCTCTGACAATGAACGGTTTTGCCAAAACATTTCCCCAAGCGTTGTTGCTGTTTCTGAATCTAACATACAAAGTATGAGCACCTTCGGTGAATGATGAAGTATTCATGCTTCCGGCTATATTCTCAAACACTCCGTCGTAGTTGCCGTCTGCTACATCCAAAGCAATTCCATTTCCTAAACCCGGATCGGCATCAATAAAATATTCAGCGTTTGTTAATTTGGATGGAAGCTGAACGAGGAATGCAGATTCTTCTCTCACGATAAATGGCTTTGCCAAAACATTCCCCCAAGAGTCGTCGATGTTTCTAAATCGAACATAAAGAGTATGAACTCCTTCACTCAGTAACGATGTCGAAATAGAATTAGTAAACTCCTCGAATAACTCATTAAATTGCCCATCGGGAGAGGTTAGTGGAGTTCCGCTTCCTTCTCCCGGATCCGTATCGATGAAATACTCACCGGCGGAGAGTGGAGATTGTGCCGATGTGTTTTGCATTAACCCGGTTATCAAAAGCAAGGCAATAAACACCCTTAAAATAAATTTCATGTTATCTCCTTAGTGTTTATAGTTACTTTGATATTCCACTGCCGGTAATAATAATATCGTTTCCTTTGATTACTTGTGTGGGTGATGTAAATAGACCAATTACTTTGGGACCGGATAAATTTTCGTAGTTGCTCATTGTGTATGAACCGCCGTAAATTCCCATATCGTTTCTTGTGCGGTCAACATCGGAGAATAATAAAGTTTGATGACCCTTATCGATACATGGGGAGCCGGCTTGCAATTTGAAATCGTTGCTTCCCGGATTTATAAATAAAGGGTCGGAAGTTATATTATTTATACCGGGTGATGGAACCGCGTCTGAATTGTACATACAATTATAATCCCAGACTGATGAGGGAAAAGAAAGCGTACCTGCATTATCGGAGAAAATATTGCTGTAGAAGTAAATAGAAGAACTGCCGTTAATTCCCTGTTCATTTAGTACAGCTCGATTGGTACTGTTGTAAATAATATTGTTTGATATTACACCGTTAAACAGTGGCTGATACCATCCAGATCCATTATTAATACCAATCGGGCAGTTTGTAATTAAGTTGTTAGATACTGTAAAATTAGTATTGCTTGAATTACCCGCGAACACAATCGCGCGACCGCAATTACTGATTTTATTTGCTATCAGCTTGTAATCATTCGGGTTTCCATGAGTAAGAATTCCATTGCCGTAATAATTAGCTATGTTATTACCAACAACACTCGTATAATTTCCCGCCATTTGTATTCCGGATGAATCTAATGTGTTGTTGAAAATTATTATTCTCTTGTGTGATGAATCACTACCAAATGTTTTAATTCCAATCTCCCCTGTTGCTTTTATAAAATAATTATTTGCAATTATTACCCAGTAATAAAAATTAACATAACTATTAATAAACCTGTTGTTTGCTATAACGATAGGTTCGTTTTGTATATAATTGCCTGGATGATGAACATTTCCCCTCATCGTAAAACCGTACAACAAAGAGCCGCTTGACCCGCTATTAAAAGTAAAAGCATTTGCGCCGGAAACAACATCAACTGTACTATCCTGTGCGATTATAAAAAGTTTTTTTGAGATTACGACAGATTCCGGGTATATCCCCGAAAGGACCTTGATTGTGTCGCCGGAATTTGCTGCGGCAACAGCAAGCGATATGGTTGCATAACTACCAGGCGTTCCGCCCTGATCGACAAGTCGCATAGTTTGCCCGAAGATGATTGATGATGCAAACATTACTAAAACGAAAATTGTGTGAATGACTTTCATTGGTAAATCTCCTATTAATAATTAAAATTTTTTTAAACGATTAATGTAAGAACAGATAAAAGAGTTGGAGCAAGATAAGCGTTTGTATTATGATGTATCGTGATAAAGAACAACACTTGAATGATGGAATGCAATATAAGAAAATATTTATATAAAACCAGATTAATTTCTTTTCAGCAAACGCCCAGTATGCAGCGAGTGTAAGCAATCCCAACTTTTAATTACCGGTCGAGTCAGGCGACTCGACCTACAAATAAAAACTCCGATTTCTAGTTATGATAAAACTTTTTAGAAATCGGAATTCTCTAATACTTACATTCTCAAATACTCAAATACTTATCTGCTTATCTACTCATTTACTTTTCTTCTCAGCAATTGATTTGCCCTGCAAGAATAACAGCAAATAATCCCTTCCGCCTGCTTTTGAATCTGTGCCGCTCATATTAAAGCCGCCGAACGGATGAACACCAACGAGCGCACCCGTGCATTTCCGGTTCAGATACAAGTTACCGCAGTGGAAAATATCTTTAGCTTTCTCAAGCCGTTTGCGGTTGTTCGAATACACCGCACCTGTCAAACCGAACTCGGTGTTGTTAGCTATTTCAAGCGCGTGGTCGTAATCCTTTGCCTTGATAACAGCAAGCACAGGACCGAATATTTCTTCTTGCGAAATTGTGGCTTTCGGGTCCACATCGGCAATGATCGTAGGACGCAGGAAGTAACCATCGCCGGGGGCTTGCTTACCACCCGCGACTAATCTTCCACCCTCTTTTACACCGATTTGAATATACTCCAACATTTTTTCCATCGAACCTTTGTTGATAACTGGTCCCATATAATTTGATTGGTCTTTGGCATGACCGATGGAGATTGCATTGGCTTTTTTTATTAATTTTTCCAATAACTTATCGTATACATTTTCATGTATGATTGCACGCGAACAGGCGGAACATTTTTGTCCCTGAAAGCCGTAAGCAGCCATGATAATGCCGGCAGCAGCTTCGTCAAGGTCAACGCCTTCATCTACTATGATAGAGTCTTTACCGCCCATTTCAGCAACGACACGCTTCAGCCATATCTGTCCGGGTTTAACTTTTGCCGCTTCTTCGTAAATATGAATTCCTACTTCCTTCGAACCGGTGAAAGAAATAAATCTTGTCTTCGGATGCATTACCAGCGTATCACCGACCGCACTGCCGGGACCGCTGACAAAGTTAATAACTCCGGCAGGAAGTCCGGCTTCTTCCATAACTTCCATAAACTTGTACGCCATCAGCGGCGAGTCGCTCGATGGTTTAAGGACTACTGTGTTTCCTGTTACTACTGCCGCACTTGTCATACCTGCGAGAATAGCGAGGGGAAAATTCCAAGGCGGTATTACAACACCGACGCCGAGCGGTATATAAACCAGCTCATCAATTTCACCTTTGTACTGCACAACGGGTTGCCTGCCGGCATAACGCAGCATCTCTCGCGCGTAGAATTCTAAGAAGTCGATTGCTTCAGCGGTATCGCCATCGGCTTCGGGCCATGTTTTACCAACTTCGAGTATCATGGTTGCGTTTAATTCGAAACGGCGCTTGCGCATAATTTTTGCAGCACGGAAAAGATAATCGGCTCGCTTTTTAGCCGGTACAAACTTCCACTCTTCAAACTTCGCGAGCGCAACCTCCAACGCACGCTGTGCATCGTTGGTTGTTCCTTTTTGAAATACTCCAACGATTTGCGAAGGATTCGAGGGATTGATTGAGTTGAGTTTATTCTCTGTGTAGATTTTCTCTCTGCCAATAATTATTGGATACTCTTTGCCGAGATTTGCTTCCAGATTTTCAATAGCCAATAGTTGTTTTCGTCTTGCATCGGCTTTCGAAAAATCAGTATATTTTTCATTTTTAAATAGTTTAATCGCCATATTTACCTCTGTTTTGTTTGGTTTCTGGGGGCATTAATAGTTATAAAATCGTTATCAATATAAGAAAATGTTCCTTCTAAATCCATTTGCTTTGTACAATCCTTGAGTTAAAATTTTCGGAGTTTATCTACTTTTTATAGACCAATCCTTTTTTGCCATTGATAATAACTTTCGGGCTAACGTCGATAACACTTTCCGTTAGAAGCCGCGTAATTACTTTATCGACTTCTTCGCTTGGAGCGATTCCTTTTAATAATCTTCTAATTTGTGGTCGTGTTATTACCTTGCTGCCTCGAACAACCGCTGATATTATTTTTTTCAACGCTCTTGTTTTATCCACTTTCAAAGCTCTATGCACTGAGGCTTTATCCCGCTTGATAACTGCTTGCCATACCGATCCTTCTTCTTTCTGAAAACCAACTTGCATTATCCATAATGTTTCCCATAATTTCATCAACGCATCATCCAATAACTTGCGAGATTTTTTTCCAGATAACCCAAATTGTAAAATCAATGACTTTTTCGATACCGCTCCTTGATGTAATATTTCATCGTATAAATCTCTCTCGAACTTACTATACTTTCTTATTGGCGGTTGTTTATAAACACCGTTCTTATCACTGCGTTCCAAAACAAGTGAAAGAAAATTAATAAACAAGTCTTTCGTTACCAAGGCGTTTTTACCGCCTATGGATATGATGTGTGTGTGTGTTTTATTTCTTAGAACATTATTAAAATTCTCATTAGAGAAAAATTCCCTCTCGTTCCTTATTCCGAACATTTCACTCAAAGATGGAATCATTAACCCTTTAGTAGGTCTTATTAAAATTATCTCCGATAGTTTCAACAAACCCGAAATATCAACGCTGGATATTTTTTGCAATTTAGAGAATCGACCTACAACCATAGTTCAGTATTGTTTTTAATTCTTTATTGTTGCGGCGGCAGTTTTTTCGTGAGCAACTAATTTATTGTAAATCCACATACAGACGGCAGCCAATGCCCCAACACCGGCAAGAATCAGCCAAATAATATCTGGTGTACCCGCTTCCTTCGCAAACACTTTGTATATGTATCCGCCGAATGTACCGCCGAACACCCAGCCCATCGCTATCGGTAAAAAAGCATATCCCTGGAACAAACCAATTTGTCCTTTGGGCGCCAGGTTTGCAATGTACTCATAATATCTTGGCGCTTGCATCATTTCGCCGATGGCAAAGATTACAAGTGCCGGCACGATAACCCACAAAGTGGGATTAGCATATATTATCAACCACGTTACTGCCGAGAGCGCGAACCCTGTTGAGATTGCACTGATAGGAGACAGCTTTACCGTTAATCGGTTTACTAAAACTTGAAGGAAGATTATGCTCCAAGCGCCGGTCGATTCAACCAACTCGAACGGTGCATCTTTAGATATGAAATCTCTTATAAAATAGGGGATGATAATAAAAATTTGCCAGAACATTATCCAATACAATGAAAAGATTAACAGGAAGGTCATGAACCGGAAGTTTTTTAGCACATAAACCAGATTAGAAATTTTTTCTTTGAGTAAACCACCGGGCGCATCTTCAACTCCGCCGGGTTCTTTAAAGAACACTAACGTGCTTACAAACATCAGCGCACAAGAAAACGCTGAAACTAAATAAACGTAACTTATGCCGATACTGTCCCTTACTAAATATGCAATTAGGGGACCCACTGCCCCGCCGACATTCACAAGCATATAATAGATTGCATATCCTAACGATTTTGATTCGGGTGTAGTTGTTTTAGATACTGTTCCCAAAACCGACGGTTTAATGAAAGAGCCGCCAATAGCGGTGAAAACTAAGACCGCAGCTAAAGTCCAAAACAGATGTTCTTTAGCAATTAAATCTGAAAACGGCGGAATTCCAGTTGCGCCGATTAGAAAATAACCGATAGCCAGAATAAAGAAAGCAAAAGTGAACGATTTTTTGAAGCCGAATTTATCAGCTAACGCTCCGGCAAAAATGGGCAGGAAATAAATTAACCCGCCAAATATCGAAGAGAGTTTACCCGCCTGAAATTCGTCGAAGTGAAGATGGTCCCGTAAGAATATGCTTAGAACCGCTGCTTGACCGTAGTATGCGAGCCGCTCGAACAACTCCATTATGTTGGCAACCCAGAATTGCTTTTGAAAGCCTGTCTTTAAAAAATCAATTTGTTTTTTTATGTCCACATCAACTCCTGTTGTTTTATTTACATTAGAACTAATTCATCCTGAACTTCGCCGGTAAGGACAGCGTCGCCGTTGTGCGTAATAAACATATTAATCTCACTTCTAACAGCCATTTCACCTTCTAAATAAATTCCCGGTTCGATTGAAAAACATGCACCGGGCATTAACTGCCTCACATCTTTTGTTTCTAAATTGTCGATGTTTGCACCGTTGCCGTGCACCTCAGCGCCGATTGAATGGCCTGTACGATGAACAAAATATTTTCCATAACCGGCTTTCTTCACCACGTTGCGGCAAACGTTATCCACTTCCCAGCCGAAGCAGGTTTTCTTTTTAGCAAATTTTTCTTGAACAAATTTAATCGCGGCATCGCGCGCGTTTTTCACTACATTGAATATTTCGATATATTGTTCCGGTGGGTCGCTTCCAATATAACCAACCCAGGTTATATCGTAATAAATTCCATCGGCAACATTTTTCTTCGCCCAAAGGTCGATTAATACTGTGTCTCCTTTTTTGAACTTTCTTGCATTTTTAGGCGTTGGTTCAAAGTGTGGGTCGGCGGGATGGTCGTTCGTTCCGACAATCGGCGCATCGTGCGTAATTAATCTTTCTTCTTTAAATCGCTTAAGTATAAATTGCCGGATGTCGTATTCAGTCAGACCTTTATTTTTTAATACCGACTTTCGAATTAGCTCGAAAGCTTCCGCACGAATTCTATCCACTAACTTTCCGGCTTCAAGATGCAGTTTAAAGCCAGCCTCGTCAATGTAAGCCTCAAACTCCGTGATGAGGTCGGCAGAAGAAACAACTTTGTGTCCGAAACTTTTCACCAGCTCAATCATGCCGGCATCAACGATTGAAACATAGGGGATATTATTTTTAGGTGAGTATTGCATTGCAACTTTCTTCTTGGGCCCAAGCATCTTCTTAAGCAATGCGTGCTGCTGTTCCCAAGCTAAGTAAACTTCTTTACTGCCGGGCAGCGAATCTAGTTTAAACTTCTCTACGCTGTGTGCCAACTTCCTCGGTTCTCCATTTGCAGGAATAAAATAAAACCACCTGCGGGTTGCCATCTTTCCGGGGTCAAGCCCTAATATTCTGTAAGCCAGCATATCGCGATTGTGAAAATCATAAAACAGCCAGCCATCTATTTTTTGTTTTCTTAAAGCAGCTTGTATTTTTCTCACATTCATTTTACATCTCCTGTATTCAGTTTATTGATATGAAAGTTACACAAACAATTTGAGAGTTTCAAGAAGAAAATTTTTATTCAGAAGCATAGTGTGCGATAATTGGTATTAAAAAGTATGCAATTCCAACTCCGGCAATTATTAATCCAAGCATACCTCCGACAGCCCAGAAGAACATTCTTAAACCTTCATCATCATATTTCGCGGATTTGATGGATTTATAAAAGGCAAAACTCGACCAGAGTAAAGAAATCGTGGAAATCATTAAAAATCCCCAGAAAAGTATTTTATCGAGAATAGCCAAAAAAACCTTGCAATTTGAGATTTTGATTGATATATTTATATCAACATCTTATTTACAATTAAAATAATTATGGTGATTTCATGTTTCCGACATTACAAGCTCGAGTGCATGCTTACTTTTGGTGGTTTGTTGCCTTAGGAATAACCGGGTTCTTATTTGTGAGCACATTCAAAACATTAGCGAGCCAATTTTAAAACCGACATCTCGTTTATAAAACAATACCGGATTAATTACAGCCAATCCACATCATCTTCACTCTGAATTCCGGCAAAGACCTGATCATTTATCGAACCCTTCGCTTTTTTCATTACAAACAAAGGTAGGTTACCGTTTTCATCCTTTTTTTCGGGCTTTATCAGTAAATAAGTTATGGTGGCGCCTAATGCCATTCCAAACACTGTCCAAAATATTCGTTTCATATTTATCTTTACTCGATCCTCTAAATATCTATAAATAGTATAATGAACCAGTAACCTAAAAGCAAATAGTTTTGAATTTGGAAGTTCTTATGAATATTTATCCCCAACCTTCCGCTTCTGCTTCAACAACCTCAGCCCATTTAAAATCACTACTAACGCGGCGCCGTCGTCGGCAAGTATTGCCATCCATAAAGTAGCCACTCCGCAAGCGCCTAAGGTTAAGAAAACTGCTTTTGTAATTAGAGCGATTGTGATGTTTTGTTTGATGATACGAAGAGTTCTTTTTGACAAACTGATTGTTTCAGAAACCTTAGACAAACTATCCGACATTAAAACTATGTTTGCCGTATCGATAGCCGCATCGGTTCCGGCGGTTCCCATCGCAATTCCGATTGAGGAAGCTGCCAAAGCCGGCGCATCATTAATACCGTCGCCTATCATACCAACGCTGCCGTGAATCGCTTTTAGTCTGCGAATTGCATTTACTTTTTCTTCCGGAAGTAATTGAGATCGCACATCATCAATTCCGAGTTCCTTTGCAATCAATTTAGCAGTACTCTCGTTATCACCAGTCAGCATAATTATATTCTTTATGCCCTGACGATGAAGTTCCTGAATTGCATGTTTACTTTCTTCCCTCGTCGTATCTGTAACGGATATCAAACCAATCGGAGTTTGATCCTCAATGATTACGACTATCGACTTGCCCTCCAATTCTAACTTTTCGAGCAGCAATTCGATTTCGGGATTACAAAGGTTATGCTCTTCACAAAAAGCATGGTTGCCGAGTATATAGTTCTTATCTCCAATAGTAGCTTTTATTCCCTTCCCCGGTATCGACTCAAAATTGGTGCAAACGAGTTGTTGAAACTCAATATTTTCTTCGTAAGCTTTGATGAGTATTGCATCTGCAACGTGGTGTTCCGACTTCGACTCAACAGCCGCGGCAATTTTTAATAGCTCATCTCTCGGATACGAATTGAGAGGGATGATATCCTGTACAACAGGGCGTCCTTCAGTAAGTGTTCCTGTTTTGTCGATTGCAATCGCATTTAACTTCCCGATTTCTTCTAAATACCTTCCGCCTTTTATAAGCACGCCATTTCGTGCCGCCCTTGTAAGTCCGCTAACAATTGTAACCGGCGTTGAGATTACTAAAGCACACGGGCATGCAATCACCAACAAAACGAGCGCACGATAGAACCATTCGTTGAACGGTTGAGATAACAACAATGGGGGAATAACAGCAATTAATACAGCAAGGATTGTAACCGTTGGAGTATAATATCTCGAAAATTTTTCTACAAATGTCTGACTCTCCGATCTCTCGGTTTGTGCTTCTTCTACGAGATGGATGATACGAGACAGCACGCTATCCTGCTGCAGCTTAGTTACCTGGAATTCAAAAGTTCCTTTTCCGTTTATTGTACCGGCAAACACCTGACTTCCCGCCTCCTTTATAAGCGGTATGGATTCACCGGTAATGACCGATTCGTTTATGGTTGACCTACCCGACGTAATAACTCCGTCGAGCGGAATTCTTTCGCCGGGCCTAATGATTACAGTCTCGCCGACACCGACAAGTTCGACCGGTTTAAGCACTTCAAAGATTCCGTTTTTAACGGCAGCCGTCGAAGGTGAAATTGCCATCAATGATTTTATCGCTTTTCTTGTCCGGTCAACGCTGTAGGATTCGAGAAGAAGTGCAAGAGAGAACATAAAAATTACTGCCGCCGCTTCTGCAAACTCTCCGATGACCATCGCGCCGACCGTTGCGATTGTCATTAAAAAGTTCATGTCGAGCGCGAGATTCCGTAGAGCTTTGTAACCCTTGAGAGCAATTCTCCATCCTCCAGTGATGACCGCCGTTAAAAAGACCGTGATAGTTATATAAGCATCAACTTCAAAATAATTTAGCATTATGCCAAGAAGCGTTAATAAACCAGAAATAGTTGTGAAGATTAGGTTCGAGTATTTCTCCCAAAATGTTTGCTTGGTGTACGCAAAATCCGACTTCTGAGTTTTGAACCCGCAGCTATTCAAAGCATTAATTATCGCATCCTCTGCACAAGTATGAGTAATGTTGAGTTTTTGTGTTATAAGGTTGAAGTTGTAGTCCTTCACGCCGTCGAGAGAGCTTAATTTTTTCCGTGCAATGATTTCCTCATCGGCACAGCAAATGCCGCTTACAAAAAGTGTTGTATATTTTTCCTTACTCATGATAAAATTAATCTTCTTTAATATGTCTGACCGCAGATTTAATCAAATCTTCTATGTGTTCATCGTCGAGAGCATAGTAAGCCATTTTACCCGACTTGCGATGACGGACAATGCGGAGATTTTTGAGCAGGCGTAACTGATGAGAGACTGCCGACTCTGTTAGGTTTAAAAGTGTGGCTATATCGCACACACACAACTCCTCTTTAGCGAGTGCCATAACGATTTTTAGTCGCGTTGGGTCGCTTAGAACCTTGAATGTTTCCGACGTCTCGTGGATTGTTTTTTCATCTTTAATAGCATTTTGAGCAGACTTCACTTTGTCTTTGTGGACGATGCCAATTTTGCATACCGGTATTAGTTTTGCCATGTTCTTACCTTATATATTAACGTTTGAGCAACTGTTCAATTGAAAGATATAAACAAACTTTATAAAAGTCAAACTTACTAGGTACGACGTCCCTCGACAAGCTCGGGACAAGCGCTTTAGCGTGTCGCAAAGGAAAGACACGTTCTGTCGACAGACTTCCCAATGGGATGGCTTCGCCAAAAGCTCGCCCGAACGACAGAGTCGGACGGGTCTATCGTACCTGTTCGATTAAAAAAATCTTGACAATGAAAAGGAAAACTTATATATTTCAACATCAAATTATTAAAGACCGGATGGAGTTTCCCGGTTGAAATTTTTTTTAATAGATAGATAGATAAATAAATAAATTATAGACTAATGTCGCGCGGGAAGTACGAACGTGCGAGCGAACATCTCTTCTTTTTTTGTTCTGTATATTTCGACGTTTGCTATTTCGTCCCTATTGTTAATGATAACCGGAGTTGACCTTATTTCAGCAATGAGCGGAGTTGCTTCGTGCATGGGAGGAGTTGGACCGGGATTGAACGCCGTGGGCCCGATGTCTAACTACTTTGCTTTTCCGGATTTAGCGAAGTGGGTTCTTTCTGCGGATATGCTGTTAGGTCGGCTGGAGTTATTTACAGTTATGGTTATTTTTACGAAGTCGTTTTGGAAAGTGTAAAAAAATGGGACATTGGAGTTCTGGAATATTACCGCCTCCCATCGCACCGAAAGACATTCTTATCCATACTTGCTCACGCAATACTTCTGTTTACCCGTTCCATAATTTCTTCGGCTAACTTTCTGCTCGTCCTCAACACCGATTCAACCTCTTCCGATTTCCATCCGACAAACTCAGTATCAGTTATTCCCGACAAATTAATTTTAACATTTAGCGCTGCGCCCTCGGCTGCCGCTTGAAGCATTAATGCACTAACGCCTGCGTCGCTTATCGAGTTTATATTTCCCTTTTCGGCAACTACTTTTACTAAAGCAATGGCGTCTATGCAATGTTTCATAACTTCGAGAGGAACCAACGCCGCCTCTTTAGTCGCCGATTGTATTGCCGCACTTCTCAGAGCTTTTTGCTCATCGCCCTCTTTTGGTAAGCCATACGCTTCCATCACTTTGTTGAATGCTTCAGTATCTTTATCCACCAAAACTGTAAATCTTTCCTGAAGCGGTTTAATTTCAGTCAATACTTTTTTTATCTCGTTTTCAACTTCGAGATATTTCTTCTTTCCAATCGTTAAATTGCAAACCATGGCGGTAAGCGCTGCGCCGATAGCTCCGGCTAATGCCGCAACACTGCCTCCGCCGGGAGCGGGAGAGTTTGAGGCGAGTTCATTTAAAAATTCTTCAACAGTTTTTTTTGTAAGCACTTAATAACCTTTTTGAATTTTGGGTTTTTTTTGTTTTCGAACTCATCCTCTAACCGAGTTAAAACAATACTTGTGGGTGTCCAAAAAGTATTTTTTTTTAGTGGTTCTTTGAGCCTTCGTGTTTTCGTGGCAAGAAAAAATCTCTATTATTAAACAGTTTCAAAACATCAGCCACAAAGTCTCTAAGGCAAAAAGGTTCACAAAGAACTTATTGGACAACCTCGTTGGGGGATGAGTTTAATATTTAAATCATATACTCTATAATTTTCTTATTCGGGTCGAACACCTCGAACTGACTCAATCCTAAATATTGAATGGCAATATGAATCAAATCCATCTCGGATACATTCATATTCTTGATGTGGTCGCCGAGATAGTAACTTCCTGCAGCGAGCAATGCTTCTCTTGGAATAAGCCCTACAATCTCGCTGCCCGTAACTTCAACGCCTAATCTTTCAGCCTCTTTTTTTACTTCCTCGAATGCAACATGAGGCGGCGTTACATTAAAGTTGTTTAAATTAATTGAAACCTGAGCGATATTGAACCGCTCGAGAAGCACACCCATAGCTTTAACAGATTTCAATGAGCCGGCGATATTTACTGTTTTTCCTGTTTCATCTTTTACTATTTCGCCTTTTTCGTTTTTCTTCGGTCGGCCGCTTTCACGTATCCGCAAAGCAATCTCGTGAGCAATATTTTTATCGTTTGTTTTAAGGTTGACGTTGTAGGCGATTAAAAAGAAACGCGCTCCTGTCATGGTTGCGCCGGATTTTGGGTTGAATTGATTTTCTCCAACGATCGGGAAATCGGGCAGCCAGTTCGGGTCCTTAAATTTATCAGGCAAACTCTCGTATTCGCCTTTTCTGATGGTCGCTAAGTTCTTCCTGTCGGATTTTGTTGCTGCTTCTTCGTAAAGATAAATTGGAATGTTCAGTTCTTTGGCAACCCGTTCGCCATACTCGCGCGCGAGCTTTATACAATCCTCCATTTTTACATCCGACACAGGCACAAAAGGCACAACATCTACAGCGCCCAGCCGGGGATGTTCACCTTTGTGATTCGTCATATCGATAAGTTCAGAAGCGGCTTTTGTAGATTGAAAAGCGGCTTCTTTCACCGAATTCGGCTCACCAACGAAAGTTATTACCGTGCGATTGTAATCTTTGTCCGGTTCTACGCTTAAAAGTTTTACGCCCGCAACCGCATCTATGCTTGCGGCGATGGCATCGATAATATTATTGTCCTGGCCTTCGCTGAAGTTTGGTACACATTCTACAATTTGCTTCATTTATTTTCCTATTATTGCAGATTTCCGATTTTTTCTGTGCGTGCGTTTCAAAAAAAATCGTAAATCTTTATTAAAATTCTAAGAGCACGCCATTCTTCACAACTCTATAAACATGGTTCTCGCCAAAATGATACGGAAGAAATTTATAATTCGGAATGTCGAGTATCACCAGATCGCCGCATTTACCGATATCGACGCTTCCGATTTCGTTGGATAAATTTAAAGCCGCCGCACCATTTATTGTCGATGCGGTTATAACTTCTTCGGGAGACATTTTCATGTGGGTGCAGGCGATAGTCATCATCATCGGCATCGAGTACGACATGCACGAACCCGGGTTGAAATCCGTTGCGATGGCAACCGGTACTCCGCTGTCGATTAGTTTCCGCGCCGGTGCGTATTGATGATTTAAAAAGAAAGAAACGCCCGGCAGCAAACAAGCAACAACTCCGCCCTGTTTAAGCTCTTCGATGCCTGAATCGGTGATGTGTTCAAGATGGTCGGCAGAGATTGCGCCAACTCTTCCGGCTAACTCAGCGCCGCCGAACGATGTAAGCTCTTCGGCGTGTATCTTAGGCAGCATGCCGTATTCTTTTCCGGTATTCAATATTTTCTCTGAATCTTCAACGCCGAAGTAACCCTTCTCGCAAAACACATCGCAGAAGTCGGCAAGTTTTCTTTCACCTACATACGGTATCATTCTTTCACAAACTAACTTCACATACTCATCGCGGTTGTCTTTAAATTCGGGTGGAAAAGCGTGCGCTCCGATGAAAGTAGAAACCACGTTTACAATTTCTTCTTCCTGTAATTCTTTTATGGCTTCAATCATCTTGATTTCCGTATCCATATCCAAGCCGTATCCGCTTTTTATTTCGATTGTTGTGGTGCCTTGCTTGAGTATCGAGTGTAAATATTTTCGTGCGCTTTTCTTCAAATCTTTTTTGGTAGCTTCGCGAGTTCTTGCAACCGTGCTTAAAATTCCTCCGCCCTTTTCTGCAATTTCCTGATAAGTAGCACCCGCAGACCGCATTGCAAATTCATCCTCGCGGCTTCCGCCAAAGACGAGGTGAGTGTGAGAATCCACAAAGCCGGGCATAACGACTTTTCCCGCGCAGTCGAATTCATCGATACCTTCGTACGATTTTTTCATCAAGCTCATTTTACCGAGCCATGAAATTCTGCCTTTTTGTATTACGACGGCGGCGTTCTCGATAATTCCGAGGTTTAGCATAGCCGCGCCGACACGGAACCGCTTTTTTGGCGGCGCGTTAAACTCCGACGATACAGTAACAAGCTGTTTAATATTAACGAGTTTAAGATCCATGGTTTGCGTTTAGAAGATAAGAAAAGGCGGGAGATTTTGCAAAAGTGGAAACCGCTTAGAAATTAGAAAAATAAATACATCAGCATCATTATTATTTCATCTACAAATAAACAAGATTCGTGTTCATACTTTCCTTCTTGCTGCCAATGCTTTTTGAGTCTTCTGAACCTCACGTATAAGGAGTTTCTCATTCGGCAAAGCGAGCTTGTACTCCGAGGCGAGAACTTTATTGGGAAGTCCTTCGAGGGCATACTTTGCAACAGTAGAATCTTTTTCAGCGCACAGAATTAGTCCGACAGGCGGGTTCTCCCCGTCGTGCGTCCAATGCTCTCGAGCATAATTTAGATAGAGATGCATTTGCCCTGCATCGGCATGTGTGAATTTTCCAACCTTGAGGTCTATGACAACGAGACACCTGAGTTTACGGTGGAAGAACAGCAAATCAATCCTGTACCACTCATTACCGATACGCAGCCGTTTTTGCCTGCCGATAAACGTGAAGTTGCCGCCAAGCTCAAGAAGGAATTTTTCCAAATGCAGGATTAGCGCTTCTTCTAAATCGTTTTCTGAATATTCGTCTTTGAGTCCGAGAAATTCCAAAATGTACGGGTCTTTGAGTTCCTCTTCAGGCGTGAGTGTTTCTCCGGGATTCTGCTTTTCACCTTTCTTCAGCATTGCTGCTTTATTCTTTGAGAGGGCTGCCCGCTCATAGAACTGTGTAGCAATCTGGCGGTCAAGTTGGCGGACTGACCAACCTCCACGGAGGGCTTCTGTTTCGTAGAATTTTCGCGCCTCTTGTGAAGCAACTCGTCTCACAAGCATCACATAGTGCGACCAACTCAGCCCAAATCGCTCAGCGGAAATCCGAGATGGTGTCTCGGATTTCTTCGGATGCAATTTCCGAGACGCTGTCTCGGAAATTGCACGAACCGGATACGCCCGATAGAAGAGTCGCATCGTCTCAAGATTATCCGCAGAAAAACCTCTGCCGAACCGTGAAGTGAGATCGCTCGCCAGGTTTTGCAACAACTCCTCTCCGTATTTCGCACGATCGAGCCCATGCTGCTCAAACTCTACAATTTTCCGACCGATTTCCCAGTAGGTTACAGTAAGCAAAGCATTAACAACCCGCGCCGATTGTCTGCGTGCCTGCTCAAGCAAATCGCTGACGGAAAACAGTAAGCCATCGTACGTTTCTGTTGTTGAATGCTTTTTCGTCAAGGTCTTCTTGGTTCGTTTCATCTTCATCCTTTCTCTCGTTATCTTGCGAGAGCGTTCGTCAATTCATTTTACTGTAATTGTTTTACGTTTTAGAATTATTTTTTTTACATAGTTCGAAATTTTATGCTTCTCAAAATCTTACTCGGTCAACTCCAACATTACGGTAAAATACTCTTTAAAATTCACGAGTTTAATGTCCATTGTATACGTTTAGAAGATAAGAAATGGCGGGAAATTTTGCAAAAGGAATCGACTAGGAATTAGAAAAATAAATACATCAGCATCGTCCGCAACATGAATTATTCATTACCCATTTGTTCTTTTATGAACTGATAAAGTGTACTTAGCACACTGGCTTTATTGAACAGTAATGCACGAACACAACCTAAAAAATCATTGTCTTGACTTTGATCTGCGGACGCACCGTGTGAATATAAATTACGCATATTTCTAACAATCTTGAGGTTCTCCATAAAGTCATGAGATAGAAGATGTTTAGCATTTTTGTGTTTGTTGTAAAATTCGGACTTCTCATTACTTGGTTGTTTGCCACTAAACGAAAATAAAAGTTGATAAATTGCTCCTATTGTTAATTCTTTATTCAATACATTAGTAGCAAAAATCTCCTCGACTATCTGGCCCATTATGTTAATCATCCTACGAACATCGACCACAGATGGATTACATACTTTTGTGTAGCCATAAATGCTGTACTGAAAAGATAAATCGAGTAGTAGTTGTGTAGCTTTCATGCCAAATAATTTATCGGCAAAAGGAAACATCTCATCAATTTCTTTTTTTGAATCATTGATCAACTTTGCAGTAAAATCAATGTTTTGTTTTATGGGTTCGGATAATTCCCCCCAGAATGATTGAGATTCATCCCAGATTTCTTCAGCCCAACTATCAATTTGGTGTTTTTCAGCAGTGATATTATTTTCCTGAATAAATTTTTCTACTACGTCCTCTGCGATGCTATTTGTTGCATTCAAGAAATCTTCAGGGACATGCTCATCTTCATAGGATTTAAGTAAGTCGTTCCAGATTTCAGGTGTAATTTCTTCTTCGTATCTTTTCCGGAGTAAAGCAAACAGTTTGTCCTTCATTTCGGGATGAAGAATGATTCTCGGACCCATAAGTTCCGAAAGTAATTTTAACGGCATATTATTTACACTTCATGGTTTGTTTTTTTTTGCATAATGTCGTACTAAATTATTTACATGGTTCCTGTAACAATGTACAATTAACACCAAGCCCTTGATGTTTGAAAATATAACAAAATTCTTCACATTCTCAAATGTAAAACGAGAAGCATCGCTTGTGGTACACAAAAAAGGCCTGATCCCTAATTCCGAAACGAGGCTTCAAATAATCCATTATCCCATTAATCTAGTTTAAATCTCTCTCTCCACCATCTTCTTTTTGAGTATCGAGTGTAAATATTTTCGCGCGCTCTTCTTCAAATCTTTTTTGGATGCTTCGCGTGTTTTGGTAACTGTGCTTAAAATTCCTCCGCCCTTTTCTGCAATTTCCTGATAAGTAGCACCAGCAGACCGCATGGCAAACTCATCCTCGCGGCTTCCGCCGAATACAAGATGAGTGTGCGAATCCACGAAGCCGGGTATTACCACTTTTCCTGCGCAATCGAATTCATCGATACCTTCATAGGATTTTTTCAGCATACTCATTTTTCCGAGCCACGAAATTCTGCCTTTCTGGATTACGACGGCGGCGTTCTCGATAACACCGAGATTGCGCATAGCGGCGCCGGTACGGAACCGCTTTTTAGGCGGTGCGTTAAACTCCGACGATACGGTAACAAGCTGTTTAATATTGACGAGTTTAAGGTTCATTGTATGCGTTTAGAAGATAAGAAAAGAAGGGAGATTTTGCAAAAAAATTAGAAGGGGATAATTATTTTCGCTTCATTGGATTATGTGGCTAAAGCCCTATTTTTTTAAATCCATCTCATCAGTCTGCTGAAGCAGACGGCAATAAATAAGCAGTGAATATATTACAGTTCACTTTAGTGAACTGATTAATAAAATAAAAAAAAGAATTTGGCTTTAGCCTCATCCCCTTTTTTATTTCTCGCTCACGTTATTGAACCCGTAGGGTTCGTATGTTTATAGATTTGTTTTGTTGAGAGAACGTTTGACCCCGAAGGGGTCGCATGTTGTTTTCGGATTTCTTTTTCTATAAACATTCGATGCCTACGGCATCATTTGTTTTTTAAACTCTTTCCTGCTTCACGATAAGAAAATTACAATCGATAAATAAATTAATCCTTAACGCAACGAACACTGAAACCGTAGTCCTTGTAGGAGCTGTAGAGGACGTAGATACTGCTATCATTGTAGCCCAGACCCATGATGTATGCGCGATAAGTACCGCTCTCTGTGGAACTCCAAAAGCTAGTGTACCCTAAATTGCCGAAGCCACCAGTGCCGCTCCTGTAGCCCGAAAGCAAGGCAGAAAAACCACTAGTGTTTGTGCCCACTCCAGCACCGGCTCCCTGTCCCACTGCTTTCAATGCGTTGCCATTACTGTCAACTGCTGCAATGAGAGTTTCAAATTCTGCATTTGTAGGTATATGCCATCCGGGCGGACAAATACCTTGTACACCAAGCGTGGTAGAGTATTGCATTGCTTCGTTCCATTGGTATAATCCGCCGTATGTATTACAATTATTTGTGTCGTTATTGTAACAGTACTTTTCTATTAAGCCATTATTCTTTTGAGTCGAATCGCCTAAAATCATTGTTCCGATGTCAAGATTTTCCTTCAGCCAGTACTGGCTTCCAATCTTTACAGTGTGGTATGTTTTGCCTGCGTACGTTATGGTTGCTGGCACGTTATCGTTTGGTGGTTGTGTCGCCTCATCCTTCTTGCAACCAACAAAGGCAACAAAAAGTAGAGTGACTGAAAGTGCAGTAATTTTAATATTCATCTGGAGCCTCCTCATTTGATGAGTTTAATATTTTATAAGTTCTATTACTAACACAATTTTTACATCTCTCTCTCCACCATCTTCTTTTTAAGTTGTGAGATGTGCCAGGTAAGATTAATTTCTTTTGGACACGCTTCAACGCAATTGAAAATTGTGTGGCAACGCCAGACGCCGTCGCTTGTGTCGATGGCTTCGAGATGAGCTTCGGGATCTTCGTCGCGACTGTCGAATGCGAAGCGGTATGCTTTTAACATTGCAGCAGGACCGAGATAATTCGGGTTACTCCACATAGAAGGACACGAACTGGTACACGCGCCACAAAGTATGCAATTAACTGCTTCGTCTATTAAAGCTCTGTCTGCGACTGATTGGAAGCGTTCTTTTGGCGGGGGATTTTTTGCAATCAAATATGGCTTTACTACTTCGTACTTCGCGAAGAAGTCAGTAGTATCTACAACCAAATCCTTTATGATAGGCATTCCCGGAATCGGATCAATTTTTATGCGCTTCTTTTTTATATCCTGAACCAGCGCCTGACATGCAAGCATGTTTTTGCCGTTAATGGTTATGGCGTCGGAGCCGCATATACCGTGCGAACAAGACCGGCGGTAAGTTAAACTGCCGTCAAAATCCCACTTGATGCGGTCGAGGCAATCTAAGATTCTATCCGTCGGCTCGACGTCTAATTTGAATTCCTGTCTGTAAGGTTTTTTGTCTTTAGATGAATCGTATCTTTGTATTGAGAATGTTACTTGCATAATTTTGCCTATCAATATTAATATTATTTCACGCAAAGGGCGCTATGGATCCGCAAAGAGCGCGAAGAAATTTTATCCAATTTTTGTCATTTGTTATTTGTGAATTGACATTTGCTTGCAGCTAGTATTTTCTTTCCATCGGTTGATATTTTGTAACTGTAACAGGTTTATATTTTAACTCGATACCTTTCTCGGTTCTGAACGCGAATGTGTGTTTCATCCAGTTTGCATCGTCGCGCTTTTCAAAATCGGTGCGCCAGTGAGCGCCGCGGCATTCTTTTCTAGCGAGAGCGCCTTCGACAATTATCTCCGAAAATTCGAGAAGATGTCCGAGTTCTAAAACTTCCATCAACTCCGTATTAAAGTTTTTGCTCTTGTCTCTCAACCCGACGTTCTTGTATCTCGCGCGAAGCTCGTGTATAATTTGCCGCATCTCTGTTAAATCTTTTTCATTCCTGTACACGCCGGCTTTTGCCATCATATTTTCGCGCAGTGTATCTTTTATATGATGGTACGATTCTTTGAAATCTTTAGTCGCGAACAACTCGGCAAAGCGCGTGCTGTCTGCTTTATCTGCATCCTCAGGAAGAGGAGCGAATTCTGCGTCGCGCAAAAACTTAGCTATTTGTTTTCCGGTTCGGCGTCCGTGAACTACGGCATCCAACAGCGAATTTGTTCCGAGCCGGTTAGCACCGTGAACGCTGATGCACGCACACTCGCCGGCAGCATAAAAGCCGGTTAGAATTTTTCCTTTTTCATCCATAACAACTTCACCATAAAGTGTTGTCGGTATTCCGCCCATAGAATAGTGCGCAGTCGGCTGAATTGGAATCGGAGCTTTAACAGGATCGACGCCGACATAAGTTTTTGCAAAGCCGATAATTTCCGGTAATTTTTCTTTCAACGCCGCCTCACCAATATGCGTAAGGTCGAGATGAACATAATCTTTTCCGTCAATTCCACGACCTTCAAGAATTTCCGTAGTGATTGAGCGCGTAACCATATCGCGAGGTGCAAGCTCCATAACGGTCGGCGCATAGTTTTTCATAAAGCGTTCGCCGTCTTTATTTTTTAGATAGCCGCCTTCTCCGCGCGCGCCCTCAGTTACAAGAATTCCGAGTTTCCATAATCCTGTAGGATGGAATTGAACGAACTCCATATCTTCAAGAGGGATTCCCGCTTTGTAAGCAAGTGCAACTCCATCTCCAGTGTTTGCATAAGCGTTGGATGTAATTTTGAATGCTCTTCCGTAACCACCGGTTCCGAACATCACGGCTTTCGCGTGGAATGTGTGTATTTCACCCGTTCGAATATCAAAAGCAACTAATCCGCGGCATACATTATCTTTTACTATCAGCGACGTAACGTAGTACTCGGAATAAAAATGAACATCGCGTTTTACGCACTGCTCATAGAGCGTGTGTAAAATTACGTGTCCCGTTCTATCGGCAGCGTAGCATGCGCGCTGGATAGCAACACGCTTTTCTTTTCCGTCGGTACCGGTTATTGGTTTGGTGTGTCCGCCGAACTGACGCTGTGCAATTTTTCCATCTTTTGTGCGGCTAAATGGCACGCCCATATGCTCAAGTTCTATAATAACTTCAGGCGCTTCTGAAATCATCATCTCTATCGCATCCTGGTCGCCTAAATAATCGCTGCCTTTTACCGTGTCGAAGATGTGCCAATCAACATGGTCTTCTTCTTCGTTTCCGAGGGCGGCTGCGATTCCGCCTTGTGCGGCACCAGAGTGCGAGCGCGTTGGAAAAACTTTCGAAAGCACGGCGACATCAGCTTTGCCCGCTAACTCAACCGCACACCTAAGTCCGGCTAATCCGGCTCCTACTATTAATACATCATGTTTGTGAATCATATAATTTTCTTTAGTTAATAAATATATATATCAAAGTGAATTTTAATTATCAAATCACAAATGACAAACTACAAACAAATTCCAAAATACAAATTATAAATCGTGATAATTTTGGATGTTCGATATTGGAACTTATTTGATGTTTGGGCTTTGTCATTTGTATTTTTGTTTTTGAGATTTAATCAGGTATTAAAATGACAGTACGTTCATAAACCCGAAAACGGCGAAGCTTATTCCGGAGATTAGTATAAATCCGAGTATTGTCATACTTTGCCATCTTTTCATTTTATAGTCGCGAAATATAGACCAGACACCGTTAAGCCCGTGATACAATCCAACGACAACGAAGGTTAGGTAGAAAACTTTCCACCACGGATTCTGCATCCGCGCAAACGTGGAAGCAAATTCGTGTCCCGAGCTTGGTGTATAGTGCATTAAGATATAATGACCTACCATAGCAACTACGAGCACAAGTCCGGTGATGCGCTGAAAGAGCCAACCCGGAGCGCCCGAACTTCTTGAACCTAAATGTTTATACATTTTGACCTCTCTTAATTCGTTGTTGATGGAAATAAATATGCGGTCGCCTGATTAACTTGATGGCTGAATATTACGTACCCCATTGCAATGAATGCTATAATTCCTATCGTTACCATAACGTAGTGCAGCTTTTTATGGTAGCGTGCGCCGTTTGCAAAATCAACCAGTACTATTCGGATACCGTTGAGTGTATGGTAAAGGACGAAAGCGAACAGCAGCCATTCGACCACTAAGAAAAAGGGAGAAGTGAATAGCGCCATTTCTTCGTTGAATGCTACCCCCTTATCTGATTTCCATTTTTGAAGATTCGAGAGAGCGAAGATGTGCATGAAGATATAACCGGTGAGCGCGATACCTGTAATTCGATGCAGTATCCATGCCCAGCTTCCTGAAAACCGGTGATACCTCGTCATTATTTTAGTCCATCCGTGTTGATACATTGACATGTTAAAGCTCCTGTTAATTCAAGGATAAGTTAGATTTTTTTTGAAATAAACTGATTTGAATTTATGAAAGTTAGCTGTAAAATGCAAGAAAACAGGCTTGAGCACACCGCGAAATAAAATAAATTGATACCTTCTAAAAGTTTAGCTACATTATAGTGCATCCGTTATAAATTTATCGGATTTAAAAGATGAAAAATACGGTATCTATAATCTTATTTCTGATAATTATCCAGGCTGAGACTTATTCACAAACTTACCTTGGAAATTACACGAGCCACAATGTTTCTGGGAAGGTAATAACTGTTCAAGCGGATACTTCATTAGTCAAATTTATTTTTTATAAACAAGATGTACTGCGTGTAGATTTTTTACCGTCTCCAGCTTCAGCAACAGACTCAACTTTCGTTGTTATTCGGGATACCGCAGAAAATGTCAGCACAAATATCAATGAGAGTGATTCCCTTCTCGAAATTTCTTCATCAACAATTAGAATAACTTGTAAAAAATTTCCTCTTCGCATAACTTATTCGAATACGTCCGGCAAAATCTTACTAACTGAACCTGTTTCCGGCGGTCTTGCGACTAATAATTCTGAACGTTCGGCTATTTTTTCAATCAACATGAATGAACGCTTTTATGGTACCGGCGAAAGAGGAATCGGCTTGGACCTTCGAGGAAAATCTTTCGACAGTTACAACACACAAATCGGCGGCTACACGACTCCGCTTCCGACAATGAATATCAACGTACCGTTTTTATTATCTACAAATGGTTATGGATTATTCTTCGACAATACATACAAAGGCAGATTCGATTTAGGAAATTCCGATCCTACAAAATTTTCGTACACGGCATCGAGCGGTGAGTTGACTTACTATTTAATTGCAGCGCCGACAATTCCCGAACAAATAGAATTGTACACATGGCTCACAGGCAGACAACCGCTTCCGCCTAAATGGGCGTTTGGATTTATTCAATCGAAATTTGGTTACCAAAATGAAATTGAGGCTCGCGGCATTGTTCAAACTATGCGTCAAAAACAAATCCCTTGCGACGCATTGGTTTTAGACCTCTACTGGTATCAGAATATGGGCGACTTAAGCTGGAATCTTTCTGCATTTCCAAATCCCTCACAAATGGTTGATGATTTTCTCTCAAACGGTATTAAAACAATTCTTATAACTCAAACTTACTTTACCCAATATTCAAACAATTGGTCGCTGCCTTCTGCGCTGAAATTTTTCGTAAAGAATTCTTCGGGAGAAACATATATTATTCCGAACTGGTGGTCGTGCGGTTGCAATGCTTCGCTTTTAGATATCACGAATCCGTACGCGAGAAATTGGTTTTGGGGTTTGCATCCTCAATTTTTGGGCAACAATGTAGCGGGCTTATGGACAGACCTTGGTGAGCCTGAACTCCATAACAGCGATATGTTTCATTATCTGGGAACAGCCGGAAAAATTCACAACG
Organism: uncultured Ignavibacteriaceae bacterium; assembly: GCA_964581995.1. GTDB lineage: Bacteria > Bacteroidota > Ignavibacteria > UBA10030 > BY39 > CAZOQB01. Next base: position 5,979 of record CAZOQB010000021.1, on the reverse strand, counting down.
TCTATAATTTGTTATGGTCAAAAATGATTTTTGACGGCTTGAGCATCTTCAGACCAAATCAAAGATTGTTCAACCTTACTCGTTCGGGGTTTGCCGGCAGTCAACGATACGGTGTGATAACATGGTCGGGAGATGTCGGAAAAAGTTTTGGCGGACTCGCTATTCAAATTCCTATGCTGCTGAATATGGGAATGTCCGGACTCGCTTATCATAATTCCGACATCGGAGGATTTTGCTGCGGCACAACTACTCCGGAACTTTATGTCAGATGGATGCAATACGGAACTTTCTGTCCAGTTACCCGTGCACACGGGGTCGGTCAACCGACGGAGCCGTGGGGTTTTGGTGCAGAAGCTGAGAATATTTCTAAAAAATTTATCGAACTTCGTTATCGATTGCTTCCTTATATTTACACGATGGCGTACGAAAACTATAAAACAGGGTTGCCGCTTGCGCGCCCACTGTTGTTCGATAACCCAAATGATGTTAATCTACAGAATGAGGGCGCTTCATATTTATGGGGGAATAAATTTTTGGTATCGCCGGTCGTCCAAGCAGGTCAGATAAATAAGAATGTATACTTGCCTTCGGGAAAATGGGTAGATTTCTGGACCGATCAAATGTTTACAGGCGGACAGAGTGTAAATGTTTCTGCGCCTTTAGAAAAAATGCCGCTGTTTGTAAAATCCGGAAGCATCATACCAATGCAGCCGATCATGAACTATGCAGATGAACGTCCGCTAGATACTTTATTCTTGAATATTTACCCATTAAAAGAAACTATTAGTGAGTTTACACTTTATGAAGACGACGGCAAAACTCTGGATTATCAGTCGGGGAGTTTTGCGCAGACAACGTTCACACAAAATGTTGCCGACTCCACGATCAACATCAACATCGGCGCTTCAGTTGGTAATTATACAGGAAAAGTTGCACAGAGAGTATATATTTCTGATATTCATAATATTGTTGAGAAACCCGATAATGTTTTACTAAACGACCAGTTACTTTTAGAAAGGAACTTTTACAACGAATTACGGCAGAACGGCAACGGATATTATTACGATACTTCAAAAAGCAGACTTTACATACAAGCGTTGACAAATGCCGATTCAAATTATCTGTTAACTGCGTCTAATATTAAATTAACAGATGTTCACGGCGTAGATCTTCACCTTCCTGAAAGTTATAATATCGAGCAAAACTATCCGAACCCATTCAACTCATCTACAACCATTAGGTACCAGATCCCCGGCAACAGTAGGGTTAAAATAAAAATCTTCAACCTGCTTGGACAAGAAGTAAAATTGATTTTCGATGGAATCCAACCCGCCGGTTATAAATCGGTTATATGGGATTCAAAAAACAATTCAGGAGCTTCGGTTGCCAGCGGGATTTACCTTTACAAAATTAAAGTCATCGACGTGGCTGACCCCGGAAAAACTTTCAGCCGCATTCATAAAATGGTACTGATGAAATAATTGAATCGCATAACGAAAATGTTAAAGAAAAAAAATTGAAGAATCAAAACAACAAGCGCAGCCGGTAATCAGTGAGTTCAAAGGCAAAGCGAAGGCTATCGTGAAATTCTATGATGCGATAAAGAAGTTTGTTGAAGAATAAAAAACCCGCCCCGCTTATTCGCGAGGCGGGCACTTAGCCTTACCCTTGTTCAACAGTATTTACTGACACCAACCCCTTAAGGGATGTCAGTCAAACAAGATGGCCCCCAGTAAAGCAATTTGTGACTTTAATTAGTCACCCCTCAAATATATATCCTTACATTTGCAGCTAGTCGCAGAAAAAAATTAACAACTATTTTTTGTTTTATGACATTTATTGTCTAAATTTGCAGTATTAATTGGTTTTTCCTCAAAAAAAGTTTATCTTTTCAGAGAAATTTCCACCAAACAGGTTCACGAAAGGCATCTATTGTTAGACCAATTATACATTTTACCGATACTTCTTTTTTCCGTTATCGTCCACGAAATTGCGCATGGCTATATGGCTTTACGTCTTGGCGATAACACTGCTAAAGAAATGGGAAGATTAACGCTTAATCCGATCCCGCATATAGATCCTGTCGGTTCAATTTTGGTTCCACTTTTTTCGCTGTTAGCTACAGGAAGGGTTTTTATTGCCTGGGCTAAACCAGTTCCGGTAAACCCGTTAAACTTTTCTAACTTCAAAAGAGATGATATTCTCGTTTCCATCATTGGTCCGCTTTCAAATATTTTCATGGCGCTTATATGCTCGATACTTTTTATAATCATACAAAATCTTTCTCCTTTGATATATTCAATGAATTATGAAATACTAAACAACATTTGGGGTTTTCTTTATAAAATGTTTCTCGGGGGTGTTTATCTTAACATCGTGCTCGCTGTTTTTAATATGCTACCAATACCTCCGCTCGACGGTTCGCACATCGTGGCTTCGATGCTTCCTGATCAAATCAGCAATCAATACAGGAACATCGGTTTCTTCGGAATTTTTGTTATTATACTTTTAATGAGAGTGGAAGGATTTCGTTTAATTTTCTTCAGTATAATTGAAACAATCGCTTTACCTTTTATTTTTCTTATTAACATTCTTACTTAACCAAGAGAACGCTTATGAAACTTTATGATGTCGCTATCGTCGGTGCAACTGGACTCGTCGGAAGAAAAGTGATCGAGATGATCGAGAAGCGCAGTTTCCCCGTCGGAAAATTGCATTTGCTGGCTACTGATAAATCTTTAGGGGTTCAATTGGACTTCAAGGGTAAGACATATCCCGTCGAAAAACTTACTCCCGATTCTTTTAAAGGATACGAGTTTGCTTTCTTCTGCGCCGGTGGAGCTGTAAGCAAAGAATACGCTCACGCCGCCATCGCAAGCGGAGCTTTAGTTATCGACAACAGCAGCGTTTTTCGGATGGAGGAGAACGTACCGCTTGTAGTTCCGGAAGTAAACCCGAAACAGGTTCTGAAACATAAGGGCATAATTGCCAACCCGAATTGTTCTACAATTCAGATGGTCGTCGCCTTGAAGCCGTTACACGATAGATGGAAAATAAAACGGATCGTAGTTTCTACTTACCAATCGGTTACCGGCGCGGGGCAACAAGGTGTAAATCAGCTTGAGGATGAAATAAACAATCTTCCTGTTCGTTATCAGAAGTTTCCGCACCCGATTGCTTATAATTGTCTTCCCCACATAGATATATTCTATGATCATGGATATACAAGAGAGGAATGTAAGATGGTGAATGAAACCAAGAAGATAATGGAAGAGCCCACATTAAAGGTAAGCGCGACTTGTGTCCGCGTTCCCACCATCGGAGGACACAGCGAATCTATAAACGTTGAATTCGAAAAACAATTCGATGTTAACGAAGTTAAAGAAGTTTTAAAATCAGCGCCCGGTGTTGTCCTTCAGGATAATCCACAACAAAATATTTATCCGATGCCCATTTGGGCTCGTGATCGTGACGAGGTTTTTGTCGGAAGGATACGAAAAGATGAAACAATAAAGAACGGATTGAACATGTGGATTGTATCTGATAATTTAAGAAAGGGCGCAGCCACAAACGCCGTCCAAATTGCCGAAGAATACATCGTCAGGAAAAGCTCCTAAATAATTATGAAGAAACCATTTCGTGAACGGTTAAAAGAAGGTGCTATGCTTTGTGATGGCGCCATGGGTACTCTGCTGGATTTATACGAGTACAATGAGATGCCGCACGAAATTCAAAACCTAAAAAACCCTGAAATAGTTGAACGCATTCATCGCGAATACGTTGATGCGGGTTCCGAAATAATAGAGACCAACACTTTCTCGGCAAACCGTTTTCGTTTAGAGCAATACCACCTCGAAGATAAAATCGGTGAAATTAACCTAAAAGGCGTGGAAATTGCACGCCGCGTGGCAGGAGATACTATCTATGTCGCTGGCGCAATCGGTCCAACCGGTAAATTAATGGAGCCTATCGGAAAAGTAAAACGTGGGCAAATCCGGGATACGTTTAAGGAACAGGCGGAATATCTTCTTAAGGGCGGAGTCGACCTAATTATGCTCGAAACATTTGTAAGTACTCAAGAGCTTGACGAAGCCATCGAAGCCGTTAAAGAATTAACGGATATTCCGTTGGTTGCACAAAAAGCTTTTGCAGAAGACGGCGCGATACTCGCAAGCGCATATCCGGTCGAGGTAATTCAACATCTTATCGACAAGGGCGTCGATATAGTTGGAGCTAACTGTACGGTCGGTCCGCAGCGTATGTTTTCACTAATCCGAAACATACATAAAGACGGCGTTATACTAATCGCACAGCCGGCAGCCGGAATTCCAACATTGCTTGACGGGCGTTCAATTTACCACACATCCCCGGAATATTTAGCAGCTTACGCACGCGAACTTGTTGAAAGCGGAGTAACGCTAATTGGGGCTTGCTGCGGTTCTACGCCCGCACACATCAGGGCGATTGCAAAAGCAATTAAAAATGTGAGTGTGGGAAAAGTTGAATACAAGGCGCCTGATAAAACTCAGCCAATCGTAAAGTCTGAACCTGAGCCGATGTATGATTCAAAGAAATTCAAACGCTCTCGATTTGCACGAGGAATAGGTAATAAATTTCTTACGTGTGTGGAATTAGAAATTCCCCGCGGTGTGGATATGAGCCCGGTTTTAGAAGGCGCTCAAAAACTAATTGAGTTAAACATCGATGCCGTCAACATTACAGACGGCGCGCGCGCTCGTTTGAGAATGAGTCCTTTCGCTGTCTCACAGTTGATACAGCAGAAAGTCGGCATAGAAACAATCACTCATATTGCTACGCGCGACAGGAACATGATAAGCTTGCAATCGGAACTGCTTGGCGCAAGCGCAACCGGCATTAAAAATCTTCTTTGTATTACCGGAGACCCTACACACGTCGGCGACTACCCACAAGCCACCAGTGTTTTCGATATAGATTCGATTGGTTTGATACGCGCAGCCAGCTCTATGAATCGCGGCGTAGATTTAATGGGACACACAATCGGTGAGCCGACTTCTTTCTTAATCGCGTGTGCCGCTAATCCTAAAGCTTTTAATATGGAGAGGGAGATCGAGCGGCTCGAGATGAAAGCCGAAGCGGGTGCAGAAATTATTTTCACACAACCGCTATTCGAGATGCAAACGCTTGAAGAATTTATTAAAAAGATAGAGCACTTGCGCCTGCCGCTGATGTTAGGAATATTGCCGCTAAGAAGTTATAAACATGCTGATTTTCTTCACAACGAAGTTCCGGGAATCAGCATACCTGAGAACATCAGAGAAAGAATGCGGTCTGCCGGCAAGGAAGCAGCAAAGGTCGGCGTCGAGTTATCGAAAGATTTTTTGAAGGAGGCGAAACACATGGTACAGGGTGTTTATATGATGCCGCCGTTTGGGAAATATGATGTTGTGAGCGAATTGCTGGAAGTTGTAAAATAGAACGAGACGTCAAAATGTACAAATTAAGATTCCAATGTTTCTCCCTCAAATAATCCACCAAAAACACATTGCGTTTAACCGCATATTTTTTTCAAAAAAAAAAAAACACCTATAACTCCTTACAAATCAACAGATTATAGCTTGGTAATATTAAGCTGTAAATTAGGTTTTTTAAAAACCAAAGTTTATATTACACAATAACAATTAAAGAGGCTAAGGATGTGTAGTATGAGTAAAAGAGAATTAGAGGACAAAGCGAAACCGCGCTGCTGCCCGCCGCACAATTTTTCAATAATTAATTTCCCAACGGAGGCGATGAATGAAATATAATTTACATATTGATACATTGATTCAATGGTTAAATGATACAATTTTTCCAATCTTTTCCCGAGGGACTCCTTCGGAGAAATCTTTTCGCAAGCGACTCCTTCGTAGCAATCTTTTTATTTTAATATTTTTCATTTTTCCTTTTTCATTTTTCAATCTCAATTGTAACAACAAACCTATCTTACCGCCGGACGAC
>CAZOQB010000020.1:0-50678 GCA_964581995.1 uncultured Ignavibacteriaceae bacterium | reverse complement strand
TACCTTTAAAACGTCCAACGTTCTTAAACCTGACATTTCTACTGGCCTATAACACCTCTCGTTTAAGGACTTATCAAATGAAAATAACGTTATTAAACCTAGCGCACTTCCTTGTTTTTGTTTATTTTTCTAATTTATCGTATATTTTACGACGAATTTTCAACTCAGCAAACAATATTTTTAGATAAAAAAGGATATAAATGAACGAAGGCACCATAGCGCAGGTTATCGGACCTGTAGTTGACATAGATTTTTCCGGTGGAGAGCTACCATCGGTCTTGAATGCAATAAAAATCAGACGCAAAAACATTGAAGGTGTGGAAGAAGACCTAGTGTGTGAAGTTCAACAGCATTTAGGCGAAGAACGTGTCCGTACTGTCGCGATGGATTCTACCGACGGATTGGTCCGTGGCATGAAAGCAATTGATACCGGTGGACCCATTAAAGTCCCCGTAGGCCCTAACGTCCTCGGAAGATTGATAAACGTCATCGGTCATGGAATAGACGGCTTACCTCCAATTAAAAGTGAGAAAGAATATCCGATTCATCGGCTGCCCCCTGAGTTTAAGGATTTAAGCACGAAACAAGAAATGTTTGAAACCGGAATTAAAGTTATAGACTTGCTTGAGCCATACTCACGCGGAGGAAAAACGGGTTTGTTTGGCGGTGCTGGTGTCGGCAAAACAGTTATTATTATGGAACTCATCCATAACATCGCAATGCACCACGGCGGTTATTCCGTCTTCGGCGGTGTGGGCGAAAGAACACGCGAAGGTAACGACCTCTGGCTCGAAATGAAAGAAAGCGGAGTTCTGGATAAAACTGCTCTGGTGTTCGGGCAGATGAATGAACCCCCTGGTGCACGTCAGCGTGTGGGATTAACAGCCCTGACGATGGCTGAGTATTTTCGTGATGAAGAAGGGAAAGATGTTCTTTTATTCATAGATAATATTTTTAGATTTGTGCAAGCGGGTTCCGAAGTATCGGCGCTGCTTGGCAGAATGCCGTCGGCAGTCGGCTATCAACCAACCCTTTCCACTGAAATGGGTGAGCTTCAGGAAAGAATTACATCTACCAACAAAGGCTCGATTACCTCGGTGCAGGCGATCTATGTTCCTGCGGACGACTTGACCGACCCGGCTCCCGCTACTACATTCAGTCACCTTGATGCAACTACAGTATTAAGTCGGCAGATTTCAGAATTAGGAATTTATCCGGCTGTTGATCCTCTCGATTCAACTTCCCGGATACTCGACCCTCATATCGTCGGTGAGGAACATTATAATGTTGCCAAACGGGTAAAAGAATTTTTACAAACCTACAAAGATTTACAGGACATCATTAACATTCTCGGTATGGATGAATTGTCTGATGAGGATAAAATTACGGTCGCGCGCGCACGTAAAATTCAAAAGTTCCTATCACAACCGTTTTTTGTCGCGGAACAGTTTACCGGTATTCCCGGAAAATACGTAAAGCTGGAAGATACTATAAGAAGCTTCAAAGGAATTATTAATGGCGAATACGACGATATCCCCGAAGGTGCATTCTATATGGTTGGTACAATCGAGGAAGCTTTGGAAAAAGCAAAAACAATGAAAAACGCTTAATTCTGATGTTCGATAAACCTTTCCATATTGAGATTGTTACACCGCGTAAAGTAATTTTTAATGGAGAAGTTAATAGCTTTAGCGCGCCGGGAATTGAAGGCGGTTTCCAGGTTTTATTCAATCACGCGCCGCTGCTTTCAACGATCGGAATCGGTGAAGTGAAGTTAACGACAAAAGATAATGCTGAGCATAGATACGCCACAAGCGGTGGATTTGTTGAAGTTAAAGGCAACAAAGTTGCTATGCTTGCCGAGACAATTGAAAGTATAAATGATATTGATGTTAAAAGGGCTGAAGCAGCAAAGGAAAGAGCTTCACAAAGACTTAAAGAACGAAAGCCGGGAATCGATTTAACTCGAGCAGAAGCTGCTCTTCAACGCGCGCTCAACCGGATACGGCTTGCACATAAGACTTAGTATGTTTTAAAATATAAAACTTTTTAAAGAGTTGTTGTCGAACTTTCAAACTCTCTTTTAATGATAATGAAGAATGCGACCTACTAGAGCTGAAATATCTCTCCAAGCGATTCAAAAAAATTTAAATTCAATAAGAAGCAAGGTGGGACCCAATGTCAAGATAATGGGTATTGTAAAAGCCAATGCTTATGGGCACGGTCTTGTCGAGACTTCAAAAGCTCTTGTAAAATATGGTATTGATTATTTGGGAGTAGGATTTTTAGAAGAAGGATTAGTCCTTCGACAAAACGGAATAGCTTGCCCTATACTCGTGCTTGGTGGGGTCTTAGGCGACCAAGTGCAGCACTTCTTAGCTAACGACTTGGAAATTACAGTGTCGTCGGTAGAGCTTGCCGAAAGGATAGAAAGAGAAGTTCAGCACGGCCATCCTAAAAAAGCAAAAGTGCATTTAAAAATTGATACGGGGATGGAAAGAATCGGCGTCCATTCGATGAATGCTCTTGCTTTTGCAGAAAAAGTTGCGCTGTTAAAACATATTGAGATTGTCGGTATCTACAGCCACTTTGCAACGGCTGACGAGAAAGATAAAACCTTCGTATATCAGCAGCTTGAACGGTTCACCAAAGTTCATCAACAAATTAAATCGGCTGGAATAGAGATTCCGTTTCAACATATCGCGAACAGCGGCGCAATATTGGATATTCCTGAAACATATTTTAATATGGTGAGACCTGGAATATTACTATATGGAGTTTATCCTTCAACCGAAACTTCTCAGTCGGTTAAGGTTCAGCCAGCGCTTTCATTAAAGTCAAAAATTGTTTATATAAAAGTTGTCGATGCCGATACAAGTATCAGTTATGGAAGAAGATATTTTACAAAATCGAAAACCAGGATAGCTACAATTCCAGTTGGGTATGGCGACGGTTATCCGAGGAAATTATTAAACAAATCGTCGGTATTGATAAAAGGCAAAAGATACCCGGTAGTCGGTGCAATTTGTATGGATCAAATAATGATTGATTTAGGTGATTCTGCCGATATTCACTTTGGAGATGATGCCGTACTGATTGGAAGAGATAACGGCAACGAGATTAGCGTTAACGAAATTGCTGAAAAAACTGAAACTAATGTTTATGAAATCTTATGTGGTGTAGCCGCAAGAGTGCCACGTATTTATTCATGACCTGAAAGGAAAATTTATGCCAAATGTATATGCTGTAATAATGGCTGGTGGAGTGGGTGCGAGGTTCTGGCCCCGCAGTCGTGAAAAGACACCGAAGCAGTTGCTGGAAATATTCGGAAAAGAGACAATGATAATTAATACAGTCAACCGCCTGCATTCTGTGATTGACCCGCAGAATATTTTAATAGTAACGAATAAGGTTCAGAAAGCACAAATAATAAAACAGCTTCCTTATCTTCCGGCAGATAATATTATAGTAGAACCAATCGGAAGGAATACCGCCCCGTGTATTGGGTTGGCAGCTCTTTTTATTCGCCGTAATGATCCGGATGCGGTTATGGTGGCGCTGCCCGCTGACCACGTAATTGAAGATGTTGGCGAGTTCCATCGTATATTACGGTTGGCGATTTGGGTCGCGTATGAATCAGGAAAATTAATAACAGTCGGTATTCATCCAACGCACCCCGAAACAGGTTACGGTTATATACAATACAAAGATGTTGATACAGGAAAAAACCCATATTTTTCGAGAGGGATATACACTGTTAAAACATTCGCCGAAAAACCGAATGAAGAAACTGCAAGGAAGTTTTTAGAAAGCGGTGAGTTCGCCTGGAATAGCGGTATGTTTATATGGCGGGTAGATACTATTCTAAAAGAAATTCAAAGATCGCTTCCCGAGATGTACGAAGAATTGAATAAAATTGATGCATCGGTTGGGACCGATAAATATGATCAGACACTGGAGTTGTCATACAAAATGATCAGAAGCATTTCGATTGATTATGGGGTGATGGAAAAAGCGAAAGAAGTGTTGGTAATCAAAGGTGATTTTGGTTGGAGCGATGTAGGCTCATGGGATGAAGTTTACAGGCTAACGGGAAAAGATGACAACGGCAACAATGTTACCGGAAAAGCGATGCTTCAAAATACAAAAAATACGTTGATACATTCACAAAATAAATTTGTCGCTGCTCTCAACGTGGAAGATTTAATCATTATAAATACAGATGATGCGTTGCTTGTTTGCAAGCTTGGAAAATCGCAAGACGTAAAAGAAGTGGTCGATTATCTAAAGCGTAAACAAATGAATGAATATCTATAATCGCTCAGGAAATACAAAGGTCGGTAAAATGTCAAGAAAATTATTATCGGATGCAAATATAAAAGATGCGGCAAAGATGGGGCATAAGAGTATAAAGATAGAAACTGGCACTATAGTCACATCGGCTGCAAGAGACCGGGCGAAAAGTTTGAACATAGAAATTGTTCAGGCTTCGGAAAGGTCCTCACCAGAAATTGCTAAAGTTTCTGATTCTAAAAGAAGTCAGAAAACCCGTGGAGTTATCGCCGTTGGTTGCGACCACGGAGGATATCAAATGAAAGAACATTTGAAGCCATTTATCGAAGAGCTAGGGTTCATAGTAAAGGACGTTGGCACTTCCTCGGAGGAAGCGTGCGATTATCCGGACTTTGCGTTTGCTGTAGCAAAATTGGTATCTAGCGGGGATGCGGATAAAGGAATAATGTTAGATGCCGTCGGGGTAGCATCGGCGATGGTTGCCAACAAGCTTCCGGGTATCAGAGCGGCTGCGTGTCAAAGCGAGTTTGCAGCACAAAGCAGTCGAGAACATAACGATGCGAATGTTTTAACTCTCGGTGGGCGTTTAATCGGATCTGCATTAGCAAATAGTATTGTTAAAATTTGGCTTTATACTGAATATTTGGGTGGAAGGCATCAAAAACGAGTGGAGAAGATTTCTGAAATTGATTCAAAGTTCCGAAGGTAACAAAGTTGCAAATCGAGATGATAGAATCTAAATTTGACTTTCAACAAAATAAGGGTTATATTTTAGAGCAAAATCTAACATCTATGCTGTAATGTGTTGTTAAATAACGCATTACAACTTAATTTAAGAATGAAAAAGTTCCTTTACATATTTATCGGACTATTAGTATTGGTCGTAATAGCTCCGAACCGTTTATCCTATAGTACTGTTATTCCAAAAGAGTCCGTAGCCAAAGAAGTTGCCACTTCGATATCTATAGAATCAAATCAAAAATTGATAAATCAATTAAGCAGATCTGACATTCAGGCTATAGTCTTTAATAAGTCAAGAGAATACGGTATGAATTGGCAATTGATTATGGCAATTATTGAGCAAGAGTCTAAATTTGATGAAATGGCAGTCAGTAAACGAGGTGCTCAGGGGTTAATGCAAATCATGCCGGGTACTCAGAAAGGTATTACGGAGAATTTAGACAATGTGTTTAATCCTCATGGAAATATCGATTTAGGCATTAATTATTTTTCTAAATTGTATAAATTATTCGAATCCTCAAGCGAAGAAGACCGTATAAGTTTAGCACTTGCAGCCTATAACGCCGGACCTAGCCGCATTTATGATGCTCAAGAGGTTGCTGCTTATTTAGGAGAAGACCCGTTCTCATGGCGGGCTATCCAAAACGCTCTGCCGCTTCTATCGAAGCGCTTTCAGTCATTACACCAGTCAATCTGGGATGGTGGGAAACCCAGAAATGGCTACTTTGGTAGCTGGCGGCAGACTATTTTATATGTCAAGAACATTAAATATTTTTGGAACCAACGTACCTCAAGCCAATCGCTTCCTTTAAGTAATTAATTTCTCAGATTTAATCCCCCCTTACTTACGATCCTTTAAATCCTGGTTAAACCGAAACCATCCACTTGACAAAGGTCGGATAAAGGTTTATATTATTGTGAAATTAAAAGATTAGTTTAGATAGTTTTTTGGGTTAGCTAACGAACTTTAATTTTATCAGATTGGAGAACTTGATTATGGAGGCGAATATGGAAGTATTACTAGCAATATCTGCAAAAGATACCAAGTATTTAAAATTCATCCGCGAGACAATCTCAAAATATCCTAAGTTTAATATCGAAAGAGAATTCTCATCTGGTCAACAGCTTATCGATGCCCTGCCTAATTTAAAGTCAACAGTAATTTTAATCGAAGACGAATTAGTTGAAATGTCCGGCTTAACCTGCATTAAGCAAATGAATTTGACAGACTTCAATGTTAGAGCTTTATTGGCGGTAGATAACGGGAACTATGAGAATATTTTACAGGCAGTGAGGTTGGGAGCGTATGGGTATATTGCAAAATCTTTATCGCCGGAAAAGTTTGTTGATATTATAGGTGACGTGCATAACGGAGGCGGGAAGATGTCCCATATGTTGATTAATAAAATTATTGAATTTATGGAAGATGCGCTGTTAATATTCTCGGAAGCGAAATTTTCCAGTAGAGAAAAGCAAATAATAGGCTATCTGCATAAAGGTATGAGTTGTAAAGAAATTGCTTCAAGATTATTTTTAAGTCCCGCAACCGTTCGTACTCATATTAGGAATATTAGGTCAAAACAGAACAATAAAATCTAATGGGTGATTAGAAAAATACCTACTTTTGGATATTGACTTTTGGGAAATATGACTATATATTGTAATAAAATAATAAGCCAAAGAACGAAAATTTATGAGTAGTTGCCCGGGGGGCGGACGAAAATAATATCTTAAGCGCTCTTTGGCTTTTTTGTTTTAGGGAACGAACATTAAGGGAGTAATATCGCGCAGGAGACCACGGTTGTCCACAAACCGTTTTTATCGCCTTCCGCAGATTGAGTAATATTAAATGTCTTTACAATCTTTCCGCTCATCTTGTACATTTTTTCTCTCTCATCCCAGGCTTGGTCGGGGTCAAATTCGAGGCCAAGCGTAGTAGCTAACATTGTTGCTGCGAGGTCTTCTGCATATTCTCCTGCTTTTTCATCGGTTTCACCAAATGGATGATGTTCGGAAAGATAACCGTATTGAGTTAAATCGGCAGGAGTGGCTACACCAATCGATGAAGCAATTAACCGATTAGGTTCATTTGTCGAATTTCTTGCCATTACAGAAAAGGTTATTTCTCCGGGTTGTAACAATTTTGAGCCTTCCTCTGTCGAAATTCTTTTGCATCCAGGTGGAAAAATACTGGATACGGTTACGAGATTACATTTTTCTATTTTTGCATCACGCAACGCGAGTTCAAAAGATTGCAGGTAATCCTTGTGCCTGCCTACACCTTTCGTAAAGAATATTTTAGTTGGAACATACAAGTTGTCATCTCCATTTATTTATTAATTGTTTCAATCTAATTATTGAGGTATGATTTTTAAAAATTTTCTTTTTCCGACTTTTAAAATAACTGGTTCAGTGATTATAACTATTTCACTTACATCGTTGATTCGGTTTGAGTTTATACTTACGCCACCTTGTTCTATCAATCTGCGAGCCTCATTCCTCGAGCTTACAAGTTTTGAATCTGTAAGCAACTGAATGACACTAATCGAACCATCTAAGCTTTTAATTTGGTATTCTTCTATCTCATCAGGAATATCTTTTTTGACAAATATCCTGTCGAATTCTTCTTCGGCTTTCTGTCCATCTTCTTCAGACCAGTAGAGAGAAACTAATTTACGGGCAAGGCAACGTTTTGTGTCTCGTGGCTTTTTTTCAATCTCACTCTTTAATGTTTTTATTTCTTCGTTATCGATGTTTGTTGCAAGTATGAAATAATCGTAAATTAAACTGTCGGGAATCGAAAGCGTTTTCCCGTACATCTCCTTCGGTGAATCGGTGATACCGATATAATTGTCCAACGATTTGCTCATCTTCTCTACACCATCGGTACCGGCAAGTATAGGCATTGTGAGCGCCACTTGAGGTTCTAAACCATATTCCCGTTGAATATCCCTGCCTACCAATAAGTTAAACTTTTGGTCGGTTCCACCAAGTTCAACATCCGCTTTAATTGCAACTGAATCCATTGCTTGTGCGAGCGGATACAGAAATTCGTGAACGCTTATCGGCTCGCCTTCCTTGTAACGTTTTTCAAAATCGTCCCGCTCTAACATTCGTGCAACTGTGTAGCTACTGGCAAGTTTGATAACTTCTGCAAAGTTCATCTTACTGAGCCACTCCGAGTTATAAACCATTCGCACTTTATCTCTTGATAAAATTTTTGTTGCTTGATCGAAGTACGTTTGTCCGTTCTGATGTGTTTCTTCAAGAGTAAGTGCAGGCCGAGTTCTACTTTTACCCGACGGGTCGCCGATCATACCGGTAAAGTCACCAACAATTAAAACAGCTTGATGATTTAAATCTTGAAACTGACGGAGTTTACGTAGAACAACTGAGTGTCCTAAGTGCAGGTCGGGTCGGCTGGGGTCGCAGCCAAGCTTTACAACTAACGGCTTGTTTGTTTTTATGGACTTTTCGATTTTCTTTACAAGGTCTTCTTCCGGAATAATTTCCGTTACACCTCGTTTTATCAAGTCCATCTGTTCGTTAATGGATGGGAACAATTCTTAAACTTAATTCCTTATTTAATTTATCTGTTATATTTTCTTCTTACTTCACGTTCGACTTCACGTTCTTTTATGTCTTCTCGTTTATCGAATGACTTTTTACCGCGAACCAAACCAAGCTCGACTTTGATTTTATTATCTGTCAAATAAACACGCAGAGGGACGAGCGTAATCCCTTTTTCCTGCATTTTGCTATAAGTACGTCGGATTTCTTTTTTATGTAATAACAATTTCCGATCGCGCTTCGGCTCATGGTTGTATATTGCGGCTTGTTCATACGGACTTACGTGCATATTTATCAGCCATATTTCACCATTTTTGATTATAGCGTAACTGTCAAGCAAATTGGCATTTCCAAGCCGAAGCGATTTAACTTCAGTGCCTATCAATGCAATTCCAACTTCGTAAGTCTCAATTATGAAGTAATCGTGGTGAGCTTTTCTGTTGGTAATGAGATTTTTCTCTTCGCTTGATTCGCTTTTCATTATCTATTCTTAGACGATAGAATTATAACAAAATAACAGAATAAAAACAATGATTTTTTATTTTTATAGTTTTTTGTATATTTAAATAAAAATAAAATGCAATAAAACAATCAGAGAGGAATTATTATGAATATAAACGACATAGAAAAATTTTTAGGAAACGAAGCCGACAATCTTTTAAAGCACACATGCGCCGGGATTCCAAAAGAATCAATTCATACCCCATCTCCAGATTTTGTGGACAAAATATTTGCAGATTCTGACAGACACATTCCGGTTCTAAGAAACCTACAAGCTTTGTTCGGTTCCGGAAGATTAGCCGGCACAGGCTATCTTTCGATACTTCCTGTAGATCAGGGTATCGAGCACACTGCGGGTGCATCGTTTGCACCGAATCCAATTTACTTCGACCCAGAAAGCATTGTTAAACTCGGTATCGAAGGAGGATGCAATGCAGTAGCCTCAACTCTTGGAGTTCTTGGAGCCGTTGCCCGCAAGTACGCACACAGAATACCTTTTATCCTTAAGTTCAACCACAATGAATTGTTAACATATCCCACCAAACACGACCAGATTACATTTGCGAATATTCAACAGGCGTACGAGATGGGTGCCGTTGCTGTGGGCGCTACTATCTATTTCGGATCTCCAGAATCGAATCGTCAGATTATTGAAGTCAGCGAAATGTTCCATCAAGCCCATGAAATGGGAATGGCGACTATACTCTGGTGTTATTTGCGCAACCCGGCTTTCCAAACTTCTGAAAAAGATTACCACGTAGCCGCTGACTTAACAGGTCAAGCAAACCATCTCGGTGTAACAATAGAAGCGGACATTATCAAACAAAAGTTGCCTGAAAACAACGGTGGGTTTACCGCTTTAAAATTCAGTAAATCGCACAAGAAGATGTACACAGAATTATGTTCCGACCACCCTATCGACTTAACACGCTATCAAGTTGCGAATAATTATATGGGAAGAATCGGATTAATCAATTCGGGTGGTGCATCCGGCGACAACGATTATGCTGAAGCGGTTCGCACAGCGGTAATAAACAAGCGCGCCGGCGGTATGGGATTGATTTCAGGAAGGAAAGCTTTCCAGCGTCCGATGAATGAAGGCGTCAAAATATTAAATGCTATCCAGGATGTATATCTCTGTAAAGATGTAACCGTCGCTTAGTCAATCCAGAGGATGGGCAAATATCTTGCCCATCCTTTTTTTATCAATATTACAACACTTAATGAGAAAATCCCTCAAAATTACTTTGGGAGTTGCTGTAACTCTCTTTGCCATAACGATTGCTCTGTTTTTCTTTTTCCGTTATTTAATTATCAAATCTTTTCCTGATTATGAAGGAGAAATATCGTTGAGTAATCTGAATGGTACTGTAGAAATATACAGGGATGAATTTGCAGTACCTCATATATTTGCAGAAGACGAACACGACTTAATGTTTGCAGTCGGTTATGTTCATGCTCAGGAGAGATTATGGCAGATGGACATTATGAGACGCGCGGGTGACGGGAGACTGTCCGAAGTTTTAGGTGCAGCGACGGTCGATTTCGATCGGTTGTTCCGAACTATTGACATCCGCGGTTCTTCTAAAAATATTGAAGCGGAACTTAATCCGGAAATTCGTTCAGCGCTTCAAGCGTATGCGGATGGTGTTAATGCTTTTATCAAATCTCATAAAGGAAAATATCCAATCGAATTTGATATGATCGGATATGAACCCGAACCATGGCAGGTATATCACACAATCTTGCTTTCTCGTTTAATGGCGTGGGAGTTGAATTTAGCCTGGTGGGTGGATTTATCACTCGGACGTATTGTCGAGAAAGTCGGGTTGGAAAAAGCTTCAGAAATTTTCCCCCAGTTCCCATTTTCATCACCAACAATCATATCAAAAATGACCGAGAAGGGGAAAAGTCTAACTTTCAACTCACCGCTATATCGTGGGATATCTTCGGTTGAGGGCTTCATGAAAGTTGCACAATCGTACAGACAGTTTTTTAATATAGATGCCTCGGGAGTTGGAAGTAACTCATGGGTTATCGATTCAAGCCGGTCGTTGAGCGGCAAACCGATAATTGCGAACGACCCACATCTTGGATTACCGGCACCCGCAAAGTGGTTTGAAATGCACTTGCATGCACCGGGCTGGAATGTGGCGGGTGTTTCACTCCCCGGCTCGCCATTTATTATCATCGGACATAATATGAAAATTGCGTGGGCGCTTACGAATGCGATGATAGATGAATCGGATTTTTATATCGAGAAAATCGACAGCACGAAGTTGGATAATGTGAAACAAGATAAAATTCCGCTGTATTATATCCACGATAAAAAATCGCTTCCAATCGAATCTCGCGAAGAACAAATTTTCATCGGGAAGGATGACAGCATCACAATTAATATTCGCCGCACACATCACGGTCCGATTATAAGCGATGTTTATACTTCGGATGAGAAAGCAGCAGGTGGTAAACTTATTTCTATGCGGTGGGTCGGTTCAGAAATGAGTCAAGAACCTTATGCTTTTTACTTAATAAATAAAGCGAAAAACATTCAGGAGTTCGATCGTGGTGTCCGCGAGTTTGCTGTTCCGGGTCAAAATTTTGTGTATGCGGATGTTGATGGAAATATAGCTTGTAGAACGGCTGCAAATATACCCCTCCGCGGAAAATACAACCCGATGCTTCCGCTTCCCGGTTGGTCGACTGATTACGATTGGAAAGGATACGTTTCTTTTGAGCAACTCCCGAAATCCTGGAATCCGAAAGAAGGATTCATTGCTGCTGCGAACAATAAGATAGAAGAGAATTCTCCGTATTATATTTCTAATCTTTATATGCCGCCCTCGCGTGTTGAACGCATCAGAGAACTTTTAAATTCGGAGAAGAAATTTTCAGCCAACGACTTTAAGCGATTTCAAAATGATTATGTTTCTTCACAGGCAAAGTTAGTAACGCATGTTTTATTGAAGTCGTTCGAGCTATATCCTCCGAAGAACGAAAGCATTAAATCTGCTCTAGAGTATTTAAAGAATTGGGACTTTAAGCATAGCTCCACGGATATAGCGTCTTCAATATTTAACGTTTTCTTTGTTAAATTGCTTCACAATACTTTTGAAGACGAAATGGGAATTGATTTGTTTAACGACTATGTATTTTTTTCGGCTGTTCCCATAAATGTTATGGATAAATTACTACAATCCGATAATTCCGTATGGTTTGACAATGCCAACACTGAAAAGATGGAAACGAAGGACCACATCATTCAAAAAAGTTTATACGATGCGGTGGAGCAACTCCAAAAAGAACTCGGGCCGGCGATGAAAAATTGGCAGTGGGGGAATTTGCACACAGTTACGTTCGAGCACCAAATTGGCACTCAAAAATATTTAGATAAAATTTTCAACATTGGTCCTTTTAAAATTGGAGGAGCTTCAACGACTATTAACAACGGGGAATTTAATTTTAATAATCCTTATAAAAACATTGTGGGACCATCAACACGTGTTATTGTTGACTTGGCAAAACCATTTGAGTATTATAGCGTAATAACAACCGGACAATCCGGACAGCCGCTGAATAAACATTACGACGACCAGACCACACTATGGTTGAATGGAGTTTATAGAAAAGTGACCATGGATGAAAATGAAATAAAATATTCCGGATTGAAAAAATTGATCTTAACTAAAAAGTAACCATTAGTGAGAATGACTAATAAGGTCTTTCGTTACGGGGTTGTTTAAAAAGTTCAGTAAAAATCACCCTTCGACTCTCACGATCTCGAATGCTTTCGAGACGTGATCGCTCCGGGTGACGAAAATCTAATCAATTTCGTCATGTTGAGCGTAGTGGATCCCGACTTGTCGGGAGGAACGAAGTCGAAACATGTTTTTGGACAACCTCAAAAAAAATAAACAAGAGCAATCTTATTCATTTTATTTATCCGCCTCTGGCGAAATGGTTTAAACAAGAAAGCAAATTTTGTGATTACAGATATCTTAATTTCACGTTTAAAAAGTGCAACCTCGGTTGTAGTGTTTACCGGTGCGGGGATTTCTGCCGAGAGCGGTGTTCCGACTTTCCGCGGCGAAGACGGTTTATGGAAAAAATTTAAACCGGAGGAACTCGCTAACTTTGATGCTTTTATGCGCAATCCTGAATTAGTTTGGGAATGGTACAAGTATCGCAAACAAATTATCCATAATATTCAGCCCAATCCGGGTCATTATGCCATCGTTCAACTTGAAAAGATGTATGCTAATTTTGCAGTAGTTACTCAAAATGTCGATAACCTGCATCGGCAGGCGGGAAGTAAAACGGTTTACGAACTGCATGGAAATATTATGAGGAATTACTGTATTGATTGTTTAACCGAATATCCGGATGAATTGATATTTTCCAGTAATCAAGTCCCGCGGTGTAACTCATGCGAAGGAATGGTACGGCCCGGCGTTGTATGGTTCGGAGAATTGCTTCCACAAGATCAGTGGGATGCTGCTGAAAAGGCTTCGTCGTCTGCCGATGTTTTCTTTTCAATCGGTACCTCAGGAGTTGTTTATCCAGCAGCTTCGTTACCGTATGAAGCAAAAAGAAACGGAGCTTATATTGTGGAAATCAATCCTGAGCCGACTCCCATTTCGTCAATCGCTGACGAATTTTTACAAGGAAAGTCGGGCGAGATTCTTCCGCTACTAATTGAAAAATTAAAAGAAGTATAGTTAATATTTAGATGTAATGGGCTGCTTAATAAGTAACAAAAACACTCTTCGACTCTCCCGTCCCGAAAGCATTCGGGACGGGATCGCTCAGAGTGACGAAAATCCAGCTAAATTCGTCATGTTGAGCGTAGTGGATCCCGACTTGTCGGGAGGAACGAAGTCGAAACATGTTCTAAGACAGCCTTTTCACTAAAACCTCTTTACGATGTAACCGTTTTATTTATCCGCCTCTGGCGGAACGGTTTATAAATAATTTTCCAGGTATCTAAATACATTTATCATTATGAAGAAAAAAAACAAAATACTAAACGATGCGATAACAAACAGCTCAAAAACCAAAATCGTTTGTACAATTGGTCCGGCGGTGGCGAGTGTTGATGCAATCGTCCGGCTCATCGAAGCGGGTATGGATGTAGCGCGCTTGAATTTATCGCACGGTACGCACGCCGAACATTTAAAATATATAAAAAATATACGCAAGGCTTCAAAGCTCACACGCCAGAATATTACCATCATGCAAGATTTGCAGGGACCGAAAATAAGAATTGGTAAATTTTATCTCGAACCCATCCATGTGCGCGAAAGCGAAGAAATAATTATTACCACCGATTTAAATTATATTCAAAAAAAACACTCGGTCAGCAAAATACCAACTACTTACGAGAGTTTGGTGGACGACGTCAAACCAAACGATAGAATCTTAATAGACGATGGTAAAATTGAATTGAAAGTCGTAGGGATAAAAGGCAAAGATGTAGTCTGCAAAGCAATGAACAGCGGCGAGATTTTTTCCCACAAAGGAATTAACCTGCCGCATGTAGCTGTTAGCTCGCCTGCGCTTACGGATAAAGATAAAGACGACCTGCTTTTCGGTATAAAGAACGGCATCGATTACTGCGCGCTTTCGTTTGTTCGTTCAGCTGCGGATATTGAACAGTTGAAGGAATTTATTTCCAAGCATACCAAACAGATGATTCCCGTAATTGCCAAAATTGAAAAACCCGAAGCTTTGGAGGACATAGACCAAATTATAGAAGCTGCCGATGTAATGCTCGTTGCCCGCGGCGACCTGGGTGTAGAAACATCTCTCGATGAAGTTCCTCTGATTCAAAAAGAAATTATTAAAAAGTGTGGCGAGCAAGGCAAGCCGGTAATAGTAGCAACGCAGATGTTGGAATCTATGATTAGCAATCCACGCCCGACGCGGGCGGAGGTTAGCGATGTGGCAAATGCAGTTCTCGACGGCGCGGATGCCGTTATGTTGAGCGGCGAAACTTCTGTGGGCAAATATCCAATTGATGCCGTAAAGATTATGGATAAAATTGTAAAAACGGTAGAAAAGAAACACGAGATTAAAATATCCGATTCCGCATCACACGATTTATACAACTCGTTGGCAAGGTCCGCCGCCATACTTTCCAACCAGCTTGGCGCATCGGCGATTATAGCCGTTACTTTTTCGGGAGAGGCGGCAATTCGCGTGGCAAAATACCGGCCTAATGCACCGATAATTGCAGTTACGGAGAATGCGTATGTAAGCCGCCGGTTAAATTTAGTTTGGGGTGTCCGTAGTATTATTGTGAAGCAGCTAAAAAACAACACCGACCTGGCATTCAAGAAAATTCAGAAAAAACTTTTAGACGAAGGATTGATTGAAAAGAAAAATATAGTTGTAATGCTCGCCGGACTTCCTCTTTTTGAGCAGCATGTTTTGAATACGATTAAGGTTTATATGGTGGAGTGAGAGTTGAATTAATTTTATGAAGTATGAAATCAGACACTCATCTTTTTTTATGAGGCTTATTTTTCCGACGTTGTACTTTTGTGTGTTGTGTGCAGTTGCGGTGTTCTGGATTGCAGTGCAAAGTCCAGCCAAACTTCATCTGAACCATAAATGATTCCTATGGAAGAAAAAGGTTGTTGTAAGCCAAAGTGGCTGATATGTCGTTGCCATTTGTCGAGAAGAATGCCAGAAACTTTTGGAATGCTTACGTTTTCTAAGCCGGTGTTAGGATAGAGTAGCAGTCGTAGCTCGTCGCAGGGCGAGTAGGAGCTACGGGCAATCAAGCGAGTTTTCCTTAGGATTACTGCAAGCGCAAATCGTGCGAACGGTTCTTCGTCTTTTGGTGCACCAACCTGACCGGAGTTTGGCCCTGTATCGAGTACCGGAGGAATTGATGGAATCTTGCCCGCTTGAAGCATCGATAATTGACGTTGGTTCGCTCTACTGCCAAAGTCTGCCTGTTCTATGCCAATGAGCTTTCCTGAATTATCGATAAACAAAAAATCAGGTCGTTCGAATTTGACAACAGTGACCGGCCACCTTAAGCTATCTGAAGATGCTAAAGCAACCAGATACTTCAGTAAGCAATATCTTTCACGATGGAAGGATCGGCGCCCATCTTTGCGCGAAGGCACTGTGAAGTCAAGTTGCTCCAACTGCTGTTGGAAGTCAGTGCCGTCGATGAAATAGAGAGATTCTCCGACCGCCTGCAGATATGCGCTATTCATTTTCTTGTAAATTTTTGTTTTGGGAGGCTTCGATCAACTTCTCCATGTAAAAAAGTGGATTGAGAAAATAGAAAAGTGGAAATCCAATCCACAAAGGCAGGAGTGCACCCGCAGCAAGCGAAGCAAAGGTGACCAATGTTAGGAATAGCCATAGTTTGAAATCTATCAGCGGGAAAGGTAAGGTGACCCTGCCACCTCTACCGAACCACCAAAAGAAGAAGCTGCATGCAATTGAAGTGTAAATCCACCATGGGATAGCTTTGAGAAGGCCATTCACTTCGGATAAGCCGAGAGACAAGGATGAGTCTTTCAAGGAACTATTTACGGCCCAGAATATGAGCCAGAGTACGGCAAATAAAAGAACGCGGCCGAGAGTTGAAATGATATGTCCTCTGAGTACGCCCCACGCGTCGCTTAGGGTCAGTCTAGGCATTAAAGGATTAGTCATTGTTTGCTTCATTACCTTGATTCCTAGATTAAGTCATGTCCGAACATCTTCTGTAATGTCGCAACCTTGTGTTCTTATTTCTTTTATCAGTTTATTAAAGTGCGGAATCAATTTTGTTTGAACCTCAATTCAGACGAAGAAAGAGTGATTATCTCCATCTTGTAATTTATTTTTCCACCCCAATAACCGACATCAATTTGGAGAACATTTTCTGTCTCCGCTTTCCATTTCCCGCTGTAATTAGCATAAGAAATTGGCGGCGTGCCGCACCAGCCTGCGTTTTTCCGTTCCAGAAATTTACCGCTGGCATATAATATAAAACCGTAATTGTTCGGGTCAAGTCCGTCCGCTTTTTTCATTATTGTAACATCGTCCTCATATCCCTGATAAACCCAGGTACCGAATAATTGTTCGGACACGTTCGGCTCGGTCGCTCCCTCTTTGCATGATGTTAGTAATAAAATAATCATCAGAGGGAGAAGGAAAATAAATATATTTTTCATTATGCCATCTACTTTCAAATAGTGTACATAAATAATAGTGGCAAAAATATAGAGAAATTTTTATAGAGAGTCAAACGGTATGAATTGTCAACTAAAAACGTTTTCTCTTGAAGGAATGGAATTTTTGGAAAAAACTTATTATTTTACTTGAACTCATCCCCCTCCGGTGTGCAAGCCCGAACCCGAGGTTCTCTAAAAAGCACATAGAGATTAATGTAGGGTGAAATTCATTTCGCTTTTTTTTAAATTTAAACGAACTAAAGTTCGAACTACATTGAATGTTCCACTTTTTAGTCAGCCCCGAAAATAATATCGAGAGAACCACCGATAAAAATATTTTTTGCTTATTCAGTTTTCTCGATACTCCCGTTCGGAATACCTTCGTATTCGAACGGGGACTCGAAAACCGGTTGTGCTTTACAGGTTCTCGAGCATTCTTATGTTTTATTTAAGATTTGATGGAGCGCTTGTCCCGCAAATCTTTTATTGCGGGATATCGAGAGAACCGGTATATAAAATTATTTTCCTTCCGTATCCCAATTTTCACCAAGACGAGATTCGCGAAAAATCAAAACCTATAACTAAGCTGGAACTGTGAACCGTTCTTGCTGGGGACTATATCGAATCCGATAGAATTTTTTTCACTTATATTATTTTGAAGTTTTTCGTTATACCTGCCTACTTCTGCCGAGGCATCAATCACCTCCCAGACAGTAGCGGCAACTGCTACACCAATCCCTACATATAACCACACAGTTGTTTCAGTTGACCAGTAACCATAGGAGGCATAGTAGTATTCAGGGTCGTAAGTATAGACATCTTCAGAACCGAGCGTCAAAGCAACCACTACTCCGGCAACCCTCGCCGCAGCGAATGGAAGCCCGTGTACCCAGTTACCTGCGTATGCATGTCCTGCGCTTGGGAGCAAGATTGAATATGCGATTGCCGTACCTTTGCTTTTTTGTCCCTGAACGGCATCAACTTTTTCTTGTGTAAAAACAGAATAAATAGGAAGGATAAACAGGGCTATAAAAATAAATACAAATGTTTTCATGCTGATTCCTTGATGGTTATTAAATGGTTGATTTAATTAAGTACAAAAGTGTCTCTAAACATAAGTATACTGCGTCTCTAAGAAATTGTCTCCTGGCTATATTTTAAAGTCTGTAAAATGGTTAGGTTAAGTATAAGTAATTGTATCAATTAAGTCAACAGAAGAGCGAAGGTATCAAAAATGTGAAGAATGAGGAGAGAAGCAGGATAACCGTTTGTGCTTTGCAGGTTCTCGAGCATTCTTATGTTTTATTTAAGATTTGATGGGGTGCTTGTCCCGTCCCGAAATCATTCGGGACGGGATATCGAGAAAACCTTTTTAAACAGCTCCATCAATTTGCCAAGGCAACCTTGGGAGGTTTAACCATTACAAGCTAAACCAATACGTCGCTTTTATCATAAAAATATTATCAACATTTGCATCCATCAGATTCGAGAAATCTCTTCCGAATTTCAGACTGCCGGGGTCTTTGTAGTCTTCACGACTCTGTGTCCATACAAAATATATTGTTGAACCTGGTAAATATTCCCACCTCAATACAGCATTACCCCGAAGTGATTTATAACTAAAGTTTGGATCTCCGATTCCAAAACTTGTAGCCGGTCCGATACCGTCAGGGTCAATTATGTAAATACCGGTTGAATCTTTCATAATCGTTGAGCCATTTTCTCCATAAATATTAAGATCGAAAGTGTTCGGTTGTGCAAGCTCTTTGAATGTTTCGTATTTCCCAACAGATATATAAGGCTGTAGATATAACTGTAAACTCAGAGTTGGCGTGAAAGTATAATTTAGTCTGATGCTGGCAGAAACTGTGTTTTGGTTTAACTCGCCAAAGAGATAACGCTTACCATACGTTGCGGTTGCGGTTTCATCATGTATCCTTCCAAGATATTGAGCCACTGCATGGTTGTAGCCGTATTCGGGCGAAAAGGAAAAGTTAATATAAGAAGTAGGCTTCCATGTAATACCTGTACTGAAATAAATGCCTTTACCTCCGAATTCGTTTTTACCGTAGTCGAAGTAAAAATCAAAAACAAATTTATTACGTGAATCAGAATATCCACCTAAGCCAATATCATAGTTTGAAGGCGACAACATTTTTGGACCGCCCCGTGTACGCTGGATGTCTGTAGCGCGAGGGGCAAAAAATACGTTTCCGTTAATTCCCCAATAATTTAAAAACGTGCAACTATACCCCAGGTAAAATAATTCCATAGTTTTATCTCCCCCGAAGTCATAGCTTCTTGCGGTTGCGATAAAAAAGTTCTTATATCGGGAAAAATTATCCGGTTCATACCATTGATATCCAACCATTATATGACCGTTTATTTGATCGGCTCTGTAAAGATATCCTAAATCGTTTACATCGAAGGAGGGTGAGATGAATCCAAAAGCGGAATTAAATATCCAGTTGCCCTTTTGTTTATTGAGAGCAAATCTTCCGGCATATCCCGTGAGCGACGTTGTGTTACTATCCAACGAAACATATTTTGCATCGGGTCGCTGGAAGTATCGCTGCGGCGCCTTTTGCAGCGATAAAATTCTATCTTTTGTCCCGGCTGCATGGCTAAGTCCAACCCATCCAGTTGTTACCCATGTTCTATCGTCGTCAAGGAAAAACCAGCCGTCGCTTGCAAGAGTATAGTGCTTGCGATTCAATACTTCCGCTAAATCTTTATTTCGCAGGTCTCGCTCTACTGCCGTCAGTAAATAACCAATTCCGTAATAACCGTCGTTAAATTCATATTGTGTTCTGCCCATACCGTAGAACGTTAGCGGTTCAACTTGTTCTCTGGTTCGTACTCCGTCATTTTCTACATCAGCCATTTCTCTTTGAGTTACAGCAGCGAGAATTCCTAAGGATTGTTCGTTAGTAAGCTTCCCGCTAATTTTTGCCGCACCGAGAATTGTGGTTTGATTAGGTGAATTATTAAATCCATCCAAATATCTCGCGGGTGCTTTTCCTATTCTGCGGCTGTAAAAGAATTGTGGATTACTCCAGTTAAAATTTGAATTGCTGTTGGCGCCGCCGCTTCCGAAATTAAAAATGTTCGAGCCTTCAATGAAGAAAGGTCGCTTCTCGCTGTAATAAGTTTCAAAAGCTGAAAGGTTAACTTCGGCGGGGTCAACTTCAACCTGTCCGAAGTCGGGATTGATAGTTGCATCTACGGTGAGGTTGCTGCCGATGCCGATTTTAAAATCCGCGCCTATATTTTTTGGATACTTTGTTCCGTCATTGAACGGATCCACTTTATCAAAATTTTTTGTAAATTCTCCACCCGATACAACATACGGTGTAATTTCAAATCGAGAAGGGGGCGAAATATTTTTTATTCCTTTTAGGTAAGCAAAGCGAGAAACAAATCCGCTTTCCTTCTTCGGCACCATCACGTAAAAATCGCTTTCATTGTTTCGAGCGATTTCTCTTAATACATTCACACCCCAGACGTATTCATCTTTTTTTGTAAATCTGAGTTGGGAATATGGTATTCTCATCTCCACGCACCAACCTTGATCATCTATGCTTACACCATGTTTCCACACCCCGTCCCATGTATCATCGCTCCATGAATCATTATAAAAAGTTCCATCACCGATTGAACCGACGGGATTTACGGCGAAGTAATAAGCTGTTCGTCTGTCGAGGTAAGAATCTATTGCAACATATAACCAATCAGATTTTGGGGAATTGTCTCGGCGGGCTAAAAGTCCTGTTATCGAATCGGGTGAAGAGTCATACATTCTGGCGCTGACATACAAAGCGTTATCATCGTAAGCAATCCAGAATTCTGTACGTTGAGTAGGTTTTGCGCTTTCGCTGGGTTCGCTCTGTGTAAAATCGTCCAATCCCTCTGTATGGTAAAGTTCTTCTGACAACTTTCCATCAATGCTTAGCGGAGTAGTTAAACGAACTGCTGCGACATTTTTCGTCTCATCGGGTATTTTATAACCGGCGAGTAATGGATGCGTTAAAATTAAAAGTGAAACAATTGCTATTTTCATAAATTCCTAAAAAAAAATAAGTCTACACTCTTTACGGAATATAGACTTATAGGTTTCAATAGCAAGGAGGGTTGGAATGCCCCTAATTACCACCTTCTCGGCACGTTCTTCACACATCGAACAGTATCGCGTGCGATCAGCAGTTCTTCATTTGTCGGTATAACGTATGCTTTAAGTTTGGATTCTTTTGTAGAAATAACACCTTCTTTACCGTTCACAATTTCGGTATTGGCTTTTGCATCTATTGTAAGACCGAACCATTCCAAACCCTCACAGATACGTTTCCGAATTTCAGGACTGTTTTCACCAATACCTCCTGCGAACACAACTGCATCGGCGCCGTGCATCTCTGCGAGGTATGCACCTATGTATTTCCGTGCTCGTCCGCAGAAAATGTC
This sequence comes from uncultured Ignavibacteriaceae bacterium, assembly GCA_964581995.1. GTDB lineage: Bacteria > Bacteroidota > Ignavibacteria > UBA10030 > BY39 > CAZOQB01. The sequence continues at coordinate 28,935 of CAZOQB010000020.1, read as the reverse complement.
TATTGCAAGTCGGGCGCGGCGGTCCTGATGTTCATGTTCTTCAGCCAACAAGTCTCGCATATCGTTTGTGAGTCCCGATAAGCCCAACAATCCTGATTGTTTATTGAGCACTGCATCAATCTCGTTGAGTGTCATTCCTTCCTTGTGGTGTAAGAATTCTAGTATAGCGGGGTCCATGTCGCCGCCGCGTGTTCCCATAACTAAACCCTCGAGCGGTGTAAGTCCCATAGATGTGTCAATCGATTCGCCTTCTTTGATCGCGCATGCCGAACAACCGTTACCGAGATGCATGGTAATGATGTTGACATTTTCTCTTTCAACGTTGGCAAGCAGACGATAACGATAAGCTATGTATCGGTGTGATGTTCCGTGGAAACCGTATTTACGAATTTTGTGTCTGCGGTAAAGCTGATACGGAATTGCATAGAGATAAGATGTCTCGGGCATCGTTGAATGAAAAGCGGTATCGAAGACGGCGACTTGTGGAATACCGAGTCCTAACAGATCACGTGCGGCGAGAATCCCTTTCAAGTTTGCCGGGTTATGAAGCGGGGCTAAATCAATGCAATCCTGAATGCCTTCGATTACTTTGTCGTCGATGGTAACTGACATAGTAAACTTTTCAGCGCCGTGAACTACGCGATGTCCAACGGCGTGTATATCGGCAAGCGAAGTGATACCGTTTATTTTAGCTTCAGGCGAAATTATCCAGCGTAGAATAAAATCGAGCGCCTGGCGGTGGTCGCGCAGCGGAACTGCCTGCTTAATTTTCGGCTGCCCTTCCGACTGTAAAGTTACTAAAGCTTGAGTGCCGATACGTTCGAGGTTTCCGCTTGCAAGCCGCTTGTCCTGGTTTTTTTCTATCAAGTCTAAATCTGTTCGGACGATTTGAAATTTTACAGACGAAGAACCACAGTTGATTACTAAAATATTCATTATTTCTCCAAGAATAAGGTTTCAGGTATTTTGATTTTGTTTTATGGGAAGAACGAGTATTAAAGGGTTAAATCCACTTTGATAAGGTGTGGGTAGAGTATGTTGCTGATTAAATGAAGAACTTTGATAAATTCGGGGTTTTTAACCCTTTTTGTTCTGACCTGCTATTAAAATAAGAAATTTTAGTGAGTAATGCTAAAAATACTTGATACTAATTAAAAATTTGTTTATTTTTTTATCAATCAAAGTTTTAGATTCCAATTAATCAGTAAGGAGCAAATCGTATGAAACTTTTTAAAACTTCATTTCTTTTAACCTCTCTTTTTTTAATTGCAGCGATATATGTTCAAGCTCAACCTCTACGACAATGGGTAGCTACGTATAATGGTCCTGCGAACACAAACGACGCCATTACATCAATGGTGGTTGATGACTCGGGCGATATCATCGTTGCCGGTTCCAGTAATGGAGTTGGAACAGGATCCGATATTGCAACAATAAAATACAACTCTGATGGTGTTACTCAGTGGATTCAAAGATACAATGGTAGTGGTGCAGGTAGTGACATTCCGGTACAAGTTGTAACCGACTCAGCGGAAAATGTTTATGTTACCGGTTGGACAACAGGAACCGGAGCGGATATAGTTACGATTAAATATGATAAGTTAGGAAATCAAGTATGGGCTGTTAAGTACGAAGGTACGGGCGATGATAAACCTGTATGGATTGAGACAGATGATTCAATGAATGTGTATGTAACGGGTTCAAGCGTTGGAACTGGGCAAGATATTATAACTTTAAAATACAACTCCGCTGGTATTCTAGTTTGGTCCAATACGTACAACGGCTCAGGCAACGGCAATGATTATCCGGTATATTTAAAATTAGAAGATTATAATTATTGTTATGTAGGTGGAGTCTCGAGAGAAGCGGGCGATGATTTCTTGGTTATAAAATACAACTCGAGAACAGGTATCGTAGTCTGGGATAGTACTTACAATCGGTCGATAGGTTCTACCGATAGACTGACTGCGATGAAGTGGAAGGACAGCGACGAGCTATACTTAACCGGTACAACAAACAATGGATCGGGAAATGATATCTGGACTTTGAGAGTTGACGGGATTACCGGTGATACAGCATGGACGAATTTATACAATGGAAATACAAGTGGAGATGATGTACCTTATGGTATTGCAATACACAGTAACTCGAGAGTCTATGTTACCGGAAAATCAGTGAGGTTTGGCTCGTACTACGACCTTCTTACTTTACGATTTGACCAAGGTGATGGAGAATTAGAAAATGAAAACTATTATAACGGACCCGCGAATGATGAGGACGTCGCATATTCAATATTAGGCGGAGGATCGCCTCATGTTGTTGGATCAAGCTTTGGTAATTTAACAGGAAGGGATATAGTTTTTATTGAATATGAAGACGACTTAAGCAGGAATTGGGTGACGAGATATAACGGAGTGATGAGCAGCGATGACGTTGCTGTAACTCTTATAGAATTTGACAATGTGTACTATGTCGCAGGAACTACTACGACTAAAAAGGCGACAACAAATTTCATTCTTTTGAAATACGTCCGTGAAGGATCCATGAAATATAGAACACTCACGCAAAATGACCTTTTAACAAAAGGAGTGAGCTTAAAACTCTATAATTCGACCGGCAATTTTGGGAATATGAGAGATTCAGCATTCGCCAGAGCATTCCCAAAAATTAAAAGTGGTTACGCTGGCGCCCCCGGCGGTATGGTTCTTGGAATCGCTCGCCCGGACAGTCCCAACATTTGTGGCTGGATTCGTTTCAAGGCAGGAAAAGATTTAATGAAGTTCGCTCCGCATACAGGAACTCCTCGTGGTTTTGATATTGCTAAAGGTGTACCGTTCTTCAAAGAACTAAAAGGCGCAAAATTAGCCGACCATAACAACAAATTAGCTGGCGAGCTTGCAACATTGAAAATAAATATCGCAGCAAGCGATGCTGAGGTTACACCGATAGGATTTGGTGATTTGATTTTCGATAACGGAGATACAAGTTATCATTATAATGGATATACAATTCGTCAGCTTGCCTTAATCGTGGATAATTTTTTAACCTATTATAGAAACTACACCGGCGTTGATTGGGCACGCTTTGATACCATGTTCACAAAAATCAATCAAACATTCACAGGCGCTTACGCGCAGGTAAGTCAATCTCCCTTAATGCTTTCAGGAACAGTCTTGATTGATACAGTCCCGTATTTAAAAGTTAATACATTGGTCGTTCAACAGCGGCTTGAATTCGATCCACAAATAGTTGATGAAACACCAAACGAATTTGCATTGTATCAGAATTATCCAAATCCGTTTAATCCATCAACAACAATCGCGTTTACGTTGCCGGAAGCCGGTTTAGTAACATTAAAAGTCTATAATCTTCTTGGACAAGAAGTAGCAGTATTACTAGACAACGAAGAATTAGATGAGGGAGAACAGAATATCCAATTTATCGGAAATAATTTAGCATCAGGAGTTTACCTTTATCAAATTTCTGTCGATAATAGGTATCAAGCCGTCAAAAAGATGTTGTTGATGAAATAGATATTGTCCCCCCAAGGCAGCGATGTCTTGGGGGTTTTTATTATTGGGGGCAATAAAATGAATAGGTAAATATTAATTGCAATTGTAGGTTGTCACATCTCTTTGCGAGACGGATGTGGCCGACCTACATACATCAAGAATCTCAAAAGGGTCTGCTTAGCCGTATAAACACAGTCGGGGGAGCTTTAATATCAGTTCTCCATGCGAAACCTAATCGGAATTTTCCGTCGCGCGAACCAAACCCGAAGCCCCAATCACTTTTAACTGCGTTAAATTTAAATTTGTCGAACCCTTTGTCGAACGACCGTGAACCGGGGACTTCCGTAACATACCCCGCATCGGCAAAGAGGATTAAATTAACATCATCGATAATCGAAAGCGGGAAGTCGGTGCCGTCTGAAAACATGCTTCCATCTACAACGTACTCAATGTTGCCGAGTATCATTCGGTTGCCCGCGAATTGTTTATAACTAAAAGCAGGCATTGTGCTTATCCCGCCAATCTCGAATGTTCGCTGTTCTGGTAGATCACCATCGGAGGTAGCAAGCCGTAACCGTAAATTTATTTTATCATATCTACTTATCGGTTGGTAGCGGCGTAAATCTAAAACGTATCGGTTAAAGTCGTAATCGCCTTTAAATGCTTTACCGGCGAATTCGCTGCTCAACGATACACTCCATCCTTCTTGTTTGTAGCTGTTTAACTTGTGTAGGTCGAAAGTAAGCAGCAGGCTTCTGACATTTCCCGCATTGACAGGAGGATTGTCTCTAAATGATTTCTTCGTTCTGAATAGCGACCAGCTTACGTTGTTCGCGAGTGAATCGTATTCGTCGTTAATGTATGCGGCTTTGAGCTGCATATCAGCTAACGGTTTGCGTGTATAAAAACCAACCCAGCTCGAAAAACCTTTGCGGCTGTAGTAATCGCGGTAATCGAAACGTGCCAAAAGTGATGTGAGAGTATTCTCCAAATTTCCGACTAACCATTGGTCGCGTGTGTCGGCTAAATTGTGTCCTTCAATTCCAATTTCGAACAAATGGTCCTCCATACTGAATTGTTGCGAAGCGCCGATGTTGCCCCGCCAACGGTGTTCGCCGAAACCATATCCGAGCGATCCGAAGAGTGTAAATTTTCTTTCTTCATCCCAGTAAAACTTATGGGGAGATTGAAATCCTAAAAACAATCCCTCAACACGATTGTAACGGAATAAAAAATGGTCGTCTATATTTTCGAACAAAAACTTTGAAGAATAGTTGCGGGGTATTCCTCTGTCTAATGGAAAGGCGTATAGACTAAATCGTTCCATTCCACGACGCTCATATCTGTAGGATTTCTCTTGTGATTTATCCGAATCGCAGTATTCTTCTTCATCCTCAAATTCATCATCGAACAGTGTGTCCGCCTCTTCAGGTTCTTCGAGGTCTTCGTCATAAATGGTTGTGCCGAGTTCTCTTTCAACCTGCCTGAAGGCGTCCTTTACAATTTTGTCCACTCTTTCACGAATTTTATCCTTCTCGGTTTGGGAGGAAGAATCTTCTTGACCGATTGAAAAATTTAATCCTAAAAAAATTAAGAATGCCGTTAGAGTAAATTTTAATTTCATTTTGACGTCTCCATAGATTATTTATGGTTATTGTCTGTGTCGCGATACAGTGTAATTCCCCAATACTGAGGGTCTTCGGGCGCGTCATCGTTCCAGTCGCCGTAACTGTGTGAGTCATCGGATTTGTAACGCAGTTTATATTCGCCTTTATCCAAAAGTATCGATGTATTTACAATTCTGTTTTTCCGTGCGCCGCCTGCGTGGAAAGTCATTGAATAAGTCATTTCCCAAATAACTTTACCCGAAGCGTCTTCAATCCATCCGTAATCGAACATTTCATTCCGCTGTCCCTCACCGTTGGCGTATATCCTGATTCTTGTCGGTTCTGTGAGTTTAAATATTTCCGACTGATTTGCATTATCGCGAACACGGATTATCTGTGCAACAACGTTTTTATCTCTTTCTTCTTTATATTTTTCAACGGCGCTCATATCGAAATCTTCATCGGCAGCGAAAACCGAAATTCCCCAACGTTCTTGGTCGTGCGGGGCGTCGTCGTTCCATTCATCGTACGAATGTGAATCATCGGTTTGGTAGTAAACAATGTAGCTTCCTTTTTTCAGATGAACGATTTCGTCCACCATCCTGTTTTTAGAAGCGCCGCCGGCATGTTTAGAATCATCTACATTCATTTCCCAAACCTTCGCACGAGTTTTGGCATTTACTATCCAACCGTAATCAGCCATTTGCCTGCGCGAGCTGTATCTTTCTCCTATTGCGTAGATGCGAACGGCGGCATCTTTCTTCAGAGTAAAGCCCTCACTCCGTGTTTCGCTATCTCCAACTTTAGTAATAGATACAATAACGTTTTGATCTTCCTTAGGTGAGTATAATTGAAAAATATTTTTATCTTTTTCATCATAAACTCGCAGAGTGATGCCATAATTCAACGGGTCGTAAGGGGGCGCGTCGTTCCAGTCGAGATATGAGTGTGAATCATCGGTTAGATAGTAGAGTATGTATTTGCCCGCGTCGAGATTTACCGAGCCGTCGAATTTTGTGTTCTTGTCGTCGCCGCCTGCTTTAGATACATTACGCCGACTCATTTCCCATATCCGGAGATGGTTTTTTGCTTCGAGTATATAAGCGTAATCTGCAGGTTCGTCTTCCCGTGTCATTTCGCCTAAAGCATAAATATGAATCGCAAGCGGTTTGCTAAGAACGAATCCCTGTTTTATATATTCATTTTCACCAACGTTCACTGCTTTGTACAAAACATTTGGAAATTCTTTAGGAGGGTTGAACATTGTAACGTCCACATTTTGACCGAGGTACAATTCGATGCCCCACTTTTTCGCTCGCTTGTCAAAATCTTTATAGATATCTTCTCCGAACCAATCTTCGAGCCAACTTAAAAAGAAATTTTTTCTGCCGCCTATGTCAACAAAGTCATCGCCCTCGCGATGGTCAATATTTGTATTAATATGCGTCCATGTTGTGTGATACTCGAAGAAACAGGCGGAGAAATAAACTTCGTAGCTTCCTTTTGGAAGTTTGACGTAATCGTCGAACTTGCGCTCGTTTCTGCTTAATGAAGTGTTGTTGGGAGACATGACCCAAACTTTCTCGCGTGTATCCGAGTTGATAATCCAGCCGTAGGCGAACATTTTGTCGCTGCTGTAAGTTTTTCCCCTGCCCGCGCCGGCGCCTATTGCTTTAATATGTATGGAAGTTTCGTTTGGAAGAGTAAAGCCGCCGGCTTTTAATTCAGTGCGGTTAAAATCTTTCAATTCGATGATGAGTTTTTCACCGGCAAAACTCGTAAGGCATGTGAGGAATATTAAAAAAACAGCAGTCGTAAGTATTATAATTAATTTTTTCATAACGCGTTATCCTATCATAGGTTTCTGTCAGGATTTACGGTAGAATGGTGTAAATGGTTTCAAAAACAGTTTACTATAGTTTTTGTTATGACGAATGGTTAGAAAGAATCACTTAAATATGGAGAATTTAAGAAGATTTGGGTGAAAAATGAGTTTATAAGCACGACTAACTGCTTAAATGTCAATAAGTTGGAATCATTGGCGAAATTTTATCCTCCCTAATTTTAATTTGACTTAACAATATTTTTTATTATCTTTTAACCGCGCCTGGAGATTGGTGATGAAATTCTCCTATGTTGCCCGTTCTTGAAAATTCAATGTTTTCATTATATATAAAAATAGTTGAGGAAATTGGTATGAAAAAATTAGTTTACTTATTATTGGCTCTGTTCTTATATTACTCAAGTTATTCACAGAGTAAATTAGGTACACATTCTATAACAGTAAATCCAGGGTGGAATTTGCTGTCACTTCCCGCAAAAGTAGTTGATAGCTTAAAGAGTTCATTGTTTCCAAATGCTGAGTCAAGTGCTTTTATATACGACAACGGTTATTATGCAAAAGATACTTTGCAGCATGGTTACGGATTTTGGGTTAAGTTCAACTCACGAGAAACAATACCTGTTACAGGCAACATACTGTTTGAAGACACAATTGCTGTTAAATCGGGTTGGAGCTTAATCGGTTCTCTCACTATGCCGATAGATGTAAATGCAATTATTAGTGATCCACCTAATATTATTTCGAGTAAATTTTATGGTTACAACAATGGTTATAAAGTTGTGGATACACTGCAACCAGGTTTTGGATACTGGGTAAAGGTGAATCAGAATGGGAAAATTATTTTAAATTCCGATTCGGTACAGAGCTTTATTCCAGAAAACACCTTGGTTATAGATGACAGTACTTATACATCTAATCTAATAAGCATATCACCGGATAGCACTCAATTTACATTTATGTCGTCTATGGACTCTGTTGTTAAATTCAAAGTAGATGATATATTCGTTAGTACTGATGGTGAGGGGATGCTTCGGAAAGTAACGAATGTTGAACGTAATAACGATCAGATTGTGGTTTCAACTACCGATGCTTCACTGACTGAGGCAATAGCAAAAGGGAATGGAAGTTACTTAGAAGACCTTACAGTCGAATCAATTGATACGATAGATTATTTTGTGAAGGGTGTAGTACTTAAGAAAGATGCAATTGAAAAATTACATGGAAAAAAAGCAATCACATTCTCGATAGATGCTATAATATATGATCACGATGGGAATGAAGAAACCACAGGTGACCAAATAAAAACAACAGGTACATTTGAAATAGGTCCTACAGTTAGAGGCACAGTTGTACTCGACCGCTTCCAGTTAAAAAAGCTCCAACTTGAGTATGAATTTGTGGAACGCTTGAACCAAACACTTGATATAGCTTTATTTAACTTTCCTATACAGGAATATAAAAAAACACTTGCCAAAATAAGGTTTAAAACTTTTACCGTGATGGTAGGCAGTGTACCCGTTGTTATTACTCCAGTTCTGTATATTAAAGTTGGTGCAAATATTGAGTTAAACGGTTCAATCTCAACGGGTGTTTACCAAGAATATACATATACAACTGGTTTAAAATATGAGAATAATGAGTGGTCTACTTATGCTGATAAAACATCCTCGTTTGATTATGTCCCTCCCACAGTAAGCGTTTCTCTTAATGCAGAATTATTTTTTAAACCAGAGTTAGAGTTTAAAATTTATGGCGTATTAGCGCCGTACCTATATGGAAAATTGTACGGAGAATTTAATTCAGATATTTTTGCCGATCCTTGGTGGGAACTATATGCGGGATTGGAACTAGGTGCCGGAGTCAGAATGAAAATATTTAAAAAAGAATTATTCGATTACTACGGTCCGTTAATACAGCTAAAAACAATTATTGCTCAATCCGGTGGACCTTTTACCAATAACCCACCAAGCGTACCATCAGATCCATTTCCTTCAGATAATGCTACGGGGCAAACAACATCGCTTACATTAAGTTGGTCGTGTTCTGATCCTGATAATGATTCATTGACATATGATGTATACTTCGGAACAGACAACCCTCCTGCAACAGTGGTATCCTCCATTCAGAGTGATACATCCTTGGCAAGAAATAGTCTGGTAGCAAGCACAACATACTTCTGGAAAGTAGTAGCTAAGGATAGCTATGGTGACTCCGCAAGCGGTCCGATTTGGAGATTCACAACTGTAAGCGGCGGCGGTTCATCATGTGTAGGAACACCAACCGTTGATTACGAAGGTAAAACATACAACACAGTTCAAATAGGTAGTCAATGCTGGTTAAGAGAAAACCTTGATGTTGGTTCGAGGATAGATGGAAGCCAAAACCAAACTAATAACAGCACGATTGAAAAGTACTGTTATAACAACGACCCAAATAATTGTAATACTTATGGCGGTTTATACCAATGGGGTGAAGCTATGCAATACTCAACTACTGAAGGCGCCCGTGGTATTTGCCCAACCGGCTGGCATATACCAACTTATGCAGAATTTCAAACTTTGAGCACAACTGTTGGTGGCGATGGCAACGCGTTGAAAGAAATAGGACAAGGTACAGGCACTGGAGCCGGAACAAACACAAGCGGGTTTTCTGCGTTGCTTTCGGGCTACCGAGGCAGCAGTGGTACCTTCTACGATTTAGGTTACCTCACTTTCTTTTGGAGTTCCACAGAGGATTATACTAGTTACGCATACGTCATGAGCCTGAGCTACAATAGTAGCAATGTCTACTTCTACTATGGCTACAAGGCTAGCGGGTTCAGTGTCCGCTGTCTTATGGATTAATCTACCCCGCAGAGCGGGGCGGGCAAAGCCCGTTTTACTATTTGATTTTCCCCGCGTAAGCGGGGTCGTTTTTGAAAAAAATAATATAAGAATATGTCTTTAGCGGAAGATTTACCTGTTTACCCCGTGAGATGAATAGAGGAATAAATATGTATTATTACGTATACGTATTAAAAAGTGATGTTGACGACAACAATTATGTTGGATACACAATAAAATTAAAAGAAAGATTAAAGCAACATAACGAAGGAAAAATTAAATCAACTCAAAATAGAAGTCCTCTTAAACTAATCTATTTTGAAGGATGCCTGAATCAACAAGATGCTACAAAGAGAGAAAAATATCTAAAGACAGCTTGGGGAAAAAGGTATATTAAATCGAGATTATCTAACTATCTCACGGGGTGAATAAAGCGAGTTATGATCTTGTGCTTGCAATTTTTAATATTGCAAAGAGTTTTAAAAAAGAATTTAAATATACTATAGGCGAAAGCTTAAAAAATGAAGCAGTAACGGCAATAACAAATATTTACCGCGCAAATTGTACAACCGATAAAACCGAGTATATTAAAAAGGCAAGAGAGAATATTGAAGTCATTAGATTATACGTTCGGTTGTTAAAAGATTTACATCAAATCAGCATAAAGCAGTTGGTGTTTTTAAATGGTCATATAGAAAATATTTCAAAGCAGCTTACCGGCTGGCAAAAATCACAAAATATAAATCAATAAAAAAGAAGGAGTTTGAACAGCAGTATAGTTATGGTGAGAGTTACTTTTAGCCACACCATTTAATTGGCTGGGCAAAAGTAAGAGAACCTTTTTAATCCCACAATCCGCCCCCTTAAACGGGGCACTATTAAGTTATCTCGCTTTTTAACGGGATAATAAATGAAGCGATTGTTTTTGCTTTCTGCGTTGCTTTCGGGCAACCGAAACAACAATGGTAACTTCAACAATTTAGGAAACAACACTAACTTTTGGAGTTCCACAGAGAACAATACTAATAACGCAAACAACATGAACCTGAACAACAATAATAGCAATATCAACTTCAACAATAACAACAAGGAAAACGGGTTCAGTGTCCGCTGTCTTAAGGATTTAAAACTGTTTATTGCTGTTCAATTTAATTTTTAAGCATTATGGATAATCTTCTCGAAGATTTATTTACCGCTTACTTTGATGCGCGTAAAAATAAAAGAAATACAATTAACGCTTTAGCTTTCGAGCTTAACTACGAAAGTAATCTATTCCGATTATTTGAAGATATTGTAGAAAGAAAATATGAGGTGGCGAGAAGTATTTGTTTTATCAATTTCTCGCCGATTCAGAGAGAAATATTTGCCGCAGATTTTAGAGACCGGATAGTCCATCATCTTGTTTTTAATTATATAAATCCCATTTTCGATAAAACTTTCATAACCGATAGCTATAGCTGCCGGAAAAACAAAGGAACGCATTATGGCATAAAAAGAATAATAAGATTTATAAGCCAGTGCTCTCAAAATTACACAAAAGATTCTTATATAATGAAGCTGGACATCGAGGGATATTTTATGAATATGGACCGGGAGCTTCTTTATCAAAAAATAATTACCGTCCTCAAAGAACACAAAGCGGAAGTAAATTGTAATTATGAGATATTAACTTATTTACTTCAAAAAATTATTTTTAACGACCCTACGAATAATTGTAAAATTAACGGTAGAAAAAGTGATTGGAACGGCTTGCCGAAAAGTAAAAGTTTATTTTGTTCAGCGGAGGGTAAAGGTTTCCCAATTGGTAATTTAACATCTCAGCTTTTTGGCAACATTTATTTAAATGAACTTGACCACCATATAAAAGATGAATTGAAAATAACTTATTACGGGCGTTATGTGGATGATATAGTTTTAATCCACGATAATAAAAACATTCTCCTTGAAAGTAGAAGTAAAATCCATAAATTCTTAAATAATAGATTGATACTTAACTTACACGCCAAAAAATTTTATCTCCAGCATTTTACAAAAGGTGTACAATTTTTAGGCGTTTATATTAAACCGTACAGAATTTATACTGGTAAAAGATGTAAAACCAATTTTTATAAAAGCATCAAATTGTGGAATGAGAAAATAGAATCTTCTCGGGGTCAACTTGCAAACGATGATAAATTATTATTTAGGGCAAACATAAATTCTTATCTTGGTTTATTAAAACACTACCATACTTTTAGGTTGCGAAAAAAGATGATGACACAAACGCTCGATAAAGTATTCAAAAAATCATTTATATTTCCAACATCTTACGGGAAAGTAATTATCAGATCAGAATAAATAAGGGCGGTTTCACGGTTCGTTGCGTGAAGGATTAGCCCTGTGAAATAAATCCAAATTTTGAGACTATGGAAAAATTTTATTACGTGTATGTACTGCTGAGTCTAAAAGACAGGAAGCACTACGCCGGTTACACGCAAAATTTGGATTTGAGATTTGAGCAGCATCAGAACGGAGAAGTTAAATCAACAAAGCATAGAAGGCCACTGAGACTAATATATTTCGAAGGGTGTTTGAATAAAGAAGACGCTTTGAAACGGGAGAAATATTTTAAGACCCATTATGGAAAAATGTACCTTGGAAACAGACTCGCGAATTGGAAAAAGGATGATCGCTCAAATCTCATTTCACAGGGTTAGCCCCGTGAAATAAGAGTATTAAGAACAGATGTGAAAATAAAGGATAAGAAAATGGATATAAAGTTGAGAAAACAAAATAGAGATTATCTCACGAGGTGGCCCCTGTGATACTAACTCCGTCCTTCAGGGCGGAGTTACAGAAGAAAAGATAAAACGGGCTTTAGCCCCAAAAAGAAAGTTCGTTGGGCTGAAGCCCATGTGTGTTAGCCCTGTGGTGTTACCCACGCCCTACCCGTCTCGCCTACGGCTCGCCGAGGCGGGAAGGACTGCCCACGCCCTACCCGTCTCGCCTACGGCTCGCCGAGGCGGGAAGGACTGCCCACGCCCTAAAGGACGTGGATATGATGATGAACCGCATATCTTGGTCGAATAGGACGTTGGTGTAACTAACGTAAAGAAGTCGCGTCATACTAACTCCGTCCTTCAGGACGGAGTTACAGAAGAACAAAGAAACAGGGCTTTAGCCCCATAAAAAATGCTATTTTTGCTTTTGTGATTTTATCTTTTGCTTTGTATATTTAAATGAACTTAGATTACTTAGGAATAAATTATGACAACTATAACTATTGATATACCCGCAGATCTTTTACGGGTATTGGAAAAACATCCTGAAATTGATTGGAAAACAATAGCGCAAAAATCGTTACTCGATTATGCTAAAAAAGTCCTTCTTGCTGATAAACTAACAGACGAAAGTCAGCTTAGCCAAGGTACTGTCGATTCGCTCGACGAGCAAATTAAAAGTAAATTAGCTCGACATTATCAATAGATATGCAATTAATCGTTGATACTAATGTTCTTTTATCAGCATTAATTAAAAATTCTAATTCCCGTCTTATTCTTCTCCATCCCAACTTTGAATTTTTTATGCCTGAATATGCCCTGGAGGAATTCATAAAACACAGGGATGTAATCGTTCGTAAATCTGGATTGCAACCCAACGACCTCGATATTTTAATCGGACTTATTTTTGAAAATGTACTAACGATCCCTATCTCGTCCTTCGAGAAACAGCTATCTCACGCTCGAAAAATTATGAAAGATATCGACCCGAATGATTCACCATTTATTGCTTTAGCACTGTCATTTCAAAATGATGGTATTTGGACACAGGATAAAGACTTTGACCGACAATCGGTAATTCGAGTGTGGAAAACGCACCAACTACTGGAGGTAATAAAAGAAGGTAGAATAAGATAAATGTAATCAAAAATTTAACGGTAAATATTTTATTTTGGTGCAAAGATTAATAAAAAAAAAAAAATCTCATCAAAGCAGACCTTTTTCAAGGAAAAACAATAATAATATATGGGGCAAGGCAGGTTGGCAAAACAACACTGGTTCAAGAAATATTAAAAGATTTTGGTGAAAAAGGACGATACTTAAATTGTGAAATATTATCTCACGGGGTGGTACCTGTGGTACTAACTCCGTCCTTTAGGGCGGAGTTGTAGAAGAACAAAACATAAATAAGGAATATTCATTATGGCTTACGTACGAATTTGGGTACATCTTGTCTTTGGAACAAAAAGCCATGTACCTTTTTTAACCCGCGAGATTAAAGATAAAGTAATAGCTCACATTTTCGATAATGCAAGAACAAAAGAAATTTATATCGACTGCATTAACGGAAGCGTTGATCATCTGCATTGCTTAATTTCCCTTGGTTCTGAGCAGAATATTGCTAAAGTTGTAAATCTAATTAAAGGTGAAGCATCTTATTGGATAAATAAAAACAAGATTACATCTTCCAAATTTGAATGGGCTGATGAATACTACGCGGTATCTGTGAGTGAATTACAATTGAGCGTTGTAAGAAAATACATTCGTACTCAAGAAGATCACCATAAGAAAAAATCATTCGCCGATGAACATGCAGAGTTTATTAAGAAATATAAATTCAAAAACATATGATAAAATCTTTAATCACACTAATATTATTTTTCAATCTTGGAATCGCACACTCTCAGAATGTTGAGATAGAGGTCAAAAACTTTCAGCAAAACAAAGCCTATCTTGTATCTGTGTCAGGCGAAAAAGTAACTTCATCCGATACTATTGAATCAAGGGGTCAAGGAGTTTTTCAGCTTAATCTAAACACAGCAAAATATCACACCGGTATTTACCGTTTAACGATTGACAAAAATAAGTGGTTTGATTTTGTAAACGACGGTGAGGACGTAAACATAACAACCGACGCAAACAATATTTTAGATAGCTTGCAAGTTATCAAATCTGAAAGCAATAAACTTTACTACACCTTCATAAAACTTAACAAACAATACAAGTCAAAATCAGAGTTACTCCAGCTTATCTTAGCGCGTTATCCCAAGGATGATGATTACTACACCGCTACTCAAAACAAATTAACTCAACTACAAAAGGAGTATTCAGATTTTGTAGAGATAACATCTCAAAAGAATCCCGGCTCATTTATCGCGAGGTATATAAAGTCTGCACAATTACCAATTATAGACGGCAGCTTAACGCCGGATAAGTATTTAGCGTATCTCAAATCTCATTCTTTAGACAATGTCGATTTCAACGATATTGAGTTAGTAAACTCCGACGTTTTCTCCAGCAAGTCCATCGAATATCTAACTTGCTATCGCAATCCTCAACTGCCCAAAGAACTTCTTGAAAAAGAATTTATGATAGCCGTAGATACAATCCTGCAAAAGGCGAAAGTCAATCCGATGGTCTATAAACATGTAGTAGAATATTTGCTGGATGGTTTCAAGAAATTCGGCTTTGATAAAATCATAGATTACATAATCGAGAGCTACGTCATCAAAGACGATATATGCATAGATGAAAAACTAGAAACCGCCTTACAGAGGAGAATGGATCAGGCAAAGCATTTTAAAATAGGAGATACTGTCCCTAATATTGTCAGTAAAGATTTATCCGGTAAAGAGGTTGAATTGTATCGTGTAACTTCTGAAAATATTTTGATTTTATTTTATGCTTCATGGTGTCCACACTGTCAAACTCTACTGCCTCAAGTTAGTGAGTTGTACAAAAACCAGAAACAAAAAAGGACGGAAGTATTTGCCGTCTCCATTGATTCCAACGAAACTGACTGGCGAACATTCGTTGAAGCAAATGGCTGGAAATGGATAAACGTCTCGGATTTGAAAGGTTGGAGTGGCAGTGCAGTAAAAGATTATTATATCTACGCCACACCTACAATGTTCCTAGTTGACAAGCAAAGAAAAATAATCAAAAAACCTTTGTCCTTTGATGAATTAGTGGGTGTGTTTTAGGTATTTATTGCTTGGCTTAGCAATATTTATTTTTTATCTTTTATATGTACTTGGAGTTGATGTGCTGGCGATTGAAAATTTTGTAGGGACAAAAGAAGATGCTGGTGGCGAGGTAAGTTTTATATACACACCCCTTGGCAAACGCTATGGCTTAAGCTCCCCTCTCGAGAGGGGATTGAGGGGGTGTGTGGTTAAACTTAAAAAAAATCACATGATATACTTTTGGTATGGTCATAATCAAAAAGGCGAAGAACTTCTTCGCCTTTTTGATTAGGTTATTTTAGATTTCCGATTTCTGATCTGAGGTAAACCTCGTAAGAAATCGGAAATCTTGTTAATATTACATATTATTAATTAACGCATCTCCAAACTCAGAGCATTTAACTTCTTTGGCTCCTTCCATCAATCGTGCGAAGTCGTATGTTACAACTTTCGATTTGATTGCGTTGTTGAGTCCTTTGAGAATTAAATCAGCAGCTTCTTTCCAGCCCATATAACGGAACATCATCTCGCCGCTTAATATTACTGAACCCGGATTGACTTTATCGAGGTTAGCATACTTTGGCGCTGTGCCATGTGTTGCTTCGAATACAGCATGTCCCGTAACGTAGTTAATGTTTCCACCCGGAGCGATACCGATACCACCCACCTGTGCAGCGAGTGCGTCGCTCAAGTAATCTCCGTTCAAGTTTAGAGTTGCAATAACGTCGAAATCTTCTGGTCGGGTTAGAACTTGTTGTAAAGTAATATCCGCGATTGCGTCCTTAACTAAAACTTTGCCTGAGGCAAGTGCAGATTTTTGTTCGGCGTTTGCTGTGTCTTCGCCTTTATCTTTCTTAGTTTTTTCCCACTGCATCCAGGTATAAACCTTATCGCCAAATTCTTTTTCAGCTAATGCGTAACCCCAATCGCGGAAAGCGCCTTCAGTAAATTTCATTATATTGCCCTTGTGAACAAAGGTGACGGATTTACGCTTCTGCTCGATTGCATACTTGATCGCGGCGCGTATGAGTCGTTCGGATCCGTAATTAGAAACCGGTTTGAATCCAACGCCAACTTGTATCGATGAATCGGTTTGCGATATACCGGCAAGCTTCTGCCAGTCCGCTATTTTTGCGTTCTTTCCGAAGCGAATTTTTTTGAACATGTCGGGAAATTCTTTTTCAATAAAGTCGAGAATCTTTTGCGATTCGGGTGTACCGGCTGCGAATTCAATTCCCGCGTAAATATCTTCGGTGTTCTCGCGGAAGATTATCATGTTCACCAACTCAGGCCTTTTTACCGGCGAAGGAACGCCTTGGAAATACTGTACCGGTCGCAAGCAGACATAAAGGTCAAGCATCTGTCGTAGAGCGACATTTAATGAACGGATGCCCCCGCCAATGGGTGTTGTTAAAGGTCCTTTAATGCCGATTAAAAATTCTCTGAATGCTTCCACAGTTTCATCGGGAAGCCAAGAGTTGAATTGCTTGAATGATTTTTCACCGGCGTACACTTCCATCCACGCGATTTTCTTTTTTCCGCCATAAGCTTTTTGTACTGCTGCATCGAATACACGCTGCGAAGCGCGCCAGATATCCGCACCGGTTCCATCGCCTTCTATGAATGGGAGTATCGGATTGTCGGGCACATTTAGTTTACCATTTTGGATTGTTATCTTCTGTCCATTTTCAGGAACTTTTGATATTTGATAATTTGCCATTATATCTCCTTCTAATTTCTATAGTTGTGTTTTAGTTTTGGATTTATTTTTTTTCTCTTGCCATATTCAGCATACCGCCGGCAAAGAGGATTTGCTTTTGTCTTTCCGTGAGGTCATAGCTGAGTTTTATTTCTTTATTTTTTGTTAGATTTTTCAGAACGACTTGCCCTTTTTGTCCGACTGCTTTCAGTTGTTCTCTGATATTCTCTAAAGCTAACTCGTCTGCGAAATCGATGGTGGCATAATCATTCGCATCGGCGAAAGTAAGTGGTAAAATTCCAAAGTTTATTAAATTTGCCCGATGAATACGGTTGAATATTTTAACGATAACAGCTTTTACTCCCAAAAATCTTGGGGATAATGCCGCGTGTTCTCGGCTTGAGCCCTGTCCGTAATTGTCGCCGCCGATAACGAATCCGCCGCCCCACTCTCTGCATCGCTTTGGGAATTCCGGATCGACACGTGTGAATGTGAATTCAGAGATTGCTGGAATATTCGACCTGAGTGGAAGAACCTTAGCGCCTGCCGGTGAGATATGGTCGGTTGAAATGTTATCGCCCGTTTTTAATAAAACCTTACCCTTGATTGTTACGGGCATTTCTTCAAACTGTGGAATCGGTTTTATATTCGGTCCGCGGACAACTTCAATTTTTTCAGAATCTGCTGCAGGAGGAATTATCATTGAATCGTTTATTAAATATTTAGCCGGCTCTTCACGTCTTGTCGGGGATATGTTAAATTGTTTTGCCACTTCACGCGGGTCGGCAATTTTTCCGGCAAGCGCGGTAGCCGTTGCGGTTTCCGGCGATGATAGGTATGCCTTTGCGTCCATCGTTCCGGTTCTTCCCTCGAAATTGCGATTGAATGAACGAACAGTAACTCCTCCGCTGGGCGGCGCCTGCCCCATTCCGATACAAGGTCCGCAAGCCGATTCAAGTATTCTTGCGCCTGAAGATATTATATCTGCCAACTCGTTATTACGCGCAATCATCTCGAATACCTGCTTTGAGCCGGGTGTGAGTGTAAATGAAGTGTTTGGGTTTATTGAGTTTCCTTTTAACATATGAGCCGCTATACTTAAATCGTAGTAACTCGAGTTTGTGCAAGAACCGATACAAGCTTGGTCGGCTTTTATGTTTTGTTTTGCTAATTCACTTACTTTGATAACATTATCGGGCGAGTGCGGCTGCGCAATAAGCGGCTCGAGTTTATTGAGGTCGATAGTGATTCCATCGAATTCAACATTAACAAAACCTGATTTGTCGGGTTGGCTGATTGTTAAGCTTATCGCACTGCCTTCTTTCAAAGCGGCAATTGCCCGCGCATCATTTTCAATATGTAAGCGTATATCAACGCGGTCATAAGCGGCATCTTTATCTGCCGATAATTCCTTCCATGCGTTTCCTCTTCCTTGAGCTTCGAGATAACCTTTAGTAACTTTATCGCTTGGGAAAATCGAAGTTGTTGCACCCAGTTCTGCGCCCATGTTAGTTATTGTAAATCTATCGCCTATTGATAATGATTCAACGCCGGGTCCATTGTATTCGATAATTTTATTTATACCGCCTTTACACGTAAGCAGTCGAAGAACTTCCAATATGATATCTTTTCCTGAGACCCAAGGTTGTAAACTTCCTGTTAGTTTAACGCTTAAAATTTTCGGCATTGTAATTACGTATGGTTCACCCGCCATTGCAAGCGCTATGTCTAATCCGCCTGCGCCGATTGCAATCATTCCTAAACCGCCGCCTGTTGGTGTGTGTGAGTCGGAGCCGATTAATGTTTCACCCGGTACACCGAATCTCTCGCGATGGACTTGATGACAAATTCCGTTACCGGGTCGTGAAAAATAAATTCCGTACTTAGCGGCAACGCTCTGTAAATACTGATGGTCGTCCGCATTCATAAAATCCTGTTGCAACATATTATGGTCGACGTAACTGACAGAGAGTCGAGTTTTAACACGAGGGACTCCCATAGCTTCAAATTGCAAGTAAGCCATTGTGCCGGTTGCGTCTTGAGTTAAAGTTTGATCGATACGAATTGAGATTTCCGACCCCGGTTCCAATTTGCCCGTAACAAGATGTGATGAAATAATTTTATGAGAAAGATTCAATGCCATTTTAGTTTCTCCTTTAAAAAGAGTACAGATATTCCTGTACTTGATGAACGGATATTGTCTGATTGTTGAATAATTATACCAAAAATGTGACTAAAAAGCAAAGATTCTGCTTTTGGAAATATCTTGTTTATTAATTATATTAGGTGCGAAATTTATCAATTATTTAATAAGAAATCCAAAGGAGACATAATGAAAAAAACATTATTATTATTCGTTTTAATTACTTTTACTTTTTCACTAATGTTTATGGGTTTTCAGTGTGGCAGTGCAGAAATGACCAGCGCGAAACTCTATTTACAAAGGTCGGAATGGGATAACGCAAAAATTCAATTAGAAAAAGAAACATCTAAACACCCTGAAAATGCTGAAGCATGGTTTATGCTTGGAAGAGTTCATTTTGAACAAAAAAACTACAAAGAAATGTTAGACGCGTTTAACGCTTCCTTAAAAGTTAGCAATCAGTATCAAAAGGATATTAGTACCTTCAAGTTGAGTGCATGGGGGAGCAACCTGAACAAAGGTGTTGATTTTTATAACAAAGGCATTCAAAATCCAGACAGCAGCAGCATTTATTTCGATGAAGCGATTGGATATCTTCAAACCGCTATAATGTTATTGCCGGATAGTGCGTTAAGTTACCGTGTTATAGCGCTTAGCTATTATGGAATAAAAGATAAAGACAATGCGGTTGAGTATATGAAGAAAGCCCTCGAGAGGCAGAACGATTTACAGATTGGCAGAATGTTAGGCGGTATATATTACGACCGCGCGATGACTGCAAAAGCGGCAAACGATAAAGCTAAAATGGTTGAAAATCTGACTGAAGCAATAAAAGTTTATCAAAACGCTTTAAAATTAGCGCCCAACGACCCAAACATTTTAGCAGGACTGAATGATTCTTTCATCTCGGCTGGAAGGACACAAGAAGCGATGGATTCATACAAAGCCGCCATTGTAGCCGACTCAAATAATAAACTTGTCCACTATAATTACGGTGTACTATTACTTCGTGCAAAAGATTTTTCTGAAGCGGCTACACAGTTTGAAGAAGCATTGAGAATAGACGATAAGTTTACCGATGCACTTTATAATGTGAGTGCTACTTATATGCAGTGGGGCGCGTCGATGAAGGAGGAAGCTGAAAAAGCAGTCGAAGGTGATAAGAATAAAAAGCTAGATAAATCATTTGAAGAAAAGTTTACAAAAGCCAAAGGATATCTGGAAAGGTTGCTTGAGTTGACGCCCGACGACATCTCCGGCTGGGAAACTTTAGGTATGGCAAACGCAATTCTAAACCTACCAAAGGAAGCAAAAACAGCTTACGATAAAGCAGACCAACTTCGTAAGAACAAGAAATAATATATAGATCAAACTATGCCCACTTGACAAAGTGGGCTTTTTTATATGAAGGAGCAATAATGTCAGAACAACAGCCGCAACAACAACAAATAAATATTGAACTTGGCGAAAAAGAAGCCGAGGGAATCTATTCTAATTTAGCAATAATAACTCACTCACCCGCAGAGTTTGTAGTAGATTTTACGAGAGTCCTTCCGGGAACACCAAAAGCGAAAGTTCATGCAAGAATAATTATGACACCTCAACATGCGAAACTTCTGCAAAAAGCTCTGGAAGACAACATCAATAAGTTTGAGAGTAAGTTTGGAGAAATAAAAATTCAAGGCGAACCCTCTGCAAGCGGTTTCGGGTTTCAACCGGTTGATCCAAACAAACGAATTCACTAAAATAAGAAGTTTGGGAAGGAAATAGTTTAGTTCAAATTTATATAAGCCTGGACTATAAATTTATTATACATCGATGAATTTAATTTTATTCCACTGTACTCATCCATAAATTCTTTTGGTCCGAATCGGTATTCGGCAAAACTATACGGATTGTATAACAATCCGACACCGATGCTTGCATTCTTCAGAGCTAATTTGCAATATATTTGCATATAGAACGGTAGAACATCAAGCGCTCCGATAACTCTTTTATCATATCTTCCACCCGTCATGTAAGTAAAATTCCCTCCGATGTTAAAGAATGTTACTGCAACTCCAGCAATAATTTTTCTGTTTACAACGGGTATATTGTTTATTAACTCTGCGTTTAAGTTGTAAGAAACCAGATTTGCGAATCCCGTGTAATGTTTGACAGTGTCAATTGTATTCACACCATCGACATTATAATTCAAAGTATTCTCATTCAATGCAAAACCGAAACTATTCTCACTTCCTATATTTATTGAAAACACTAAATGGTCGCTGAAGTTAATCTCATCGATATTTTTGCTGTTCTTTTTATTTCCTATCATGAAACCTTTTTGATTGAAATTATCCAGATGGAGATGGTCTGGGTACTTTAAAGTTATTGATAACATGCCAACCGTAAAATAACTGTTTTGGTCAAAAGTTGTTGTGGCTTGTTCGGTTTGTGAATTGTTCTGACCCGATATAGGTTGTGCATAGTTGTAACTATTTAATAACACACATAACATCATTGTAAACAGAGGCTTCATAACTGCTCCTAATTTAGGTTTGTAATATAGTAAATTGCAGGTAGGTAACTTACCTATATATATATATATATCATTACATTTCTGGTCGCTTGCAGAAAAAAAGAAATAATATTTTATTTATCTTAATTTTCTTGTCAATTTCGCGTATTTTTAGGCAAGCGATTTACGCTAATGTTTGTGCTCTGAATCAGAATATATCAGCTAAAGGATGAAAAAAACATGGAAATTATTCAGATCTGTGATAAGAATCAGAAGTTCTTTATACGTGCTTGATATTCAATTTTTATCTCTTTATATTCGTCACATAAACATAAGGCAAAATTTTATGAAAATTAAAGCCATCGTTTTGTATGGAATTATGTTTGCAGTAATAATTAGTTCATTCAACTGCAACCTCCGTAAAGCCGTTGCTCCTACATGGGACGTGCAGGTAAATTTCCCTCTTATCAACCATCCTTACACTATCGATACACTTATACGAAAAGACACAAGCATAATACAAAGAAATCCGGCCAATGGTTTTCTTACTTATTCTTATTCTCATCCTACCGTATATGATAGCATCGGCGATAAGATAAAAATGAAACCTCAACAACCTGCTCCTTTCGGCATTAATATAGGTTCTATACCTTTTAGTGTTAACAGCCTTTCACTCGATATTTCGAATCCCGGAATACCGAGTGGTTTCCCAATTCCAGAAGGTCAGCTTCCATCATTTTCTGTTGCGATGGATACGATGACACAATTTGATTATTTGGAGTTAGATTCAGGTGCAGTGCGTTTACAGGTTACTAACAATTTGCCACTTACAATCTACTTCACTCAGCCAATACAATTTCGCGATATTGAAAATAATATCATCGGACCGTTTAATATAGATTCCTTAAATCCTAATCAGTCCAGATATGCAAGTGTAGATTTACAGGGGAAGAGAATAAAGAATAGATTATCGCTTGATACTGTGCGGTGGTCAACTTCAGGTAACTCCAATCCGGTTACAATCCCAGATGTAGTCTTAGCTATTAATCTTTCGTTCTCGAATATTTATATTAGAAGCGCAAGGGCAAAAATTCCTGCCACTGATGTATTACGAAATGAAGGCTCAGCGTTTATTTTGGATAGTTCTTCTAATGCGACGAAAT
Source organism: uncultured Ignavibacteriaceae bacterium (assembly GCA_964581995.1). Taxonomy (GTDB): domain Bacteria; phylum Bacteroidota; class Ignavibacteria; order UBA10030; family BY39; genus CAZOQB01. Next base: position 5,702 of record CAZOQB010000020.1, on the reverse strand, counting down.
TTAAAATCGTCAGATTTAAAAACGGTGGGTTCGATGTAAAAATCAGAAATGATTTAGATGTTACGACAAGGCTTAACATGTCCTTTCCTCAGCTCAGAAATCGTATCAGCGGCAATTCGTATCAACTTGATACTGTCCTCGCTAGAAGAGATTCGGCTTTATTTAGATTCGATTTGAGTAAAACTTATGAGGTAAATGCCGGTGATACCACGAACGAAATAATTTATACCGCCGTAATCAGTCAACTCGGTTCTTTCGATGACACTGTAGGATTTAGAACATTCAACAACACAGATAAAGTTGATGTTGCTTTGTTGCTTCATCCACCGCCGGATGATGTTTTTACGGTTCAATATTTTGAAGGTGTAATTAAACCGACGACAGTAACGTTTGATACTTTAATAAGCGTGAAGTTAGGAGATTTACCAACAAAATTTTCTGTCGATAGTTTGAGAATGCCCGATGCAAAATTCATTGTAAGATTATATTCTCCCGGAATACAATCAAGCATTGGTGGAGATATCCGGCTCGACAATGATCCATCGTACGCGATAACAATTCCTCAAACATTGCTTGCGAGGAACGATACAACAAATATTGTACTGAGCGGCGACAATGTCGTATCTACCTTAACACGGTATGTTTCGGTAAATAGGAATTTACCGAAAACATTTTTCTTGAATTCAACGGGAACGATAAATCCGAACTATACAATCGGAACGATAACCGATACGGATAAAATAAGCGGAAGAATCTTATTCGATATTCCCGCCAACATCGGTATTCACGGTGGAGTTATTCGAGACACTGTCAAGATTGGCGATGAATCAGATGATGGTGGCAACAAGGTAAATCTTGATTCGACTATGATTGATAAAATACTTAACGGAAATCTAAGCTTCACATTTAGAAACGGTATTCCTGTGAGGATACGCGCCTCGATTATTCTGTTGAGGCCAGATTCTACGGTGATTCAATACCTCCCAAGCTCAGGACTCGTTAATGTGTCGTCTTCTCAAATTGGTGCGGATGGTTTTTCTTCTACCCCGGCGAGTTCACAGCTCAATGTTCCACTAAATAGGTCGGAAGTAGATAACATAAATAGAGCAACGTACGTTGTGCTGGAAATTCAGATGGACACACCGCCTACCTCACCCGCTGTAAAATTTAGAAGTAACGACTTAGTCCAGGTACGCATCTTCGGTACATTTAATTATCGCATGGAAGATTAGGGAGAAATCTGTTATGAAAAATTTTAAAATATTAATTCTATCTCTATTTTTTTCAAGTTCTTTTTTGTATGCCGGAGGCGACAGAACTAATCTCCAGGGACTTGGAATGGCTCGCACGTTTACTGCTGTTGCCCGAGGAATCGATGCAGTTGGTGTCAACCCCGCAAACCTCGGTTATCCCGATAGAGGAACAGTTACATTCGATATATTAAATTTTGGGATACACGGTGGTAGCGATTTTTGGAACAAAGAACTTTATAATAAATATTTTACAGGAGATGAAAATGGTAATGCAGTTTTCCTCGATGATCAAGCAAAAAGGGATATTATCCATGAGTTTCCTGCGGGCCTTGCATTTACAAATTTTGACTTTGAAATAAAGTCACTCTCAATCTCCTATCAACATTCGAAAATTGGAGGATTTGTTTTCAGCATAGTAGATCGTGCTGGATTTAATTTAATGATTCCAAAAGATTATGCTGAATTTGCATTATACGGTAATCCGTTAAACAGCAGGTATGATTTGAGTGAAACATACGCCAGCGCGATGTGGCTTAGAGAATATGCGTTAAGCTATGGACGGAAAACGCCACGATTTGTATTTATGAAATCCATGACTGCCGGAATTACTTTAAAACTGATTCAAGGTTATGGTTATGCAGAACTTACTCGGAATAATACTTATTTTACCACGAATGAGTTGGCAGAAATCTCAGGCAAAGTTGATTACCGTCTGAAAGCAGCCGGAGTTGATTATATGTTCTCGGATTCGACACAAAATTTCGAGCCTTTTCCTCAACCCGCCGGTGTCGGGTACGGTTTCGACATTGGTGTTTCAGGTTTTATTAAAGACGAGCTGAGTGTGGGGATCGCGATTGTAAATATCGGTGCAATAAAATGGAATCATAATACACGTGAAATTACAGGGCAGGCTGAACTTAAAATAGATGACCCATTTGCCGGAAACCAACTCGATACTCTTGACAAAGCACTTAAAGGTGAGGATAAAAAGATAAACAGTTTTCGAACAGGATTGCCTGCTGCGTTACGCATCGGAGCAGCGTACCAACTAGATAAAGCCCCTTGGGTAGGGAACAATTTCCCCGGTGAATTGTTGCTTGCTTTCGATTATAATCAGGGGTTTAATAACCTCCCTGGTAATACAACAACACCGCGCTTTTCTATCGGTGCAGAATACAAACCTTTAAAGTGGCTACCGATACGTACCGGTTTATCTGTTGGGGGGACAGACCGTGTTAATATGGGATTTGGGTTCGGATTTCTCTTAGGAACATTTGATATGGAATTCGCAACGGAGAACTTTGGAGCCATTTTTACACCGAACGATTTCCGAAGATTATCTTTTGCAATGGGGATGAGAGTGAGGATATAATTATTAACTTAAGTGAAAACTTACTTCCAGTTGGTGTATTATCGGGAATTCTATGAGCAACTCGTTAATATAATGTTTTTGTTTTGTTCTGACGTAAAGTTTATCAATAGCGCCGAATAAGACGTCTTCCTTAATCGAGTTAGGAGGCGATTACGTTACTTAGCCAGAGCATTTTGGGTAAGGATATCTTTATTCGGTCAACGTTTTAAGAAGGCATTCAATTAATTTTAAAGTAATTTTTGCTTACTTCATCTTCTCGATCGAACTAATTTCTCGTAACAAATCTTTCTTTGTAAACTTTTGCTTACTCATAACCGTTGACACGACGCCTTCCATTTTTTCACGTGTCTCCTGGTCAATTTCCATGGAGGTGAGAATAATTATCGGAATGTTTTTCGTTTCGTCGTGTTGACGTATCTTATAAGCAAGCTGGAATCCTGAAATTTCCGGCATAATTAAATCTAATATCATGAGATCGGGTTTATAATCGATTGCCATTTTCAGACCTTCACTGCTGTTGTACGTCTTAATAACTTCATAGCCTTCGGTATCAAGTATTACTTCTATCAACTCAACTGCAGTTTTGTCATCATCGACGACTAAAACTCTCGGATGATCTCTACCGGCAGTTTTTTTTATAGGGATACGTTTTAAGGTAGCGAGCAAATCTTCTTTATTTACAGGTTTGACAAAATAATCCACTGCGCCAAGACTAAACCCAAGTTTCTTTTCGTCAGTAATTGAAATGATTACAATTGGAATATCTTTACAAACTGGATGATTTTTTAAATCTTTTAAAACCTGCCAACCGTCTTTCAGTGGAAGCATTAAGTCAAGTGTAATGATACTCGGTTTAAGTTTTTTTGCTTTTTCGATCCCCTCCAAGCCATCGCGCGCAACCTCGGTTTCATAACCGGCATCACGTAAGTACATCTCTAGAAGTTGTGTTGCTTGTATGTTATCCTCTATTATCAAAACAAGTGGTTTCTTATTTTTTTGAGTTTCACTTTCCATGTATTCTTTTAGCGTGCCTTGTAGATTAGATTGTTGATCCGATATATCGGCAGCCATAAGAGAATTTTCAAATCCTAAAACCATGGGAATGCGAATTGTAACTGTCGTTCCCTTTCCCCATATACTATCGACTTTTATACTACCCCCGTGGAGTTCAACCAACCGCTTAGTTATTGCCAGTCCTAAGCCGGTTCCTTCTTTTTCACCCCTCGACTTGGTTTGTTGAAAAGGCTTAAATAGTTTTGGTAATTCTTCAGATTTTATACCTATGCCCTGGTCTTTTACAGATACCTCGAATTCGTTATCGATGCGTTTTATCTCAACTTCAACTTTTTCATTTGTCTCGCTGAACTTAATAGCATTCGAGACGAGGTTTACTAGTATTTGTTTGAATCTAGTTTGGTCTACGAAAAGTTGATCTACTTGGGGAGAGATGCTGAATTTTAAACTCACATTTTTTTTCTGAATTTCTGATTGCAGAACACGCGAAACGCTTTCAGCAAAATATTCAACAGGATAGCCTTCGATGTGTAGTTCCAACTTGCCGGCTTCAATCTTTGAGAGGTCTAAGATGTCGTTAATTAATTGTTGCAGATGTTGTCCGCTGGCGTGGATATTTTTCATAAAATCTTTGATTTTATCCTGAGGTAAATTCTCAAAATCAGTTGCGAGGAAATCCGAGAAACCAACTATGGAATTTAACGGCGTTCTAAGTTCATGGCTGAATGTTGCAAGGAATTTTTTTAACGCATTATTCGCTTCTTCTGTTTTTATCTTTTCGTTTTCGAGTTCGATATTTTTTACTGTAATCTCATCCAGCAGCCGTTTGCGACTTAATCCTATAGAAAGCTCATTAGCAATCACTTTAAGTAAGTCTAATTCATTTTTAATATATTGTTCTTCTTTTCTGGACATTACTTCGAGAATGCCTTGCAAATCTCCTTGCACCATTAGCGGCAACGATATTAAAGTTTTTAATTTGTTTTCATCAATTTCGGTCAGAAAAAAGGCAGCAAGAGTGCTGCGCGATAATTCGTCGGTGACGATTGGTTTATGGGACAATGCAGTTCTAACAGTTATCGTTGTTGCTTTCTCATCGACAATTTGATGCTCAACATCGGGTGAGATGTGGATGTTGGAAAGAGATGGTGCCATTAGATGTAGGAGAGAAGTGCGAGGGTCGTACCGGTAGATACAAATAAATTTAGAAGGGATGTCGAGAAACTTTGCTATTCGATCTGCAGACTGTAAGCACATATCATCCAGGTGCTGCGAAGTATTGATGATCTGCGAGACCTGCAGCAGCATTTCTTTTTGCCGCTGTTGTTGTTTTTGTTCGGTGATGTCTTGAAAAAAAACCGATATCCCAGTCTCAGTAGGATAAATTCGTATATCATACCAAGCCTCGAAGCGGTCATCTTTATAACAGGTTTCAATTGATTGAAAAGTATTGCTTTCCATTGCCAGACGGTACATATCGCCAAGCTCGGCGCTCTTAGCATTTGGGAAAATATCAAAAACATTTTTTCCCAACACCTCATCGCGTTTAAAACCGGTCCCTTCTTCTGCGGACCGATTCCAATAAGTGAAGCGATATAATTTGTCGAGTGCAAAAAAACCGCCGGATATGCTTTCTAAAATCTGTTTTAGTTCTTGTGATGTTTCCATTTGGAATTTTATTTATAGTTAAAAGTTAAATTATTTTAAATTAGATTACATATTTTTTAATTAAGAAGCAAGAAAATTATTGGAGAAAGGTGTGTGGGAATATTTGATAATGATAAAAATATTACGTATAATTAAACTTCTTAAAAAGATTATGATAAATTATTTCATAAGTCTTGACAAAGATAAAAAAAGTTTGTATATTATAAGCCCATTAAGAATGGGAATTTACACAACATAGATGTTCTTTGAAAATAGTGTGTATGGCTCTAATGTTAATTAATTGGAGAAAACAACCAAACAAAAGCGAGAGATTAAGTTCGAAGTTATAAAGTTTTAACTTTACAACGGAGAGTTTGATCCTGGCTCAGGACGAACGCTGGCGGCGTGCCTAACAC
>CAZOQB010000019.1:46470-51601 GCA_964581995.1 uncultured Ignavibacteriaceae bacterium | reverse complement strand
GAGCAGCACCTATATAAAAAATATGATTCGGATACATAATATGTCCCATCCATTGTGATGTATTTTCATGAATCCAACGTTCAGCGGAATGATAACTATAACTAAGTTGAACAGCATGACTAAATTCATGAGCTACAGTAAAATTCAATGTGTTTGTGGTTAAACCAATGTCTATCTCTATCCAGCTTATATATTCATTCTGAGATGTGTTAGACGTACGTGTTTCGGGCCATGTTACCCCGTTAGGAATAATATTCCAAATATAGATGTCGTATTTCGAATTACCACCTCTGGTTCCATCTGGTGGTGGTGTGTCCCATCCTAACGTATCACACTGCTTTCGCCAGTTTAACTCAGCGAGGCTTTTAACTAAATCAACATATTCCTGAGTGGTTGTGTGTGTACCACTTGTATCATTTAAAGTATAATGAATTCGAAAGTGATCGGACTCAATAGTTACTTCATTAGGTATGTTTGGGCGTGCTAAAGGTGTTTTTAATAATTCATCCTCCGTTAATTCTGGGAAACCGCAAGTGAATTGTTCCTCCTGGGCAAATAAAGTACTATTAAAGACTATTAATAACATATTGATAATAAATATTAAGTTTTTCATTATAATTTTCTCCTTAAAATTTTTTGTTAAAAATTTGTTTGTCATTATTATTGACTCTTAATAGAATTTCTTCGTTTTTTTTATTATAATACTATTGTAAATAAAACAGCCTTAGTATTTCTGAAGTTATTCAGAAACGTCTGAAATGATATCGCTAAATATCATATGAGTTGTTTTGTTTGCGACTTACTCCGCCGATGGTTAATTATAACCTACGGCGGATTTTTTTTTCTTAACATAAATTACCTACTTCCTCTTATAATTATGCCTTTACTATGAATTGGATCGAACAGATAACCTACGGCAAATACAAAGTTATTTTTTTGATCTACAGAAGTAAGACGTCCATAACCCTGCAATTCATAGAAATGCCTAAAGGTTGATCCATTAAAATGTCCAAGCATAAAGTATTCACCGACAATTATTAAGTTATTAATGCCTGTTCCTCGTAACCTCCATGGGAATCCAGACCATGTGATGGGAAACGGTATGCGTTTAGCTAATCCGGTGGTTGTTGATAATGCCTTATACAATCCTGCATCAGATAAAAGATAGAAACCATATTTTCCAGACATTATTCCACTCACAAGAGAACCAGAAAGACTGTCATTTCTTATTTGGAAGCGATGTTCATAATCTTCGTATTGCTTGTAGCAGACACCGTTCTGATATCGCAATAACACTGTCGGTTTAAAATCTTCCCAACCGCACGCCCAAACAATGCTTCCATCAGGGCTTCCCCAAACATCCAGTAAGTTCACATCCGTCCCGCTCTCCAAACGCCGCCAGCTGACGCCGTTGTAGAAACCAATTTGACCCAAAGGTCCTGCTGTGTAAACGTTATTTTTACTTGAGCCCCAAATTTTATTCACTGAAACAGGCAAACAAGTAATCGATATTTGAACACCATTTTTCCATTTTGCAATTTGAGATTGCGATGCAATCCATATCTCTCCATCGTCAAAGGCAAACACTGCATTAGCAGGATATGGTCCAGTTAAACTTCCAGGTCCACAAAAAGTATAAAATTGTATCCTCTTCAATACCCATTCCTTTCCATTCCAAACTGCAGCGTTATATGCATCTGTCTCAAACTGTCCAGTAGAATCTTTTTTATAAATTTCACCAACGGCATAGGCAATAGTATCATTTAAAATAAAAACGTCTCTAAGCACACTACTGTTGCCATCGCCCAGTGTATCAATCTGGAAAAAATACTCGTGTGAAGTTGTGTCAAGAGTTGGCACAAGAAGCTCTGAACTAGAATCAATTGGTGTGTTGTTTATAAATCGGTATGCCTTATATCTGTGCGAACTGTTTGGTAGCAAGCCCTCGTCTAATAGTAGTGTGTCGAGTGATGAGCATAGAGCGGAGAGAATTGTTTGACCGTCGCGTTTTAGTGAAAACATTTTTGGTGAAACATCTAAAGTGTCTAGAAATTTCAGGCGTATAAAACAATCAGTAACCCCAACATCCTCAGCTTCAATTTTTAACTTTGGCACATGAACACCGTTGCCGTTGTCGGGCGGCACAACACGATCGCGACAAGAGCCAACAAATAACAAACAACAAATAACAAACAACAAAACAGCAAAATGGCAAAACAAAAATTGGATTAATGGAGGGTTGGAGTATTGGAGTGATGGAGATAGGTTATTTTTAATTTCCGTTTTGATTTTTGACTTTTGACTTTTGAGTTTAATCTTCATGGCTTAACTCCAGTCTGATTGCAGATATTTGATTTGTCATTTTGAGTTTTGATTTTTGCTATCATAGTTTAGGTTCTGTGAATAATGAATCCACCTACGTTCCAAAAAAAAAGAACTTCGGTGGACAGGTATCGCCCGCCCGACCGAACGGTCGTTCGGGCAGGAATGCTGAATAACGAATGCCGAAATAAATTTGGAACCGGTGAAAGGTGAATAGGAGAAAGATCGAATGACGATTGACGAATTACAAAATGGCGGTGGGGGCATTGTGTTGCCCTATAACTTAAACCTCGAACTCTTTTACTAATATCACACATCGTTAGCCTCTTTAATTGTTTTATGTGTAACTATTATTTGCTTGGAATAAGTATAAATAATTTAAAATTAGAAGTCAAGTGTTTTTTAAAAATTTTTGCGAAAAATATTTATCGGAAATAATGTAAAAAAGCCATTTTTTCTAAGTCCCCCATATAAAAAGCCGATTATTCAATAACCTCCATTTTTTCTACCCATCAACCAAATTACCACAGATACTACCAACCCCGGATACATCGGCTCAATCCTAAATGGGTATTCTCCATTATTTCCATTTATGTATCCTAAAATCATCCAAACTAAAGACGTTCCCCACCCTAACAACATCGAAAGAAAAGCATAATTGGGTTTCATACTAAGTTTCTTAAAGTAACTTGCCATTAACGGAACGAGTAAACCCGGTATCACTACCGTTCCTATTGTGTACCATATTTTGATGACGCTTGGTATAGCGACAGCAATCAAAACAGAAAAAATAAAAGAAATGACTAAACCAATCTTAGTGTATTTGGTAACAAGTTCATCATTCGATATTCGCCCGTCAGTTGACGGATTCGGAATTGGGTTTTTGCTTTTTAGCCGAAGGAATATATCTCTTCCCAAAGTTTGTGCAGAAACAAGACCAAGCGTATTCAATGTGGACATCATGGTTGCCAACATGCCAACGAAGAACAGTCCCTTTGCTACAGGCGGTAAAATTTGATCGGCTAATTGAGGATATGCCATTATCGGGTTAGCTAAATTGGGAAGAGCAGCCCGCGCATACAAACCGATTAACGATGTCATTGAATCGAATATAAACCAAAATATTATCGAGATAAAGATGCCACGTTGAGCGGTTTTTCCATCCTTTGCGGCATAGCATCGTTGATGAAAAGCAGGGTCGACAAGTGTCCAAAGCGCTATAAAAAACCACACCAGGATGAACTGCCAATTATGGCCTCCGTGCCAGGTTAAATGTAAAGTTGGTAAGTTAGATTTAAGGAACTCAATGCCTCCGAATTGATGGAACGCAAAAGGAATTATTACTGCAAACCCGATAAACATGAGTATAAATTCAAACACATCGGTATAAATATCTGAACGAAACCCGCCGAAATACAAGTACGACAAAGCGACAACAGCAGTAACCACAACACTCGTGAAGAAACCCCAGCCGAACATCATTTGGAATAAAACGCTGAACATTAATACGTAAGGTGCGGGTGTCATTAGTATAAAAGTCAATAATGAACCGAGTACTGCCGTCTTCTTACCGTAAGCTTGATGAAGTTTGTCGGGAATAGAGACTAAGTTTGTATCTCGGATTTTTTTTGCAAGTATCCATGCAAATATGGCGGCAAAGATATAATACGGAACACCTTGAAGAAACCAGTTCGATATTCCATAACGATAAGAAAACTCTCCGACTCCCAATATACCGCCATACCAGGTTGACACTAACGTCATAACAAACAACGGCAGCGTTAAAGAACGACCTGCGAGGAGGAAATCGACTTCGTCGTTCTTCGTTTTGCGTGCAAACTTAAAACCTATAAAGACTACTGCAATAAAATACAGTACGATAACCGATATGTCAAGAGGGTGAAAATGTACCATGCGTTAATCTCAAATGTTCAAAAAAAAGCCGCCACCAAATCAGCGACGTTTTCGAGTGCATCTCGGAGGCAGTGAGATAACGACTCGATGTCAGCATCAATAGATGACGGCATAGTTTATATTATTATGCGTATTCCAAAAAACATATTCCTCGTCGCCGCAGGAATCCAATAAGGTATTCCTTCTTCTACATAACCACCCGCTTCGTAGTATCTATTCAACAAGTTATTCACAACTAAACTTAATTCAATATCTTGATTTCCCATGAAATTTTCAAGTCTGTAAAATAAAGAGGCATTTAGAACTGTATAGGGTTCAACCGATTTCATTTTATTTTCAGTATTATCCAGAAATATTCTACCAACATTCTGCATATGTAAGGATGCTAAAAGATTCTGCATTTTACAAGTTAGCCGAATATTTGAAATATATTTTGGAAAACCCGCCAAGCGGTTTTTATCATACACAACGGTATCAACAGGCGGGGTTTTACTCCAGTTCGGCACAAATTCAGTGTGTGAAATAAATCTGTCATCGTTCACTGAAAAATTTCCGTTAACTTGGAAATTTTCTATCAACTTAAAAGCAGCCGTAAACTCCGTTCCCCTGTGAACTGTCCTGTTAGCATTGCCTGAAATCGGGACACCGTTATCATCAATTTGTCCGGTAGATATTATCTCATCTCTAAAATCCATCCAATATAAATTCAATTTGAGATTAAAATTTTCTGCTTGGTATCCTGTACCCAATTCATAGTTAATAAGTTTCTCAGGTTTGAGTTCTTTCCCCACATAAATATAATTATCACCTTCCTTCAAAAAATTCTGCAAACGATTTATCGGGCTGTCCCAATATTCCTGGGGGTTGTAGATATCTTTGAATGCCGGTTCCCTCT
>CAZOQB010000019.1:0-46460 GCA_964581995.1 uncultured Ignavibacteriaceae bacterium | reverse complement strand
GCAAACGATAAATTCGTAAAAACATTAATCTCATCGGTAATATTGTAATTGACTCCTGCACGCGGTGAAACGAATGTATACTTCCTTTCGAATCCAACATTATATCTCTTTTCGTCTTTTAGTTTAATGTTATGATGCCGAATTTGTAAATCACCCATCAGACCTATTGTGGGTGTGAGCTTATACAACTCGTGTAAATATGCGGTGAGTGAAGTTTTGGGAACTCTATATTCATAATATATCAAATCGGGTTGAACATTTTTGGGAAGCAAATTTGCCCAAGTAACTTCTCCAAAATGATGTCCCTCGTGATAACGGAACTCACCGCCCGCCACCAACTCACCGCTATCATGCTTCCAAGTCACTCGTGGCTGCCAGCCATAATCGATATCTTTTACAGATCGTTTGCGAATCAAATCTAGTTTGCGCACTTGCACAGAATCGATTATGCCGTCTGTGTCGAGAATTTTATAATAGTCTTTTGGAAGAATTGTCGTATCAGAAATTAAAAATCTTGGAATGTTATATTCACGAACATCACGGCTCGCCCGATACTGTGTATAGAAGCCATCTCCGAGAAAACCAAAGAAAGAATTTTCAAGACGAAGATTGTCGGTTAATTGCCAATCGTTTATCAACTGATAATGCGGCTGATAAAAATTATCAACCTCATTCGGATATTGAATTGGATTATATCTCCGATCTTCTTCCTTGTTTCCGGTTATTTTCCCGTCAAGGTAATCGCGTGTTACACCTTTATAAGAGAGGTAACTCTGTTCGGGACCTCCGAAGACATTGACTCTTGTAATCATGTTTTCATCATAACGTGTAAGTCCGAAAAAATACGACCACAACTTAGACCAGGATGGTTTGCGGTATCCGCTCGTTTCGATTCGGGAAAAACGTCCGTAGATGTTGTATGTATTCTGGAGTAAACCGGAATTTGCTGAAAGAGAAATTTTTTTGGTGTTAAACGAACCATACCCCGCGTTTAATTCGAGGCTTGGAAAGTTAGTTTGTCCGGCTGTTACTAAATTTACCGATCCGCCAAAAGCAGACGCCCCGTAGATTGAATTTCCAACTCCGCGCTGAACCTGAATATCTTCAGTGCTTGAGGCAATGTCGGGTAAATCGACCCAGAAGACCTCGTGCGACTCAGCATCGTTCAGAGGAATACCGTTTATCATAACTCCGATTCTGCGTTGGTCGAATCCGCGTATCTTCATGTACGAATATCCGATACCGTTTCCATTATCAGAGTATGAGTACACATTCGGTAATTCATTCAACAGCATGGGGATGTCCTGTGCCCAATATTTTGAATCGATATCATCGCGAGTCATATTTGTAAAAGCTACGGGAGTTTCGCGATCTTTTGCACGAGTTCCGGTTACGATAACTTCCTGTCCTTTTATTATTGCAGGAAGTAAAGCAAGTTCAATATTTGTTTTCTCTTCCTTCATCACGTGGATAGTTTTTTTCTGCACCTCAAATCCAACATAACTCGCACTGATAATGCACTCAGCGGCTGGTACGTTGTAAAATTCGAACTTGCCATTCACATCACTGCTCGTAACGAATTTCGTACCCTCGACAAGGACAGTTGCGCCGGCTAATGTTTCTTTTGTCTCCTTATTTATCACAATACCTCGGATGCTTCCCTGCTGTTGTGCAAAAGAACTACCAGCGAATGATAGCATTAGAAAAAAGATTATATTTTTCATTGTATTTATTCCTTAACTATTTTAAATAAAACAAAATCGCCGTATCCCTGATCCTATGAGCGTAAGGAAAATCAGAAAAACGGCGATTAAAATAATTTCCGTTTCCCTACGCCGGTATTATCCAGATCAGGTTCCTAGGGTATTGTCTCAGTCCTGTTCTGATTCTTTGATTCAGAACGGGGCACCCCTAACGGATTCATTCCAATCTATGATTAAAAATTTAAAATAGCAAATTTGGTTTTTTACTGTATTTTTGCTATCTTAATGCCACTTAATTTAACAAGACTTGATAACAAAGGAGATTTAATGGCACAACATGCATCAGCCGAAAAAGCTGCACGACAAGCGAAGAAAAAAAACCTTCGGAATACAAGCTATTTATCGAAGATGAAGACTGCAATCAAGCGCGTTCGTGAAGCAGAAGATAAAGCAAAAGCTGCGGAAGCTTTGATAAAAACAGCAAAGCTGCTCGACCAGCTTGCCGCCAAGAAGATAATTCACAAGAATAAAGCTGCTAACCAAAAGTCGGCTTTGACTAAACTTGTGAATAAACTTAAATAATCCGGCGTACAACTAAGTTTAGAGCCTCCAAGAAATTGGGGGCTTTTTTTTTACACCATCCCGCTTCTTTTTCTGATAAACCATTCCAATGCGAGTAACAGAATTAATGCCCCTGCTGTGTACTCCCAGTTCCACACTTCAATCTCTTTTGCCGATGTAACATCTTGTGGAGTGAATGTTCGCTTTGCAATCGCGGAAACTACGCTGTCTGTGTTCTCTATACTTGCGTACTTTCCACCCGTCTTGTAAGCTATCTGTTCGAGGAGTTGTCTGTTCATTTTAGTGTCGAGGAATTCAATATCCATTTTTCCTACAGAAAATTTTCCTTTGTCTTCACCCAGTGCTCTTCCATTTAAAATAGCTTTTGCTGTGTACGAGTAATCTCCTTCCGGAAGTCCATTGATATTTCCCTCATAACGACCGCTGCCGATTCCAGTCAACAATATTTCTGATTTTTGTTTTTCAGATGCTATCTCAACCCTCAGCTCGGCATTATCGACTCGGTTGAACAGGTCGTCATAAACTTGTCCGGTAAACTCAATTGCGTCGGCAGTTGAAAATGTTTCTTTTACGGGAGTTACCTTCACGTTCTTCTCATCTTCTTTAGTCGTTAGCCATCTAACCGAATTTGTAAGAAAGAGATAAAGAAGCTTTTCAGTCTGTGAATTATCCTGAACGAGCAGCCGCCATCGCCATATTCCATAGCCCGTTATCGCAAGAGATTTTTGTCTGCTTATGTTCCTCGTTGAAATGAGCGGTTCGTTTATATTTACATTCTGTAACTTCATACTCGCAATAACTTCCGATTCCGGTTTCGACTTGAATTGGGTAGCAGTTTTGTAGATCGGCGGTAAACGAAGCCATGCTTCGAGTGGTGTTGTTCCATCGGTATTTATCAGCGGGTGTTTCTGCATTCTGTCAGGAATCGTTGCAAAAATATTCATTTCAGTTGAATTTATTCCACCCCAACCAAACGGCAGAAATGGTTCCAGAATTTGTAACCTATTGAAATCGATGCTTTTACCGCCGACGAAGAGTAACGGCATCCGTTTTTCCTCGATAACATTTTTGAGTTGATTTATGACCTCAACACTCGATGCTGAATTTGGGTAACCGATTAAAACAATACAATCAGCGCTATCGAGAATCAATTGTGTAAAACGCCGTTCATAAAACTCGCCTTGACTTTTTTGAACAAGCCGTGTTACCTTTAAATTATCATCCTCAGAAAGAGTTTGGCTAATAACGCTTACATCTGGAGACGGCGCACCCGCAATTAATAAGACTTGCAGTTTACTCTTCAATACCTTAATGAAAAATGATTTGTAATTATTCTTTTCTGTAAGTTCACCCGGCACTTTCGAGATACTCACGGTGAGCTTATGCATACCCACTTCCTTCGCATCGTAATACAACCTCATTTTATTTTCATTCGTACCCTCTATAAGTGTTATCATCTTACGGTCAAGAATATTCTGACCGTAGCTCAACAGGACTTCGGCATTCTCGCTACTACAACCTGACCATTTGACAGTTACATCCACGGGTACACGAGTCTCAGCATAGACGATAGAATTAGTTTGTACTTTCGATACCATTACGTCCTTTTGTTCTGTGGTATCACCCATTCCGATTGTGTAAACCGGGATGCCTAAGTTTTCAGATTCATATACCGGATTTTTACCAACGTTATAATTTCCGTCTGAAACCAGAACCACTGCCTGAATGTTTTCATTTTTTATTTGATCTTTAAGCTTTGAGAGTGATGTAGATATATCTGTAATTTCTCCCTTAAATTGTAATGAGTCGAAAGTGTAATTTTGATGACCGGTAAGATCGGATGCGAAAGAAAAATATTTAACGTCAACATTCTTTATTGAACTTGACATCGGGTCGGTATTTATAAACTGTTTTAATATTTCGAGGTGATGTGTGTTTTTATCCGAGATCGTAATGCTTTGTGAGTCGTCTAAAAGAACGGCAAGTGTCGGCTGTATTGTTTTTGTACTGATAAAACTTAGAATCAACTCGAATATTATCAGCAACATAATCAACAAAGAAGCCGAACGTAAAGCAGTAAGAAGGATTCTTTTGGGAAGCGGGAGCGGAGGAACAGTGTGTTTATAAAAATAAAGAGCTATTAGTACAGAGCAGAGAGCGAACAGTAGAAATATCCAGGCACTACCGCTGAGAGATATTGAGATAAAAGATAGGATCATAAACCCTAACGGAGTAGGAGCATTTTTCTGTCTGCTGAATATTCTTTTGTTCGGACGAGATAAAAATATACTCCTGAGGTTACTTTTAAACCTTGATCATTAATCCCGTACCAGAAAAATTCATTAACACCTTTATCGATTGTACCTTCGTGTATTGTTTTAATTTTTTGACCAAGTACATTATAAATATTAATTTCTCCATACGTTTGTACAGGAGAGTTAAAAATAATAGTTGTTCGGTATTTGAAAGGATTCGGATAGTTTTGTGAAAGCGCGAATTGGCTTACTATCGGTTGAATTGAAGTATCTCCATAATTAAATTCCCAAAACTCTCCGATAAAAGGGCTTGGAGTGCTATAAGAATTGTCCGAGCTATCATTAGCAGATATTTTGAATCTTATTTTAGTATTTGGTGGGTAATGAGGAATCGTAACAGTATAAAGACCAGATGTTGGAAAAAATAAAGCTTTTTCTAAATACATAGTTAACGACGGTCGAACTGAATTATCCGCAGTATAATTACATAATACACCTTGTGGTTGAATACCGTATTGTGACAACACATTAACTTGTATCTGATAAGTTGAATCCGGAAGCCTGTATATGTTAGGTTTGCCACTGAAAACCGGTCCGAAGTAAGAAATTGCTAACAGGGCATTTGCGTTTCCCCATCCTACAAAATTATTGGGATGGTTTGGGAAACGAGAAACCTCTACCCTCTCGGCAGTATTTCGGATTGCATCACGAACCTGAAGCGGTGTCAATTCTGGTCGAGCCGAAAGGACAAGCGCTGCAATACCGGCAGTTATTGGAGTAGAAGCAGATGTTCCTTGTGAATATCCGTAAGTTGAAGGTCCTGGTATTTGAGCACTGTAAATACTTACACCAGGTGTTACAACGTCGGGTTTAATTCTTCCATCGTTTGTAGGACCTGTTGAGCTAAAGTAGGCGAGTGAACCATTAATAGTAATTGCACCAACAGATAAGATACTATCAGCGTCCGCCGGGCATAAAAGAGTTCCACGCACTCCGTCTCCGTTACCTTCGTTACCCATCGCGGTAACGACAACAACTCCTAATCGTGCAGCACGCGCCGCAGCTTTGCTTGTTATCGAAGTTCTACCGTTAAAATCGCCGTTGTCCCAGTAGTATCCGCCACCGCCGTCAAAAGTGCTGTAGCCAAGCGAGCTGCTGACCACATCTACACCTTGGCTTTCCATCCATTCGATTCCCGCTGCCCACCAGTCTTCCTCGATTTGTGTTTCAGTGGGAACGTATTCAGTTTTTCCAAGAATAAAATCGGATTTGAATGCAGGACCGATAATCTTTCCGGGGAGATTAGAACCGAGAATAGACATTGTGAGTGTTCCGTGTGAGTCTTGTCCGTTTGGGTCGCCTGCTTGATTCGCAGTTGTATCGTCATTGTTAATAAAATCATGTTCGGCAATTACTTTCGTATTCTGCAATGATTCGTGCACACGCCATCTAAAACCAGTATCCAACATACCAACCAAGACACCTTCTCCCGCAATACCGAGGTCATGGACTTCCGGTATTTTCACAGCAGCATACTGTTGCTGCGACAGTCCATAATCGTATGAAGTAGTGGACTGTAATTTTTGCAATTCATTTGCAGTACTTGCGGGTAAATTTTTTCTAATAAATTTTTCAACAGGTTTTATAATATCGACAAAAGGCAGTTGCTTAACCGCCTTGACCTCTTCATCGGTGAGTTTAAAACTTGCAGCATTCATCCAACGAACTTCTTTCTGCAATAACCCGCCAATATTTCTGATCGTGTTTATATAATATGGATGTATTGGTAAATCCTGAGCATCGATGAGTTGTTCAGACGGCAGCACTTTTGACCGCCGTATAATTGCTCGATCGGATAATTGGGTTAATGCCGTTTGGTATTCAGATGAAGCTTTTTGCAGGACAGTAGTATTTCTAATATCATTCCCTTTATCTTTAAAGTACACCCAATACTTTTTTAATTCCTGTCCTTGTACCAAAATAGTATTGAGCAGAAGTATTAAAAACAACAACTTGAAGTAGTGGTTGATTTTCATAATTTTTATGGGATAGATGATAATAATTTTTCGACTATTTGAATAGGACTAACCCCGTCGGCTTCGGCGTTGAAGTTGGTAACGATGCGATGCCTAAGAACCGGACCAGCCATCTTGCGGACATCCTCGATGTCGGGTGTGTGTCTTCCTTCTAAAACAGCTTTTGTCTTTGCGCCGAGTATTAAATATTGTGATGCTCGTGGACCGGCACCCCAGCTTAACCAGTTTTTTATAAATTCCGGTGTATTTTCACCATTCGGTCGTGTACGCGCTACCAAGTCAACCGCGAATTCTATCACATTATCAGCAACCGGAACACGCCTCACTAAATCCTGAAAAAAAATAATTTCCTCTGCATTGAGTATATGTTTAAGATTTGCAGAATATAGGCTGGTCGTCGATTTAACGATTTCTATTTCATCCTTGCGAGAAGTATAGTCGAGCCACAGATTAAACATAAATCTATCGAGTTGTGCTTCCGGAAGAGGATATGTTCCTTCCTGCTCAATCGGATTTTGTGTGGCGAGTACGAAGAACGGTTCGCTGAGTGTATATTTTTCTCCTGCGGCTGTTACATGATGTTCCTGCATCGCTTCAAGTAATGCAGCTTGTGTTTTAGGCGGTGTGCGGTTGATTTCATCAGCTAGGATTATATTGGCAAAAATTGGACCTTTGATAAATTTAAAGTTCTTTGTACCCGTGGTGATATTTTCTTCCAGTATTTCAGTTCCGGTAATATCACTCGGCATCAAATCGGGAGTGAATTGGATACGGCTAAATTTTAAATCCACTACCTCAGCTAAAGTTTTTATTAATAATGTTTTTGCAAGTCCGGGAACACCTACGAGCAGACAGTGTCCACGCGCCAGAAGTGAAATGAGCAGTTGTTCGACGATGTATTCCTGTCCGATAATAACCTTGCCAATTTCAGTCCTAATGGCTTGATAGCTCTCCCTTAATTTTTGGGCGGCTTCTACATCATTCAATTTGTTTAGGACAATGTTCATAAACGAACCTGCCAGTAGATTTCTTTTCTCAAGCTTTCCAACCATTTTTGGTATTCTTGGTTGCGTTTAAAATTAGTAGAATAAGTTTCTATAGATTTCCAATCGTCGTCAAGCGAAATCTTATGTTCAAGAATTCTCTTTTTAAGATAAACTAATTGATAACCTTGATAAGTTCCGGTCTGAACTTTAATAGGTGTGCTTATCTCGCCTTCTTTTAATTGCTTTACAGTTTCTATAAATTCTTTTTGCATTTGGTCTATGGATATTTTCCCTAAATAACCACCAATCGGAGCTGTTTCAACATCATCAGAATATTTTTTTGCAAACTCAGAAAATTTTCCACCCGCTCTGATGCTATCGGCAATACTTTGAAGGAAAGTAACAGTTTCAGTTTCTGCTAAAGAATCAGCTTCCAATTTTATAAGAATGTGCCGTGTATGAACGATTTCGCCCTTTCGTTCAATTAGCTGTATAATATGAACTCCGAATGGAGATTCAACCGGATTTGAAATTTGACCTTCGGTTAAAGCAAATGCGGCTTCTTCAAATTCTTTTACAAACTGTCCTCTGCGTGTTGACCCTAAATCTCCACCGATTTTTGCTGAGCCCGGATCCTGTGAGTATTGCTTTGCGAAATCTGCAAAGTCACCGCCGGCTTTGACACTATCGATAATAAGCTGAGCTTTATTTTTTGCCATGTCAATTAGCTTACCGCTCTTTGCTGGTATCTTTAAAATATGATAAAGTTCAACCGATTCCGGCATATCCGGTAAACTATCTTTATACATTTCAAAAAACTCAAGGGTTTCTCTACGAGTAGCCGTCATACCGCCAAATTTATACTTTTGCATGTTTTCGGATAGCAGCTTACGCCGCATCTCATCCCGCCATTCTCGTCTCATTTTACTGAGCGGTATACCATAGTATTCCTCCATCCTCTGTTCGGTTCCATACTGTTGAACACCCTGCTGAATTAACGTTTCGATACGTTGTGTAATTTCGTCTTCAGTAACTGAAATGTTGGTGTCCTCTATCGCCTTTGCCACAATCAGTTTATCGTTGATCATCGCGTCTAAAACAAATTGTCTAAGATTTGGAGTATTTTTATCGACACGATTATTAAACACAAAGAAATCGATCTGTTGATTCAACTCGGACTCAAGAATAATATCTTTATCGACCACTGCTACAATTTTATCTAATATTTTCTGTTGAGAAAAAATGTTATTCGATAATACTAGCATCAACAGAGTTATTATAAAACATTTTGGTTTCATTGTAAATCCTTCAAATTGACTTGAACTTTAAATTCTTTTCGGAGATTTTGAAGCAGTTTGTCATATTTTTCACGACGTTTCTCGATAGAAAGACGTGACTTCACTTCGTCTATTACAGTCTCAAAATTTGCCGTTGAACCTTTCTCAGATTTTTCCAGAAGCTGGATAACATAAAACTTGTCGCCGCTTTTTACAGGAAAGGATACATCCCCTTTTTGAAGATTTTGCACAACCTTCCACAGTTCTGTAGGATAAAGCGTTATCTGAGTATAAGTTATTGACATTAAATTAGATTGCAGGGCTGCCACTTTTATTTCATCCTCGCTAAATCGAGATGAAGCATCCGACCAACTTTTGCCCTTCACTAAAAACGACCTGAAATCATTTGCAGACGCCCGGTCGCTGAAGACAGCACGGTTCACCCTAACATTAGCTTCGCGTAACTCAAATTCTTTCGTGTGCTGGTCATAGTAATTTTTTAAGTCATAATCTGAGAGTTGTTCTATCCCGCTGTAAATTTCTTTATCTAAGTAACTCTGAATTATCAGTTGCTTTCTGATGTCGGCAAGTTGTTTTTCAATGTCGTGCGAATCCGCAAAACCTTTAATAAGCGCCTGCTGGTAAAGCAGCTCGGATTCGACCCATCTATTAACATACATTCGAGTACGCACATCGGATGTATCAAAGGAGGAGCCGATATATTGTTCCGCAGTTTCTGCGGAAAGATAGGAATTTCCTACTCGTGCAAGATAAGTTTTCTGCTGTTCAGATTCCTTACAGGAAACCATAAACAGCAGAAAACTAATTGATAGTATTAAAAGATTTCTCATTTAGAGAAAATTATTCCTCGAATGCTTTTGGTAAAACTTCTGGATATGTTGATACAGGATACTTACTCTTAATCCGGTCGAGCCATTCTTTTTCTAAACGTTTCTGTTCGGATTCCTGAAATGAGTTCGAGACTTCTACACCCGCTTCGTCAAAAGTTTTTTGGTGAGCAGGGTTTTTTGAAATAACTTTAATAATGCTATAGCCCTCATCCTCAGTAAGTATAGGTAGTGAAATGCTACCAATTTCCATTTCCCAAGCAAGTTGTGCTAATTCGTTTTCATCCACGGAAATCAGACTGCGAACACCTTTTTTATTTTTTAATTCGTCATCTTCGTTGTATTGTTCAGCAAGGGCTGCAAAATCTCCGCCCTCCTGAAGCTGCTTGCTGATTTGGTTTGCTAAACTATCCGATTTTACGAAAATTTCATTAAAGTCAACTCTATCTGGAAAAACGAATTTGTCTCGATTTGCGTCAAAGTATTCGCGAATGTTTGTATCTGAAACAGCTAATTTATTCCAAATTTCTATTTGTTCAGCCTTGTACAGAACAACACCATCCTGATATTCTTTCATCAGACTCTTGAACTCGGGATATTTTGTTTCAAGATTTTTGGATTTCTCCTCCATTAAAACCAAATCGCCAATGCGGTCAACCCTACCCCTTAAATCAGACTTACGTAAACTAACGCCTTTAAAGTCCTGCCGATTCGAAAGGACTTTAATCACACTATCGACATTAATCGTTCGGTTACCGACATGCATTATTATTGAATTGCGCACTTCAGCCGGCACTGGTTCAGCCCAAGAACTGTCGCTAGTAGTTTGTGTGGTATCAAGATATGAGAGGAAACTATTAAAAACTTTTTCGTCAAAAGAGTAATTAAATTCTTTTTTTATGTTAGCAATAAACTCCGAGTATGCGTTATTGTATCTTTGAGATTGAAAATTTTTCTGAAGCTCTGGTTTCATTTCTTCATAAGTCTGGACCGGTTTTACATCCTCACATTTTAGGATATGAAAACCGTACGGTGTTTGTACAATATCTGAAACTTCGCCGATTTTGAGTTTGAAAGCAGCTTCATCGAAGGGTTGTATCCATCGCCGACGTGAAAAATATCCCAAATCGCCGCCGTTCTGTGCACTGCCACCGTCTTCGGATAATTTTACTGCCACCGCATCGAAGTTGAGTCCTTTCTTCAAACTATCCTGCACGGCGAGAATACGGGAATATGCTGAGGCCGAATCTGAAGAATCAACATTGTTTGGTGTGGCAAAGCGTGCCATTATGTGTCTGACTTTAATACTACCAACCGAAGGTTTTTTGTCTGTAACTTTTATTATATGATAACCGAAAGATGTTCTGACAGGGGTTTTAGAAATTTCACCAGTCTTCATATGATATGCGGCATCTTCAAATTGAGGAACAAGTTGCCCACTTGTGAAAAAATAAATGTCGCCTTTGTTTTGCTGAGCTGATGGATCTTCTGAAAATTCTACAGCGAGTTTTTCAAATTCAACACCTTTTTTTAGGCTATCAATAATTCCCGCAGCTTTATTGTACGCTGTTAATGTATCTTCAGGAGAGGCATTTATATCGCATCGAATTAAGATATGGCTTGCCCGGATTTCTTCCTTATTTCTGTCGTATAATTTTTTAATGTTTGGTTCAATTAATTCCCTTTCGAGAAGGAAGGTAGATGCCAAGCTTGTGCGATATTCAGCCAACTCTGTTACAATTTCAGGGTCGGAAATTAAATTTTTATCGTAAGCATCCTGAAGTTTTAATTTGTATTTCAATAATAGGTTGAGAAAATCTTCTCTTTCAGGGATTGTTGATTTTTTCGCCGCATCCAATCCGCCTGCATTTCGAGAATAAAATTTTTCGTATTCTCCGAGTTTGATTGGATTATCGCCGACCTTCGCTACGATAAGTTCGCTGTTTTTCGGACTACATCCGATTAATAAAATTGTGGTTAATAAAATGAAAAGAATATTACGGGTGTTAACCATTTACAAATCCTTTCTTTTGATGATTTTTGTTGAATTGGTTGTTAACAAAGTGAATAATTATAATCAAAAATAGGCAAATTTCCAAAAATTCGGGTTATAAGGGGAGTTTCTTATGCTGGCAAGATTTGAGTTCGTTACCGCGCCGTTTAACTGTTATCATTTCAGCTACAATACTAACTGCAATCTCTTCAACCGAGATTGCCCCAATGTCTAAACCCACAGGGGCAAATACATTTTTCAGTTTTTTCTGATCTATTCCTTTTGCCGATAGATTCTTGTAAGCAACTAAAACTTTCCGTTTACTTCCAATCATCCCGATATATTTCGGATTGAATTTTAAAATTTGCTCCAACACTAATTCATCGTGGTTATGTCCGCGAGTTACGATCAGCACAAAAGCCGATTTTCCGATGCTAAGATTCCCAGAAATATTTCTGAATGGTAAGCATATCGTTTCGTCAACTTCCGGAAAATTTTCACGGTTGGTGTATTCGATTCTATCGTCGACAATCGTAACGCTGAAACCGCACTGGGCTGCAAATTTAGAAACAGCTTTGCCGACATGCCCGCCTCCGAAAATATAAAGCGGCGACTTTCCCTCGATTGGCTCATAGATGTATAAATCATCCTCAACATTTTGCATCACCGGAGAATATTTTTCTAACACATTTTTAGGAATCTCAGTAATATTTTCCAGACCACCTTCTAACAATTTGCAATCTTTATCAAATATTGATTTTTCTGAATCATTATTTTTACCAATTTTGGTTACGAGTATAGTTTCCAGACCGGCGTTGCATCTTTCCGCAAGTTTTCGGAACAGCGGTTGGTGCGAAATGTTTATTGGTTCGATTAATACTTTCAGAGTCCCGCCGCATATCAAACCGGTTTCTGCGTCGTCGTCATTCAATTCGAAATCCATGATGACAGCATATTTTTTATCCTGAATTGCAGCCGCTCTTCGCATAACTGCATCCTCGACACATCCTCCACCGATTGTCCCAGCAATTCGATTTCCGTCTAAATCCATCAGCATTTTCGATTGTGCGGGCGCGGGAGTTGAGCCTGAAGTCCACACAATTGTGGCAAGCATACCTTGCTGGTTCAACTCAAGGAAATTATATATTTTTTCGAATATACTTTTCATATAATTCAGGGGTGTCAATGTTCAACAAAATCCCTTCTTCATCAGTCTGGACTTCTACAACTTCGTTATGATGTGCCCAGACTACTGCACGGGCCCCAATATCGTATGGCGCTCGCAACACTTCAGGGAATAAAGAGGACGAAAATATTATCGGGTGGCCTCTCTTTGCATCGAATATCGGTATAACGATTGGTGGCTTTGATTTCGAGTATGCCTCAATCAGTTTTTTTATCAATTCAGGTGGGATTAAAGGTCTATCAATCGGACAAATCATAATCGCATCGCAATCTTGGGGGACGCTTTTGATAGCTGCTTGTATAGAAGAGAGTTGTCCTTTTTGATAATTCTCATTTATAATAAATCTGACATCCAATTTCGGAAGTTGAGCTATGATTTTATCGGGATCATGTCCTAATACGACACTAATTTCGTGTAACCCGGCATTTCGCAGAGTTGCCACGAGATGCTCAAGAAAAGTTTTCCCTTGAATTTGAAGAAGTGCCTTCGGTGAGCCCATTCGTGTGGATTCGCCAGCAGCGAGAATGATTGCATAAAATGATATAAGCAATTTGGATTACCGATAAACTTCTTTTCGATGTTTTATTCGAAAAATAAAAATTACTTTCTTTTTATCATCTATTTCGAATAAGATGCGATATTTTCCAATCCTTATTCGATACCCCTCTTCTTCAACCAATTTTTGTATCCCAAATGGACGAGGATTGTTAATGAGTTGAATGATGCGTCTCACAATTTGTTCAACCTCTTTATCAGGGAGGGAATTTAAATCGCGTTCAGCAGAAGGCCTAATAATTAATTGGTATGCCACGTTTTTTCAAGTAATCTTTAAGTTTTATGCCCTTACCTTTTACCAGCTTTGCTTTCTTTAAATCTTCTCTGTCTTCAACAAATTCAATTAATTCATTCAAAGTTGGATTACTTCTTAATTTTTCCCATTCACCCCGGTCAATCCGAATTTCTTTTTTGGTTTTAGTTAACATTGCTTTTCCTATTAAATTTCTTTTCGATTAAATTTAATAAATTATAATCATCTTCACAAATAAATAATCAGATAGCAGAATTTTGTCTCCACTATCTGATTATTAATATTTCTGCTTAATAGCTAATTGACTTTCCTACATCGTCAAAGCCATAACTGCTTTACATGTATGCAGGCGGTTTTCCGCTTCGGGGAAAACACGTGAGTGTGAACCATCAATAATAGCATCGGTTACTTCGTATCCGCGGTCTGCCGGTAAGCAGTGCATATAGATAGAGTTTTTCGCAGTCAATCTCATTTTGTCTTCGTCGCAAATCCAATTTTTATACTTCTTTGAAATCTCTAAAGCTTTTTCAGGTGTATGGAAAAGTGATTCAATTCCCCATGATTTTGGATAAACGATATGAGCGCCTTCGAAAGCTTCATCCATATTATCAACAATCTCGAATTTTGTTCCGTTTTCTTTTGCCGCTTTCTTTGCGTACTCGACTTCGCTGTCCATCAGTTTATATTCCGGCGGATGTGCAAGCACTACATCAAGTCCAAAGCGCGGCATCAAAGTTATCAAACCTTGCGGGACGGACATCGGCTTTGCGTAACTCGGTGCATAAGCCCACGATACGGCAATCTTCTTACCGCGTAAGTTCTTGCCGAACTCTTCACGTATTGTCATCAAGTCGGCAAGTGCTTGGAAAGGATGGTCGATATCGCACTGCATATTCATGACCGGCACATTGGCATGTTCAGCAACTTCACGCATATACTTGTTGCCTTCGCCCGGAACCAAATCGTGTCTGATCGCGATCGCATGTCCGTAGCTCGAAAGAATTATTCCCATATCTTTCGGCGATTCGCCGTGTGCGACTTGTGAAGTTTCGGCAGATATAAAGTGAGCGTGACCTCCGAGCTGTGTTAAGCCTGCCTCAAATGAATTGCGCGTTCGCGTAGATTTGTCGAAGAAAAACAAGAAGTTTGTCTTGTCTGGTAGATAGCGATGTGGCTGTCCTTTTCTAAAACGTTTCTTTAAATCTGCTGCAACTTTTAGTGCAAGCTCAATTTCCTTTACTGACCAGTCCTTTGTTTCGATGTAATCTTTTCCGCGGACTGTATTCGGAAGTTTTGGTAGTTTTGTTGCCATTTATAATTTTCCTTTTTTTAATTTAATATATTTTACTTTGCGTACTTCGCGTCCTTTGCGAGAGACAAAATATCTCGGAAAGAAAGCAAAGGTCGCTACGATAAATTTCTTAAGTATTCGAATGGAAATGCCGCATACCACGCTGCTGCTTTTACTAAATGTTCCACCGGAATATGCTCTGTCGCCATATGTGCATAAATTTCATTTCCGGGTCCGAAACCGACACACGGAATTCCGTGCATGCCCATTATTGCAACACCGTTCGTACTGAAAACCCATCTGTTCACAACCGGCTGTTCGTTAAATAATTTTTCGTACGTACTAACCCCCGCCTTTAACACTTGATGGTCTTCAGGCAAAAGCCAGGTTGGATAATATTTTTTTGTAGGATAAGTTAAACCTTTCCAGCTTGGAACGGCATAATCAAGCACAACGACGTCAGCATTCGCTTTCTTTACGCTTTCTAATTCTCGAATTTCTTTAACCGCTGACTCCATAGTATCCGTTGCAGCAAGCCGACGGTCGAGATGTATAGTAGCTGAATCAGCAACAGCGCAAAGCGAGGGGGTTGTTGAACGAATTTCTGAAATAGTTACAGTTCCTTTTCCAAGGAACGGTTCACCGGTTAGCCTTTCATTCAGCTTTTCGATATCTAAAACAATGGGAGCCATTTTATAGACAGCATTATCTCCCCGCTCGGGTGCTGAACCATGGCAAGAAATTCCTTTTACTCGAACTTCTATCTCCATCCTTCCGCGCTGACCACGATAAACACCAAGGTTTGTCGGCTCTGCAATAACAACAACTTCGGGTTTTAATTTTAATTCGTTGATAATATATTGCCAGCAGAGTCCGTCGCAATCTTCTTCCTGAACACTTCCGACGATATAAAGTGTAAAGTCATCTTGTAATCCTAAATCTTTAATAATTTTTCCACCGTAAACGAGAGATGCCATTGCACCTTTCATATCGCAAGCACCACGACCGTAAATAATGCCGTCTTTCATTGCCCCGATGAATGGATCGACACTCCAGTTTTCCGGGTTACCGACATCAACGGTATCAATGTGTGCATCCATTGCGATGATATGCTTACCGTTTCCGATTCTGCCAAGGATGTTCCCCATCCCGTCGATGATAATTTCATCGTAACCGATTTTTTCCATCTCTTGTTTAATTCGTTCAACAACTTTTCCTTCCTGACTGCTTATGGATTTAATTGCAATGATGTCGCGAAGGAATTGTGCAACTTCTTTTTCATTTTTCTTTGCTGCTTCAAGAATTTTTTCGTATGGAATATTCATAATGTGTTTTTGCCTGTTATTTATTTATCGTATTTTCTTTTTTTAATTTTAATATTAATCAATTGTTGACATTTATATTAAACTCATTTATCAATTGATCAAAATACTCAACCTCATCCTCAAATAAACTCGTCCAATAGTCAGGATTCCATTGCGCATTAATTTCTTCGTAGGTTTTTCCTTGCTGCTCAACCCAGGTATAGTATTTTAAATTATGAATCGCCTTCCGATCCACGTATGTCAACTCTTTGAAATAATCTATGCTTTGATGCATCACCGGAGCTGCATGATCTTTCGCCGCTTCGATCAAAGAATATTTCCCGCGTTCTTGTTCCATTTCTATAACTCGTGAACGGTACATATCCGCCGAATCGGTAAAGACGGTTAAGATTACATCGTCCTCGTTCATCTCGAAATACTTTGCAGTTTTGATTGACGCTAAAAGATTTGCAATACTGGAAATGCCAAGCAAAGATAGTTCTTCGAACTTTGCGCTGTGAATTCCAATACTTTCCAAATATTTTTTTCCTTCATTTTCGTTGAACAATCTAAGCACTCTCATGCAATCTTCGTCATCAATGGCGGCAACACCGTCTGTATTACGCACGTTGTGAACCCATGGAACATGTTTATCACCAATTCCTTCGATGCGGTGACCGCCGAAGCCGTTCATGAGAAGTGTAGGACATTGAAGCGCTTCGGTTGCAACAACTTTCAAATGCGGATATTGTTTCTTTAGATAATCGCCGGCTGCAATCGTGCCGGCTGATCCTGTGGCAGATACGTACGCCGATGCTTTGCTATTTTTCGTCTTCAGCAAATTAAATATTTCTTCAATTGCCGGACCTGTAACGGTATAGTGCCATATGGGATTTCCCAATTCATCAAATTGGTTGAAGATGATATTATTCGGATCTTTCTTCAACTCCCAGCATTTGTCGTAAATTTCTTTAACGTTCGATTCACAACCGGGAGTGGCAATCACTTCCGCACCGATTTCTCTCAACCAATCGAATCTTTCTTTTGACATCTCTTCGGGAAGAATAGCAACGGCAGTGCAGCCAAGAAGAGCCGAGTTGAATGCGCCGCCGCGACAATAATTGCCGGTCGAGGGCCAGACAGCTTTATGTTTTTCCGGATCAAATTCACCGCTGACGAGCCGCGGTACAAGACAGCCAAATGCCGCACCAACTTTGTGAGCCCCTGTTGGAAAATATTTACCTACAAGTCCGATGATACGGGCTTTAACTCCTGTAATCTCTTTCGGAATTTCAAGATAATTCACACCGCCGAACAATCCGGTTTTAATATCGTTCTTCCATGTTATGCGGAAAAGGTTTAGCGGGTTAACATCCCACAAACCGACTTGCGGTAGTTTCGATTTTATTTTATCCGGTATCGTTTCAGGATTTCTCATCTGTTTAAATGTTGGGATAACGACTCCCTTTTCCCGGCAACGCGCTGCAGTTCGTTTTACTACTTCTGAATTTATTTGTTTGATAATCTTTGACATTTATTTATCCTGTTTTATTGTGCCACTGATAACACGGTAACTACACAGACAGACACTGATAATAAATCCGTGTGCATCCGTGTAATCCGTGGTTAATTTATTTTTTGTCATTTGTCAGAATCCTGCGAATGAATTGCGGTTTTGGTCCAAAGTTAAACAATAATCCAACCTCAATCTTGGTCGCTTTTAGGTAATTAATAATTTGTGCCTCATGTTCCGGTGCAATCGCATCGGCAGCTTTCAACTCAAGTATCACGAGTTCATCCACAAGAATATCTGCATAGTACTCGCCAACCCGCTGATTGTCATAAAAAACTTCAATCTTCTTTTGTTGCTCGGCATGTAATCCAAGCTTTCTCAATTCAATCGCAAAAGCATTTTCATATACTTTCTCTAAAAATCCATGACCAAGTGTATTATACACTGTATAAAATCCTTTTATGATTTTTTCAGTAGTTTCTTGATGGAGTATTTTATCCGTGCTCATCGGTGTAAATCAGCGGTCAATTTATTTTTCATTTTCATCATGCTGAATTCTAAATCCAATCGGTCTGCGTTTTGGCTCAGGCAATGATAGCGGCATCAGCTTTTTTATCTCTTTTAAGATGTGAATAATCGCTTTCTCGTGAACATCCAATCTGCTTGTTAGTTTCTTTTCTAACTCAATCAACTTCTCTGTAAGCGCCTTATTTGCGGTCAATACTTCCCTCATTTTTACAAAAGCACGAACTACGAATACACTCATTTGCACCGCTCTTGGACTGTTGAGAACATTTGCCGCCATTATTACACCGTGCTCTGTAAAAACGAATGGCAATTTGCGGCGACCACCGTGCTTTGCACTTGATGTCGCAATTTGCGATATCAAGTTTGCAAACTCTTTTCTTGTAAGTTGAAACGCGAAATCTTCCGGGAATCTGTCTATGTTCCGCCGTACCTGTTCATTCAATCTTCTTGTTGACACTCCGTATATCGCGGCAAGGTCGCTATCTAGAATAACTCTCTCACCTCGGAACACAAGAGTTAGTGTCTCTATTTTAACAAGACTATTCGGTTTTTTATTCTGTAGTTTCAAATTCTCTTTCTACTTATAATATAGCTCTTAGTGAAATCAAGACAAACGCACTGATATTTTCTACATCCTATTCCACAACTTCGCCGCACACTCACGTGATCTTGCATTAATCTGTTCTTCATCTATATCTAATTTTAATTGTCGGTTCTCCATAAGAACTTTTCCTGCGGCTATGGTTGTGTCCACCGTAGATTGCGAAATACCAAAAGCCAGATGACCAAGAAACGTTGTTTCATCGAACAACGTTGGCGGATAGTAGTTTATTAGCACTATATCAGCCGCGTATCCTTCCTTCAACTCACCGACAAACGGTTTCCAGTACCGGTTGGCAATTCGTGCATTGTTGACAAGAAGTGTAGATAAAGATTCCATAAAACCGACGCTTGGATTTTTTTGTGACAAATGTTGCGCCCAAAGTGCTGAGCGAACTTCCTCAAGCATATTAACTGTCATCGCATCTGTTCCAAGTCCGACCAAAACGCCTTTTTCATTCATCTTAATAATATCTGCAACGCCGACTGCGTTGTTCATGTTTGATTGCGGATTATGCACAACCGCTGTACCTGTTTCGGCTAATATCTCCATCTCGTTTTCGTTTACATGAACACAGTGAGCAGCGATAGTCTTTGGTCCAAGAATACCGAACTTTTTAAACCTTTCAACAACACGCATCTTGTGCTGAGATTCGGATTGTATCTGGTCTGAATTTGCTTCTGCCGTGTGAACATGAAATCCAACGCCCAAATCTTTTCCAAGAGAGGCGGCTTTTTCAAGAGTCGCGTCTCCGACAGTGAATGATGCATGAAGTCCGAACAAAGCTTTAAACTGGTTTTGTTTATCATTATTACATCGAACAATGAAATCGGTGTTTTCCTTGATTCCTTCATCGGCAATTTTTTGTCCATCGCGATCCGACACTTCGTAACATAAAGATGCGCGGAGTCCAATCTCTTTTACTGCATCAGCAATTCTTCCTAATGATCCGAGTACAGCAAAAGGACTCGCGTGATGATCAATCAATGTCGTTGTTCCATGCCTGACGGCATCGATAGCGGGTATCAAAGTGCTGTAATAGCAATCATCTAAAATTAATTGCTTATCAAGTCGCCACCAAAGATTATGGAGGACTTCGTTAAAATCCTTCGACGGAGCTGCTTTGCCGTAACCACGCACCATCGTAGAATAAAAGTGCATATGTGTATTAATGAAACCCGGCATTACAACCTTACCTGCCGCATCAATGACTTTATCATAAGAACCGGTGAAAGATTTTTCAGGAGCGATAGATTTTATTAATCCATCCTCACATAGCATTGCATGATCGTAGAGTACTCGGTTTTGTTCACCGAGAGTAATTATTATTCCATTTTTAATTAGTAGTGTCATATTATGCCTCGTTTAGTATTTCAAGTTCATGCTTCGTCCGTTTACGCATATACAACGCACCTGAGAAGCACTTTTGGACGCAGATTGAGCAGCCAATACAAAGTGTAGGATCGGTAACAGGTATTTTCTTCGAATCGAGTTCGATAGCGAAGTAAGGACATCGCGTACAGTTACCGCAATGTTCACATAACTCAGCATTTACAGCAGAGATTTTTTTAACCGGGGTTAATTCCATAAAACCAGTAACAGGATCGGGCAGCGCGCGATCAATGAGTTCATTGACTGACTTTATTCCTCTTTCCTGCATAAGATAACTTAAACCTGAATGGAGTTCATCAACAATACCATAACCATATTTCATTACGATGGTGCAGAACTGTACTGTCTTTGCACCGAGTGCTAAAAAGTTCGTAGCCGATTTGTAGTCCATCGGACCACCATTCCCGGAAACAGTTACACCCAATCGTGAGACGTTAGCAAGTGTAAGGTTTGAGATTGGAATAACACCTTCGCCGCTCATCCCGACAACAACTCCTTCTTCCCAAGATTTTTTATCGCCTTGTCTGAATGCAAGCGTCGGGAAAGTATTCGCAAGTGTAACACCTGCTTTTTTATGAGGATATTTAGAAAAGACTTCCTTGATGGCAGTGATTATAGGATAAATCGAAGTAACAGCCGCTGTCAATTTGAACAACTTCGGAACTTCAGCATCGCCGACTTCCATTATCCAATCTATTATCTTTGCGGTCAACTCAGCATCCTGAGATACGATATCTCCTTTTGTTCCATCGCCGCCTTGCGGACAAGAAAGACTGTATTCGATTCCCATAGCACCTGCTGCCTCTAATTTTTTTGTGTTAGATTGCCAGACTGCTTTATCAAGTTCATCGTTTCCGGTTACAGGACCGCCTGTTGAAGCGAGCGTCAATCGGTCAGGAAATTCCTTGACTAACTTCTTTACTTCTCGGCAAACACGTTCAAGTCGATGCCCAGAAACATTATCGCAATTAGCATAAGTCGATTTCGAAAAAGTAAACATGTACTCCGAAGGGATGTGAATCGGAATATTATCGAATGCGGTCTTCATCACGCCGCCAGCCCAGCCGGCTTCGTAAGCTTTTTTCATTTGCTCGTAACCGTCGGAAGGTGGCGCTGCAGAGAGTAAGAACGGTGATAAGATTTCACGACCGAAGAATTCAGCTTTGATTGGAACCGGCAGCATAACTCGCCCCGTCATTATTACACGGCTCTTTGTTTTTCCATCGATTTTAGTAACATCCGGTTTATAGCGGCTTCCGGAAATAAACGCATCAATTTCCATTGCGGAATTTTTTCCCGCTGCTACTGCTTCAACAACCGTTGTCGGACCGGTAACCATGTCGCCTGTATAAAACATACGTGCAACAGTTGTTTTTTTATTAGATGAACGCGCTCCGGTCGCAATAATTACGTAATCCACGTTCGGAAGAACTTGTTCTGTTCCCTTCAAATCATTTACGTTTTTCGGATGGAACTTCTTACCGCGCGGTAGCACAACTTTAATAGTTTTTAATCCGGTAACAAGTTTACCTTTTTTTAGAATTTCGGTAACTCTCACTCTTCCTGTTATAGCAATACCCAACTCCTGTGTTGCTTGTCGTTCTTTTGCAGTTAGCGGCATCTCCGACCAGGTCTCAAGTGCAAACATTTCGACGTTTGAAGCGCCGTGAGCGAGAGCTTCCTCAGCACAATCGAGAGCAACCGCTCCACCGCCAATAATTGCAACACGCTTCCCCTTTACCGAATATCGGTTAGCGTTGCTGAGATACTTCATCCAGTCGATTGTTGATTCACTGCCAATCATCGGAGGAATAAATACTTCATCTAAACCTGTTGCGTTGAGAACGGCAGCAAACCCTTTCATACCTGCGGGTATTTTTTTAATATCCTTGAAAGAAATTTTTCCCAAAGTTAAAAAGAAATCTATGTCGGTCTTCAAAACATTTGGCGATAATCTTGAATCCGGAATCAGGTTACACATACCGCCCGGTGTTTTAGACTTATCAAATATATCAACTGTATATCCCTTTTGAGCAAGTACGGCTGCCGCACCGATTCCTGCCGGACCGGCTCCGAGAATTGCTACTTTTTTACCGTTAAGAGGAAATTTTTCAAACTCAGGCATTACTTCTTGTTGTTTAGCTTTTTCGATAATCGTTGCTTGCACTGCCGGTATGTTTACTGCTGAATCAAAAGTCCGGTGGACACATGCTTTCATGCAATGAGTGTCAGGACAAACTGCGCCGCAAACTCCGCCAAGAGGGTTGCTTCCCATAATGAGTGCGGCAGAACGACGGTAATCAGAACGGCTGCCTACCTTTACAGCCATTATAAAATCTGCCGGTGAACAATCTACCGGGCACGCTTCTTTACAAGGTTTCTCTTCACAATATTCACATTTTTCGATTTCAGCGCGAAGCTGTGCGTCGGTGAGAAATTCAGTTACAAATTTTGACTCTTTATTTTTACTCATGATTATTCCTTTTGATTAATTTCTAAAATTGAAACCTCCTTACGAGAGGGAAATCACACCGTGATCATCAGTTCATACTTATTCATTTTTGTACTTCTTTTATCGCATCTACAATCTGTACATAACCAGTACATCTACATAAATTCCCGGATATTGCCGTTCGTATTTCTTCTTCCGTAGGGTTAGAATTTTCTTCGATAAGTTGTTTAGCGCTCATCAACATTCCCGGAGTGCAGAAGCCGCAGTGGACTGCATCGTGATCCATGAATGATTCTTGCAGCGGATGAAGCTTACCGTCTTTTGCCAATCCTTCTACAGTGAGAACTTCTTTCCCATTTATTTGCGGAACAAGCACAAGGCATGAATTTACAGCTTCACCATTCAGAATTACGGTACATGCGCCGCACTCTCCTATTTCACATCCACACTTTGTTCCGGTTAAGCCGAGTTCTTCACGTAGGAAATGCAGCAACGTTTGATTGGGGGAAACTGAAAATTCGTATTTACGATTGTTGATGGTTGTCTTGATTGTAAATTTCTTCATAATAATCTCCATTTAACCCTCTCCCCGTTCCGATGAATCGGAACTCCCCTCTCCCAAATTGGTAGAGGGGGTGAGGGTGCATTGTTCCAAAGCCCTTCTCACCAACACCGCAATCACAGGTTCTTTATATTCGGTTGACCAGCGCCTGCCCGTGTATGAAATCATAACTTCAGATACTTTTTGTCCCGCGGCAGTGAACAATTCTTTCGATGGTTTTTCTCCAATTAATAATTTTTCAGCTTCGGTAACTCTTTTCCAGACAGGAAGAGCTGCACCCGGGACTATACGTGCATCGGTAATCTTTCCATTTTTATCTTGAGTTAGAATTGCGGCGACACTTAAACGTGAAATTGCAAGCGCGTTTCTTCTTCCGAGTTTGATAAATGAGCTTTTTGTGTTTGCTGGAAGTTTTGGGAAACTAATTTCGGTCAAAAGTTCTTCCGGTTGAGCTTTTGTTTGATACGGTTTGACGAATAAATCTGCAAGATCAAGCTGCCTCGAACCGGTTTTCGATTTGAGTGTTATTTTCGCTCCGAGAGCAATTAATGGCGGAACCGTATCTGCGCATGTTGCAGCGTTCATGATGTTACCGCCGATTGTTCCTCGATTTCTAATTTGAGGCGAACCAATCACAGCTGCGGCAGAAGAAAGCAATGACGCGTGCTGATGGAGGATTAAGGATTGAAGTAAATCAGCGTGTGAGGATAGCGGCTTGATAACAATTGAGCCGTTGACCGAAGCTATTCCTTTCAATTCTTTTAGGAATGAAATATCGACAACAACTTTTGGAGTTTTGACATTTTGTTTACGCAATTCGATTAACAAGTCTGTGCCGCCAGCAAGAATACGAGCATCAATGCTGTATTCCGCCAGAAGAGATATGGTTTCTTCGATTGATTTTGGCGATATGTATTCAAATGACTTCATTTTTTCCTTTGCGGTATTTGCGATCTTTGCGAGAAACACACTGAGCGGAGTCGAGGTGTCTCGCAACGGACGCTAAGGTCGCTACGTTCTGGTTTTACATGAATCAACAACTGTTTCTTCCTTCTTCGCTGAACCGCGTTCGCCTTTTCTGGTGAGCTTATGACCGAGCAGAACTCGTTCAAGTGTCGCTGGAATTTCATAAATGCGCTTGCCGGTAGCGTTGTAAATTGCATTGATAATTGCAGGCGCAGCTAATTCATTCGACGGTTCACCGATTGACTTTGCACCAAAGGGTCCGGCGGCATCTTCATTCTCGACAATTATCGGAATGATATTCGGAACATCCATCGATGTTGGAATTAAATATTCATCAAAGTTCAATTGTTTCGGAATCGAATCTTCAAAATCGAATTCCTCCATCAATCCGTAACCAAGTCCCATCGCAACACCGCCGTAAAATTGTCCGAGAACAGTATTTCGATTTATTGCTTTCCCAACATCGTGTGCAGAAACAAAATCGACAACATTTACTTTGCCGGTTTCAGTATCCACTTCAACCTCTACGATGTTCGTTCCGTAAACAAAAGTGTAGTAAGCATCACCCTGACCGTGTTCTTCATCCCAACTCGTATGCGGCGACTTGTGCCAACCGAGACCATACATAGGGCGACCTTTATTAAAGCACTCAGCTGCAAGTTCTTTAAACGAAGCAAGGCGTTCGCCGCTTTCTTTATCTATTAAATAATTATCTTTTAATTCCAACGATTGTATATCTAAACCTGTCATCTCGGATGCAGTGGTCAGTAACGTAGCTCGAACAATCTCTGCACCTTTTTTTGCAGCAGACCCACCCATTATTGTGCCGCGTGATGCGACTGTTGGACCTGAATCAGGAACACGGCTTGTGTTTGTATTCAGAAATTGAATCCGTTCCATCGAGATGCCTAATACTTCAGCAGCAATCTGAGACATTTGTGTTTGAGCACCTTGTCCCATATCAGTAATTCCGGATGAAACAATCACGCTTCCATCTGTTTGAACCGACACAATTGTACCGGCGGCATCGGTTCCCTCAGCGCCGAGTGAAACACCGCGATAACTGCATGCAAGTCCGATACCTTTACGCTTATTTGATTCGGGAGATGTTCTATATTGATTCCATTTTCTTAAAAAATCAGAAGCTTCAGCAGATTTTGTTAGAACTTCTTTCAAACTCACACGATGATTGAGTTTCTGTCCTGTGGCAGTAATTGCTCCTGTATCAAATCCATTTTGCAAACGAATCTCGAAAGGATCCTTTCCAACTTTCTCGGCAAGCTCATCCATCATCGACTCAATGGCGAAGTTCACCTGCGGTGAACCGAAGCCGCGCATTGCGCCCGTGTAATTATTGTTCGTGTAAACTGCATAAACATCCGTCTTCACATTCTCACAATAGTACGGACCCGTCGCCTGAACGACCGAGCGCCATGTAACAAACGGACTCATCGAAGCATACGCACCGCCATCGGCAATACATTTTATTTCCATCGCGGTGATCGAACCATTCTTCTTACAACCCCACTTATAATAGAGAACGTACGGATGTCGTTTGTAACTTTCTATCATTGACTCTTCACGTGTGTTCACCATCTTCACGGGCTTACCTGTTTTCATACAAAGCAATGCGGCACGACAGCACATCGCCGTCATTACTTCATCCTTCCCGCCGAATGAACCGCCGAGTGTTGATTGAATTATCTGAACTTTGTTGAGATCAAGTTTGAGTGCAGCCGCCACCGACCGTCTTGTTGAGAAAAGGTTTTGGACTGATCCCGTTACTATAACACCGCCATGTTCTGCCGGTTCGGCAAGTACAGCTTCCGGTTCAATTGCCGAGTGTTCTATAAATTGTGTCTTGAATTTTTTCTCGATAATAAAATCTGCGTCGGTAAAACCTTTTTCAATATCTCCTTTTGTTACATGATGATGAACGAACTGATTATCATCGCCGTGAATTTTTAACGATTCAGGTTTGAACGCCTCTTCGGGATCGGAAATTACCGGAAGTGGTTCGTATTCAACTTCGATCAATGATGCGGCTTGCTCGGCGATCTCTTTTGTTTTTGCCGCAACTAACGCAACACCATCACCGAGATATCTGACTTTATCCTGAGCAAGTATTGCCTGATTTCTTACGACGACGCCAAAAACTTTGTCGCCCGGGATATCGTTTGCGGTAAGGACCGCCTCAACGCCATCTAATTTTTGCGCCTTCGATGTATCAATCTTCAGGATTTTGGCATGAGGATATTTCGCGCGCAGTACTTTGCCATACAATTGATGCATGACGCTAAAGTCCTCTGCATACTTTGCCGTGCCGGTTACTTTACCGAGTGCATCAACACGTCGTTCAGGTTTACCTATTATTTTATGTTGATTTTTCATGTTCAATGATTAACTGAATACAAACCCACGATTTTAGGTCGTGGGTTTCTTAAATAGTGGTATAAATATAAAATATTTTTGTGAAAAATCATAGTGATTTTCAAAAGATTTTAGATTGCGAAAATTGGATTTTAGATTTTAATAAAATCAATCAGAGTTCACAAGAAGCAAAGATAGAATTAATCGATTTCATTTTTCAAGTCTGTTCGATTAATATTTTTTACCACACATTCACTTGCGCACTTAGTAAAAACTGTATTCCCGGAGCTTTGTACCTCTCCCACCAATAATATTTTGTATTCAGAATGTTCGATATCTCTAACGATAAAACAGTTCGAGGAATGTAGGTTGCCGATGCCCCAACTCCGAACAACAACGCATCTGTCAATGTCGGTTTTTTCCCTTCAAGGTCAGCGTTTTGCCGACTGAAATATTCTACGTCCGACCACACCTTAACAGGAAACTGGAACGAATACGCACCCCGAACTTTTACACGAACAAGAGGAGTCATCGGTAATTGGTTACTTTTTCCAATTTCATAAGCGGGGTTGATTACAGCAAAAACGCTCAAGGACGTTCTCTCAATAGGTTTCAGTGTCCCCTGGAATTGTACAGAACTTGAGTAAGCATTGACATAATCGATGTGAATGAAACCGCTATCGGTAATTATCACGCTCTTATCTAACACTTTCGAGAATACGCCACGCAATTCTAAAGAGTACAATTCGCTTGTAAATCTATATGCTGAGCCAAGCCCGATAGGTGTACGTTCAGCACGAAGGTTTATTTCTCGAACTAAATACGGAATACGGTTGAAGAACTCAGCATAACCGGTTAATTTCATTTCGGGCTGAAACCAAAAAGACACCTCGCTGCCTCGGTCAATATTCCATTTCAAAATCCCCATTGGAGATAAAATTGATTTGGCGCCACCACTCGTATCCGATCCGCTTGCATACAGACCGCCGAAATACAGCAGCCAATCGCTGCCGATTCTCCAGCCACCCTGCAACGCAAAGCTTAAAAGTGAAGGAGATTGGCTTGAATAATCGAGCGAGTTACTCGTGAAAAGCAATTCCGAATTCAATCGAATCTTCTCGATCTCGCCGCCGAGTGAGACATTGAGTTTTGGGCAAAATGCGGAAGTGCTTTTTTCATTCCCGCCCGCTTTGTCAGTGAACGATACCATGCTCGTTGTTAAACCGACATCGGCAGTAAACGCTTCGCGGCGTAGAGTTCCGAGCTGAACGTCGAGCGCAAAATTATTTCGAGCTCTTTCAATTTCATGATCGCTGATACCGAAAAGTCCATATTTATTGTGCACATAGTTCGTTCCAACATTTAAGCGCAAAGTTTTTAAAATATCGTTATCAGTGTTCAATAATGAATAGGCAACCCCTTCGAGATTGAAGGCAGAATAGTTCGCATTTGTTACGTGTCCAACTGTGGTCTTGTAACCACCCCGACCTGTAATTCCCCACTTAATTGCATTGTAGTCAAAGTACCCATTCAGTCTGCCAGTCGAGTAACTGCCGAACGATCCGTCGAGTGCAGCCCGAATGGGTTCACGCCGTTCTTCGTAACGAGGGAATGACCCTACCGGAAGTGCAAGCGTGTAGCGCTCGCCAATCAGTGAGGTATCGGGTTCAGGTGCTTTGTAAATATTTATATCGTAAATTTCGCCTTTTCGTGCAAATGGAAGCGTGATCGCTTTCTTTCCTATTATAGTTATTTCAGGAATCTCCAATTTCGGCATCGCCTTTTCGGTCTGTCCTTTTGTTGTGTCCTGCGTTTGACCAAAGAGTAGAAATCTTCCACTCAATAACAAAATAAATAAACTTCGTTTGATCATCTGCGTAGCTTCCTCAAACGTTCTTCAGCATTTTTCCGGACAGCCGCATCTACCGGGTTATTGATGATTTCCTCGTACATTGTTTTTGCTTTGCTGCGTTGGTTTAGCCGTTCGTAACACTCACCCGCGCCAAGTTTTGCCCTTTCTAATAAAACCGGGAATTCTTTGTACTGCTCAATTATATCCACGAATGCTTGCAAAGCGTCGTTCGGTTTTTTCAGTGAGAGATAATTTTCTCCAATCACCAGCAAAGCTTCTGCTGCAAGGTCGTCGCTGCGGCGAGCGACCAAATTTTCGAGCGTATCTAAGGAAGCTTTATACTCCTTGCGTGTGATAAGCAAGCGGGCAACTTGCAAACGGCTTCTGTCTGCGAATATATCACCGTCGTGAAATCGGATAACCGAAAGAAACTGATCAATAGCATCTTTGTTTTTCTTCTCGGTCAAAAGTGAACTTCCAATATTGTACCTGACTTCGGATAATAAAGGAGATTCTGTGAAGCGTTGTTCGAATTCTTTAAAAATCCTTATCGCGTCCGAATTGCGTTTCATCTTAACGAATAAGTAACCTAGAGTAAGATAAACATTTGGGATAATTTCCTCGTTTGAAAATTCAGTCCGAGCTTGTTCAAGGTATGAAATTGCACGAGGGTAATTGTTCTCCATCTCATAGCATCTGCCGAGTTGGTATAGAGCTTTAACTTGGGTGGCACGAGCAGGTTTCAAGCCTAATATTTTTTGATACTCGAGAGCTGCGTTGCCGAATTCCCCCTGTCCGAAAAGTATATCACCTTTTCGCAATAGTAATTCTTCGTCGCCCGACCCGTCGGGTTTTGTAGTAATAAATTTCTCTATAAGCGCGAGAGCTTCCTTTGATTTGCCTTCGGCTTCATACGCATACTGTAAACCGGAAAGCGCGTCGGTAATCAAAGGAGTTGAGGGGAACTCGTCTATAACTCGCTGGTAGTAAACTCTTGAGCTATCGTACTGACGCAGATTGTAATAAGCATCTCCTAAATTAAAGAACACACGCGGCATAAGTTGGCTTTCAGGAAACCTATTCATCAGAATTCGAAACTCAGTAATCGCCTCGTTATATCTTTCTTGTGTAAAGTGCGTCCAACCGATATTGAACTGAACGACTTCGTTATAGATTGATTCAGGAAAGCGCATCAAGAAAGTTCTTAGATGTTCGATACCACGTTGAGTATAGCCGCGCTGAATATACGACATAGCCAACTGAAAAGCCGCATACTCTACCTGCCTACCATCTTTTTTCCCTGACGAAAGCGAAGCATACAGTGCGCTCGATTTCTCATAATCGCGCATAAAAAAGTAACAGTCTGCTTTTCGTAAAGATGCTTCGAGATAATTACGGTTATCCGGGAATTCTGTTGTGAATTTATCGAAACTTGAAGCAGCTTGTGAAAATTTCTTCTGCTCAAAAAGCGACCAGGCAAGTCCATAAAGAGCGTTCGCACGCTTTATATTTTTAGGGAAAAGCCGCAAGGCTTCATTAAATGAATTCTCAGCAGTTTCAAACTTTCCGTCTTGATAAAGCGCCTCTCCGCGCCATAAGTAAACTTCGGCTATAAGTTGATGTTTAGGATATTTTCTTAAATATTCTTCGAACCGTTCGGAACTACTTTTAAATCTTCCAAGCTGATATAGGGCAACTCCCTCTTGATATAAAGCAGTAGGAAGCCAATCGTTCTTCTCCCCGATTTTGCGAACCTGTGCGAAAGCATATTGTGCATTCGAGAAATCTTTTACAGCCATATTGCTTTCACCTAACATATAGAATGCTTGGCTGCGAATCTTACTATCAGGGAACAAACGGGCAGCCAGCTGAAAATATCTCCTCGCTTCGCGATAGCGTTCATTCCGGTAGCTTATCAACCCTCGTTGAAAGTAAGATTTTTCGGCATAGTCGGAATAGTTCGACCTATCAGCTAAACGTTCAAACGATTCTTCTGCTTCGTTAATCTTGGTATCCAGTAAAGCAATAACTGCGCTGTGATAAAGTGCGTTGTCGGCGAGCGAGTCTTTTCCTTTTCCGACAACTGAAAATTCTTTTTGCGCATCGTTGGTTTTGCCCTGTTTCCAAAACGACCAAGCAATGCCGTATTGAATCGGACGGTGTAAGTCAGTTTCGGGAAATTCTTTCAGAAATTTTTCATAACTCCTTTGGGTTTCACGATAGTTACCGAGCTGATAATTAGATTCCGCGTTGATCAATAAATACTCGCCACGTTGCGAGGGATACTCTGTTTTCAGATTCAGCACCACTTCAGATGCCGGAAGAGCTTTACCCTGTTTTAACAAAACAGAAGCTAAACGAATTCGTGCATCGCTGATTAATGGACTCTTAGGAAACTCGCTAATAATTCGCTGCAGATATTCAGCCGCTTTGATAAATTTAGATTGTCGTTCGTATGCAAGTGCAAGCCCCATTAAAGCTTCGTCGTGGTATTCTGAGGCAGATGCATCGGCAAGACAATTTTGCAAATCATCCTCTGCTGTCTGCCACTCACTCCTTTCAATCCGGTTAAAGCCTCTCCAGTAAAAAGCCAAACCGCGTTGTGGACTGTCGGGATACTCTTTAATAAATTCGTTGAGAGAATGAAGCGCCTCATCATAATTACGAATATGTGAAGCGCTCACACCACGCATCAAAAGAGCCGAACCTCTTCTGCCATCTTGCGGATACTCGAAAAGAAAAGCATCACTCCACTCGAAGGCACGCTCATAATCTTGATCCAAGAATGAGACATAAACGAGTAGATAAAGAATATCCGAACGTTTTTCAGTCAGTGAAACAAACGGAAGAGTTCTTTCGAGTTCCTGACGCGCTGTCGAATAAGAGCCCGTATTTATCCATTGTTCAGCTCGCAGGATAGTTTCATTCACGTTTCCGTTTCCGTAAAACTGCACTTGAGCAGCAAGCGAGACGGTGAACAGTATTAATGAAAGAATAATTTTTGAGGATTTCTTATACATCATTTATAATTTAAATTATTCCGGGACTATATCTATTATTACAGTCCGATTATAGAACCGTTCTTCCGGCAATATATTTTCAAACGGTGCACGGCGGATATCTTCTCCGAAACCGTAAGTGTCGAACTTTACACGTTTCTTACCCGCTTTGGCAAGCTCGCGCTCGAGAACTTGCATAGTCTCTTGGGCACGGTTGCGCGATAGCTTAAGGTTATAGCTTTCTTCGCCGACAATATCCGTATGGCCGTGTATGATAACGCTGCCGCCCTCAGGAATTAATGGCGCGACAACATTCGACAAGAAACGGTCGTACGTTGCAACTGTTTTGGATTGATCAAATTCGAATAATATGCTGAACCTCAAGCCCATATCATCTTCAGGCTTATCCGATTTTACAAGACGGATAGTTTCTTCTTTTCTAAGAGTTTGTCCGCCTTTTGTTTGTCCGACCATCACAACCTGGAAACGCCCGTCATCACGGTTGGCTAAAATATTTTTACCGGAGATTCTTTCTTGTTCAGCCGTGAAGGGTCCGAAATTTTTGGTCTTCCCAGCCGGGTCTGTGATTTCAACAGTCCACGACGCTAAAGTCTGTTCAGCGCCTGAAGCATTAAAAATTACATCACTATCGAGCGGGTCTTCTTGCAAAGAAATTATCTGGACGGGTTCAAGCAATTCTAAAGAGTTGCTCGTAATTTCGACACGCCTATCTTCCGGCTTCACGAGATCCAATTCTCTTGTTCCACCGGGTTGAACTGAAGGAATAGCCGGTTTTTCCCGTCCTTCAACATTAATTCGGAACGACTCAATTCCGAATACATCCACCAGATATTTTTTTACTGACTCGGCAAATTCTTTACCCTCCATATTGCCCTTGTCCGATGAGCCGGTCAGAGTAATTTTAGAATTCGAGAAGCGTCTCAAGCGGTCGCCGATAATATTCATTGTATTATAATAAACCGACAATTGCCTACTCGACCTACCCGTTAGATCGGCAGGTTTAGCTTCTAATAAATGATCCTCCTTAAAATTGGATGCTCGGTCTTTTGTAAGCTGTATGTATCTTTTGGGAATTTCTTTGGAGTGACCATCAAAAAATATGTAATTGCGTACCGGGAAAGTTTCTTTTACCTTACGTTCAGATGGAATTATTTTGGGAGAACGAATAGAGAAATCTACTTTCTCCTCTAACTCTTTTTTAATTTCAGTAGTGCTGCCAAACTTCAATGCGGCGCCTAATCGCAGAGTAGTAAGAGACCATTTTTCGACTGTCCTTGGACCTTGTCCGAAGTGAACAGCAAGATAAGGAGAAAGATTAATTTGCCATTTAGCGTCGGGAGAAGTTAATGGCAAGTCATATCCTGCTCCAATCTGTCCACCAAAGACTGTTCCCCGAATGTTGTTCCACTCGCTCTCAACTTTTCCAGCAGTTGTATCGTATGTAAACGATTTTGCAACATTAAAACCCAATCGCGGGCCGGCAAAGAAATACAATCCGAAATCAAAAGGCGCAACTCGTAAACTTGGTTCGATGCTGATATAATTCATCGAAGTAGAAAGTTTATACTTAACATTACCATCGGTTACATCATTAAACGAACCACCGCGCCCATCAAAGCCGATAGTCAGCATTCCACCCCAAACGGGATCGGGACGGTATTCGAGTAACGGAGAAAGAAATAAACCGACTCCGGAACCTTTCTCAAATTTTACAGGCAGTATAGATTGGGACGCATTAAGCGACTGAATACCTGAACTGTAGAAATTAAAATTGGCACCGCTACTTAATCCGAACCACCATTTGGGCTGAAATTTATCTCCTCCGGCATATGAATTTGTAACATTCAGAATGAAAGTGAAAATGATAAACGACATTAAGATGTTTAAAAATTTGGACCTAAACATATTTTTTTCCTTTTATTATTCTAATTTAAATTGAAAAGTTATTTTTCCTGCTTGAGGAATTTGTTCGAACTGAACCGGAAGCGGGTCGAACCGCCAAGTTCTTAGAGCAGAAATTGCCTCACGTTCTAAAAGTTCATTACTCTTACGCAACGGGATAATACTC
Source organism: uncultured Ignavibacteriaceae bacterium (assembly GCA_964581995.1). GTDB lineage: Bacteria > Bacteroidota > Ignavibacteria > UBA10030 > BY39 > CAZOQB01. The sequence continues at coordinate 12,867 of CAZOQB010000019.1, read as the reverse complement.
GATACCGAACCGTCGGGTAAAACAGTAAACTGTAACAGAACGGGCATCTCCTTATCAGTGCCATCGGGATATTGCGGAACGCGTCCACTGAGTAAACGACGAGAACCTACACCCGACCATTCAATAGAATAACCCGTTGATATTCCCGCACCACCCGGCTTGGCTCGTTTTCTTGAGATAGCTTTAGTTTCTTCACCCGTGCGGCTTTCTGATTTTTTACCTACTGTAGTCTTTGGTGTAGTTTTTTTTGTTGAAGGTACCGTCTCTTCGGATGAGCTTTTCGTCGCTGGTAAATCAACTTTTGATTGAGCAATTCCGCCCTGTGGTTGTGCTTGCTCTGTCGCCTTGTTCACGTCCTCTGCTTCTGCAATAGTTTGATTCGGAGCGCCGCTGCTCGCGCCCCAATCGAGTTCAACTAATACTGGTTCTTTCGGTTTCAGAACAATTAAAAACCATAACAATAAAGCAACAAGGATATGAACAACGACACTCGTTAATACCGAATACATCCTGGTTTTATTCTCGTCAGTATTTACAATATAAATTGAACTCACTTGACCTCTTTTGCAGCTTCGGTTGCTATGAATAAACGCGTCGCCCCGACACTTTTTGCTATATCGAGTATTTCAATAACATCCTGTAATATAAGGTCTTTATCGGCTCGCACAACTATCTGTTGTTCTTTATCTTGCTGCATTAAACCTGCCATCGTAGCGGCTAATTTGTCTTTAGCGATCCGGTCATTGTTTAGATACAGGAGTTTATCTTTCTCTATTGTTACGGTTATTGTCTTACGCAGCGGCGGCTGACCGACTGCGGTTTTTGGTAATGTAATATTCATTCCGCGTGTAATTACAAAAGAAGATGTTAACAGAAAAAATATCAACAACAGCATTACAATGTCTGTAAGTGAAGAGAAGTGAAAAGCCGATAGATATTTTTGATGTCCACTGAATTTAAAATTCATATTTATTTCTCCTTGTTCTGCAGACTTATTGACTCCTCATCTGAGTTTTGGAATTTTTGTTCATAGATACACTCTTCGACCGCATCGAAAGTATCTCGTGCAACACGTTCAAGAGTTGAAATAATTACCTGGGTTGAGTTTATTAAGTAGTTGTAGAACCCATAAGTAAAAATACCGACAGCCAAACCAAATACGGTTGTGATTAAAGCCTCCCAAATACCGTCGGCTAAATCTGTGGGAGAAGGTTGTCCGCCAGCAGCGGCGACTGCCTGGAAAGCTTCCATCATACCGGTAACAGTTCCTAAAAAACCCAACATCGGTGCAATACCCGCGATTGAAGCTAAAATTCCTAAGTGACGTTCAAGGAAGTGAACTTCTTCACGCCCTTGGTCTTCCATCGATTGACGCACCCGAACCGGGCCGTAATTAATTTTTTCGAGTCCGGCACCTACAATTCTACCGGCAGGAGAATTTTCTCGTATGCAGAATTCCTGAGCAAGTTGCAGATTTTTATTCTCTAATAATTTTCGAAGCTTCAACTGAAAAGCGCCGGTGCGTGGTTGCGATTTTCTCAATGTCAACCATCTTTCAACTATTATAAAAACCCCTAGTATTGAGAGTAAAAGAATGACGTACATAACAAAGCCGCCACGGGCAAAGAGTGTTAAAAAATCCATTTTAATTCCTTATTATTTAAATTACAAAAATCATCAACAAGTTTTACGACTTAGCGAACAGTTAAGTTTCATGTCCTCTAATTATAATCATTTTTCGCATTTTAAGCAATCATTTAAAGGAAAGAATTAGATATGGTAGATTGGAAGGATTGAATAATTAGATGATCGAATTAATGGATCTATGGATAGATGGATTAATGGATTGATGTAAATCCGTAGCTAAATCTACATTCTATGCCAAAGCCTTTTCGACACTTTAGTTGCTTCTTTCATTACTACTTCCTCATCGACTCCAAAAAATTGCCGGTTCCACATAACCCATTTGCCGTTTATCATTACACTCTCGACGATTGATGAGTTCATACCGAAAATAAAATGTCCGATTAAATTTTCTTTAGATATTGGTGTTGGAGATTTGTAATCGAGTATCACCAAATCAGCTTGACTGCCTTTTGAAATCACTCCAAACTTTTCTCCGAATAACTCTGAGACAATCATCTGTCCGGTTTGAAGCATTTCAGCAATCCTAGTAAATCTTGTTTGATGAGCTGAATCCTGATTTCTAAAAAATCCGATCTTTGCTTCCTCGAACATATCGGCAGGAAATCCGTCTGTTCCGAGAGCTGTTCTTTCACCGAATAAACTCAGCAGCGCGTAACCAACCCGGTTATTCATATTCGACCTTGGATTATGAATCAACCATGACTTATGTTTTGCAACTTTAGAAATCTCTTTTGCAGTTAAGTGAACTCCGTGAACAATAATCGATCTATCAGCGAGTAAACCATGCTTCTCCAATCTATCAACAATATTAATTTTGTAATTTTCTTCTGCATCAATTACATCGGCTTGATCTTCAGCGACGTGTATATGTATTCCGCTTTTATGCTTTTTAATTACCTCACCGAGTTTTTTCATGGAATCTTCGCTCAAAGTAAAGGATGCGTGCGCTCCAATCATTCCCCTAAAATTCGGATTGTTTTGATTCTCTGAAAGAAATCTTTCGTTCTCCTGCAATCCTTGATCTCTTTTTTTTATTCCACCGCGGTCGGTGGTTTCGTAACAAAGAATTCCGCGCATTCCTACGTCGCTCATCGCCTTTTGGATTACATCGAGTGACCCTGAAATAAAATTTGGTGAGGCGTGGTGGTCGATTAAAGTTGTAGTGCCATATTTAACAGCTTCAATTGCACCAACAAGTGCACTGTAGTACACCGATTCTTCATCCAATGCTTCGTCAAGCTTCCACCAAATTTTATCGAGTACTTCCAGAAAGTTTTCAGGCGGTTTTTTGGGACCAGCCATACCTCTGGCCAATGCTGAATAAAGATGTGTGTGTGAATTGACGAAACCCGGCATTATGAATTTACCGGAACAATCAACTACTTCCTCGCCCGCTTTCTGCTTTAAAGATTTCCCTGTTTCAACAATTTTTCCATCTGAAATTCTAACATCATTTTGTTTAAATTCAGAGGGGAATAAATTTAATATTGTGCCGTTTTTAAGTAAGTAGTAAGACATAGTTTTAATATATCATTTTAATTTCTTTTCTAAATCAATCAGGCTTGGTTCAACATCGAAGACCTCACCCGTTGCCTTTTTCGCCGATTGAATATCTTTCAAACCATTGCCTGTAATTACAACTAAAGCTGATTCATTTTGTTTTACGATTCCTTTTTGAATTGCATTCTGCAAACCGGCTGCACCTGTAACTCCCGCCGGTTCTCCAAACACTCCGCCGAGCCGGGCTGTTAATCGCATTGCTTCCAAAATTTCTTCGTCGCTTACAGTAATCATTTCGCCCTGCGACAATCGCACTTGCTGAATTGCTCGCCGCCAATTTCGCGGTGTTCCAACGGCAATACTGTCGGCTATCGTGTTTGTATCCGATGGAATCAAATCTTTACCTGAATAAAAAGCATCATAAATTGGCTTTGCGCCTTCTGCCTGAACTCCAAGCAATCTCGGAACGCGGTCAATAAATCCCAACTGCTTCATTTCCTGCAAACCTTTACCTATGCTACCGATTGTGCAGCCGTCGCCAACAGAGACAACAACCCAATCGGGTAAATTGTCTTTCATCTGTTCTACTATCTCAAGTCCTGCGGTCTTTTTTCCTTCAACCAGATACGGATTGATACCGCTGCTGCGGTTGTACCAGCCAAACTTTTTACACGCTTCGCCACATAAATCAAATGCCTGCTCGTAAGTTCCATTAACCCGTAAAACAGTCGCACCAAAAATTAATAACTGAGTTAATTTAGGTTCAGGAGCTCGCTTCGGGACGAATATATAACTCTTCAAACCAACAGCCGCCGAAAGTCCCGCAAGCGATGATGCGGCATTGCCGGTTGAGGCACAGGCGATTTCATTAAAACCAAACTCAATTGCTTTCAAAACCCCAACCGAACTTGCCCGATCTTTGAATGAATTTGTTGGATTACGTCCATCGTCCTTAAGATAAAGTTTTGAGATTCCGATATGCTTTGCGAGCCGCGGAACATCGTAAACAGGAGTCCAGCCGATGTGTAGATAAGGGAATGGAAGATCGGGGGAAACCGGGAGAAGTTCGCGGTAGCGCCAATGGTCGAATGGACGATGTCCGATGTTAGATTTTAGATGTTCGAGGACAGAGTCATAGTCGTACTGGACATCGAGAATGCCTTGAATTCCACAGTCGCTGCAAGTGAAACGGTTATCGGCAGGATATTCTTTACCGCATTTAAGACACTTTAAACCAGTTACAAATTGAGGTGGAGAGAATTTCATAATTATTTTACCCCTGATAAAACTGATATTTTATCTATAGACAATAGTATCACTTCATTCGTCGCAGGCAGCGAAAATTCCGGCTCAACTTCGTGATTCGCAACCGAAGAAATAGCATCTTTAATCGCTAACCACACTGAAAGAGAAAGCATAAACGGGGGCTCGCCAACAGCTTTACTCCGCCGAATCGTGCCGATAGGGTTTGGTACATTTTTCAAAAGATCAACACGGAAATCTTTCGGAATATCCTGTACAGTCGGAATTTTATAAGTGTCAGGAGAATGAGTCATCAAATTACCTTTTGTGTCCCATTTAATTTCTTCAGTCGTTACCCATCCCAACCCTTGCACGAAACCACCTTCAACCTGTCCGATATCAATACCGGGATTTATCGAATCACCCACATCTTGAACGATATCCGTTCTCAAAAGCGTATGCTGTCCGGTTAGAACATCTACAAGAACTTCCGAAACTGCCATTCCGAAAGAATAATAGAAGAAAGGTTTGCCCTGCCCTTTGATTTTATCCCAGCCAATTGTGGGAGTTTTGTAAAATCCGGTGGCACTTAAACTCACCTGATGCAAATTCATTTGAAGCATCGCATCAGCGAATGAGATTTTTCTATCCGGATGGTCGGAATCAATTATAAAATCGTCTTTAAATAAAATGGATTGTTGGATTGTTGGAGTGTTGTCCGCCAGAGGCGGATTCGCCTTCGGCGAAGAGTATTGACTGGTCCAGATTTGTGCTAACTCGTTTGAGATTCGTTCTTTCAATATATCTATCGCATTCTTCACAGCCATCCCGTTCATATCGGAACCGGATGAAGCGGCAGTTGCCGATGTGTTCGGAACTTTGGATGTATTGGTTGCATTGACTTTTACTTTTTCAATACTCACACCAAACTCAGCCGCCGCTATCTGTTGCATTTTTGTGTTGAGTCCCTGTCCCATCTCAGTGCCGCCGTGATTTACGAGAATTGTACCATCAGTGTAAACATTTACCAGCGCCCCGGCTTGATTGAGAAATGTAGTAGTGAAAGAAATTCCGAACTTCACAGGTGTAAGTGCTAAACCTTTTTTAAAAAACTCATTCCTCGCATTAAACTCATCAACTTCCTTCCTTCGCTTTTCATACTCTGAAGATTCTATCAACTTGTCGTATATCAGATAGAGTCGGTTGTTTTCGACTGCTTGTCCGTAGTGTGTAACGTTGCGAGTATCAATTCCATAAAAATTTTTCAAACGAATCTCTGTTGGATCTTTATGTAGATATCTTGCTACACGGTCAATAACAGTTTCCATCGCCGCCATTCCTTGTGGCCCGCCAAATCCACGAAACGCAGTATTGGATGGAAGATTCGTTTTCCAAACAAGGGCAGTAACCGACATATTCGGGATGTAGTAAGAATTATCGGCGTGAAGCATTGTTCGTTCCATAATCGCAAATGATAAATCAGTGGCTGCGCCGCCGTCGCTGTTGAACTCAAACTTTACAACAGAAATAACACCGTCGTTATCAAATCCAACTTCATATTTTGTCAGATAGCGATGCCGCTTACCAGTCATTATCATATCGTCGTCACGGAACAAGCGGATTTTTACCGAACGTTTTGTAGCTTTGCACAATAGCGCCGACCAGCAAGCGACGTGATTGCCTTGAGTTTCTTTACCGCCAAACCCGCCACCCATACGTCTGACTTCGACGACAACTTCGTTTCGATTGATACCGAGAACTTCGGCAACCAGTGTTTGAGTTTCAGAAGGATGTTGAGTTGAACTGAAAACGTTGATTTCGTTTCCCTCACCCGGAACGCACAGGCAAGCTTGGGTTTCAAGATACCAGTGTTCCTGCGCCCCGGTCCGAAGTTCGCCGCGAATAATATGCTGCGCCGATTTCAAAGCGACTTCAGCATCTCCCCTTTCCATTTTACGTTGTGGACCTAACAAATTATTTTTTGCAATCGCTGTTTCGATATCTAATATGGCATCGAGTGGTTCGTATTCAACTCTAATTAACTTTTCTGCTTCGCGGCATTGCTCTTCGGTTTCTGCGGCGATGAGGAATACAGCCTGACCAACACATGTTACTTCGTTTTCAGCAAGCACCGGTTCATCCTTAATAACCGGACCCATCTGATTGTGTCCGGGAATACCTTTGTATGATAGAACCGCGTGAACACCGGCAAGTTTTTTAGCGTCCGCTAAGTCGAACGATTTTATTTTTGCATGTGCATGTGGACTGTAAACTACTTTGCCAATAAGCAATTGTTCGTTAACAAGTATGTCATCTATATAAACGGCTTCACCTGTTACGTGGCCAACACCGCTATCGTGGGGAATATTTTTTTGCATCTAATTTATCCGTCAATTAATGTATTTTTGTCTTCTAATCAATCATAGTTTAGGAGTATTGGATTGCTGGATAATTGGAGTAATGAGATAATATTACTGTTAATCCGTTTTGTACTCAGTAATATCTTCTGCTATTTTATTTATCCAGGTTCCATCATCCTTTTTCCGTTCCAAGCTTTCGATTAGGCGGAGTAATTTGTTCTCAATTTCATAGTGAAGAACATCAACGCTTTCAAATTGATCTTCCGAGATCAGAATTGTTTCTTTTAATCCGATTATTCTTGTCAAAGTTTCTGAAAGTGAACCGAGTGCAATATATAAGTGCTGCATATATTCATTTATCGAACGCCGGCTATATCCTTCCGCGATATTAGATGACACGGATTGTGCCGCATCGATGATTTGCGCGCGAAGTTTGAAATCAATTTTTAAATCACTCACAATTTGCCAAATAAGTTTGTAAAGTTGTATCGCAAGTTGCCAAACATCCAACTTCATATACGCGCGATTAATATTTTTACGTACCGTATATTCTTTCATTCACATTTATCCATCAATCCATCATTCCATCATTCCGTTTCCTTTGTTTCATACCAAAACTTCAACAATAAATTCCTTGCTGCCGCTTTCCTATACTCCGCACTTCCACGCACATCCGATATCGGTGTAAAATCTTTATCAATCAATTGCATCGCTTCTTCGATAATATTTCGTTCCCAAAGTTTTCCGATTAGAAAATTTTCAGTTGTGCTTGCGCGTTTCGTGGTTACCGCCATTCCGCCGTAAGCAAGTACAATCGATTTTACAACTCCATTCTCTAAATCCAAACTGAACCCGGCACTTAATGTTGAAATATCTAAATCCTTCCGCTTCGAAACTTTATACGATTTTACGATTGCACCATTTGTTAGTTTGGGCATTATAATAGAGGTGATTAATTCATCCGGTTTGCGGATAGTTTTCCGGTAACCGATCAAATAATCGCTTAACGAAACTTCGCGCTTACCGCTTATACTCTGTAATTCAACTTTAGCATTATAAGCCATCAATACCGGAAGTGCATCTCCTATTGGCGAGGCAGTCGCAAGATTTCCACCAAGCGTTGCAACATTACGAATCTGATTTGAAGCAAAAACATTTAACATTTGATGTAATGCCGGGAAATTTTTCTCTACACTTTTTCTGACATCGTTCATAACAACACCGGCACCGATAGCAAGTTCCGAATGTGTTTCATTTACATTTTTCAAATCTTCGATACCGGAAATATCGATGAGTTCTGTAAGAAGTTCGTGTCCCTTTGTAACTCTGAGTGCGACATCTGTGGCGCCACCTAACACGATCGCATCAGGATATTTTTGTTTTAATAATAACACCTCTTCCATAGTTGCTGGACGGAAGTATTGTTGATTATTGGTTTTAATTAGGATTGATTCACTCGGTATTGATTTTAGCATTTCAACAATTCGGGCTTCATCAGAGTTGAAATGATCAACTCCGTTGTGTGTGCAGGCGTGCGATGCTGCATCGACAATTGGTCGGTAACCTGTGCAACGGCAGAGATTGCCAGTAATCGCATCATCAATCTGAGCACGCGATGGATTTGGATTTTCTTTGTACAACTCGAACGTCGCCATCACTATACCGGGAGTGCAAAAACCGCATTGGCTTCCGTATTCCTCCACCATCGACTGCTGAACAGGATGTAGTTTGCCATCGGCTAATTTTAAGTTCTCAATAGTAATGAGTTGTTTTCCATGTAACATTGGGAGGAAAATTAAGCAGGAATCGACAGCTTTGTAACGGATGCACCCATTTTCTACTTCACCTAATACAACCGTACAAGCGCCGCAATCGCCTTCGGCACACCCTTCCTTCACGCCTTTGTGGTTTGGAAATTTGCGAAGATAGTTCAAAACGGTTGTTGTGGGCATCAATCCGTTTTCGGAGTTGAAATCAACCTGTGTTATTTTACCGTCGAGTATAAAAGAGATTTTTGAATTCATAAGTGTTTTGTAAATATTGTTACTCATTTGAATATAATTAGAAACTGCGGGAAATTCAATTGAATCGGAATATAATCTCATATTTTTCTTCTTTTGCTTTTACGGATAGTGTTTATTAAATTTTGTCATTATTATCCTTAACTGTCGAAGTCTGTATTTTTCCCGACGGTTAGGGATAGGTGTGTTTAAATTAAAATCAAAATTCAAAATGAAAAATTAAAAAATATTTTGATAGACGAGATAAAAATATCCCTGTTCGATTCACAAGTTTTTAAAGAGTTAAAAGAAGGACTGACGACATTAACCAGAGAGAAGAGCATTGTGTGCGAGAATGTGTACGGCTCATTGATTGCTTTTTGTGCGGTAAAAGTTTTTGATGACCATGATTCCCAAGTTCTATTGATTACTACAGATAAAGATTCTGCTGAAAAATTCTTTGACGACTGTTCTCTTTTAGTCGGAAACGATTCTGTATCCCTGTTCGGCGAACGACCACCGAAAGATGTCGAGACGCTGGATGTTACTTCGCCATTATCTCAAATCGAAACACTTAAATCACTTTCCCAAAACTCAAAAAGCATTATAGTTGCTTCCCCCTACTCAATTTTAAGCAAGGTTCCTCGCATAGATTTTTTTAAAAAAAATATATTCGATTTGGAGGTTAATAAAACGTACGATTTTGCAAAACTTATAGAGCAATTAGAACGGCTGAATTTCGAGAGAAAAGATTTCGTGGAAGGATGCGGCGATTTCGCAGTGCGCGGCGGCATCGTAGATGTTTTTCCTTACATAGGCAACAATCCCGTCCGCTTAGAATTTTTCGGAAACACGGTAGAATCAATCCGCGAGTTTGATGCCCTCTCGCAGCGTTCCATTCGTGAATTGCAGTCTGCAAGTATTGTCCCCGATTTAATTAAATCAGATGACACATTATCCGAGAAGGAGCCGGCTTCATTATTCGATTATTTAGACCCCCATGCCATAATTTTGATTCATCAACCGGAAATTATACAGAGGGAGATAGAAGAGCTTCATAAAGAAGGTGTTAGCAATATATTCGACCTAAATATTTTCAACAATCGCATTTCTGATTTCCCTAACGTTTTAATTTCTCCCCTTGAAAAATTCTCTCCACAAGAAAAACATTTACGCATAGATTTTTCTTCGTCGCCGCAGCCATCGTTTAACGGAAGCGTCAATCAGTTGCTCGAGAAGGTCGGGAAATTATCCCACGATGGATATCATACTTATATCAACTGCGATACAAAGGAAGAATTAAATCGGCTGGAAAGTTTGATTGACGAAGTTCTAAATAAACCTGAAACGTTAGAACACCACAGAGCCAAAGACGTACACAGCGATAATATACATAATGATGGATTATCTAATGTCTCCCAGCTAACTACGAATACCGAACGCCGAACGCCGGATTTCCAGATTGCCGCTGAGGCTCTGCATTCAGGATTTATTTTCCCCGCAGCCAGGATAGCAGTTTTCACCGAACACGAAATTTTTGGTCGAATAAAAAGGCGAAGCACTTCAAAACGGCGTCGCTTCAAAGGCATCTCATTTAAGGAACTCAACCAATTGAAAAGGGGCGATTACGTTGTGCACATTGACCACGGGATCGGAAAATTTGTCGGCTTACAAAAAATGATAATCGGAAATATTGAACAGGAGGTGTTAAAGTTAGAGTATCTCGATAAAGATACGTTGTATGTAAACTTAAATTATGTTAACAGGGTACAAAAATACTCCTCTCAGGAAAGTCACGTTCCGAAACTGCATAAGCTCGGTGAATCGAGTTGGGAACGTTTAAAGCAGAAAGCAAAAAAGAAAATAAAAGATATTGCACGCGACTTGATTCGGTTATACGCAAAACGAAAAAACGAAATAGGTTTTGCCTTCTCAACCGATTCACATTGGCAGAAAGAGCTTGAAGCTTCGTTTATGTACGAGGATACACCCGACCAGACAAAAACAACGGATGACATAAAACGAGATATGGAATCGAGCTCACCGATGGATAGATTGATCTGCGGTGACGTCGGGTTTGGGAAAACCGAAGTTGCAGTGCGAGCCGCATTTAAAGCCGTAATGGATAATATGCAAACAGCTATTCTTGTCCCAACTACCATACTCGCTCAGCAACACTACAACACATTTCGCGATCGGCTCGATAGATTTTCTGTAAAAATTGAGAGTTTATCCAGATTTAAAACAAAAAAACAACAGGGTCTGATTTTAGATAATTTAAAATCAGGTCGAATAGACATTATCATAGGCACACATCGATTACTATCGAAAGATGTGGCTTTCAAAGACCTGGGACTTTTAATAATCGATGAAGAGCATCGGTTTGGAGTTTCGGCTAAAGAAAAACTCCGCATGATTAAGTTATCTGTCGATACGCTAACTCTAACAGCAACACCTATACCTCGAACATTAAATTTTTCGTTAATGGGTGCGCGCGATCTTTCGTTAATCAACACACCGCCACAAAATCGTTTGCCGATTATTACGGAAATAGTACCGGCTACAGAGGGTCGCAAGACTCACTGGAGACTCATCCGCGAAGCAATTATGAAGGAACTGCATCGTGGTGGTCAAGTTTATTTTGTGCACGATAGAGTCCAGAACATCGATGAAATTTGCTCGCTCATTCAAGAACATGTTCCTGAAGCAAAGGTTCATGTTGCCCACGGACAGATGCACGGACATGAATTAGAAAAGATAATGTTAGATTTCTGGGAGAAAAAGTTCAACATCCTTGTTGCGACTAAAATTATTGAATCGGGATTAGATATCCCCAGCGTCAATACTATAATTATAAATCGTGCTGATAAATTTGGGCTTGCAGAACTGTATCAGTTACGCGGGCGCGTAGGCAGGTCGAATGTGCAAGCTTATGCTTATTTACTCGTGCCACCGTTGAGTTCTATGCCTCGCCATTCCATAAGGCGGTTACAAGCAATTGAGGAATTTACTGAATTAGGTTCGGGATTAAACTTAGCGATGCGTGATTTGGAAATTCGGGGTGCCGGCAATCTTCTCGGCGCCGAACAGTCCGGCTTCATTATGGAATTAGGATTCGAAACATATGAGAAAATATTAGCGGAAGCAGTTTCTGAATTAAAAGATGAGGAGTTCAAAGAGTTATTTGCCGTAGAAGTTTCGGTTCAGAAACAAATCGAAACTACAATCGACACGGACATAGAAGCGCTGATTCCGGATTTTTATGTTGAAAAAGATTCAGAAAGACTCGAAATCTATCGCCGGCTTTACAGGATGGATGATTCCACAAAAATTGACGATATACGGACTGAATTACAGGACCGCTTTGGAGAGTATCCACCTGAAGTAGAGAACTTATTTAAAATAATCGAATTAAAAATCACCGCATCGAAATTCAGGATTCAAAAAGTGGAATTGAAAAAAGAACTAATAATAATCACCCTTCCAAAGAAGGACGATAAACAATTTTACGACGAAGCTGACGATTCGCCGCTTAATCGTTTGGTATCCAAAATACAAACAATGCAACATCTCAAACCTAAATTGAGTGAAGTTCAGAACCAGCTACACTTATCGCTAACGATTCCGAACTCCATAACTGGAACAAACAGAATAGCAGAAACGATACAGAAAATAATAGATTTTTTTTAGATGATTGCACACACAGTAGCTCATCGACAAATAAGTTAACTACTTATGACAAATTCAGAAAAAGCCGTATCGCATTTCAGAAACAGTTTTAATTGCACGCAGTCGGTGTTTGCGGCGTTCGCGCCGCAATTCGGAATACCTGAAGCGGATGCTTTCAAAATTGCTTGTCCGTTTGGCGGTGGAATGGGAAGAATGCAGGAAACCTGCGGCGCCGTCACCGGTGCGTTGATGGTAATAGGTTTGAAGTACGGAAAATTCGATGCGGAGGATAAAGTTTCTAAAGAAATTACTTATGAAAAAGTTCGGGAATTTTCCAAAAAGTTCAACGAACTGAATAACTCTTTAAAATGCAGAGATTTAATTGGAATAGATATGATCTTGCCCCTTTATTCTGGACAGTAAGTTAAGACATAAAATTAATTAATTCA
>CAZOQB010000018.1:2441-52694 GCA_964581995.1 uncultured Ignavibacteriaceae bacterium | reverse complement strand
TTCAATAGATGTCATGATAAATATTTTTGAACCTGATGGTTATCATTTTGATGCGCAGCCATGGGTTGGACCTGATTCCAGAACATTTCACAAAACATGGTGGGGAAGTGAGTGGGGTAATGTGATGAGGAAAATTTATCTATCACCAACTGTAAATGTGGATGACAGAGAAGGAGTTCCAACGAGTTTTACACTTTCGCAAAACTATCCAAACCCATTCAATCCATCGACTACGATTAAGTATGCGCTGCCTTCACGCTCAGTCGTTTCTTTGAAAGTATTTAACACACTCGGACAGGAGATTGCAACATTGGTAAATGAGGAACAGCCACAGGGTTATTATTCTGTAATTTTCAATGCGTCGAATTTGTCGAGTGGCATGTATTTTTATCGTCTTATGGCGAACGCCATCCCTTCGGGACAAGCGGGAACGTACAGCGAAGTAAAGAAAATGGCCATCATAAAATAGTATCAAATGACCAGAGGAGAAGTTAGTTTATAACAATACTTTTTGATGGGGTAATCTCGGTTACCCCATCAAATAAAATATGAGAAAGGAGATCATATTATGAAAATGTTTAAAATATCGTTCTTGTTATTGTTTGTAGTTACACTAACATCAGCCCAAATGATTAAAAGAACGGACGCGATATGGGCGCGTACGGTTACATCAGGTACTATAACACTCGATGGAATACTGAATGAACCGGCATGGTCAGTTGCGGAATCGGTATTGGTTGTGTTCGGCCAAAGTGCAGGTATGCCCGGGAGCGGATGGAAATCTGAATCAGGTGTTACGGCATCTGATTCCACAAAAGCGACGTTAAAATTTTTAGTCAGAGGTGATTCATTGTATATGGCGGTTATAACTCGCGATAGCTCCGTGGGTGGCGGACTATACAATAAATTCGATGGACTTCTGATGAATATGCGTAACCATGCAAGTCCTGATAGACCCGCGCCGGTTTTTGAGTATTTTTATGGTTGGGTTACTGAGTCGTGGGGTTGTGGACCATCAGGTGGAGATGTGGGCGCCGAACCGTGCTTTATGGGTTGGGCTTCTACCGACCGATCTGTTTGGAATGCCAAAACTACCGTGCAGGGCATTGCGAATAAAGATACAGGTGCCGGCTGGATAGTTACACCAGACACCGGATACGTAATGGAACTCTGTTTCAATTTAATTCCTAGAGGTTACAACGTTAAACGTCCACAAGGCGATATCATTGAATTTAACATTTCCATTTATGATGCCGACTGGCAATGGCCCTTTAACGCCGCTAAGTTTAGTGGTAACAGAGTATGGTGGCAAGGTCCGTGGGGTAACGCAAACGCTTATAACGTAGTGCGTATTTATGCAAAGCCCGATGTCACTCTTGATACCGATTCAATACCTATTATTGGACCTGAAATCGTTGTTAAAAACGGCGTGAATTATTCTACCCCGATTATTGATGGTTATTTATCGGAAGATGTCTGGAAGTATGCGCCAAGTTTAGATATCCGATATGGTGACGATGCACTTCGCGAGTTATATCCGAGTATAGGTCCTTACCGCAGCGGACAATTCCAACCCACATTAGGTGGTATTAAGGCTCAGGTTCTTGACCCCGCCGATGCAACGGTTAAATATTTCTTCAGAGACGATACATTATACTTCGGTGTTGATGTGCGTGACTTAGCTGTATGGTCAATCAATAATTTCGATCAATGGGATGGAATCAGGTTTTCGATTAATGATAGAGGAGCAATTGATGTACTTGATAAAATCCAGCTACCACGAGAATTAACTATCCGTTTTGATTCGACAGGTAAGCTTATAGCGGAAGGGTATTTACCATATTTAATGGATACCTTAATGGGTGCATGGGCAGAGATTAAAATGAAAGGCGGCACAACTATCAACGATTATAACGATGAAGATTCCGGTTACACAATCGAACTTGCTATCGATTTAACCAAGCTCGGTTATCCGTCTGGATTAGGTGATAGAATTCTGTTTTTTGGTATTACACTTTTCGACGGTGATTCATTTGCAAGCACTACGGACAATTACGGAACTCGTACTTGGTTCTTCAGGGAACACGGCGGTGCAGCTGGACCTGTCTGGGCATATATGGATCCATTGGCTCTTATAACAACTGTTCTTGATGAAAAAGGTAATCCACTTCCTAAAAATTTTGCATTACTCGGTAATTATCCAAATCCGTTCAATCCATCAACGGCAATTAAATTCACGATGCCTTATGCAGGTGATGTGCTGTTAAAAGTATATGATGTCTTGGGTAGGAATGTTATCACACAAACTTTAGGTTATAGAACAACTGGCACACATCTGATGCAGTTCAATCCCGAAGGGTTAAGTTCGGGAGTTTATTTGTATCGTCTGCAGATGAATAATTCACAAAGTGGGAAAATGTTACTTACGCAATTCAGTAAGATGCTTTTGTTGAAATAATTCCGATGAATTTGGGGGAGAAAGCGTTTTCTCCCCCAAATCATTTTTAATCCATTTTAAAATTTGAAAATTATGCAAACCAGTTTCAAGTTTTTAAGAACGAATCTTTATTTTTTATTAGTCATTCCATTTATGCTACTTATTTTTTTCTCAAGTAATCTGAACGGAGGGACTACCGGAAAACTCTCGGGCCGCGTCGTCAATCAAGCTAATGAACCGCTGCCAAGTGCCAACATTCAAATCGTAGGCACCTCTCTCGGCGCTTCAAGCGACATTGATGGTTATTATAATGTCAATAATATCCCGCCGGGTAAATACAAAATTCAATTTAGTTTGGTCGGTTATCAAACCCTAATAGTCCAGGATGTTCTGATAACTACTGATCAGACAACGAAATTGGATGTTGCGCTTGAAGAAACCGTGCTCGAACAAAAAACTGTATTAGTAACTGCCCAAAAACCGATTGTCGATATCAATCTGACAAGCTCTATGGTTTCGCTTTCCGGAGACGATATCCAAGCGTTACCGGTTCAAGAAATTCGAGATATTGTAAACCTGCAAGCAGGTGTTGTGGACGGGCACTTTCGCGGTGGAAGGCAGGGTGAAGTCCAATACCAGGTAAACGGTGTAACGGTTAACAACTCGTTTGATAACACTTCAATACTGCGACTTGACCGTTCGTTGTTGCAAGAAGTCCAGGTAATCAGCGGTACTTTTGATGCGGAGTACGGTCAAGCGATGAGTGGAGTTGTAAATGCAGTGCTTAAAAGTGGAACCGAAGATTTTAAATGGAGTGCAGAACTATATACCGGCGATTTTCTGTATCCCGGTAGTACCAAACGACTAATAGATTACAAACTCAGACCCTTATCAATTCAAAATTACCAAATAGCAATCAGCGGACCGACGCCGCTCCCAAAGACCTATTTCTTATTCAATGCTCGTCGATCTATGAGTAATGATTACTTTTACGGAACACGGCGTTTTATACCAACTGATAGTTCCGATTTTGAAAAAAAGATTTTTACATCGACAGGTGATCAAAAAGATGTACCTTTAGGATATTCGAATGAATGGTCGGGACTTGCTAAAATTACAAATAAACCCGTAGCACATATTGAAATAAGTTATCAAGCAATTCTAAATTCTATTGATGCAAAGCGTACAAATTTTGCTTGGCGGCTAAACCCCGATGGTACTCCTACACAGAAGACAGTTTCGCTTGTGCATGGTATTGATGTTACCCACACTCTTTCTAATTCAACATTCTACAACATAGGTGTTCGGCAAAATTATTTTAAATATACTGACTATGTTTATGAGGATGTTTTCGACTCGCGCTATATTGATGCTGGTCCACCACAATCGGATGGGACATACGAGTTAGGTGCAGTTGTACAAGGAGTCGATTTAATCCGCTTCAAACAACAGACAAACACGTATGTAATAAAAGCATCCGTTACAAGTCAAGTAACCCGCGACCACCAACTGAAAGCTGGAGTTGAGTTTGCCTTTTCAAAAGTTGAGTTTGGATCACCCGGATATATTATTCAAACTACCGAAGGAGGCGTAATGGTGCTAAGACCTAAACTCTCTCAACCACCGGAATATCCTGGTATATCAACTTATCGTCCTATTTCAATTTCAGCTTATGCTCAAGATCAAATTGAATGGCAAGACCTTACACTAAGGTTTGGTGCTCGTTCGGAATATTTCGACTCGCGGGCTACAATCCCTAGTGATTTGCAAAATCCAGCAAACACTATTACCGGCGCACCTATGTCATATCCCCAAAAGACAAGTAAAAAAATAACTGTTGCACCACGGTTAGGTGTGTCGTATCCAATCACAACACGATCAGCTCTCTTTTTTGCTTACGGACATTTTTATCAGTTGCCAGGGTTGGGACAAATATTCACAAATTCCGACTACACAATTTTAAAAGAATTACAGGCGGGTGGTGTTAGCTATGGTGTGCTCGGGAATCCCGATATAAAACCCGAACGAACAATTCAATATGAATTTGGTTATAAAAACGAATTAACCGACTTCCTTGGTATGGACATCAGTGTGTTCTACAAAGACATTCGAGACCTACTCGGTGTAGAGTTCATTTCCACTTATACCGCTGCCGAATATGCACGCTTAACTAATGTTGATTTCGGAAATGTAATAGGTTTTACTTTTTCTTTGGACCAACGAAGGATTGGACTTTTAAGCACATCATTAGATTATACCTGGCAAATGGCGCAAGGTAATTCCAGTGATCCACGGGAGACAGCTACTAGAGCTGCTGCGGGTGAAGACCCACGACCAAGGCAAGTTCCGCTTAATTGGGATCAGCGGAACACTTTAAATCTCACAGTTATGTTGCAGGATCCAAAGAATTTTTCTATCAGCGCGGTTTCACGATTTGGGAGTGGACAACCATATACACCGGCTATCGGCGCAGGATTCGGACAGGGACTCGAGGTAAACTCAGGTCGAAAACCCAATCATTTAATTGTAGATTTACGCGGTGAAAAATATTTTACCTTCGCCGGATTTCCCATCAGTGCATTTTTCAGAGTTCTTAACTTACTTGACACAAGATTCGCAAACGGTTTTGTTTTCAGCGATACAGGCAATCCCGATTATTCACTCAATCCAATAGGCGACCGGGCTATGTTAGCAAACCCTACTCGTTTCTATCCACCGCGCAGAGTAGAGATTGGTTTAACGATTAATTACAATTAATTATCTTATGAAGAAATATTATCGACAAATCATAATTTCTTTACTCCTTATTTTCATTTATAATTATTTGGAGATAAGCGCACAGCTTCAACCTGTAGTCCCGCCTGAATTGAGGGGAAGAGTAGATGCTGAACGTGCTGGCTTTCACGATGCAGCTAACATCCGGACTCTCTTTTACAATTTTGGAATGGTGGGCGATTATCCACCGGATCCGGGAAACGTAGATTTAAGTGTTTTCCATTCAGTAGAAATACCTAAAGGTAGCGGTCTTAATTATAGCGATGGTATAACTCCTTTCGTCCTTGCAAAGATTACCCAACGAAACGGACTCGATGTTTATATTATGGAAACTGGTTATCGCGAGCGGCAGGGGCTGAGTCCTTATTATAACCGAATAATGCGTTATGAGCCGCGCCCCGGATACTTTCAACCCGACCCGGCAATAAACCGTGGACGTTCACCCGCCGTCAGTAATGACCCGAGAACATGGCCCGATAAATGGCAAGATAAATTAAATGATATAGATGATCCGGGCTGGTCCGGAAAATGGAATGGTTACTTTGGCAAACGGGCAACCGCCGACTTAGAGAGCTTTGCCGTGATGGATGACCAATTTTATGATGCCTGGGATTTTTATCCTGATAGTCGTGATACCACACGCCGCGGGCTTGGCTTACGAATAGAAGTACGTGGTTTTCAATGGGCTAATCCCCAAGCGAGTAATGTAATCTTCTGGCATTATGATATTACAAACGAGGGAACAACTGATTACGATGACAACATAATTTTTGGAATTTATATGGATGCTGGCGTCGGTGGTTCGGCACGCTCTTGCGATGGCGTTTATGAATCGGACGACGACAATGCTTTTTTCGATAGGTCTTCTGGTTTAAATTTGGTTTACACCTGGGATAAACTTGGAAACGGTGTGAGTTTGGCAGGTAATTGCACGAAAACCGGATACCTCGGTTATGCCTATCTTGAAACACCAGGGAATGCAGCAGATGGTATTGACAACGATGAGGATGGAATAACCGATGAAAAACGAGATGGTGGACCGGGACAAATGATTGAAGGTCAACAAGCGATACAGAATTATGTAGCAACCAACTATAACCTTGATAAATTTGAAGTGGCTTACGGAAAATTAGATCAACGACCGGCTTACAGAGCCGGAAGATGGTGGACAGGAGATGAGGACCTCGATTGGGTGGCAGAATTACACGACTACGGCGCTGATGGTGTTCCGGAAACTTTTGATACAGGCGAGGGAGACGAAACTCCTACAAATGGCGAACCTTATTTTGATAAAACCGACTTGAATGAATCTGATCAAATCGGTCTTACTGGTTTTAAAATGAATCGCATTGCCCCTGGAGCTGGTAACCCGAGCACTGAAACAGACAACATTGCCTTCTTTGATGACGGTCGAAATTGGCCCCAGCGGCTATATGAAAAATTTACCGACCCTGTCTTTTCTAATCATTTCGATTCTGCTCTTATCCTCAACTACAACATCGGATTTTTATTTGCTTCAGGAACTTTTAAACTTAAAGCCGGTAAAACCGAACGCTTCAGCCTCGCTCTCGGTTACGGTGCTGACCTGATCGAACTGCGTAATACAGTTAAAACTGTTCAGCAAATATATAATGCTAATTACCAATTTGCTGTCCCACCGCCATTGCCAACTGTAAAAGCAGAAGCTGACGACGGTTACGTGAGATTGACGTGGGATGATGCCGCCGAACGCGGTGTCGATCCCGTCACAAACATAAACGATTTCGAGGGTTATCGAATTTATCGCTCAACGGACCCTGAATTTCGGGACCCGAAGGTAATTACAACTGGACGAGGAACAGGCCCATTCGGTAATGGTAAGCCCATTGCCCAATTCGATTTGAAAAATGGTATTAGCGGTTTTTCCAAACAAACTGTTGAAGGTGTTGCTTATTATCTTGGCGATGAAACAGGAATAACACATACGTTTATCGACACAACTGTAACCAACGGTCAACTTTATTATTATGCGGTTACATCATACGACTTCGGGTCCGATTCATTAGAATTTTTTCCGTCAGAAAATGCTATCAATGTATCTCGTACACCACGCGGCGGAGTGATTCTTCCTTCTAACGTAGCTGAAGTCAGACCTAATCCGAAATCTCTCGGCTATACACCTGCTGCGGCATCAAACACTGTCCGAATTAACGGAGAAGGAATCGGTTATGTAGATATAAAGATTTTAAATTCTGACTTGGTCCCTGATGATCATACTTTTTATATTACATTCAACACACAATCGCCGGACAGTATCCGTGCATCCTCTTACAATTTAACCGACAGTACTACCGGAAAGGTTGTAATAAAAAACGGATATGACCTTGATGGAGAAGGAATCGGACAGGTGGGTTCTGGAATACTTCCAGTCATTACGACTCCAAAGACAGTTGTTCTCGATACATTACAAACAGGATTCACACCGACAAGTCCGACGAATGCTCGATTCAAAACCAACTATATTCATGTTCTGCCTATCAATTTATGTCGTCCCGGTTTCCCTGATGACATAACAATTACGTTTGCCAATACATTCATGGATTCGTCTATTTCCTTTGGTGTTGGTCGTCCTGCTCGCCCTGCCAAATTTAAAATTACAGCTAAAGCCGATACCGGTAATATGCGGATGAAGTTTGTATTTTATGACGTCGATAGAGATAGTACTATAAGCAGAGCAGATGAATACATTGATATTGTAACTTATGCGAAATCGGCTCCAACTGTTGCACGACAAACTTGGAGAATTCAGCTCGATACAATCGGTCAATCTGTTCGAGGAACGCTTGCCCCACCCGCTGAAGGGGATGTGTACGAGTTAGTCATTGATGTTCCTTATGGTGTCCAAGATACTTTTAAGTTTATCACCAAAGCAGAATTTATTGATAATGCAAAGGCGAAAGAGCAGTTTGCTAAGAAACCGTATGTCGTACCTAATCCCTATGTCGGCTCAGCGAGTTTTGAACCGGAACGATTCGCAGTTTCCGGTCGTGGTGAACGACGACTCGAATTCAGAAACATTCCACAAAATTGTACTATTAGAATTTACACGATAAGAGGTGAACTTGTGCAAACGCTTTACCACGATGGTTCCACAAGCGGTTATGTAACTTGGAACCTACGGACTAAAGATAACCTCGATGTTGCGCCTGGACTATACATTTTTCATGTGGATGCACCCGAGGTAGGTACAAGTATCGGGAAATTTTCTATTATTAAGTAGTAGGAAGACACGCTATGAAAAAGATTTTAATATTATTTTTTATCTATTTATTTTTTCAGACATCATTTTCTCAAACAAAGACTGGAACAACTGTAGGTCAATTCCTTCTTATAGAACCGAGCGCTCGTGTGTCAGCAATGGGAAATGCAGGGTCGTCAATGTACGACGAAGTCTTTGCTGCTTATTATAATCCGGGTGCAATAGGGATGCTGTCGGGTTATCAAGTTCAGTTCGCACATAGTCTTTGGCTCGCAGACATAGCTTACAATTATGCGGCAGTTTCAATTCAACCCGGTGAGTGGGGAAATCTTTTTGCAAGTGTAACATCATTAAATTCGGGTGAGATTGAGGTCAGAACAGTGTCGCAGCCTCTCGGAACGGGTGAACGTTATACGGTATCCAACTTTGCAGTAGGGCTTGGCTACGGCAAACAAATTTCGGATAGATTTTCTGCCGGCATCCAGGTAACGTATATGCAGGAGATGATTTGGCACAGCTCTCTTTCTGCGTTTGCTATCAACGTCGGAACAATTTATCGTCTCTCACCGGATGGATTGCACATAGGTGCAAGTATTTCAAACTTCGGTACAAGGGCAAAATATTCCGGCGATGATTTGCGTATTCAGTTCGATAGAGATCCTACACGGTATGGAGACAACAGCGCTCTGCCGGGGGAATTTTTTACAGAAGAATTCCCATTGCCCGTGTTTTTCCGTGTGGGTGTAAGTATGCCGTGGCAAATCGGAAATTATCACAAATTCCAATTTGCTGTTGATGCTTTTCACCCGAACGATAACACAGAGAGTATTAGTTTTGGCGCTGAATGGATATTTAGAAATACTTTTGCGATTAGAGGCGGTTATCAAAACCTTTTTCAACAAGATTCAGAAGTAGGTTTAACATTAGGCACCGGTGTTTATTTCGACGTCGGTGGTTATGAATTTAAAATGGATTACGCTTGGAATGACTACGGCCGATTGGAAAGTGTTCAGCGTTTTACTGTCGGATTATCTTTTTAAATACATGAAACAATTTGCTACTAAATATGGAAAATTTTCTCTTGACGGAAAAGAATATATCATCACAACACCGAGAACACCGAAACCGTGGATAAATGTTATAAGTAACGGTGATTATGGGATTACAATTTCACAGACCGGAAGTGGCTATAGCTGGCGCACACATGCTCAACTGAACAGAATCACCCGATGGGAACAAGACTTAATTAAAGATGATTGGGGAAAGTATATTTATCTGCGAGATGAGAAAGGTAATATCTGGTCAGCGGGATGGAAGCCTGTTTGTAACAAGCCGGATTCTTACTCCTGTCATCACGGTATCGGTTATACTAAAATCAATTCTACGAATTTCGGAATAGAGACTGAGTTGCTTATTTTCGTCCCGAACGACGAACCGCTTGAAATTTGGAGACTCACTATCAAAAACAAAACCCGCCGTTCACGCCATCTTCAGATATTCACTTACTTTGAGTGGGGACTTGGCGCATCGCCCGATTGGCATAGGGAATTCCACAAAACTTTTATCGAAACAAAGTTTGAAAAGAATTTAATCTTTGCTACAAAAAGGATGTGGGAAATTCCAACCGACAGGGGCCATTGGAATGCTGATTGGGCTTACGTCGCTTTCCACTCGTCCAGCTTTAAGCCCGCTTCTTTTGATTGTGATAAAGAATCCTTTCTCGGTAACTACGGATCGTTAAGTAATCCTGAAGCAGTTGTTAAAGGGAAGCTCCAGAAAAAATGCGGCAATATGCTCGATCCTATCGGCAGTCTTCAAAATAACATTTCACTCGAACCAAAAGAAGAAATCACAATTGTTTTTACACTCGGCGCCGCAGATTCACAACTGCAAGCTCAGGATCTAATTAAAAAATATTCTTCGATTCAGAATGTCGATGAAGCTTCTCGAAATGTACGAGAAAGCTGGAATGAACTTCTCGGCACGGTAGAGATTCATACTCCCGACGATGCAATGAACATAATGATGAACACTTGGCTGAAGTATCAGGCAATCTCCGGACGGATGTGGGGAAGGACAGCTTATTATCAGACTGGTGGTGCTTTCGGATTCAGAGATCAATTGCAAGACAGTCAAATCTTCCTTCCAATAGATTCAGAAAAAACCAAACAGCAAATTCTTCTTCACGCTCGACATCAGTTTGAAGACGGAACGGTTTATCACTGGTGGCATCCGATTTCTGAAATCGGTCTGAAGTCAAAAATTTCAGATAATTTACTCTGGCTGCCGTTCGTCGTTAACAATTATCTTTTAGAGACTAATGATTTTTCGATACTCGATTGCAAAGAACCATTTGTGGACGATACAACACCTGTAAAACTATACGATCATTGTCTCCGTGCAATTGACAAGGCGCTCGAGAGGTTCAGTGAGCGAGGTTTGCCATTGATTGGCGGCGGCGACTGGAACGACGGCTTGAGTGCTGTAGGGCTTGATATGAAAGGCGAGTCAATTTGGCTTGGTCATTTTATTCACCGCATACTTCTCGATTTCTCAGAAATTGCTTCACGCTGCGGCGATAATCAAAAAACAAATGCCTATCTTGAACGAGCAAAATTATTAAAAGAAAAATTAAATAATTTCGCTTGGGATGGTAAGTGGTATTACCGGGCCACTAAGGATTCGGGCGAAAAAATTGGCAGTAATGAAAATGCTGAAGGTAAAATTTTTTTGAATGCTCAGACTTGGTCTGTTATTGCTGAGGTAGCCGATAAAGATCGGGCTAACCAAGTTATGGATGTAGTTGAAAAAGAACTTGAATATAAAGCAGGTCCCTTGCTTTTGTATCCAGCTTATAAAAATGTAGATACATATATTGGTTATCTTACCCGATACGCCCCAGGAATGCGTGAGAACGGTGGCGTTTATACGCACGCTGCTACTTGGGTGGTTATTGCAGAAGCTTTACTCAAACGCGCAGACGCCGCTTACCGGATATGCTCAAAAATTAATCCGATTAACAGAGGACTCAGACCCGATGAGTATGTAGCTGAACCTTATGTTACACCGGGCAACATCGAAGGACCTGAATCTCCGTTTTATGGTCGTGGCGGTTGGACGTGGTACACAGGTTCTGCTTCATGGTTGTTCAAGGTTACTCTCGATTGGATACTCGGCATCAGGGCTACTTGTGAAGGACTTCTGATTGACCCTTGCATTCCTAAAACGTGGAAAAAATATTCTGTTAATCGAAAGTTTCGAGGTGCAACTTATTTGGTCGAAGTCAGCAATCCAGCGGGTGTCGAATACGGAGTTAAAGAAATTCTAATTGATGGTGATCCTTTTATTTCTAAAATTCCCGGGCTTAAAAATGTCCTTCCTATTTTTGAAGATGGTTCAACACATAAAATTAAAATTACACTCGGGAGGTAAACGATGAAAACATCCCTTTCAATTATTCTTATCAGTTTTATTTTTTTTCAGAATTTATTTTCCCAAACTGACGATGAACTACTCGACTCGCTTCAACATTCGGCTTTTCGTTTTTTCTGGTACGAAGCCAATCCTTTGAATGGACTGATAAAAGATCGCAATACATCCTCGGTTCCATCAAGTATCGCATCAGTTGGCTTTGGACTATCGGCAATTTGTGTTGGTGTTGATCGAAATTGGATTGCGAGAGAAGCCGCAAGAGACCGTGTGCTGACAACTCTCAAAACTTTCTGGCAAAAGCCACAGGGGAGCGCTGCATCGGGTACAATCGGTTACAAAGGTTTCTTCTATCATTTTCTGGATATGACAACTGCAACCCGGGCTTGGAATTCTGAGCTATCATCTATCGATACGGGGTTGTTGTTAGCAGGAATTTTGGACGCACAGCAATACTTTAATGGAGCCGACTCGATAGAAACCCTCATCCGCGTGTATGCCGATTCAATCTATCGTCGTGTCGATTGGAATTGGATGCGCAACTTTAACCCCGGTATTATGATGGAATGGAAGCCCGAAACTCAGTTTGGCAGTTTGGGCTATTGGACTGGTTACAACGAATCAATGATTTTATATATTCTTGCGTTAGGTTCTCCAACCAAACCTGTTCCCACAACCGCCTGGCAGGCATGGACGAGCGGTTATACTTGGGAAACATACTACGGATATTCTTACATCCCTTTTCCACCGCTCTTCGGACATCAGTATTCGCACTGCTGGGTCGATTTCAGAAATATTCGTGATGTCTATATGCAATGGAGAGGTATCGACTATTTTGAGAACTCACGCCGTGCAACTTTAGCTCAGCGTGCTTACTGCATTGACAATCCGGGAAACTTTGTCGGTTACAGCGATTCTGTTTGGGGACTCACTGCTTCTGACGGACCAACTGGATACGCAGCACGTGGTGCGCCGCCGGCTTTTAACGACGACGGAACAATAACACCGACTGCTGCTTTAAGTTCAATACCATTTACTCCAGAACAATCTCTTGCAGTCGCTCATAAACTCTACAATACGTTCCGCCCTCAACTCTGGACAAATTACGGTTTCCGAGATGCTTTTAATCTGAAAGTGAATTGGTGGGGACCTGATGTAATCGGCATTGACCAAGGACCGATAATCTTGATGATAGAAAACTATCGGTCTCAATCTGTTTGGAATCGTTTTATGAAGAATCCATATGTACAATTAGGGTTACAGCGTGCAGGTTTTGAACCAGTAACCGACGTAAATGAACCATCAAGATTGATTTTAGCTTTCAAGCTCTTTCAAAATTATCCAAATCCGTTCAATCCCAGTACAACGATTCAATTCGATCTTCCGAAAGCAGCACACGTAACCTTGAAAGTGTACAATGTCCTTGGGCAAGAGGTAGCAACACTCGTTAATGAGAAGCGAGAAGCGGGAAGATATGAAGTGGAGATTGATGGTTCGAAATTGTCGAGCGGTTTATATTTTTATCGTTTGAATACTTCCGAAGGGCTACTAACAAAATCGATGCTGGTGATTAAATGAATATTCATATAATAGCTAAATCTATCCGTGTCCAAAAATATTAATCCTATGCAAACCAGAAAAATTGCCATAATAATTGTTATCCAATTAATATTCATAACAATTGGATGTAGCCAACAGAACACTATAAAGGATGATTCATTTAAATGGGATTCTTTTATCGATACACTTCAAGAGCGTACACTGCAATATTTTCTCGATGTTACTGATTCTGCTACAGGTTTAACTCCGGACCGTTGGCCCTCATCGTATTCTCCATCGAGTGTTGCGGCAATCGGATTCGCACTCACTTCATATCCAATCTCTGTTGAGCGGGGCATCATTACACGCAATCAAGCAGCTCAACGGGTGTTGAATACACTTCGATTCCTTTTGAGTCTTGAACAGAGTAAAAAACCCGACGCAAGCGGTTATAAAGGATTTTATTATCACTTCCTGGCTATCAGAGAAGGCAAGAGAACCTGGAATTGTGAACTCTCCACAATCGATACCGGCTTGCTTATGGCTGGTGTTCTTTTCTGTCAAACTTATTTTCACCAAGACACAAACCTTGAAAAATATATCCGACAGTTTGCCGATAGCCTGTATCGCAGAGTTGATTGGCAATGGGCAATGGCTGGACGATCTGGAATTACCCTCGGCTGGACGCCCGAACGCGGATTCCATTCGGATATCTGGGACGGCTATGATGAGGCAATGATTCTCTACATTCTTGCACTTGGTTCTCCAACGCATCCTGTTCCCGAAAGTGTTTGGGATGCTTGGGTAAAAACATATTTGTGGGCAAAGTTTTATGGATATGAGTTTATTAGCTTTGCGCCACTTTTTGGTCATCAGTTTTCACATTGTTGGATAGATTTCAGAGGGATTCAAGATCCATATATGAGTGAAAAAGGGATTGATTACTTCGAGAATTCTCGCCGAGCAACATACTCGCAACAAGCATACGCAAAAGAAAATCCAGGCAAGTTTAAAGATTATTCAGATACAATTTGGGGTTTTACTGCTTGCGATGGTCCAAAAGATACATCCTTCATAATTGATGGTAAAAAAAGAAAGTTTGAAGGATATGCAGCTCGTGGTCCTTCAATAGATTGGACCAACGACGACGGAACAATTGCACCGACTGCTGTTGCCGGTTCGATCCCTTTTGCTCCCGAAATATGCATTCCCACATTAAAAACATTCAGAAATAAATATGGCGACCTTGTATTCCGAAAGTATGGTTTTGTAGATGCGTTCAACCCGACTTATCGAACGCCGGCACATCCAAACGGCTGGTTCGATAATGATTATTTGGGAATTGATCAAGGTCCTATTGCCATAATGATTGAAAATTATAGGAACAGTTTTGTGTGGAATATATTGAAAAGAAATCCGTACCTCATCAAAGGACTAAAACGTGCTGGTTTCAAAAGTGGGTGGTTGGAAGGAAAATGATAATCATAAAAATAATTATGTTGCTATTCCTATTGCTGAATACGGTGGCTGCACAAATGAGGCTTCTCGATAATTTCGAAGACATCAAATCCTGGATGCCTATTGTATCTGACGGTGCTTCGATGAGTATTAATCAGGCACAGGGTTATGAGGGGAAAGGACTTGCTCTTCATTTTGAATTTCAGGGCTCAGGTTATGCAATTGCTCAAAAGCTTTTCAAGATTCAGCTCCCGGAAAATTATAAATTCTCATTTTATCTTCGAGGAGATGCACCGGTAAATAATTTTGAGTTTAAGCTGCTTGATACCTCAGATAACGTTTTCTGGATCAAGAAACTGAATGTTGATTTACCAAAGGAATGGACGAAGCAAACAATCAAGAAACGGCACATTACTTTTGCTTGGGGACCTGCCGGCAGTGGTGAGATAAAACATGTAGATAAGATCGAGTTTGTCGTCTCTGCCGGAACAGGCGGTGGCAAGGGTATAGTTTATATCGATGAATTCAAAATCGAACCAATCGTCGAAGTTGATCCAAACTTAAAGCCGGTCGCAACTGCCTCTTCATCGGTAAATAATTCTTCACCGCAATTTGCGATAGACGAAAATGCTGCAACAAGTTGGATGAGCGGCGGGAAATCGGAACACCAGTGGTGGATTATCGATTTTCAACAGGATCAAGAGTTTGGCGGACTTGTGCTAGATTGGGAAAAAGGAAATTATGCAAAACAATACGATGTCGATTTTTCGGATGATGGTACAAATTGGACGTCGGTCTATCGAGTAATGGCTGGGAATGGAGGCTGTGATTATATCTATTTACCTGAAGCTGAAGCTCGTTTTATAAGATTGAATTTAAAGAAGAGCAGCAACGACAAGATCTACAGCATCTGCAATATAGATGTAAAAAGTGTGGAGTTCGGTTCGTCACCAAATGCATTTATGTCAGCGGTTGCGAGTGAGGCACCGAAAGGGTTTTTTCCAAAATACTTTTCCAAACAAATGTCGTATTGGACTATTGTCGGCATTAGCGGCGATAACAGAGAAGCAATGATAAATGAAGAGGGAATGATAGAGGTTGATAAAGCGAGTTTTTCTCTCGAACCATTTTTATATCTCAACGGTAAATTTATTACCTGGAATGATGTTAGGACTACGCAATCATTAGGGCGTGGCTACCTGCCGATTCCTATCGTAGAGTGGAATCATAATGATATTATTTTTAAAACAACAACATTTGCCGTCAATGTAGAAGGCAAACCGGTACTGGTTGTCAATTACAATGTAGAGAATAAAAGCAATAAGATAGTTGACGGGAAATTATTTGTTACATTGCGCCCATTTGAAGTTAATCCTCCATCACAGGATTTGAATATGGTAGGCGGAACAGCAAATATTCGTTCAATAAAATATTCGGATGGGATAGCTACAGTTGACGATGTAACGCAAGTGGTATCTCTCTCAACGCATAACGGTTTCGGTGCGGCAGAATTTGACCAAGGCGACATTACATCATTCATTTCTCATGGTGAGGTTCCATCTACTCGTCATATCACCGATCATTTCGGTTATGCATCTGCCGCATTCGAATACGACCTTGCTTTACAATCCGGTAGTTCGAAGGATATCTATATGATTGTTTCATCCGACGAGACACCGACGAACATCAGAACTAAGCAAGATGATTTTCAGGCAAAGTCTTTGTTTGTAGAATTGTTGGATAAAACTCAAAATTTTTGGGAATCCAAACTCAGCTCTGTAGAATTAATACTTCCAAAATCAGAGGATCTGATTATTAAAACGTTAAAATCGAACATTGCTTATATACTGATAAACCGGGATGGACCGGCTATTCATCCCGGTTCGCGCTCGTACGAGCGGTCGTGGATAAGAGACGGAGCGCTAACTTCCACAGCGCTTCTCTATATGGGTTTAACAGATGAAGTGCGTGAATATATAGATTGGTATGCAAAGTACCAATTTCCCGATGGAAAAATACCTTGCGTTGTTGATGATCGCGGCGCTGACCCGGTTCCTGAGCACGACAGTCACGGTGAATTCATTTATGTCGTAATGCAATATTTTCATTTTACAAAAGACACAATCTGGTTACGCGGTAAGTTTGAAAATATTATTAAAACAGTCAGGTATATACAATTATTGCGTAGCCAACGTAAAACAGATGTTTTCAAATATGGCACAGCGGAACAGCGAGCTATGTTCGGACTTGTTCCGGAATCTATAAGCCACGAGGGTTACTCAGCCAAACCGATGCATTCCTACTGGGACGACTTTTGGGTATTGCGCGGGCTAAATGATGCGGCTGCTATTGCACGAATTTTAGGCGAGAAAGAGTTAGAAAAAGAGTTAAATTCTGAAACTGATGATTTCAGGAGTTGTTTATACGCCTCGATGCGGCTTGCGATGCAAAATAAGAACATTGATTACATTCCTGGTTGTGTTGAGCTTGGCGATTTCGATGCAACCTCAACTGCGATCGGTGTAAATCCTATTGGCGAGTTGGGCAACATTCCCGAACCGGAGCTTACCAATACATTCGACCGTTATTACAAATTCTTTATCGACAGACGCGACAGTAAAATTGATTGGGTGAATTACACTCCTTACGAGGTTCGAATAATTGGGGCGTATGTTTATATGGATCAAAAACAACGTGCTCATGAGTTGTTAAATTTCTTTTGTGAAGACCAGCGTCCGAAAGGGTGGAACCATTGGGCTG
Organism: uncultured Ignavibacteriaceae bacterium; assembly: GCA_964581995.1. Classification (GTDB taxonomy): domain Bacteria; phylum Bacteroidota; class Ignavibacteria; order UBA10030; family BY39; genus CAZOQB01. The sequence goes on along the minus strand of CAZOQB010000018.1, from coordinate 35,058 downwards.
AAGTCGTGTGGAAAAATCCGGACATTCCAAGATTCATCGGCGATATGCCTCACACATGGGTAGCTTCCGATTTTATCCGTTCTATTCGAAGTATGTTTGTTTACGAGAGGGAGAAAGATTCTTCGCTTGTTATCGGCGCGGGTATTCGGGAAGATTGGCTGAATGAACCGGACGGTATCGAAGTCAGGAAGCTGCCAACTTACTATGGCAGTCTTAATTATAGTATGAAAAAGACCGGTGAAAACTTGGTTGTCGAAATTGGCGGAAACATACAAATCCCTCCCGGTAAAATTATTCTCCGTTCACCTTTTATCAATCCAATTGTTTCAGTCCAAATTAATGGCAAACTGGTAAGGCAGACGAAGCGCGGTATCGAAATTGAAACATTGCCGGTAACCGTAGTTCTGAAACCCACAAAATGAATATAAAAGTGTTGACTCAACCAAGGAAAATAATTTCTCTCAACGGCTTTTGGGAAATACAGCCCGGAGAAAAAAAGAGCTTACCATCAAAATGGGATCATCAAGTTCAAGTTCCGGCTCTAGTGGATTGCGCTGAACCAAAATACAACTGGCAAACATACGACTATCACTGCTACCGGAAAACATTTCGCTTAGATGAGCTTCCTCGATATGAGATTGCTGTACTGACCATCGAACAGGCGATGTTTGGGACTGAAGTGTGGCTGAATGGAAAGCATATCGGTGGCGACATAGCTTGCTATACATCTCAAGAATACATTTGCACGGATGCACTTTTATATGGACAGGAAAATGAACTATTAGTGCGGGTAGGTTCTCGGGAAAAGCTTCCGCCAGAGAGCGCTGTTGGCAAAGACCAAGAGCGCGAAACATTTATTCCTGGCATCTGGGGAGATGTGTATATCAACTTATCGGGTACTCCCCGTTTTAAATTGGTTCAAGTTATTCCACACATTGACTCTCATCAAGCAGAAGTGAGAGTTACAATCGAGAACGGATTAACATCAAATAAAGAGGTAAAAATTGTTGGAAAGATTTTGGAGAGGAAATCTAAAACAAAAAGATCAGACATAATTGCCACAAAAGTACAAGGCACGGCTCACTCTGAAGATGGCGTAACCCTTTTATTTTCAATCGATTATATGAAGCTTTGGTCTCCCGAATATCCATTTCTGTATGAAGTTGAGATTGCCATTGAGGACGGAGATAAAGTCGTTGACCAAACTTTTACGATTTTTGGTATGCGCGAATTTAAGATATCCGGTACCGATTTTTATCTGAACGGCAGGCGCATATTTTTACGCGGCAGCAACATCGCTTTTCATCGTTTTCTCTCAGACCCTGACCGCAAGTTACTTCCTTGGAATTTTGAATGGATTAAGAAACTCTTGGTTGATATTCCAAAAGCACACAACTTTAATTTTTTTCGCAATCACCTCGGACAAATGTACAACCGCTGGTACGACATTGCAGATGAATACGGAATACTAATTCAAAACGAGTGGCAATTCTGGACGACATCGGGAACAAAAGAACAAATCACGAAAGAATTTACTCGATGGCTGCAAGATAACTGGAATCATCCGAGTATCATTTTCTGGGACCCGATAAATGAATCCTCGGATGATGTTGTTCAGAAAGAAATCGTACCGAAGTTGAAAGAACTCGACCCAACCCGTCTCTGGGAGTCTGTAGATATTTATGAGCAGCATCCATACATTTACTCGCTTGGTCCGGTTTTGAATGACTGCAGATTCGGCTTCACTGTCTCGTTAGAAGAAATCGAACATTCGCCGACACCTTCTGTAGTAAATGAATTTCTTTGGTGGTGGTTAGATAAAAATTTTCAGCCCACATCGCTGACAAAAAATGTTATCGAACGATGGCTCGGAAAAGATTACACTCAAGAAGAGTTAATTAGTCATCAATCATTTCTTGCTCAGGAGTTAGTCGAATTATTCCGTCGTATGCGTGTTCGTGCAATTCAGCCGTTTGTCTATTTGAGCAATAACGATGGACCGACTGGTCATTGGTTTGAACGTAACATAAAAGATTTACATCCAAAACCTGTTCTCGAAACTTTAAAAAATGCATTTTCTCCGTTCGGTTTAAGTTTAGAATTATGGGACAGACACTTTATCGTTGACGAAGAATACACGATACGTCTGTATATTTTTAATGACTACTATGAAACGCAAAAAGGGGAGATACTTTACGGAATCACAGATGATGATGGAAAATGGCTTTGGCAAAAAAATGAAGATGTATCTGTGGAGGGGAGTAATCAGATGGAACATCCAATTTTATTCAAGATGCCTTCAATACCAGGGACATATTACGTCCGGTCAGAATTATTTACCTGCAATAAAAATTTACCGATTGCGTATAGTCGGAAAATTGCACACGTTTTTTATTCACCAAAAGCTTCAGTACAATTGAAAGGGGTAACTATCGGATTGTTAGAAGCTAATAGAGAGATTTCAGATTTTTTATGTATGATGGAGATACCTCATATTACTTTTAACGGAGATTTCAGTAAATTCAAGACACTGATCTTCGACAGAAGTTTGTTACATGACATAAAATATCAATTGTTTTTAGATGAAATTACGGCATTTATTAACTCGGGTGGTATAGTGATTACTAACGAACCTGAATATCGTGTCGAAGGGAAGATAGTTGTCCCCGTAGCCCGCGGAATTGAATTGACGATTGAGAAGGGTTCTGATACTGACCGCGGCGGTTACGATTCGTATATTTTTGCAGACGACCATTCACATGCTATTTGGAATAATATTTCTAAAGAACATTTGAAAATGTTTAACGGCGGCTATGGTGGTGAGGTTGTCTCGCAACACGAGGTTACAGCCGACGGTGTTTCAAAAGTATTTGCCCGATGTGGTTTGAAACTGAAAACTTCGGCTGTGTTCGAAATTCCTATCGGTAAAGGTAAGGTAATTGTTTCGCGATTGCAATTGAGAGGACGATTGGTAAATAAATCGAACTCCTCACAACTTTTTGACCACCGTGTTGACGCGGTGACACAACAATATTTGTTGAATCTTTTAGAATATGCTAATTCTTGATGAATAGAAATTTTACAAACATAATAGCATTGCTCTTGTTGGTAACCATTTCACAACTTGGCTGTCGCTCATCAACGTCTACCGAAACTGTTATAGTGTTCTGGGCAATGGGTGCTGAAGGCGAAAATGTTCAGAAGCTGATACCTGAGTTTGAGCGGAGAAATCCGGGGATTAGAATAAAAGTTCAATCTATTCCGTGGACTGCCGCTCACGAAAAATTACTTACAGCTTATGCTGGAAACTCAACGCCCGACGTCTCACAACTCGGAAATACCTGGATTCCCGAATTCACACTCTTGAATGCAATAGAAAATTTAAATTCTGGGATAGAAAAATCATCTATCGTTAAAAAGGAAAATTATTTCGAGGGGATTTGGGAAACAAACGTTATGGACGACATTCCGTACGGCATACCTTGGTACGTTGACACTCGGGTGATGTTTTATCGTAAAGATATTTTAGAACAGGCGGGTTACAAAAATCCGCCTGCAACGTGGGATGAGTGGTTCGATGCTTCGATGAAGATTAAACAATTAGCAGAAGGAAAAGAGAAATATGCTATACTTCTACCTACGAACGAATGGGTTCCGTTTGTAGTAACAGGATTACAAAACGGTTCTACGTTGTTGAAAGAGGACAACCGTTATGGCGATTTCAGCGGTGAAAAGTTTACTAAAGCTTTTAAATATATAATGAGATTTTACCAAAAGAAGCTCGCGCCTGTGGGTATTACGCAAGTTACAAACATCTATCAGGGAATGGCTGAGGGATTTTTTGCAATGTACATAACAGGCCCATGGAATATCGGTGAATTTCAAAAAAGAATGCCGCGGGCGCTTCAAGATAAATGGACGACGGCACCGCTCCCCGGTCCCAATGAGATTAGCCCAGGTGTCTCACTTGCTGGAGGTGCCAGCTTAGTGATTTTTCGTAACTCGACAAAGAAAGAACAAGCGTGGAAATTCATAGAATATCTTTCGGCGGTGCAGCAGCAGTTAGAATTTTACAAGGTAACAGGCAATCTCCCCGCGGTCAAGGAAGCTTGGAATGATACATTGTTCATGAACAATGTGTATGTAAAAGCTTTTTACGAACAGTTCAAACATGTTGTCCCAACGCCAAAAATTTCTGAATGGGAACAAATAGCAATGAAAGTTCAGCAATATGCTGAATTCGCATCTGCTCAAAAAATGTCTGTTAATCAAGCTCTTGCAGAACTCGATAAAGAAGTGAATATAATTTTAGAAAAACGCAGGTGGATGCTAAACCGGAAGTGATGTATGTATGATGAAACGAAACATATAACGAGATCATTTAGGAATAGTTATTATCGCGCGGCTTATTTCTTTCTTACCCCTGCTTTAGCTGCGATATTTATATTTTTTTTCTTACCCGTTATTGCGGCGTTCGTGATGAGTTTTACCGATTTCGACATCTACTCTTTAGGCAATATTCAGTATGTCCGTTTTGTCGGCTTCCGCAATTATTTACAACTTTTTAACGACCCGCTTTTCTGGCAAGCGCTCCAAAATACTTTTTACTTTGTGCTTGTTGGTGGGCCGTTATCTGTTGCCGTTTCATTAGGCGCGGCAATACTTCTAAATTCAAAACTCGTGCGTTTCAAAAGCTTCTTCCGCGTAATTTACTTTGCCCCCGTCGTAACTACACTTGTTGCCATCGCTGTAGTTTGGCGGTTCGTTTACCATCCAAGGTTTGGGCTACTGAATTACTTTTTAAGCTTTTTCGGAATTAATCCCATCGATTGGTTAGGCGATCCAACTTATGCAATGCCTGCTATCATCCTGTTGGCGGTCTGGAAAAACTTCGGATATAACATGATCATATTTATTGCGGGGTTGCAAAATATCCCGGATGAATTGTATGAAGCCGCACGCATTGACGGCGCAAATACCCGACAACAGTTTCTTTATATCACAATTCCGATGTTAGCCCCTACAACACTATTTGTCAGCATCATCACAATGATAGGATATTTCCAACTATTTGCTGAGCCGTATGTTATGACACAAGGTGGTCCGCTAAACAGCACACTCAGCATTGTTTTATTAATGTACCAGCAAGGATTTCGTTGGTGGAACATGGGATACTCGGCATCATTGGCATTTGTGTTGTTCGTAATAATTCTGATCGGATCACTCATCCTATTCAGACTACAAAAGCGGGGAGAGGAAGGATGAAAAAAACTCTAAAAACTATGTTGTTTATTATTACCGTCTTTTTTGCCGTCGCCACACTGACGCCACTTCTCTGGATGTTGTCTGCATCCGTTATGCCGACCGGACAGGCGAGCACATATCCCCCAAAATTCCTTCCAGAATCTGTTACACTCGACCACTACGCTTTGCTATTCACACGATTAGATGTACTGCGTTACTTCATAAATAGTTTTTTAATTAGCGCTGCAGTTACGTTCATCTCACTATTATTTAACTCGATGGCAGGATATGCGTTTGCGAAATACCGGTTTCCCGGACGTAACCGTCTGTTCAAGCTGCTAATTTCAACAATGGTCATACCCGCTCAAGTTACGATGCTTCCTTTATTCTTAATGCTCAACAAGATGGGATTGATTAATACATATCTTGGTGTAATTATACCAGGTATGGCAAGTATTTTTGGAATATTTCTAATCCGTCAATATGCTCTTTCGATTCCTGATAGTCTGATTGACGCCGCACGCATCGACGGAGCGAGCGACTTCAGAATCTATCGTTCGATTATACTTCCTTTGTGTAAACCTATACTGATTACGCTTGCGATATTCACGTTTATGGGCACGTGGAATGATTTTCTCTGGCCCCTAATCGTCATGACCGATGATTCGATGTACACCCTGCCGGTTGCGCTTGCCAATCTTGCGGGCGAGCATGTCCAAGACACCGAATTGATGATGGCAGGATCGGTAATTACAATCATGCCGGTCATGGTGTTATTTCTTGCTTTACAAAAATATTACATCAGTGGATTGATGGCGGGTGCAGTTAAAGAGTAAATTTTATTTAAGTGAATACCAGGTTTGTATATAGGATTAATCAAAGCATTTGAATACAATTCGCATATTGTATATCGTTTTTCGTAGCGCTAACGGGATTCGAACCCGTATTACCGCCTTGAGAGGGCGGTGTCCTAACCCTTAGACGATAGCGCCTAAAAAAAAATCGAAATTCGATTTGCTGCCCTGTCAGGATTCGAACCTGAACTAACTTGATCCAGAGTCAAGTGTGTTGCCAATTACACCACAGGGCAATATACTTCTTAAATTTTACACCTAATTATAATGAATTGTTTGAAATTATCCAAAAAAGATTTATCAACAATTTTGGGAAGCAAAAAATATCCCGGTAAGTTGTTCATTCATGCTATCTCGCGTAACGTCCGTTATTTATTATTTTATCAATTTAAGTATGTTTTTTATTTTTCTAATAACATCAGAAGCCACAGGTGGGTCGTAGTTTGCCATAACAATGGCTGTATAGCCATGGCCGATTCCATTCTCAATGCCCGCGTTGATTCCGGGGGCACCACCTAAAATCCCTAAATCCGGTTGTCTCATTGCTCTCGGTTCCCCTTGCGCGCCGTTTAGCATCGTCCATGTGTTTTGTTTTTTAAAATATTGGCCGTCCGCCAACGCCACAGTGAATTTAAGTAAATCGTCAGCGGTGGAATATCCGCCGCCTGCTGCACTCCCGCGTGCCGGGCGTGTATAGATATTTTTTCTCAACGCTTGCTCAGAATTTTCACGGGTATAACCCTCGGCTATATTCAGAACCGGTACATCAGCTTCGTAGGAATCAGTGTTTAGCATGCCGCCGGGTTTGAAAATGTGTTCCCTGACGTAATTGTAATAACTCTGACCGGATGCTTTTTCAATAATAACTCCGAGCACTGCATAACCGCCGTTTGAGTATTGAGTCCGTGTCCCGGGTTCAAACTGGAGGGAGTCGGCAGCGAACATTTGAAGATAATCACTGTTAGTCCGGAATTTATTTTTAGGAGTTGCATCGAATTTATCGTTGAAGAAATCGCCGATACCCGAAGTCATATCGAGCAGATGGCGGATGGTTACTTTTTGTGCAACGGTTGTGTTTGGATAGTCGGGAATGAATTTGATTATTGGATCCGAGAATTCAAGCTTCCCTTGTTCGTACAACTGACCGATGGCGATTTTAGTAAATATTTTGTTTATCGATCCTAAGTTGAATTTAGTATCGGTTTTATTCGGTACATTATATTCTTTGCTTGCAAGACCGTATGCATTAACAAATATTTCTTTTCCGTTCTTTGCAATCAGCACAGTGCCCGAGAATAAATCTTTTAAGGATTGTTCGTTAAGGAATCGTGTGATTGTTTTAATAGCTTGTTTCTCAGTTATGGCCGGGCCGCTGGTAGTTTCAGGTTCATCTGTTTGTTCTACACGGATACTTACAATTTTATGTGGAGATTCCGGTTCAAGTGTGAATGTGTATAAAAGCCAATTACCATTTTTTGCACACATAAATGCCGATACTGATGTGGTCTTGATTTCCTCAATCTTCTTTAAAGTAAGCTCAACGATATCGGTGCGCATTTGAAGATAGGTACTAATACGTTCGTTTACCGATCGCTGTTCTAGTGCGGAGGTAGAAAAGTTATCTATAATAAAATATCGCATCGGTTCCTCGCCATTATTGAAAGCAGTTACATAGCTTTCGACAAGCTTACGATGATCTTGAGTCTCACTTTCCTGAGATAAAGATCGGGGAATAAAAAACGTTATTAGAATTAAGCTTGTTAACACGTAGCGAAAAAAGATTTTAGGTTTCATGGCTCCATTCATTATGAAAAGTTTTACAATTTGTCTGGCAGAATATACGTTATTATCGATTAAATTGTTTCCAGGTCGACGATGAACTGTTCACAAATTATTTCTCCACATGATTATTTTGATACCATTATATTACACCTCAATTCCATAGATATTGCTATTGGATAGAATTATGTGTATGTTGAATAGTCAAATAACAGTACCCCGTTAGCACAATTCATAAAGGGTTGTTTTACTTAGCACGTTTTTTTGCAGTATTCGCACGCTTTTAGCACCAGCTGATGTACCCGTAGTATCCTTTCAAGGTCAGAGTCGCCAGCAATCGAAACACGCAGAGTCGGAAAAAACTCCGATAAAGCGATCCAGGATATAAAAGCCACGGTTTCCGGCGTACACTTTACCGATCCCCTAACGGGGACGGATTCATAACAAAACAGTTCCGCCAAGGGCGGGATAAAAGAAAGGATAGTTCCATGGAAAAAGGAACAGTCAAATGGTTCAACGGAGCAAAAGGTTACGGCTTCATTTCACGTCAAGGTGGCGAAGATGTATTCGTTCATCACAAATCAATCGTCGGAGAAGGTTTTAAAAACCTTAACGAAGGCGATCAGGTGAAATTCGAAGTTGAAAACGGTCCAAAAGGACTTCAAGCTTCTAACGTATCAGTTATCTAATAAGTAGCGATAGATACAAGTTTAACTACAAACCCCGCTCCGATTAATTCGGGACGGGGTTTTTTGTTTTAGGAGGGTCTTCATCAAATTTGATTAGTTTGAAAAAGTATATTATATTGATTCTAAACTTCTGCCAATACATTATATTGGCAGTAAAAAAGAATCATAATAACTTGCTATGGAAAAGATTATTAAATATTTTAGGTCCAATATGGGCTATGCGAGGATGAAAGATCTCAAGAAAGCATCGTTTCAGACAAGAGATATTTCAGCTCTGCTAAAAGAAGGTATCATTGAAAGAGTGAAGCCGGGGCTTTATCGATTTGTAGATTTTAAGTGTAAAGATGTAGCAAATCTCAGTATGCTGGATGTATGCCAAGCTGTTCCCAAGGGTGTGATATGTCTTGTTACGGCTCTTTCATATTACAATCTTTCAACATTCAATCCGTCGGAGATTTACATAGCGATTCCACATGCAACAAAACCGCTGGAGATAAATTATCCTCCTATAAAGTTTTTCTTTTTCCGTGAACGTTTCTATAAACCCGGTATTGATAAGATCGAAACTAAAATGGGTGAAATTAAAATATACAATAAAGAAAAAACCGTCTGCGATATGTTCCGCTACCGGAATAAGCTCGGTACAGATATTGCCCTTGAAGGACTTAAGAGCTATCTCAAACTGAAAGAGGCGAACATAAACAAGCTCAGTAAATATGCAGAGATCTGCCAGGTGAAAACTGTAATGATGCCGTATGTGAGAGCAATCGTCGGATAATGAAGAGTGGAGAGCCAAAACGAAGCAAACAAATTAAAGACCTCACTGCTTCTGTTAAAACCCGGCTTCTTAATATAGCAAAGCAAACCAACCGTGAATTCAATGCTGTCCTGTTACAATATTTTCAAGATCGTTTCCTTTACCGGTTATCTATCTCCCAATATCAAGCTGTGTTCATTCTAAAAGGTGCACTATTACTTTTAACTCGTCGGATGTCCCGCCTGCGACCGACAAGGGATATTGATTTCTTGGGACAAGGTATTTCCAATGCTCCTGACAATATCGAAAAAATAATGCAGGAGATTGTTGCAATTGATTGTAAAGATGGTGTGATATTCGATCCTAAAACTGTTACTGCCGATGAAATTATTGAGAGTGCAGATTATCAAGGTGTCCGAGTTCGCGTTGAGGCAACTTTAGGTGGTATAAAGGAAGTGTTTTGGATAGATGTTGCTTTCGGAGATAAGATTGTGGGTGGTCCTTATCAAACGGATTTCCCGGTCCTCCTTGAGCAGATGCCTGTACCGAAAATTAACGTTTACTCCATAGAATCATCGATAGCCGAAAAATTTGAATCGCTTGTGAAGCTAAGTTTTTTAACGAGCCGGTTGAAAGATATTTATGACATTCTGTTTCAAGCTGAAAACGGGTCGTACATTTACGATAATCTTCGTGAAGCTATTATTGCTACGTTTCAACACAGAGGAACTTCCATTGAAGATAGAAGTGTAATTTTCGGAGACGACTTCAAGCAGGATTCTGAAAAACAGAAACAGTGGAAGGCATTTCTAAATAGAAATCGATTGACCTTTAACGAAAGTTTTTCGGATGCGATGAACAAGCTTGAGCTATTTCTTGAACCGGTATGCACTAATGATCCGGCACAGAAAAGCGCTCAGTGGAATAATGAGAATTGGAAATGGGAATTGCAATAAGGTAAAAAGATTGAGTGAAAATAAAAAACTCTGCATTTATAAAATAGATACACGTTTAACTACAAACCCCGCTCCGATTATTTCGAGGCGGGGTTTTGTGTTTTAATAATTTAAAATAAATGATCAATAATTTTTCTTGAAGTATCCATTGATTCTGTTTTTCTTTGCTTTTGATATCTGCGAATATCCACTTTGATTAATTGTGACTTCGAATAAGCTAAGAATATCAGTTTTTTTATGGAAATACGGGCTATGAGTAGTAAAAAATACTTGATCAATTTTCGGGATAGAAGCAGAAGAAGTAACAATATTTTTCAAAAATGTTATAACGTCGAGTTGATATTTTGGGGATAAGTTAAGTTCTAATTCTTCGATCAATAGGATAGAAGATTTTGTTTCAAAAAGTTTTGCCATAAGATATAAAATTTGTTGAACACCAGTTCCATAATCACTTATTGGGAATCTTCCATTTATAGGATTCTTAAACATTACTTCTAGTTGTTCTTCGAATTTAGTAAAACCAATGTCAGCTTTTTCAAACGGATATGACCTCAGATTGTCCTTTAACAATTTATTCCCATCATTTTTTATTGTTAGATGACTAAGAAACTTTGTGAACGATAAAAATTTGTTATAGTCATGTAAATAAATTTTAAACAACCAATTTTTTAGGTTCTTAGATGTGAGATAGCTATCATTTTTACCATCGGCTTCATTAATTAAAAATCTGTCACTATCTAAAAAAAGAGCACAATCATTTAACGCTCTTAAAATATCCTCATATTTTTCGCGGTCCAAAAAATATTTATTCTGATTATTATAATCAAATACAAATTTGTTATTTATTTTTACTTCTCTGATCTCAACCATTGAAAGTATTTTATTTTTTGAAATAATTATCCCTTTTAAATTAAGGGGAATTAGCTGGTTAGGAGTTGAATTTATATATCCAGCTTTTACTAATTCGTCATAATGCGGCATTTCATTCTTTTCGAACTTAAAAAGAAATTCAAACTCTACATTTTTACTTCTCTCGTCGTTGTTGAATAAGTAAGGCATGATGATATCGCCATCCCAAAAATCGGAATTATATTCCTGTATTTGAGTTTTTGATTGAATTTTATTCTCTTTCTCTTCTGTATATCCTATCGTTTGATAAATTGGTTTTTTCATAAAAACAGCATGAATAAACCTAAGGAAGTTCGACTTACCAGTGTTGTTATAACCAAACAACATATTAATATCATCAAAAGAATGTGTAATGTTATGTAAACTCTTAAATCTTTTAACACCAAGATATGCAATTTTCATAATTTCCCTTATAGATAGTCTTTGTAAAGTTGTAAAATATCCTTGATTAGTTTTGAATAAGAAGCTCTATCAATGATATTATCACGATAATTGATTAGTAGCAGCATGTGTAAACGAAAGAACACGTCTGTATATTTTTTCCCTTTAAACAAAGGATAAGACTTATTCAAAATGATACAGTCATCATCAATCTTGCAAGCTGGGAAATGGGGATCATTGAAGTCCCATTTTTCAACCTTGACATGGTATTCTTTTTCTTTCAATATAATTCGTTTACTAAAACTGGAGAGGGGTGAGGATAGTATTATTTGTTTTTTTTCTTTATCTACACGGATAGGCTTTGATTTTATTGAATTATCAACCACATTTTTTATTTTAAAGCCTTCTCTCACTAGATTTTTTATTTTTGATGTTAGAGCCTCGTGTTCAAGAAGATTTAGATCATTTATCTTAAAATCGTTTTCAGTTTCACGAACAAATTTATCAAAGTCAGCTATTTTATCAAGTCGTATGGCTAGAGTGCTTAATTTATCGCGGAAGTAATTTTTGAGATTTTCATAGTCCTCGCTGTAGTTAAAGTCATCCCTCTTCACAGAGATTAATTCATTGAGACCGTCGATGATATGAATTTCACCAGTTAAATGATTGAGTCTGGCTCTGGTCCCTGTCTCGGTACCAGCTCCAAAAGATGCTCTTTCACCAACTCCAACATTTAAATTACGTATTTTGAAAAATCTCGCTTCAGTTGGATGAATGACACTATAATTTGTCGCTATAAAATACTTGAACTTGATTTTACCAATTTTTTCAAAATCATTTTTCTGAATTTCAAGAACAGTATTGCCGTATACTTTTCTAGTCAGATTTTCACCATTTAAAAATACTTCAAATGGATACTCCTGAGCGTTGTTTAACCATTTATTATACTTTGTTTCTGCAAATGCTACGGGTAAATCTTCAGAAAGAATCCATTTTAATTTATCTAGACCTTTAAAATTTTGAATGGAGTATTTATTGGGGGCAACCTTGCTTTTTGATAAAAATGTTTGCGTAAGTTTTGTGAACCCAGCCAGTTTAATGCGAGTAAATTGTTGATCTATTAATCTTTCATCAGATTTTTTGCCACCTGGTATTGCAATCTCGCTCACATCTATTAATTTTTTTTCTTCAGTAAAATATCTAGAACATGGGATATCTGCAAAGATAATTTCACTTGATCCTCGTTTCTTAGATTCTATATGATACTTTTCGCAAAATGGAAAAATTGAAAGAAAACCTACACCAAATTGTCCGACAATTTTTCTTCCTGACTTGGTGGTTTCACTTTTTTCACGCGTTCTGAACGCAATCCTTAGATAGAAATCAAAATCTTTCTCACTTATTCCGAATCCATTATCCTCAATAAGAATCTCTTCATTTTGTAGATCAATTTCTACATTAACCTTTGTTGCGTCAGCGTCATAACTATTAGTTATTAGTTCTTTAAGTGCCTTTGGAAAATTTTCATAAGTTTGGCTACTAAGAATCTGAACGATTCTTTTATCAACTGTGACTTTTTTAGGCCATTCGCTCATAAACCAATTATCAATACTTCTCTGTTTTTTTTCGTTTCACCATTTTGACGGTTCAGCGCATAGTTATATTGGATACTCAAAGAGTAAACGTTTTTCTTGAACTTCCTCATAAGTTTCTGAAGATAATCTACGGATGGAACACCGCCGCGTTTATATGATAGTACAATTATTGAGCTATGAAACTTTGAAAATAATTGTTCAAAACACTCTTTTATATTCGCCTCAGATTGTTCAGGGGGAATAAATTCTTTTTTGAATGTTAAATTTTGAGTATTCAAATCAATATACTTTCTCCAATTGTTATAATCTGCTATTCCTTCGAGAAAGTGATAACATTTTAAATAATTTGATGTCTCATTTGAACTTTCCTTTCGATAATAAGGTGGATCAAGATATACAAGATCAAAATTGTTTTCAACAATTTCCAATACGTCTTTGTTAATTGCTTTACATCTTGTGTGAGAATTGAAAATTAAACGATTTGTTTCTTCAATAAAATTAATATAATGCTTTTGGAAAGGCTTATCCCATGTCGTCTTATTTCCAAATTTTCTCTTAACCAAATTTGTTCGAAGGTTCAAATTTTTTCTATGAAACAAATTAAATGGTCTTTTTATCAAACAAGACTGAAATAGGGCTCGATATGCTATAGATTTTTTATATTCTAATGCTTTAGGTTTGTGGCTATTGAGTGAGTTTATTCTTCCTATGGTACTGTCCAACCATTTATTCTCATTATTTAGGTAATATATGTCTCGAAAATTATCTTGAATGAAATTGAACCCTAGATGTTTATAAGTATTGTTAATTAAATTATTAATATCTTCTTCAGTGAGTTTAATATCTTGATTTTCTATTATTGCCTTCCCTGTTAGATAATTGAATCGTAGTATGTCGTTGAATGTTACTGACTTTCCCATTTTTTTGAAAAGATAGCTTACGATACCTGTACCACCGAAAGCATCCAAAACGGATGAAAATTCCAGACGCTTTGTAATATCATAAATCCAAGGGATAATTTTCCGTTTACTCCCTTGATACCGAGTGGTTGGAAAATTTCTTAAATCTATAGAATCACTTTTGTAATCTTTTATAGCCATAAATACTTGTTAAATTTGACTCAATTTTAAATGTATTTCAAATTTAAGGATATATTGCAAACAAATCAAGGATAATCTAGAATTACTTAATCAATGCTAAAAACTCTATCTTTTTTAAAAACCTTTTATAATTCTTTTCCTATCCTCATTTTCCTTATCCCGTTTATAATAAATCTCAATCAACTCAATTCTGTCTTCATCTTCAAAGTAAGCAAAAATAACTCTAATGCCGGATTGAACTCCTTTGCCTTTCATAAATCGGCAAGCAAACTTTCTTGCTTTGAAAATCTTTGTATTTTCGATCCTCAAATCAGAAATACGAACAATGCTGCCGTTGTCAATGCCATTCTTTTGGTAATCAACTAGAGCAATGTTGAGAAAGTTAGCAAGATCATCCTCAAGAGTTCTGAATCGTTTGAAAAGTCGTTTGATATCTTTTTCAAACTCTGGGAGGCGTTTTATCTGTTTAAACAATATGCCATCCAATCGTTATCTGAGAATCTGTAAGCATTGTGAGATTCTTCGTCCTCGTTTTACTCGGACTCAGAATGACACAAGAAACGTTGGTCATGCTGAACGAAGTGAAGCATCTAAATCTCGGATAAAGATTCTTTGGTCGTTTCATTCCCTCAGAATGACATTTATTTATACCAGCCATCACTCAGATCGCTCCAATCCGGGTTCATTGATTCAATTAACTTAATTTTCTTTATTCTTAACCAACCCTTGATCCGTTTTTCAAAAGCAATTGCTTCATTCACATTGGTCGTACTATCATAATAAACCAATCGCGTTAAGTTGTATTTACTAGTGAAACCAGGAACAAGTTTGTGCTTATGCTCGTACACACGTCGCTCAAGGTTGTTCGTCATCCCTGTATACAATACACCGTTCTTCTTGTTGGTTATTATGTATATATAATAGTTTTTCATTAATTATGGTTCTGTCCCTCATTTTGAGTGTAGCGAAAAATCTGTTTTGAGAATGAGATTCTTCGTCCTCACTTCGTTCGGACTCAGAATGACACTACTCATTTGGATACTCCCTTACAGAATACGGTGCCGCCCGGTAAAAAACTCCTTCATACTCAATAACCGTTCCTTCCTCAGCAGTACGCCACGGGACATCACCGTGCGAATAGTCGCTTATCTGCTGTGCATTCATATCGGATAGAAGGTTTAAAACATCTTCAATTACCTCAAGCTCTGTGGCGCTTAGCTTTGAGAGGTCGGGTTTCCGTACTGGAAGATATTTTGTCTGAGGATAATCAAAATATTTGCTTTTCACTTTTTCGATTTCTCCGTCGTTAATCATCCGCTCGGTGATTTTTGCAAACTCGACCGGTGTAGGACCATACCGGTTCTTTTGATATTGTGCACCAATCAACTGCTCCTCATATTTCTCGTAATAATTAAAGTCCATAAAGTAAAGGAGTTTATATATTACAGTCTCGCCGATATTTGGTCTTGAGCCAACTCGCTGAAGAATATAAAGAAGAACCTCTTTGAATTTCTCCAAATTCTTTTGAGGAACATTAATTCTTATTTGAGATTCCTCTTTATGTTTTTTCGGGGAACGAGGATGTTTAATGTTTCCGGCTTCACTAAGAATTACTTCAGGTTCTTTCTTTAAATCAAGTAACGCGTCAATCGGAACATGAAAGGTACTTGAAAGCTTTATCAGTTCATCGGCTGTAACGGTTCTTTCACCACGCTCGATTTGAGAAATAGCGGGGCGGGGGAGATTAAGCTTCTTTGCAAGAGTATCCTGGCTGATATCTAAACGCTCTCTTATAGCTTTTAATCTCTTCCCAAGTTTATTATAAAAATCACTCATAAAAATTACCTTTTATTTTGCTAAATATAGTAATTGTAAGAATATAAGTCAAGTGATTGTACGATAATCAAACAAAATTATTTTACAGAACTTCGCCTTCTGTTCCGATATATGGACGATTTCTATTTACTTATATTTCAATAAGTTACGGGTCTTTTTGCTTTAAATCTCTGCACCGCTCAGTCCAGTATCCCCGCAACACAAGCAGGTCTCGCCCAGTGAATTTATTTTTTTCTGGTGTAAACCATCTCACCGACTTATGGACTCGGTTGTTTAAAAAGGGCAGGTTTGAACACTGCCCTTCGTTAAAATATTTTGTCTCACCTTATTTCTTCATTCTATCTAAAATCTTTTCCATCTCATCTATGATGCGGTTCATCTTTTTCACTGTCAGATCAAATGGTTCGGAGACCGTCATATCGACACCTGCTTTTTTAAGTAATTCTATGGGATAGTCAACACCACCGGAGGAGAGGAATGTAAGATATTTATCCGTTGCTGCCTTATCGCCGCTAATAATTTTTTCAGAGAGGGCTGATGAAGCTGTGAATGATGTTGAGTATTGGTAAACATAATATGAGTAGTAGAAAAAATGCAGGATGTTTGCCCACTCAGCTTTTATATCATCATCGACGGTGCAAATACCTCTATCGTGTCCATAGTACTTACGTGTGATGTCGAGATAGATCTCGTTGAGCCTGTCGCCGGTAAGGGCTTCACCTTTTTCTGCCATCTCGTGTATGCGGAGTTCAAATTCAGCAAATTGAGTTTGTCGGAAAAGAGTGCCTTTAAAACCTTCAAGGTAATTACCAAGGAGCGCAAGGCGTACATTATCATCTTTGATTTGCTTAAGGATATAGTCTATTAATAAAGCCTCGTTAAAAGTAGATGCTACTTCTGCCACAAAGATAGGATATTGCGAAGTCGGATAAGGCTGGGTTTTGTTGGAAAGCTGACTCTGCATCGTGTGCCCAAGCTCGTGAGCGAGTGTAGACATGTCGTCGTATTTACCGTTGTAGTTCAGAAGAATAT
Organism: uncultured Ignavibacteriaceae bacterium; assembly: GCA_964581995.1. Taxonomy (GTDB): domain Bacteria; phylum Bacteroidota; class Ignavibacteria; order UBA10030; family BY39; genus CAZOQB01. The sequence goes on along the minus strand of CAZOQB010000018.1, from coordinate 17,926 downwards.
ACGGATGCACGTCGTACACACCGCCGTTGGAGTATGCGCCTGCACGTTTTCCATCGGAGGGGTAAAAGTCTATCCACCGATCCATGAACGCTTTTTTAATAACATCCACGTAGTTATCACCGAGCGGCTTCAAAGCAGCAAGAATATTTTTTTCCGATTCTTCAACTGTATAATTCAAATCGATGTTGCCGACAAGTGGAGCGTAAAGGTCATAATAATGTAACTCATCCAGTCCCATCATTCGTTTCCGTAGCTTGAGGTAGCGGTGGAATGTTGGCAGGTTTGTATTCACATTTTCGATGAGACTGTGATAAACTTTCTCCGGTATGTTGTTAGCGTCGAGCGAGCTTTGAAGACACGATTCATAATTTTTGGACCGCATATAAAACATGTCGGCTTTTATTTTTTCGTACAACTGGGTTCCAAAAGTTCGCCGGAAATCGTTGAGTTTTTCCATATAAGTTGAGAAAACTTTCTTCCTGTCTTCGCGGTTGGGAACAGTGCGGTATAAGCTGAAGCCGGCTTTATCAAGTTTTACTTTTTTACCGTCGCTTAAAGTGAGGCTTTCATAAGGAAAATCTGCGTCAGAAAATATTCCGTACACACTCCCCGCTGCCTGTGACATCAAACCAGCGTCTGCAATAATTTTCTCTTCTCCCTCGGTGCCGGTATGTAATTTACGTCGTAGAATATCATCAAGTTGATGGCGATAAATTCCAAGCTTCTTTTCATTTTTAATAAAAGATTCTACGATTGTCCGGTCCATCTTAAGTATCTCCGGCTCGATGAATGCAGCTTTCGCACTGAAAGTTGTACCAAGTTGATTGATCTCCTGACTCATAGCAAGATATTTTGAATCGCGTGTATCCTGGTCTGCTGCCATGCTTGCATAACTTGAAAGTCGGTTAAACTCTTTCGCAAGATTACTTACAGTTGCAAGGCAGCTCAAAAGGTCTTGTGGTGAACGACTCAAAGTCCCTTTGAATTGGTCGACTTTCGTAAGCGTCTCTGAGAAGTTCACTTTGGCATGTGCCCAAGCTTCATCACTAGGATAAATGTCTGTGAGATTCCATTTATATTTTTCTGGGATTTTTGATCTATCTTTTTCTTGACTCATTATTATAGAATTACAAAAAAAGAATAAAAACGGAAGGATAAGAGCTATATTTTGATACTTAGCCATTGGAATTACCTTTATAAATAAATGATAGATAAATAAATTACAAATGAATTTATTAATATTTTACCAGTATATCAAGTAAGAGCGCGGGTAGCGTAGGTAGCGTATCCCTTGACATTCTTCACTTTTTTTATGTATATTTAAAGTGATAATTATGAATAAACTAGAAAGATAATGCGACCCGATATGGAGGTAACGTGACCACCAAAAAACCGGAAAAAATCTTCGAAGATGAAACTAAGTGTTTATTCCTTGCTGAGCAAAAAGACAACCTGATCCAACAATTTAAGCTCAACGAATTATTCGACAAGAAAAAAAAACGTAAGGGACCCGATACCGCTTTGCTCAGAAATGAAATCTCTTCATACTTATTTCAGTATCTTGAAACTTTCCAAATTCCCAATCATTTTGTCAAACAATTTTCTGACTACGAAATGGTGGTGAAACAGAGTGTGAGCATCCCGATTGTTGCTCATGCCTATAACTTTGTAACCCAGAATCTTAGCAAGCGTTTCGACCTGAAATTCGGCAGTCCGCTTTCTTTTCCGATATTCGAATATTATTATAAAAAGGATGATACGAAACATCAAATAAACGAGACGCACGTTTTTAGTCTCGGTATTCTTAGTGCAGAGGAATATAAGCTCATCAACAGGCTTGTATCCAAAACGAATGCAGTTATTAAATCTTTATGCGAGAGACGTAATCTGTTGTTGTCGGATATTATGCTGGAATTAGGACGCCATCAAAATCAAATTATGATCGTGGGTGAGATGTCGCCGCTTAACTGCTATTTCTGGAATGTAACAGACGATGGGAAACCTCATAAAAATTATTTCGATTATGGAGAGGATAATGCCATCGAGTTATTTACCGAATTGCGGGATCGTTTACAGCATAAATAATAAATTAGCATAATGGAGTTTTTATTGATTACACGTTACGGTATTGAGGTTGTAGTTTCGGTTTTTGTGATCTCATTGATCATTATCCTCGTTTCAATTTTCTTTGTTAAAATTGATTTTATTAAATATTTCCTCATTTTTTTAAGTTGCGGTTTATTGGCATTCACTCTTTACTTTTTCCGCGACCCTGAGAGGATTACACCAAAGAATGATAAATTGATAATTTCTCCCGCAGACGGAAAAATTATTCTGATTAAAGATATTTATGAAGACACTTATCTAAAATCCGAATGTACGCAAATAAGTATTTTTATGTCCCCCCTGAATGTTCACGTTAATCGTTTCCCTGTCAGCGGCACAATCGAATACTTTGAACATATTCCCGGTAAATATATGGTTGCCTTTGAAGACAAATCTTCTTCAGTGAATGAGCGAACTTTAATCGGAATGAACAATGGAAAACAGAAAATATTGTTTAAACAAATAGCGGGCTTTATTGCGAGACGCATCATGGCTGATGTGAAAGTCGGCATGAAAGGTAAGGCGGGTGAACGCTTCGGGATGATCAGATTCGGTTCTCGTGTAGACCTTATGATTCCAAAAAACTCATCGGTAAAGGTGAAGTTGAATGAGATAGTACGTGCGGGTGAAACTATTTTAGCAGAGGCGACCGATGATTAATAGTGGGTTGGAGTCATAAAAATGAAAATTACTCGTGCAGTCGTTCCAAGCCTGTTTACAGTCCTGAATATGTTCTGCGGATTTCTTTCCATCGTCAATTCACATGACGGAAAATACGAAACCGCAGCTTGGCTGATAATTTTGGGAGCTGTGTTCGACAGCTTGGATGGGGTTATGGCTCGTATAACAAAGTCAACCAGTAAATTCGGGGTTGAGTTCGATTCCCTTTCTGATATTATTACTTTCGGTGCAGCACCGGCTTTCCTGATTTATAGAATTCACTTGCATTCTTTGGATGGGTTTGGTGTTCTTCTTAGCTCTCTACCACTATTATTGGGTGGAATTCGGTTAGCGCGGTTCAACGTACAATTAATAGGCTTCGATAAAGACTTCTTCAAAGGCTTGCCCATTCCGGCTCAAGCTCTGATGGTTACCACTTTTGTCCTGCAGTATTATTCTGAAAGTGTTGGTTTTATCGGCTTGACGGCGGATATATTCGCGCCTATGATTGTTGTATTATCTCTCTTGATGGTTAGCTCCTTCAAATACGACACTCTTCCGAAAGTAAATAAGAAAAATATTGTCGAACATCCTTTTAAATTTGCCTTATTCTTCATCATTTTAGTTTTAGTATTGGTTACAAAAGGTTCGGCTTTATTTCCGTTGTTCATACTTTATACTCTTTCCGGCATTTTGCGCTGGCTAATTAATTTAATTAAAAACATCGTTCATCAGAACAAAAATAATATCGAGGAAGAAGATCCGGATATATCCAGCATCGATGTTTAATTATTTTGGGGACTCAACTTGTATTTAGCAAAGATAACAGTATCATTAAAAAAATCCATCCTTGACCCTCAAGGTCAAGTGGTGCATCATGCTTTGCAAAGTTTTCAGCTCTCTGAGGTGGAATATGTTCGAATAGGCAAAATGATAGAGATGAGGTTAAACTGCTCTACTCAAAAAGACGCTCAACGAATAACTGAAGAGGCGTGTAAAAAATTACTTGCAAATCCGGTTATGGAAAATTATTCTTTTACGGTTGAGAAGGTTGAATAAAGCCAGATGTCGCTCATAAATAAACCAAGGTTTGGAGTAGTTGTTTTTCCGGGTTCGAATTGCGACCACGACTGTTACTACGTCCTGAAAAATATATTAAATCAAAATGTAAAATATCTGTGGCACAAAGAAACATCGATACAGGACGTTGACGTTGTGATACTGCCTGGCGGTTTTTCATACGGCGATTATCTAAGGTGCGGCGCAATTGCACGCTTCTCACCGATTATGAAGGCGGTCATTGAGTTTGATAAAAAAGGCGGATATATACTTGGCATCTGCAACGGTTTCCAGATTTTGTGCGAAGCTGGTCTGCTGCCTGGTGCACTCCTGAAAAACGACTCTCTTAAATTTATATGCGAATATGTTTATCTGAAAGTAGAAAAGAATACCACAAATTTTACGAGTTTATTCAAGCCTGATCAAGTTCTGCAAATTCCGATTGCTCACGGTGATGGAAATTATTTTGCCGACGAGATTACCATCAAAAGCCTTGAGGATAACCGGCAAGTTGTATTTCGATACTGTAATGATAATGGTTCTGTAACACCGGAAGCGAATCCAAACGGATCAACTAACAATATAGCGGGAATCATAAACGACAGGGGCAATGTATTAGGCATGATGCCGCATCCCGAACGCGCTTCGGATGAAATATTGCGCCATACAGATGGTAAAAAACTTTTTGATTCAATTATTCATATATTTAGACAGTAGTTATTTTTTAGAAAGGATAGATTTATGTTTGGTAATTTAGGAACAACCGAAATATTGCTGATAATGCTCTTTATTCTCATATTTTTTGGAGCAAAGAAGATACCCGACCTTGCGCAGGGTTTAGGTAAGGGTATACGCGAATTCCGTAAAGCAGCACGAGATATTCAAGAAGAAATAGAAGTCCCAAAAGATAGCAAGAAGGTTGAAGAGAAGAAGAACGGGCAGTAATATGTAATGTTCTATCAGTCGGGTATTCGGAATCTTGTTCTCGGAAAAAAATAGAACAGATTGAATTTTATATGGATGCCCGGCACCGATTAGCTTGAGTAGTTGGAAGCGATGCTTTGGGAAAAGACGTAGTAAAAATCCCACCAGTGGGTGAATTAGAAGTTTGTATCTATATTGATTAGGAATGAAATAAAACACTGATGTTAAACAAAGAAATCAGAAATTAAAATTATGAGCATATTAGTAGATAACACAACACGTTTAGTAGTTCAGGGCATAACCGGTGGTGAAGGTACTTTTCACACACAACAGATGATTGCATACGGAACCAAAGTGGTCGCAGGTGTTACACCAGGAAAAGGCGGCATAATGTACAAAGGAAATGAGAGGGATATATTCGCGCATCCTGTTCCAATTTTTAACTCCGTGGCTGAGGCAGTAAAAAACGACGGAGCAAATACATCTGTAATTTTTGTACCAGCGTCTTTTGCGGCTGAGGCGATTATGGAAGCAGCCGAAGCCGGTATTAAACTCGTCGTTTGTATTACCGAGGGAATCCCAACGCGAGATATGGTTAAAGTTAAAAATTACCTTCAGAGTAAAAATACGCGCTTAATAGGACCGAACTGTCCCGGTATAATTTCTCCGGGTTCTGCTAAAGTCGGAATTATGCCTGGTTTTATCCACACCCCGGGAAAAGTCGGTGTTGTTTCGAGGAGCGGAACATTGACCTACGAAGCGGTTTGGCAGTTAACCGAGCGAGGTATCGGACAATCTACGTGTATAGGTATTGGAGGCGATCCGATAATCGGCACACAATTTCTGGATGCCTTCAAATTATTTAAAGACGACGCAAACACCGAAGCTGTAGTAATGATCGGAGAAATTGGCGGAACTGCTGAAGAAGAAGCTGCGGAATATATTAGAAAAGAATTCGATAAGCCAGTAATAGGTTTTATCGCAGGTAGAACAGCGCCTCCGGGCAGGAGAATGGGGCATGCGGGCGCTATAATCTCCGGCGGCAAAGGAACCGCAGCAGAAAAAATGGAAGCCATGCGCAATGCTGGTATCCATGTTGTAGAAAGTCCTGCGCTAATCGGTGAAACAGTTAAAAAAGTTCTGGCTCAAAGAACATCCAAAAAAATATTTACGCCGGCAAATGCTGCAAAGGTTAAGAAGGTGAAAAAAGCACATCTTCAGAAAAAAGTGGAAAAAATATATAAAACCCAACTAAAGAAAAAGTCTTCGCCTAAATCTAAAGCGAAAGTAACAAAGAAAAAAAATAAAAGATAAACAAACAACAGAAAGAAGAGTAACAATTGATAGAGCGAACATTAGCAATTTTAAAACCGGACTGTGTTAGAAAAAATATTACCGGTGAGGTTTTATCGAGAATCGAAAAAGCTGGTTTCAAAATTTTAGGAATGAAAAAAACAAAGTTAACAAAAGAAACAGCCGGCGCATTTTATGCTGTGCACAAAGGCAGGCCCTTTTATGACGGCTTGGTGGAATTTATGAGTTCGGGTGCTTGTGTGCCTATTGCCTTAGAGAAAGAAAATGCTGTTTCAGATTTTCGGCTTTTAATCGGTGCAACGGACCCTGCAGAAGCATCTCCGGGAACAATAAGAAAATTATATGCGGATAATAAAGGGGAGAATATTGTGCACGGTTCGGATTCGCCCGAGAACGGGAAAATTGAAATTGCATTCTTCTTCTCCGAAAAAGAGCTTATCGAAGTAATCTAATTAACGAATGAACTTGCGCCCCTGGAAAAAACTCAAACAACTTAAAAAGATAAACAATAATTGGTGGACTTACATTCTTGATGAGGTAGAACTACCCAATGGAAGCAAGGGTGAATACCATTATGTTCATACAAACGGTTCCAGTTTGGTAATTCCCGTTTTTGATGATGAAAAAATATTAATGGTGAAGCAGTTCCGGTACTTAGCTGAAAAAGTAAGTTTGGAATTCCCTTGTGGCAGTATCAAGGATGGCTCCACCTATGAAGAAACTGCGCGGCATGAATTAGCCGAGGAAGCAGGATTTGAGACAAAAGATCTGATTCTTATGGGCAGCTTCAATCCGTATAACGGCGTCACGGATGAGATGTGCAATGTTTACATCGCAAAGAATTTAAAATCTGTTAATGTCCCTCACGACGATACTGAGGAATTCGAAAGAGTATTATTGACGAAATCTGAAATTGAAACTAAAATAAAATCAAACGAAATATGGGATGGGATGACATTAGCTGCATGGTTAATTTCAAAAGATTTTTTATACTCATAACCATTTTTTACTACACTGTAGCCGTTTCACAACCGGCTCAAGTCAAAGTTGGCGCAGAAGTATTGCTGGAAAAACATCTATCGCTTCTCATTGATCAAAAAGTTGGGGTTATTTGCAATCAAGCTTCTGTCCTATCAAGTGGAAATCACCTTGTGGATGCACTATTTGACAATGGAGTTAATGTTGTTGCGCTATTCAGTCCAGAACACGGAATACGGGGCAACCTTCAGGCGGGTCAAAAATATGATTCACGGATAGATGAAATAACTGGCTTGATGGTTTATTCGTTGTATGGAAAGAATCTAAAACCAACGTCTGAAATGTTGAAGGATATAGACGTACTCTTATTTGATCTTCAGGATGTTGGCGCAAGGTTTTATACTTACTCAATCACGATGGCATTCTCGATGCAAGCTGCGGCGGAGAACACAAAGAAATTTATTGTTCTGGACAGACCAAACCCGATCAATGGAATCGATGTTGAGGGTACGATTCTCGATACGTCATTAAAATCCAGTATTGGTATATTGCCGATACCCATCCGCCATGGGATGACTTTAGGAGAAATGGCAAAGATGATAGTCGGTGAAAAATGGTTGGACAATATTTCTGATTTAAATTTACAAATAATACCGATAGAAGGTTGGAAAAGGGAAATGTATTTTGACGAAACAAATCTTTCTTGGATTCCACCTTCACCGAATATGAAATCTGTTTCAACTGCAATCGTCTATCCTGGAACTTGTCTGATTGAAGGAACAAATATCTCGGAGGGACGCGGAACGGATAAACCTTTTGAATTTATAGGTGCACCATGGATTGAAGCTAAACGATTGTCAAAAAAACTGAATTCATCAAAACTTCCAGGAGTTGATTTTCAACCAATTACATTCATCCCAAAATCCGACACTACTCTAAAAAGTAATCCGAAGCATGAAGGACTTTCATGCGGAGGAGTCTTCCTGAAAATTCACGATCGGAAAAAATATCAACCCGTAATCACAGGCATGGAAATTATCCAGGCGATATTTGAGATGTATCCTGATTCGATAAAAATCAATGCCAGTTTTTTTGATAAGTTGGTTGGAAGCAGCAAGTTTAGAAAAGCGCTCCAAGTTGGAAAAACGCATAAATATTTTCATCAGAGCTACAAAGAGGGCTTGAAGGATTATATCCAAAAGCGCCAAAAATACATCATTTACTGAAGGTTTTCCCAAAAGGGTTGAAAATGCTAAGTTTTTTTCAAGGAATCATTGACTTTCTTTGCAAATTTGAGTAAATTAAGCCGATTTTGAAATCTATATTTAAACGTTAATGTTCATGTTCGCCGGAGTTTCGCATTCTGGATGGGGCAAAATTATTAAAGTTGTTCAAAAGATAGACGGAATAATTTTGTTGGTCGGTGTTATGGGGCTATGCTCTTGGTTCGTCATGAATTCAGTTCCGATAAAATTGTTTTCATTTTTTATCTGGATATCGTTTACGGCAATTTTTTTGGTCTCTTTTTATTTGAAGAGACAAGAAATCAGAAACGGACTTCAGACGTCGATTAGTGAACATGATTCTGTAAATAAAACTGTAGAGGAAGAAATGAAAAAAATAATCTTTGACGATTTCCAGTTAGAAAAAGGCGGTAAAATAATTGTCAGGGAAACTGAATCGGATGTAGATGTTATTGAACCCGTCAGTTTTAAGGCTCATCAGAGAATTGTAGAAGAAAAGCAGGTTATCATGACTTCACAAAAACAAGCAATCAAACCTGAGATAAAGCCAGCCATCCGTGAATTCCAGATTTCCGATTTCTTTGACGTCGGTTCTGACGTATATAAAGGTGAATCTGAACCGAGGACGGAATTTGATTTTCTTCTGAATAAAGTAGTGGCAGTTGTCAAAGAAGTATTATTTGCACATACTGTTGCCTTCTTTTGGGCAAACCACGAAAAACAACAGATGGTTTGCGAGGCAAAGATTTCGGACAGTGCCAACTTCATTTCATCGCGCCGTTTCCCGATGCAACACGATATCATAAGCAAAATAGCACGGGAAGCGAAACCTGAAATAATTTCAAGAGTCAATCCTGTTTCCGAACGCGAACTTCTTCTTTACTATAACGACCCTGAGTTTATCAAGTCATTCGTAGGAGTTCCCGTATTTTACCAAAGTCCTGTGGATAACAATAAACAGGATACAGTTGCGGTTTTAGCAATCGACAGTAAAACGGAAGAAGCTTTTGGACATGAGACATTATTGTTGCTTGGACAGTTTACGAAATTAATTTCTGGTTTAATAAAAAGTTATACCGATAAATATGACTTACTTTTAGACGCCGAGCTTTTAAACTCGATTCACAGATTCCATGAGAAAATTCGAAACGATTTATCCATTAACACAATAACTCAATCTTTAGTCGATGAGTCTTCCAAATTGCTGAAATGGGATTATATTTCCATCATTCTGCAGGATGAAAATAAACAAGCCTGGCTGGTGAAAAAAGTCATTAATCGAACCGGTGAAATCTATATACGACCAGAAACTACTGTTGATTTTAATGAGAGTATAGTTGGGAAAGTGATAAAAAATAATACCCATGAAATTATTGAAGATTTAGAACCGACAAAACTGGCAAGGTTTTTTGTCGGCGAAAAAATAGATAATATCGGATCATTTATTACTGTACCTGTCAGCTCGATAAATAAATGTTATGGCGCGCTATGCGTTGAGAGCAAAGACAAATTCAATTTCTCTAAACAAGATGTCGAAGTCCTTTACCGTTTGGCAGAGAATGCTGCCTCGGCTTTGGAAATTTGCTACATGAACGACGTTATCAAAGAATACGTCATTGTTGATGAATTGACTGGGGTTTATTCCAAGAAGTTTTGGCTTGAGAAATTTGCAGACGAATTAGCCAGGGCTGACGATTTTGGAGAAGATTTATCATGCCTTTTATTGAGCGTTGATAATTCTCCCGAGCTTCTACTGCGTTACGGACACGAGGGAATAAGCAGGATGCTTGTTACTTTATCTAAAGTAATCCGTTCAAGCGTCCGACCTTATGACCTCCTCGGTAGATTAGATGATAACCGCTTCGGCATCGTTCTAGTAAAAACACCGGCTAACGAAGCATACCTTTGGGCTGAAAAAGTCCGTAAGACGATAGCCAGCGTAGTAATTGATGTTGACGGTAAAAGCTTCTCGGTTACACTTAGTATAGGTGTATGCGGAGCTACAGAGAATTTATCAAGAGAAGAGTTATTCAAGAACACATCATTAGTGCTTCACAAAGCAATTGATAACGGCGGTAATACCGTCCGGGTTTTTTAATTTTTAATCGAAATAAATATTAATTTTATAAATGGAGTAAGAATAAAATGGCTAAACAACAATCATTCGCAGATAAAGCAGCAAAAGCTGCTAAACAAAAGGGACGTAAGTGCCCAAAATGTGAAAACATTTTTGAACCAATCCTCGTGGTCACCAGTGAACAGGGTAACTCGGGATCCTGGAAATTTAATCATAAAAGAGTTCAGATTTGTAAGTGCAACGAAAAGGAAGTCTTCGCTTAAGAACCAGCAATTAAATCTTGAAAATAATATTTATTATTCTTGATGGCGTTGGAGTAGGCGAATTACCCGATGCACATCTCTATAACGACCAAGGCAGTAATACACTTGGAAATATTGCTGAGAATGTACAAAGTCTAGACCTCCCAAACTTGCAGAAATTTGGGTTGGGAAACATTGTTCCAATTAAGTTCGTGCCACCCGCAACCGAGCCATTAGCGTCATACGGTAAAATGGCTGAAGTGTCGAAAGGTAAGGATAGCACCACCGGGCATTGGGAATTGATGGGTTTGATAACGCATAAAGAATTTCCGACTTATCCATTTGGGTTCCCTAAACCCCTGTTAGATAAATTTAAGCAAGTAACCGGTTGTAAGGGTTTTTTGGGTAATTGTCCTTCATCTGGAACTGTGATTATCCAAGAGTTGGGTGAAGAACATCAAAGAACAGGATATCCTATTGTTTATACTTCAGCCGATTCTGTTTTTCAGATCGCTACGCATGAAGAAACTATTCCGCTTCATTTGTTGTATGAGATGTGCGAAAAAACACGTAATGAAGTTTGTGTTGGCGAATATGCTGTCGGCAGGATCATTGCAAGGCCCTTTAGTGGTATGCTCGGAAGTTACTACCGTACAACGAATAGAAGAGATTTTTCTTTAGAACCCCATGGAAAAATTCTTCTCCAAATACTGAAAGAAAAAAATATTCCAACAATCGGAATCGGTAAAGTGGACGACCTGTACGCGGGCAGAGGCTTAGAAAAGAAGCTTCATACAAAATCTAATCAAGAAGGTATAAATCTTATCATAGAAGAGAGTTCAAAAAACGCGAATGGATTTATCATCGCAAACCTTGTTGACTTTGACCAGTTATACGGTCATCGAAATGATACAAATGGATTTGTGAAATGCCTGGAAGAGTTTGATGCGGCACTACCGAAAATAACGGAAACTTTAAATGACGGCGATTGGTTAATTCTTACGGCAGACCACGGTAACGATCCTGTAATGCCAAGCACGGATCATTCGCGTGAGTATGTACCTGCTCTTGTTTATTCTCCTAATAAAAAAGGAGTTAGTTTAGGTACTCGGTCATCGTTAGCAGATTTAGCCAAAACAGTCGGCGACCTGTTCGGTATAAAGGAATCAATTTCGCAATTGGATGGCGATAGTTTTTTTAAGTTTATTAGTAACCCCGGCGTTTAGGTTGTGAATTTACATTGTTCTTATTGGAACATTAAATGGCGTATTAACGTAATCAAATAGGAATTTTATGATATTAGGAAAAGTTGTAGGTACAGTTTGGGCAACACGAAAGGACGAAGAGTTAGTCGGTTTTAAATTCCAGATTGTAAAACATATTGGACTCGACTACAAATTGAAAGATACTTTCGTGATTGCGGTGGATACCGTTCAAGCTGGTGTCGGCGATGTAGTGTTGGTATGCAGCGGCAGTTCAGCCCGGCAAACCACACATACAAAAAATAAACCCGTAGATGCCGTAATAATGGCAGTTGTAGATAAATTGGATATTAGTGAGTAAAGAGAAAATATGTTTTTTGGAAAAGTAATAGGAACGATCTGGGCAACGCGTAAAGACCCGAATACGGTGGGATTCAAATTACAGTTTATACAACCGTTGAATGCTCACCGCGAAAAAGCGGGCGATCCGATTGTTGCAGTTGATACTGTTCAAGCCGGACCGGGTGATACCGTCTATTACATAACCGCACGAGAAGCTACAATCCCACTTCCCGCGGAAATGGCTCCGGTAGATGCGACGATTGTTGGCATAGTCGATAGAATTGATGTAAGAGAAGATTTTAGGAATAGATAAGGTAACTTAATGGCAAAAATAACAAAGCAATACACAAACCGCGAAAGTCAATCCCTAGATAAATATTTACAGGAGATTGGCAAGGTTGAGCTTCTTAATCAAGAAGCAGAAATTGAGCTTGCCCGACGAATAAAAAAGGGTGACCAGAAAGCTCTTGAAAAGCTCACAAAAGCAAATCTGCGATTTGTAGTAAGTGTTGCCAAACAATATCAAAACCAAGGATTATCTTTGGGAGATTTGATAAACGAAGGTAATCTCGGATTAATAAAAGCCGCTAAAAGGTTCGATGAAACACGCGGTTTTAAATTCATATCTTACGCGGTTTGGTGGATTCGGCAATCTATTTTGCAAGCATTAGCAGAACAGTCGCGTATAGTTCGTTTGCCGCTTAATCGAGTTGGCGCCTTAAATAAAATTGGTAAAGCATTCAGTTCTCTAGAGCAGGAATTTGAGCGAGAACCCAGCGCAAGTGAATTAGCTGAAGAACTCGATATGTCTTTGTTTGAGGTCGCCGATACGCTCAAAATTTCAGGCAGGCATGTATCGATGGATGCGCCTTTCGTACAAGGTGAAGACAGCCGATTACTCGACGTCATTCAAGACGACCGAACTCCGATGCCGGACATGGCATTGATGAGGGAATCGCTCAGTAAAGAAGTTGAACGAGCATTGAATACGTTGACTGAACGTGAAGCGGAAGTGATACGTTTGTATTTCGGATTAGGAAGAGAACATTCACTCACTCTGGAAGAAATTGGAGAAAAATTCCAGTTAACTCGTGAAAGAGTCCGGCAGATAAAAGAAAAAGCAATCCGGCGTCTTAGACACGCAACCCGGAGTAAACATCTCCGTTCATATTTAGGATAAAAGTTCTAAGCCCCGTCCTTTCAGATGGGGCTTTAAGTTTAAAATGAATTTATTAATGCCTAAACAAATATTATCAATAATTCTGATATTCTCATTATCGATTCTGCTGGGTTGCGCCGGTTCAGTCCCACGTTTTAAATCGAAAGACCAACCGCCAAAACAAACACAGACAGAAGAAAAGGAATTTCGTTTCTCTTATGAAAAAGCAAAAAAAGAAGAGATAGCTGAAGACGATAAGAAGGTAGATATACCCACCGTTAAAGAAAAATTCTTGCACCCGACTGGGGCAACTACACCGAGTGTTGTTCGGCAGGATAAAGTTTTAACAGAAGTATTAGGTTTAATAGGCACGCCATATTCTTACAGCGGTAATGATGAGAAAGGTATCGATTGTTCGGGCTTTACGGGCAAAGTTTACGAAAAGTCGATGGGTATAAAATTACCTCGCTCGACGGATGAACAGTACCGGGTAGGTAAAAATATTTCCGAGGAAAATTTGTTGTTCGGGGACCTGGTTTTTTTCAATACAACAGGTAGAAACCCTTCGCACGTAGGTATTTATCTCGGTGACGATTTGTTCGCACACGCGAGCCTTTCTATAGGAGTAACAGTTTCGTCACTTCAGAGTTCTTATTATAAAAAGAGATATGTTGGTGCGAGGAGGGTAGCGGAATAAACCCCCAGCACCTCAGCAGTATTTACATTAAATATGAGCATAAATTTTAAACTACCATCGTAACCGGTACGACGGACTATCAGTCTGTCGATAAACACCTTGCACATCGACACGCTAAAGCGTATCGTACTACATGGTTCTCTTTTGTTTTTCCCGTAAAAACATTTATATTTTATCAAAAATAATCAGAAACTTATGTCAGTTTTATCAATATATTTAGACGGCACAGCGCCACTTCGAAAAAAAGCAAAACCCGTTACTAAAATCGATGATGAGACTATCAAATTCATCATGGATATGTTTGAAACCATGCATGCCGCTGACGGGATCGGTTTGGCAGCCAATCAAGTCGGTGTACTCAAGCGGATAATAGTAGTTGATATTTCGTGCGTTGAAGAATTCAAAGACATAAAACCATTTGCACTGATTAATCCAGAAGTAGTTTATGAAGAAGGAAAGTGCATAATGGAAGAAGGATGTTTGAGTGTCCCTGATGTGCGTGCTGAAGTTGAAAGACCAAAAATAATAAGAATCCGTTACAAGGATACAAATTTTGAAGATACTGAAATCGAAGCAACAGATTTACTTGCACGAGTTATACTCCACGAATACGACCATCTTAACGGTGTATTATTCATAGATTATGTCCCGAAATCTAAGCGTAAAGAATTTATAGAGCAGTTGGAAAATATTTCAAACGGAAACGTTGATACAAAATATCCGATAGTAAGCAGTCAAAGAGTTGTGTTGTAACCGGTATACCAAAGTTGAATAATGTATGAGAATTATATTTATGGGGACGCCTGAATTTGCAATCCCCAGCCTAAAAATAATTTTTGATAATCAATATGAAATTGTATCTGTCGTTACTACACCCGACAAGCCGCAGGGCCGTGGACAAAAAGAAGCATACTCTCCGGTCAAGGATTTTGCTCTTCAAAAAAATATTCCTGTATTGCAACCCGAATCGCTGAAAGATGAAAAATTTATCCAACAATTGAAAAACCTTAACCCGGATTTAATTGTTGTCGTAGCGTTTCGAATCCTCCCGCGTGAGGTATTCTCTATCCCGACACTCGGTTCATTTAACTTACACGCGTCGCTTTTGCCGAAATATCGCGGCGCGGCGCCGATCAACTGGGCAATTATTAAAGGCGAGAAGGAAACCGGCGTAACAACATTTTTCCTGCAGGAAAAAGTTGATACCGGAAATATTATCCTCCAAGCCCGCTTACCGATTAAAGAAGATGAAACCGCCGGCGAGTTACACGAACGCCTTGCCGAAATTGGCGCTGAGATCGTGCTGCACACTGTTCGATTGATCGAGGTCGGGAAAGCAATCCCAAAACCACAGCAGAATGGGCTTGCTACTCCAGCTCCCAAAATTTTCAAAGATGATTGTAAAATTGATTGGACTCAAAATGCAAGTCAAGTCCACAATTTTGTTCTCGGTCTTTCACCGTCGCCTTGTGCACATACTC
>CAZOQB010000018.1:0-2431 GCA_964581995.1 uncultured Ignavibacteriaceae bacterium | reverse complement strand
AACGGAAAACTAATAAGAATTTTCAAGACCAAGATTATCGCTGATTATGCGAAAGATCAATCAGGCAAAATTATCGATGCATCCAAACGGTTGTTAGTAGCAACGGGTGAGGGTGCGATTGAAATTTTGGAACTTCAACAAGAGGGCAAACGCCGACTGAAAACTGATGAATTCCTCCGCGGTTACCATCTAACAAATAATGATAAATTTGAATGATAGAACTTTTTAAACCAAAAAATTCGCTTCAGGAATCATTAACGGTTATTGTATTCGTTATACTTGTTGCAATCGTCTACAATATTTTGTCGCCTAAAGGAATACCGCTGTTAAATAAATCTTCTATCTACAACAACGTAAGCGATTCACTTTTGTTTTATCATTCCACTCCAATTTCGGATACGGTATTAAACCGGTCAGTATCTTTGTCGCAATTGCAGCGACTCATAAAAACAAAATCAGCAGTGCTCATCGATGCACGGAATCCGGAAGCATACCAAAAAAGTCATATCCCGACAGCTATCAACATTCCTTTCCTGCGAATGTTCGATTATATGTCCACATTAATTACAATTCCAACCGATACCCTTATTGTGATTTATTGTGAAGGAGATAATTGCGAGTTAAGTACTAACTTAGCACATGCCATGAAGGATATGAATTTTACACGGATTTTTATTTATCACGATGGCATCAAAGGTTGGGAGGAGGCAGATGATAAGAAAAATTATTGACAGCAAATTATTAACTTACATCGCTCGCGTGATAATTGGTTTTGTTTTGATTATGGCCAGCGTTCCAAAAGTTGCCGAACCAATCGCATTCGCAAAATCGATACAAGCATATCAAATTGTTCCGACATTTCTTGTAAACATTTTCGCGATTAGCATCCCATGGCTTGAGCTTGTTATCGGTATATTTTTAATCTTCGGTTTACTGCTTAGGGGCAGCTCACTTTTGTCGGCAGCTTTATTTGCTGCCTTTTCTGTTCTAATCGCAATAAGTTTGTTTCGGGGACTTTCAATTGATTGCGGATGTTTCGGTCTGGACGGTGCGCCTCTAAGCTGGAGTAGATTTTTAGAAGATATCGTGTTATTTCTCTTATCTTTACAAATACTTTATCAGACGATTAGAACAAAAGCTGATTCTTCTGAAAGGGAATCTTATGCAAAAAACCATTCTTGTAGTCGATGACGAAAAAGATATTGTTGATTTATTGAAGTATAACCTTCATAAAGAAGGATATAATGTCAAAGTTGCGATTAACGGGAGGGATGCTTTAAAAGAAGCGAATCATATGCCGGACCTTATTCTTCTCGATATTATGATCCCTGAATACAATGGGTGGGAGGTGGTAAAGGAAATTCGAAAGAACGAAAAAACGAAAAATATACCTGTGATATTTTTAACTGCTAAGGGAACAGAAACAGATGAGGTGGTAGGACTTGAATTAGGCGCGGACGATTATATCATAAAACCTGTTAGTATTCCCAAACTACTGGCAAGAATAAAATCAGTACTGCGGCGGCCTGAGGAAAAAGCCTTAACGTTTGATACTGCAAAAACAGCTCAAGTTGGTGTTCTTCGTGTTGTACCGTCAGAGTATAAAGTATATGTCAACAATAAAGAAGTTTTTTTCCCAAAGAAAGAATTTGAAATCCTTTATTATCTTGCCCAGCATTGTGGCAAAGTTGTAAATAGAGAAAATCTCTTGAATTCGATTTGGGGTTCCGATGTCTATGTGGGTGATAGGACTGTCGATGTCCATATCAGAAAAATCAGGGAGAAGTTAGGAAAATACGCTGACTACATTGAAACGATAAAAGGTGTGGGGTACAGAATGGAGGATGTTGAATGAAGCTAAGAACAAAACTTAGCCTGCTTCTGATTGCTTTATCTGTATGTATACTTGCGGTAACCCTAATCTTTGTTGTTTATGAGTTCGAAAATTATTTCATGTCGCGTACATTGAATGAACTTGATATGCAGATAAATCAAATCGAATATATTTTCCGAAATTCAGCACCTAACTCCACAAATATTGACACCCTCTACTCGCATTATAGAGAGATCGCAAATAAAGCCAAGCTTCGACTCACCTTTGTTACTTCGGAAGGTAAAGTGATATTCGAATCGGAGAAAGAAATTAATCAACTACACCAAATTGAGAATCATCTTAGTCGTCCTGAGATAATGGAAGCAGCGATTAAAGGAACAGGTATAAGCATACGTCCAAGCGTTACTCTTGGTGTAGAGATGCTTTATCTGGTACACAAATTAAATGAACGTCTAAAAGTTTCCGGGTTAGAGTCTGATGTTACCTTTATCCGAGCGGGTATACCACTTACACAAATAAAACAGGCAATTTCTGGAATAAGAATAAAAATTATTGGAATTAGTTTTATTGTTCTTATCATAGTTATTGTTACGACCT
>CAZOQB010000017.1:0-52792 GCA_964581995.1 uncultured Ignavibacteriaceae bacterium | reverse complement strand
GTACCCTGACATTTCTACTGAGCGCTATACCTGACATTTTCGCTGGGCTATGACATGAAAAATAATTAAATATTTGCATCTAATTTCCGCATCTAATATATTCTTACCAGTCGTTTTGTAAATAATTGTAAACCAAATCATGAAATATTTTATTCGTCTTATATTATATATTTTTATTAGTAATAATTTTCTACTATCTCAACCTTCCGGTTCAACTCGAATTCCCAAGCAGGAGGTACGTGCGGTTTGGCTCACAACTGTAGTAGGACTTGATTGGCCCCGCACAACGGATTTAGATGAACAGAAAAATTCCCTGCTGGAAATTGTCCAGAAATTAAAAGATGGAAATTTCAATACAATATTCTTCCAGGTTCGCGGCAGGGGAGATGCTTTTTACAAATCGAACTTTGAGCCTTGGTCAGACCGACTTACAGGAACTTTAGGCAAAGACCCCGGTTGGGACCCGCTTGAATTTATACTACGAGAAGCACATGCGCGTGGAATGGAAGTTCATGCATGGTTCAATACATTTCGTGTGCGGAACGGAATTAAGAATACTTACGGTGAAAATAAGCACGTCAGCGAACTTCACCCCGATTGGGTTAGTACCATTGATGGCGAAACATGGTTAAACCCCGGACTCCCGGAGGTCCGTGAATATCTAGTTAATGTTGCTATGGATTTAATCCGTTACTATGATATTGATGGCATACATTTCGATTTTATACGCTATCCGGGCTGGGATTATCCCGACGCAGCAACCTATAAAAAATATAGCATGGGATTGAAAAAAGACGATTGGCGCCGAGAAAATGTTAATCAATTTGTCCGCACAATTTACGACTCGGCTGTCGCAGTCAAACCGATGCTAAAAATCGGTTCGGCACCAATCGGTGTTTACAAAAATATTACTAACGCATCGGGCTGGCAGTCGTACTCGGCAATCTATCAAGACTCACGGCGCTGGCTCCAAGAAAAAAAACATGATTACCTTGCCCCGCAAGTTTATTGGTCCTTAGGTAATCAAAAATCAGACCCTGACTTTGCTACATTGGCAAATGATTGGAGTGAAAATTCATTTGGAAGACATGTCTATATCGGGATAGGAGCTTATAAACCTGAAGTTTATAGCCAACTTCCGTTATTGATTGATATAACCCGTTTATACGGCAATAAGGGTAATTCATTTTTCAGGTACGATTTTATTAAAAACGACCTGGGTATTGGTGGAAGATACAGGTATCCAGCAAATATCCCACCGATGGATTGGAAAGATAACATACCTCCAAATCCTCCCAAAGAACTACAAATATCCGAATTGGCAACGGGGTTGTTCAAACTCCAATGGAAACCTCCGGAACCGGCAAGAGATGGCGACGTTGCCAAATATTATAATATTTATCGGTCAACAGTAAAACCCGTTAATACGGATGACCCAACAAACATTGCTGCAATAACAACCCGAAATGATACGGTATTTTTAGATAAAATATCAAAACCCAAATCAGCGTATTATTATTATGTCGTCACCGCATTCGATAAAGGAAATAACGAGAGCGTGCCGGCGACGGAACAAAAGGTTGAAATCCCGGCAATCGTTAAGCTCGCAAAAGAACTTGTCCCAAAATTTCGCCTTGCTTCTCTCTCAAAAGAATCGTTAGACGATTTATTCATTACTTATGATGTAGAGGAAAAGGGGGAAGTGTTATTAAAAATTCTTGATATGCAGAAGAATGAATTACAAGTAGTCGTTAATGATGTACAAGAAGTCGGCAGATATGTAGTAGCTATTAATCCTAAAACAATCAAGTCTGAATTGATAACTATCCGATTAACAAATGGGAAACATTCATACAGTCAAAACCTAACTCTCAAGAACTGATGTATCACTGAACCTTAAGTAACTCAACTAACCATAAGCTCAAATCCGGATAGTAAGTTACAATTAGAAGCATAACAAGAAGCATAGCGAGGAAGGGGAGTGTAACGCGATACATTCTTGCCATCGGTCTTTCAAACCGGTGACTCCCTATAAAAAGATTCAACCCAAGTGGAGGAAGCATGTAACCAATTTCAAGGTTGAGGAGGAATATGATTCCCAAATGTACAGGGTCAACCCCGTACTGGCTCGCGATCGGGATTATAAGCGGAACTACAATAATGATAGCAGAGAAAATTTCAATCATGTTAATGATTAAGAGGACACAATTTAAAAGCACCAGGAATGTATACTTATTATCTATGTATAGTTTTATCCATTCAAAAAGTTTTTGAGGAATTTGTTCATCGATAAAGTAATTTGTTAAACCCATTGCTGTTCCTAATACAACGAATATCGCACCAACTAAAAGCATACTTTTTTGCATCACCTGAGGAACATCGGAAAACAACTTTAGATCTTTGTAAATAAATACTTCCACAATAAAAACATAAAATGCTGTTACTGCTGCGGCTTCGGTAGCCGTGAATATTCCACCATAAATTCCGCCAATAACGATTATAGGCAGTGGAATTTCCCACGCTGAATTGCGAACAGCCACAGTTACATTTTTCCAGACAAATGGTGTTTTTTCAACTTTAGAGCGCACGCTTACAATAACTGCATATATGGAGAGAATTATGATAATGATGACTCCCGGAACAAATCCAGCGACAAACAATTGATTGATTGAAATCTGAGCGACAAGCCCATAGAGTATTATTGGCAGACTTGGTGGTAAAAGCAACCCTAAACTTCCGTTTGTTGTAAGGAGTCCGAGTGAAAATTTTTCGGGATAACCTTGCTTCAGCAAAATAGGAAGGAGTAGTCCACCAAGAGCGACGATAGTAACACCGGATGAACCGGTAAAAGCTGTAAAAACCGCACACGAAACTATTGCTACTATAGCAAGGCCTCCAGGGATGAAACCGAAAATCGCTTGAGCAAGATCTACAAGTCTCTTCGGCGCCTTACTTTCAGCCAGTAGATAACCTGCAAATGTAAATAATGGTATGGCGATGAGTGATGGAAACTGAGCAAGCCGGGTTAATTCAGCGATGACGAATTTTGCTTCACCTCCAGATGCTGTAAAAAGATAAAGCGCGAGGGCGCCGATCAATGCGAAAAGAGGTGTACCAAAAAGTGCTAGAAGAATGAGTGTTAAACCAACAAGAATATATGCCATATTATTAGCTACCCTGCGGAATGAGTTGGTTTAGGAAGTTGTACATTGCTTTTACCAGAAATTAACGCCGAGATGTGTTTGATGGTATTGAAAACAAAATGGAGTCCTATTAATCCAAATCCGACAGGAATAATTGCAAAATAAATCCGTCTGGGCAGGTCAAAGAGATCTTTTTCCTCAGCGCCGATACCTTCTATTAGGAACTGAAACGCTGCGTACATCAGGATGAAAGAAATGGCAGCTGCAAAGGAACCAACTAAGCTTTTTACAGTATCTAAGGGACGTGATGACAGGTATCGGGTAAGGAAATCAACACCAAAATGTTTTTCTTCTCTGGTTGCTACGACTGCACCTAAGAAACCAACCCACATTACCATATATCGAAGGAGCGGGTCTGCCCAAAGAAATCCAAAGGAAAAGAAATTTCGCAGGACGACCTGTAGAAACGCGAGGACCACCATTACACTCAGGAAAATAACAAGGAGAGATCGCTCTAACCAGAAAAGTTTATTATTAATTGTGTTAATTATTTTCATTCACCGCTGAAGGATGGTAATAATTCGATTATCAGTTTTAATTGTTGTTTGATTTACGGAACTCTTGGAGCGAATTTTCGATCCTGTTTAAAAATTCTTGTTTGTACAATTTATTAACCAAAGATTGGCGCGCCTTTTTACCGGTTCCTTCGTATTCTTCTATATGTTTCTGAGATATCGGGTTTGAAAACTTAAGACCTTTGCTCTTCAGTGTTTGTAATGCTTTTTCATTATCCTTCCGACTAATTTCAGTTAGTTTCGACATATACTTCCTACCGGATTTCATCAAAATATCTTTTAAATCTGCGGGAAGTGTGTCGTACATTTTTTTTGAAATAACTACTGCACCGGCAGCGTCGGCAAGAGGATAAGAAAATACATACTTCACACGCGTCCACCATTGTAATCCGAATGCCGCAAGAGGAGAGGTATACACACCATCGATCAAATTTGTTTGAAGCGAAGTTAATACATCAGTTATGGATAAAGGAATCGGGCTAATACCTAAATTATTGAATGCCGCTTCAGCAATCGGGTCGCCTTCCCACATCCACATCTTCACGTTTTTCATATCTTCCTTCTTCTCTATGGGAGTGTTGGTAAAAACATAAACAAACCCGACTTCAGCCCATCCCAACAAAACAAATCCACCCTCTTCGAATGCTGACGTAAATTCCTTGTCGAATGTTTTGTGTATATAATCGACTTCATCATAAGATTTAAAGAGAAAAGGAGAATCGAGTATGCGAGCCTTCGGAGCGATTTCGCCAATACCTACACCGGTAATTCCAGTGCTGTGCAACTGACCTATACGGATTTTCCTCAAAATATCTTTTTCATCTCCTTGAACTCCGCCCGCATACATTTTAAAACCCAAACGCCCGCCGCTTTCCTTTCTGATTGCCGCATCGTATTCCTTCATAATATTCATCCAGGCTGTGCCTTCGGGGGCGAGTGTTGCAAATTTGACAACATATTGTTGCGGATATGCTTCAACAAATAAAAGTAAAACTAATATTCCGAGATATTTTTTCAATTTTTCTCCTATCTAAAAAAGTTCGTTAGTGAGGTTGCGTAAATTCTCTGCTTTTTTCTTGGCGATTGCATTTGATAATCTAGCTTCCGGTAAAACATCAATGGATGCTTCATCAACTTTATTGAGGAGTTGATTAAAATATTCTTGATCCTGAACCTGAACTGTATAAGTCCTTGCATAATAAACGTACGTCATTAAAAATTTTCCTCCATTTATAGCAAGACATTTATCGAAGTGTTTTTTTGATTCAATAGGGTCGCCGCCAAACATTTTTGGTCTGCTTCCATAGAGTGCGCCTAAAAAGAAGTGTGAACCGCCGTAATAGTAATTACTGTCCAATTCGGCAACGAACTTCATCATGGCTTCAATCTTTGGCAGGTCGGCTAAAGCTTCGGGATCAGTAAGAGAAAGACTAACATAGCTGCCCCAGCTAAGGGCTGTCCAAAAAATTGCGGGTATATCATTTTTTGAAAAATTCTTCAGCGAAAGCGTAAAATCGTCAGGACTGCCATCTACAGTTTTTGAAAAATTATTATTTTTCTTCAATATTTGCATTCCGTATTCTTTAGCCCTGAGGTAAAACAATCTTGCTCTGTCTTGACTAACATCCTCTACAAAACCGATTGTATAACTTGTGTATCCCATACAAGTAAGAAGTAGCAGGTTTTCGTTATCGGAATCGTCCTTCAACATTGCTTCCAATAGTTTTAGATTTGATGCTATGCTTTTTTCTGCAAGGTCTAAATCCTGCTCTTCGTTCAGTACGTCGAAGCCGTTATTCATTAGTCCAGCCATCGAACGAATCGCCAACTGTTGGATGCTGCAGCCGGATATAAAAACACTAACAAGGACAAAAATCAGTAACTTTTTCATACTATTTGTAAAAATTATGATTAAATATACATAAATCCTGTGATAATAGCCACGCGGCACTTGATGTTGCCATATTGATTTTGTAACTTATACTTGAAAAAACAAGATAACATGAATTGAAACTATGAGTATATTAACAAAACAGCTTAAAATAAAAATACGGAATATTACCATGTACATACTTGGTGTATTATTCTTTTTGCTTGTAATCCGCTTTGCTTTTGAAATATTGTTCCAAATAATTATTTAAGTTTAACTTTTAATAATCAGTGCCGAGGGATATATAATATTGGGGACGCGAAAATCCTTGTAGATTGAACGACCAACCGACATCGAATCTAACTAAAAATCCTAATAAAATAATTCTTACACCGGTACCAGTTCCGGCTAATAAATCCTTCATATATGTTTTTCCCTCCAAGTTTTTAGCAAAAGGATGAAAATCTTTTCCATAATTCCAGGCGCTGCCCACATCTAAAAAGAAAATACCGGCCAAACTTTGCCAAAAAACCGGTAGCGGTCCTGCCGCCAAATAACCGAAGAATGGAAAACGTAACTCATTATTTACTAAGAAATATTTATAACCAATTTTGGCATTGTATATATGACCCCGTAGTGGTATTCCCGCCGTTAAAAATATAAAATCTTCCGCATTCTCGATTGGAATCTGATCGTTAGTGTACTTTACATTTATCCAGTTTCCAACTCCACCGATGACAAACCGCTGGGGATTTGCCCCAAAACTTCCCCCGCCGGCAAACCTGGTTGCAAAAGTATAATGCTGACCGAGTTTAAAGTAGGTCCGATAATCAGCTTCAACGGAGAAAAAGCTGAGCGAGTTTTTAAATATTTTCGGGGATCCGTATATCGTGAAATTATAACGACTGCCATTAGCAGGAGATATAAAACCCCAAAGTGAATTATCGTGCACAAAACTTAGTGAAGTTAATAAAAGCTGCCTTCGTTGGATGGGGAAAAAAGAATAATCTAAGTTTTCACGTGTTGTCGTCAGCAATGTTAATCCTGACTCAAGTCTTTGAAATTTGTTTAGCGGGTAGGCGACGTTTAATGTTCCGCCGTATGTACGATAACGGAACCAGTTGCCATATCCATACTGATTATACTGATAAATAAACCTTGCACTATGGAAAACCTGAACACCGTAGTCGATCCGGTCTGGAAGATAAAGATAAGCTAATGTAAAATCGCTGTTCTTTAATTCACCCAACAGATTAGTAATGAAATATATCCTATGGTTTCCGAGCATATCGCTAAAAGCAAAAACAGTTGAACCTTGAATACCGTAATAAGTATTAAAACCAGCATTACCATATACGATATCGGGTGAGAAATTGAGTTTATATTTATTGATTACATAGGCACCGGTTGTATCAAGATATCGGTTGGCCAACGCTGTATTAATTGAATCTTTTTTGGATTCTGTTTCTCCTTTTTCTTTCGACGGAGTAAAAACATAATTCCTGTAATCAACCCGGATGTCGTCCCCATAAAGATGTGTGGAATCATCTACAGGTGGCTTAATTATTATCTCATCGGATATTTTTATTGTATCGGTAATTGTCTCTGAAAGCAAATAATTTTCTGTTTTTACTGTTTTTTGTTTAACAAAGCTTGTGAGTTCCAATTCTTTGAAATCTTTTTCTAAAGGCATATTCATCAGGAAAATATCAAAACCACCGTTGCTAAGGGAAGCAAACGTAAGTTTATTTGCATCTTCCGATACACTGATCTGGTATACACCGGAAAGTGAATTCGTGATTGCTTTCACGCTGTCTGTTTCTAAGTTCAAAGCATATATATTATTGATGCCGTTTCTATCCGAAATAAACAATAACATTTTACCGTCTGATGTAACCACGGGTGAAGTTTCTTCACTGCCAGGGTAATCTACTACTTTTGTTCTTAAGAGGGAAGCGGGGTCAATTTTATATATTCCTTTTTCGCTCGGGTCATAATCCTGCATCTTAAAAGTTTTGTCTACGAGTTCTGTGTTATCCCTTCTGTCCGATGAAAAATAAACCGTCTTGCCATCCTTAGACCAATTAGGGTCGTAGTCAGAAAAAATATCATCCGTCAAATTCGTCAACTGTTTTGAATTTAAATCATACATGTAAACATCGGATTGGGTCGGAGTATTTCCGATGAAAGCGATTTTATCGTTGGCAGG
Organism: uncultured Ignavibacteriaceae bacterium; assembly: GCA_964581995.1. Taxonomy (GTDB): domain Bacteria; phylum Bacteroidota; class Ignavibacteria; order UBA10030; family BY39; genus CAZOQB01. The sequence goes on along the minus strand of CAZOQB010000017.1, from coordinate 44,995 downwards.
CGACCAATCAACAGAAAAAATACCCTCTAAATTGAATAAAATCTTTTCTTGTTTGTCATCCTCGAGGTTCATTATGATAATAGCATCCTGGTCACCGCTTTTAGTTGCTAATGCCATACTTTTCCCGTCGGGAGACCAAGCCATGCCAGGTGTCAGTAAGTGCAGCTCCTCGAAATCAGGCGTTCTTTGGCCCCTGATAATTTTTTTCTCGATCTTTCCGTCGATAGCGTTCATAAGAAAAACATCGAAGTAATCGTCGCGATTCGAGATGAATGCAATCTTATCGCCTCTTGGTGATAGAGTAGGGCTGGTGTTATAAAAACTTCCGTCATTTTTATGGTTTGTCAGTTGTTGCGCATAATCTTTCGGCTCTTTTAATTTACTGATGTCGGGCCAGTATATCTCTTTCATTTCTTTCTGCCAGCGTTCATTCAACTCTTCAACTCCTAATCCGATAGCAGAACGAAACCCCTGTTCAACATTGCGCATACCTTTAACTTTGTTTAAGATTTCACCTACTTTTTGTTCACCGTACTTATTTGCTATATAATTCCAGACTGCTTGACCACCTCGATATGCGTAGTACCCGCCTAAATAATTAATTGGAGGCAGGTTCTGATGGATCGTGGCATCTCTAATAAACATGTCAGAGTTTGTATCCCATCTCAGCGATTCATATTCAGCTAAGCCTTCGCTAAACCAAAGAGGCAGTTGAAGCGTGATATTGTTTGTAATAATATTTTGTATTGAGCCGCCATAGAACATGTCGTTCATTACAGCGTGAACAAGTTCATGGTGAATTACGTGCCTAAATTTTTTATAATCTCCCTCGAAAGGAATTACTACACGATTTTTGAATAATTCGGTCACTCCACCGATTCCTTCCTCCATATACTCATCAATAACATTAGTCTGTTGAAAGTCGTTATGAGAATTATAGATGATGATAGAGACACGATTCGTCATTGCATAACGGAATGATTTGCTGATAGACATATATGACTTTTCAGCAATGTCAGCCGTATAAGCCGCTATATATGATGCGCCTCCTACAAAGTACACATCAAAATGCTTTGACTGAATGTAATACCATTCGAATTTTTTATACTGGACTTTATTCTTTCCAAATGTCGCGTCTTGAGAGATGAGAGAATTAATTGACAAAAACAACAACAACAGCGACAAGAAAAATTTTGTAGTTAGTTTCATTTTACATCCATTATTTTTGAATTTACTTACACATTTGTAACATCATTATGAACAAAAATAGTTCACTCGTGTTGTCAGTTTTTTATTGAAAAAGATCTGTATGCTAATGTTATTCCACACGCAACAGCCACATTCAATGACTCAATTAAACCTCGCTTTGGAATAGTTAATTTAATGTCGGCTCGTGCTTGAAGAGTGTTGGAAATACCATGAGCCTCGCTTCCGAACACAAATGCAGCTTTTGGAGGAAAACAGAATGACGGTACTGGTTCGCCTTCGAGCATAGTTATAACGATTTCAAATTTATTGTCTTTCAATTCGTCTATCATATTTTCTAATTCTACTTCACATATAACCGGAATATGGAAAATAGCTCCCATCGTGCTCCGAACAACCTTTGGATTATAAAGGTCAATACTGTTCTGACTTAATACAACCGCGTCAACACTGAACCAATCACAAGTTCTGATTATAGTTCCAAGATTACCCGGGTCTGTTACACGATCAAGAACTACAACTGTTGCTTTTTGTTTTTCGAGCGCTTGAATTACACTCATATCAAAAACTTTTATTTTGAGAATTGCAGCCACACCCTGAGTTGTTTCAGTATCAGAAATCGAATCCAGCTCCTTCTGCGAAACTTCAAAACATAAGGTTCCTGAAGCTTTAAGAGCCTTTAAAATCTGATTATTTGCATTATCCCTGATAAACTCTTGGGTAACCAGTGTCGCTTCAATCTGCCAGTCAGATTTAATTGCCTCTTCAATGACTTTTTTCCCTTCAATAATAAAAGTATTTGTTAATTGGCGGTATTTCTTTTGTTGAAGTTTTCGGAATTTCTTTAATGTAGTCGCTGATATGTGTTCGAACTTAATCATTATAACAAAATATAGAAATTTAGCTGTATATTTCAAAATCTATTGATACTTGAATGTATGAGAGTTTCTACATATATTTAAACGGAAACACTAACAACAATAATTTATATATGATTATTTCTGAACAAAGATTGAACGAAATATTTTCTTTATTTAACGGTAAAAGGATTGCAGTTGTTGGCGACTTGATGCTTGACAGTTACTACTGGGGTAATGTTAATCGGATTTCGCCTGAAGCTCCGGTTCCTGTAGTTGAAATTGAATCTGAATCACTCCGCTTAGGCGGGGCTGCAAATGTTGCAAACAATATAAAAGCGTTGGGTGGTATTCCCATTCTTTTCGGAGTTGTCGGCGTCGACCAGAATGGTACAAAATTGGAAAATATTGCAACCGAAAACGGATTCGATATCGCAGGTATCGTCCAAGATACCGATAGACCAACTACGGTAAAAACCAGAGTAATTGCAAATGGTCAGCATGTAGTTAGAATTGATAAAGAAGTGAAAAAAGATATCTCCAAAAAGATTTACACTGATTTACTAAATAAGTTGAATAGTAATATTTTAAATATTGACTGTATTATTCTCGAAGATTATAATAAGGGGGTGCTTTGCCACGAGATGATTAAAGGTGCGATTGAAATTGCTAACAAACATAAAAAAATGATAGCGGTTGACCCTAAGTTTAACAACTTTTTTGAATATAAAAATGTAGGTGTTTTTAAACCTAATAGAAAAGAAGCAGAAGAAGCTTTGGGAATGAGATTACACGATACTCAATCGGTTGAAATAGCCGGGGATAAATTATTAAGTGCGTTGAATGCTGAAAGCATTCTGATTACTCGAGGTGAACTTGGAATGAGCATTTTTTCAAAAAAAGAAAATATACACCATCTCCCAACCACTGCTCGTAAAGTTGCCGATGTATCAGGAGCAGGCGACACTGTGATTTCAACACTAACAATGGTTCTCTCTACTGGAGCCTCGTTGTTGGAAGCGGCTGCCATTGCTAACACTGCGGGTGGTATTGTGTGCGGTGAAGTTGGAATTGTTCCTATTGTAAAAGAAGAACTTTACAGAACCATGCTCGAGGATATGAACCATCTGCCAAAAAGTTAATCGATAAAACTATGGGCCAAATTATCACGAAAGAAAAATTAAAGTTAATTAGACAAACTTTTAGGAATCAAAATCAGAAAGTTGTTTTCACGAATGGCGTTTTTGACATTATCCATCGCGGACATGTTGAGTATCTCCTAAAAGCAAAATCACTTGCCGATATTCTTATCGTCGGGTTGAACTCCGATTCCTCGGTTAAGAGAATAAAAGGGGATAAACGGCCGATTGTTCCAGAAACCGACCGTGCCGTTGTTTTAGCAAATCTTGCGATGGTTGATTATGTGTGTGTGTTCGAGGAAGATACGCCATTAAATTTAATATCTGGAATAATTCCTGATGTATTAGTTAAAGGTGCAGATTGGAATTTAGATAATATTGTCGGAAGAGAAATTGTCGAAAAAAATGGCGGTAAAGTTGTCACCATCGAATTTCTTGAGAACCGTTCGTCGACTAATATTATTGAAACCATAATTGACAGATATTGTAATGTTTAAACGTCTAATCAAAATATTCCTTTATTCACTCGGTTTAGGAATTTTTGTGGTGATTGTAGTAGCCGGAATAACTCAATCGAAGTTTTTTAAAGACCGGTTGCGCGTAGCAATAATATCATATTCGACAGAAAATCTTGGCGGTACGCTTCGTCTTGGCAAAATCACGGGAAATTTTGTAACAGGATTTGCGATTGATTCTGTGAAAATATACTACGAAAATGAAATATTTTTATCTACCGGGAAAATTTCTCTTTTCCATGACCCTTTTTCTATTCTACAAAAGACAATCACACTGCGCACTGTAAAAATTGAAGAACCTATAATTAATATTCTTAAGTCGCATCGTAACGAGTGGAATATAAATAAAATTCTTAGACCCGATACATCTAAACCAACCGGATTCGACTGGACGATTAAAGTCGAAGACCTGATGCTTGAGAAAGGAAATGTAGTAATTTATGATTCAACAGTTGGCAAATATGTAAATCCACATGATTCATCCACAAAGTATCTCGACTACAGTCATCTGGAGATTAAAGATTTCCGCCTCCAATTATCCGGCACATTGAAAGATAAATCCTACAAAGCGAAAATAAAACACCTAAGCGGGTATTTAACCGCACCGGACCTGAATTTAATTAATCTTTCAGGTGAATTTGAGTTGAATGAGAAAAAAGCAGAAATTAAAAATCTGATAGTAGTTACGACAAACTCACAATTCAACATCAATGCTTCTTTAAAAGATATTAACATATTTATGCCACTCAACCTTGTTGATTTTAAGGATAAGACTGTCTCCGTTAGATTAAATGCTGATCGAATAGATCTCAATGAATTAAAAATGTTCATTCCAGATATTTATTTTCTGAACGGAGCAGTATATGCTGATTTGGAGGCAGATGGGAAATTTGGGAGTATAAATATTAAAAAATTGAACGTCGTTACATACAATTCTTCAGTTCACTTAACCGGCAACGTTTCTAATTTACATTCGCCTCAAGAATTATTTCTTGATGTAAAAATTGACGACTCCCGCATAGTTCCCAAAGATATATCGGAATTATTGAAACCGTTTAATATTCCTGAGTTTTCGGATATAAACAAAGCCACAATATTCGCAACTTATAAAGGTAACCCTCTTGATTTTCGGAGTACGGTTCACGTGCAATCTAATTTAGGCACAGTGCAGGCTGAAACGTATATGAATCTAAAAAAATATCCTATGAAGTATGTAAGCAGTTTCCAACTTCAGGGTGTTAACCTTAAAAGATTATTCGACGACGAAAATTTAAATAGCAACATTTTCGCTTCCGGAACTATTAGCGGGGAAGGAACTAATATTGAAACATTAGATTCAAAAATAAATATCAGTATCGATTCAACACATTTATTCAATCTATATTTTTTAAAATCGAATATAGCAATTCAGGCAAAGAAAAGTAGGTTTGAAATATTATCAAACCTCCAGACGTCCCATATGAAAATTTACGGAACCGGATACCTGGACGTCACCAAAAACGCTATCCCGACATATGGAGTTGAAGCTTCTCTTACTTCCATCGACTTGTCGAAGGTGTTGAATGACGAAGACTATAAGAGTAGTTTAACTTTCCAGATCAGGGCTGACGGCAAAGGTAAAGAAATTAATGGATCCGATATTGAATTAAATCTCGCAATTTTTCCTTCGGTACTTATGGGCCATAAAATTTCTAGAGAGGAAATAAATGTCTCACTAATCCAAAACAATCAAGAAAAAAAGAGCCTACGCGTTCAATCAAACATCGCCGATATTGAGTTAGATGGGAATTTCACTTTAACAGATATTTTCAAAATTATCCCTGATGCAATCAAACATTTTACAAATTCGATACACTTCCATCTTTATCAAAAGCCGAAATATGAGTACTTTGCAAAGTTCAAACCCTTTGATTTTAATTATTCGATTTCACTGAAGGATATAAATACGCTGGCTGATATTCTTGGTTATTCGCCATCTAACTTTCATGGCAACCTCAGTGGTGATATATCAAGTACAGGAGATGCTATATCCTTAAGCGGACAAATCCAGATCAACGATTTCTATTACGGAAGAAGCGGTCAAGGTGTTTTGATAAATAATGGGTTGGTTAAGTATAATATCGATTCAATCGGTACGAAATACCAATTAGATCAGATGAGGAGCAACCTCGAATTTAAGATTGATCAGCTTGTTTTAAACAAAACCGATTTAAAAAATGTTGCATTTAAATTCGGTTACAATAATACAGTTGGAAATGTAGAACTCTATTCAATGTTTGACGAAACCAATCAAGTCACACTCAAGGGTGATATACTCACGTTGCCGTCTTCATTTGCACTAACATTCTCGGATATTAATTTCTCACTCGATAATTACATCTGGAATACATTAAAAAATACAACTCTCACAATCGATACTTCCGGTTTACGAATAGAAGGACTTGTATTGAATCATAATAATACAGAAATAATCTCTATCGGTGGTAAAATCTCATTCGATGAGAAATTGGATATCTATGCTAATATCTCCAATTATCAGTTGAATGGTTTGAAGTATATTTTCAAAAATGCAGACCTTGACTCGAGGAATAATCAATTGATCGGATTGATGAATTCGGAAATACATCTCAGAGGCGATTTTCAAAGTCCCATGATTAATTTATTACTGACTGCAAACAAGGTTTATTTCAGAAATACCCACTTTGATATTATTAAAGCAACAGTGGATTATTCAAATCGGGAGGTAAAATTAAACGCTGAATTAAAGAGCGATCCATCTTTAGCCAGCCCACCCGACTTTAAAATCGTTGGCAACATACCAATCGATCTTTCATTCAAGAGTGTTGAAGACCGTTTCCCAGAAGACGAAACAAATCTAAACATCATATCGGATGGATTTAAACTCAGCCTTCTCGACCCTCTTATTCCAGCGATCGATAATTTGAACGGGGAAATGATTTGTAATATTTCTATACACGGCACACCTAAGAAACCAAATTATTCAGGATACATTGAGCTTAAAAACACCAGATTTCTTTTGAGTGCAAATAACATCTATTACAATCTATCCGGCAAATTAAGAGCAAACGTTGATAAAATTGTCCTGCAGATTTTTGAAATTGAAAATGATAGAAAAGATTACTCAGACGGCAAAATGTCGTTAAATGGCTATTTTACTCTGCAAGACTTTAAGCTTGGTTCGTTCGATTTTAAAGCAATCGGAAAATTATTATTACTAAAAGAAAACTCACGTCAAAATCTTCAAAGCGTCTATGGGCGCCTGATAGCAAAAACGGGAGAAGAAGGATTACACTATCAAGGCACTGCTCTTCAATCAAATATCAGCGGAACTGTGAGTATTGAAGAAGCAAACATTGTTTTTCCTCCAACTCGCAGTGTTGCTTATACTCAATCGGAAAACATAGTGACGTATATCGGAGTTAACGATACTATCCAGTTGCCTCCTGCGAACGATACAAGGCATCAATTTTATTTTCAAGAAAACTATTTCGACACTTTAGCTCTGACAGAAAGCGGTCAAAGTAAGTGGTGGTCAGGACTTACTTACGATATTATAGTTGAGTCTAAAGGGACCACTAACATCCGAATGGTTTTCAATCCAACGACGAATGAAGAATTATACGCTGAGTTATTAGGTACTCTGAATGTGAGAAGAGATGCAGGAAAAAATTCGGTTGTAGGGGAGATATCTATTTCTGAGAGGTCGTACTACAACTTTTTTAAAAGATTTGACGCATCGGGAAAACTAAAATTTTTAGGCGACCCTGAAAACCCGGAACTTGATATTCTTGCTACATATACCGGAACTAGGCAACCTCCCACATTGAATATTGACTCATTGGCAGCAGAACAAAAAGTGGTGATACAATTAAACATTAAAGGCACCCGCACCGAACCTAATCTAAAAATAAATATTACAATAGACGACAAAGATTATAACGAAGTTATTGCAGGCAGCGATATGCAAAGCGATGCTATTTCATTCCTCTTTACGAATAAATTCCGCGATGATCTTAGCGTACGCGAAAAATCCGACATTGTAACCAGCGTAGGTTCAACGGCTGGAAAATCTATTTTGGCGGGAGCAACATCAACCATGCTCTCCGGTATATTAACTGATTTTTTACGACAAGAATTTAACTTCATCAGGAGCGCCGAGATAACATATCAAGGTGGGGCTGTACAAGAAGCCGCAGATTTACGTTTGAGCGGTCAAATGTTCAACGCATACTGGCGTTTCGGCGGAAAAATATTCAACGATATCAGTAACGCAAATGTAAGCTTTTTACTGAATTTTGGAGATGTGTTTGAAACTGCTCGACTCAAAAGCCTATTCTTAGAATTAGAACGAAAAGTAGATGGCGGTGAATATTTAAATGATAAAAAACTAACCAACAGTGCTAGAATTTATTACAGATGGTCCTTTTAATTTCTTGGAAATGAATATAGAAAACAAAATACTTCAGTTTTTAAATCGATACTCAAATGAGGTTTATAAAGCATCCGAGATAGCCCGCCGCTTATCTTTATCCACACAATCGGATGTGAATTTATTAAAACAAACATTAAAGGATATGGCAAAAGAAAAAAAAATCAAACAGTCCTCACGCAAAAGGTATGGATATAATAGACCAACTCAATCCCATTTGAGCGGAAAGTTTAAGAAATTTAAAAATGGATCCGGGATTGTTAACGTATTTCAAGAAGAATACAAACAAATTTTAATACCAAGTCAATTTACACACACGGCGTTAGATGAAGATATCGTTGCTGTTAGTGTCTTTCCTTTTCCTCGTCGGAAGCATGAACAAAAGGGTTTTGTTGAAGGAGCGCCAGAAGGTGAAATCGTTGAAATAATCAAGCGGAGCAAGAAAAAATACATCGGTAAATTCGGAAAAAGTAAAAATTTCTATTTCGTGACACCGGATGATCGAAACATAGGGCGTGATGTATATATATCAAGCGGTAAAACGCTGGGAGCCAAACCTGGTGATAAAGTTGCTTTTGTGATTGATGATTGGAAATCTGTAGAACTTAACCCTGAGGGCGAGGTTCATGAAAAATTAGGAAAGAGCGGCGATATAAATACTGAGCTGCTTTCTGTAATTCACTTATTTAATTTGCCATTAGAATTTCCAAAGCAAGTTATCCATGAGACAGAAAAAATAGATGATGAAATTCCTGAAGACGAAATCGTCAACAGGAGAGACCTGCGAGAAGAGATTTGTTTTACTATCGACCCTGAAGATGCGAAAGATTTTGACGACGCTGTATCATTGAAGGTAATTGAAGGTAATTTATATGAGCTTGGAATTCATATTGCAGATGTCAGTAATTATGTTAAAACAAATTCTAAAATTGATGCAGAAGCTCTAAAACGTGGAACCAGCGTATATTTAGCTAATGAAGTTATACCGATGCTCCCAGAAATATTATCTAATAATTTATGCAGTTTGATTTCAGGCAAAGACCGGTTGACTTATTCTGTAATTATACAGATTACTAAAAAAGGTGAAATCAAAAAGTACGATATCGTTAAAAGTATTATAAATAGTACTAGAAGGTTTTCATACGAGGAAGTGCAACATATTCTGGACAAAGGAAAAGGCGATTACTATTATATTTTAAACGAGATGTTTGCTTTAAGTCAAAACTTATTAAAAGCTAGAATTAAAAACGGAAGCGTTGACTTTGAAACCTCAGAAATTAAATTCAAGTATGACCAACATGGCAGGCCGATTGATATCGTAAAGAAAGTCCGGCTTGCTGCACATCGCCTCGTTGAAGAATTTATGCTGTTAGCAAACCGTATTGTAGCGGAGCACATCGGTAAAGAAAAGAAGAAGGATAGTAAGAAGCCTTTTGTTTACAGAATTCATGACAAACCTAATAAAGAAAAATTAGTTGAACTTGGAGAATTCGTTTCTCAATTTGGATACTCGCTCAACATTGTTGACGGCGTTAATTTAAGATCATTACAGAAACTCTTAAATGACGTAAAAGGTGCGGAGGAAGAAGAAATAATAAATGAAGTGGCAATTCGTACAATGGCAAAAGCAATCTACTCCGAAGAAAATATTGGACATTTCGGTTTAGGATTTAAGTATTACACACATTTTACTTCGCCAATCCGCCGCTACCCTGATCTTGTTGTGCATCGTTTATTGGATAAATACTTAAATAAAAAGACTGCAATAACAGAAGACATATCAAAAAATATTTCATTCATATGCGAACAATCATCAGCAATGGAAAGAAATGCCGTTGAAGCTGAAAGGCAATCAATTAAGGTAATGCAAATTGAGTACATGAAACGCCATGTTGGAGATAAATTCCGGGCTGTAATCTCAGGTGTTACAAGATATGGACTCTTTGTTGAAATCGTAGATTATCTTGTAGAAGGACTCGTCCGTGTCCGAGACTTAGAGGATGATTATTATATTTATGACGAAAAAAATTATGCCTTCACTGGAAGAAACACAAAAAAGCGATATCGTTTAGGTGATAAGATACAAGTCCAAGTGATTAGGGTCGATAGTAAGGACCAGGAGATTGATTTTATAATCTTAGATTAAATTTCGAATGGATAGATTTTAATTTGGAGACCGGTATAAATATTATTGTTAAAGGAATAGTTCAAGGAGTCGGGTTCAGATATTTTGTTTATCATCATGCTGTACACCTTGGATTAAGGGGCTACGTTAAAAATTTATACGATGGCACCGTTGAGATAGATGTAGAGGGCGACCGGTCATTAATTGAGGAACTGATTAAAGAAGTAAAAATTGGGCATCGGTTTGCCCATATAACTGAAGTAGTAATCAACTGGAAAGAAGTTAATAAACATTATAATAATTTCGAGGTATTATGAACACAAGAATAGGTTTTGGTTACGACGTCCACCGTTTGGTGGAAAACAGAAAGTTGATTTTAGGAGGTGTCGAGATTCCATTTGAGAAAGGACTCATAGGCCATTCTGACGCGGATGTACTTATTCATGCCATCGCTGATTCATTATTGGGAGCAATAGGTAAAGAAGATATCGGCACTCAATTTCCCGATACAAATGATATTTACAAAGGAATCTCAAGCATGATTTTGTTAAAGAAAGTGGCTTATTTTGTTCATGAAGGTGGTTTCATAATTAATAATATCGATTCGACAATAGTGTTAGAAAAACCAAAAATAAGTTCCTACTTTTTTGAAATGAGGAATAATATTTCTCAAGCTCTAAATATCGGGATAGAACAAATAAACATCAAGGCAACCACAAACGAAAGTTTAGGTGATATCGGTAAAGGGCAAGGGGCAGCAGCTTTTGCAGTTTCAATTGTACAAAAACCTTAACTTATTTAAAACCAATTGCAGATCGAAGAAATTATAAAATACCTGTCGGAAGTAAATCCAGTAATTGTCTATCTTACAATTTTTGGGATTGCATATATCGAAAATATTTTTCCTCCTTTGCCCAGCGACGTAGTTGTCATTTTCGGCGGGTCGATGGTTGCTGTCGGTAAAGCCAACTTCCTAATCACCTTGTTAGCAGCATCATCAGGAAGCATGTTAGGATTTGTGACGATGTATCTGATAGGTAAATGGTTCGGGAAAAAATTTATTGATTCGGGTAGGTTAAAGTTTATTTCTGCTGCAAATATAGATAAGGTTGAAATCTGGTTCAGGAAGTACGGATACGGAATAATAATTGCAAACAGGTTTTTAGCCGGAACACGCGCTGTTGTATCTTTCTTTGCGGGGGTATCAAATATTAATTTAAAAGTTACAACTATACTTTCTTTCGCAAGCGCCCTTATTTGGAACTTGATCTTGATCTATTCCGGTTATCAAATGGGTAGGAACTGGCAGTCAATTATTTCACAACTGCAAACATATTGGCTGATAATTTCAGGCGGAATTGCTATTGCAGTGCTAATATGGCTGGTTAAGTATTTATTAACCAGAAAGAAGAAATTGCCAAATGCTTGAAAATTTAATCGAACTCGATAAAATTATTTTCTCATTCTTCAATCAAGGTCTCTCTAATCAAATTTTTGATTGGATTATGCCTGTTATTACGGACTGGGATAAAACCATTATAGGCAGGTTACTAATTGTTTCAACTGTAATATTTTTATTGTGGAAAGGGGATCCAAAAAAAAGGATGCTCGTCCCACTCCTTTTTCTCACAATAATTATTACAGACCAACTAAACAGCTCAGTATTAAAAAATATGATAGCGAGGCCCCGACCTTGCCATCTTGTCGACGGAGCTTATATAATTGAAAATGTCAGGCTTCTTGTATCCTGCGGCTCAGGTTTCTCGTTTCCATCTTCACACGCGGCTAATTCTTTCGCTATCGCAACGCTTCTTTCAATTTATTATCAAAAACTATCCTGGTTATTCATCCTCCTTGCTGCCATAGTTGGGTTCTCCAGAATATACGTTGGAGTCCACTTTCCTTTAGACGTAATCGGCGGAGCCTTTGTTGGAATGATCTGTTCCCTAATCTTGTATTATTCATGGCTGCTAATTAGTAAATATTTTTCTACTCGAAGGACAAACAATCTTGCTAAAAAATAAATCAAAATATTTATCGTTATTTCTGCTGACAATCTCGGGAGTGATGTTAGGATTTTCTTTCCCGCCTTTTCAGACAGGGATATTTTCAGCGTTTGCATTTATACCTTTGTTCTTCGTGCTCTCAGATAAAGACTCATACGGCAAAGCCATCAGAAGTTCTTATTTTGTGTTTTTTATTTTTAATCTGATAGCGATCTCATGGGTAGGTGGTTTTGTTGAACATAAAGACCCATATCTCATGGTAGCAGGCGCCTTCTTACTGGTAGTTCATCCTTTATTTTTGTCCGTCCCGATTGTAGCATTCACATTTATTCGACGAAATTTAAATTTCAAATCAGCAATCTACACTTTTCCTTTTGTCTGGGTTTCCTTTGAATTCCTCCACTCGTCAACGGAATTAGCATTTCCGTGGCTTACATTAGGCAACACAATGAGTTATGACTTAAGCTTAATTCAATACGCGAGTTTTACCGGTGTGTATGGTGTTTCATTCTGGATTTTAATTATTAACGTTCTCGTTTTTATATTCATGGTAAAAATTTTATTGAAGGAATGGACAATATTTTCAAAACAATCTTTATTGCTGTTTTTTTTATTGTTCACTATCTACCTACTTCCGAAGGTATATGGAACCTCAGTAATGAATGATGGTAAAAAAATACAATCTAAAAAAATTAGGATTGCGCTAATTCAACCTAACATTGATCCATGGGAAAAATGGGAATTCGATAGTCAACAATCTCAACTCGAATTGTATCAGTCGATGACCGCTAAAATTCCAAGAGATCTAGATTTAATTATCTGGCCCGAAACAGCAACTCCATATTATATATTAATGCCGCAGTATCAACTTTACTTTGACAAAATAAAAAAACAAGTCGATAGTTTAAACGTCCCGCTATTTACAGGTATCCCGGATATTTATGTTTACAAACAATCCGACAAAGTACCGCCATCGGCGAAGCAATTCCGAAGTACCGGCGAATATTACGATTCATACAACAGCTCGATGCTTTTAATTCCTCATTCAAGCGAGATACAAAAATATGCTAAAATACGTCTTGTTCCGTTTTCGGAACGCGTCCCTTATGCTGATGCTCTGCATTTTTTAAGCTTTCCTCAATGGGGGGTCGGTATTGGGGGATGGGGTATCGGAAAAGATACGACTGTTTTCAATTTCCAACTGAACGATTCGACACGTGTAAAGTTTTCAAACCTAATTTGTTATGAGTCTATATATCCAACATTTGTAGCTTCTTTTGTTCGCAAAGGTGCTGAATTTCTTACAATAATTACTAACGATAGCTGGTGGGGTGATTCATACGGACCGTACCAACATCAAAGGTATGCGATATTTCGTGCAATAGAAAACAGAAGATGGATAGCCCGGTCTGCCAACGGGGGAATTTCTTGTTTCATAGATTCATACGGACGCATATATAAACAAACAGAAATGTATACATCGGCGACGGTCGTCGGTTCAATTCATCTTAGAAACGATTTGACTTTCTACTCAAAGCATGGCGATGTTTTTACAATGTTTTGTCTATTTGCTTCTGGAGTGATACTGATGGCAGCACTCGGAAAAATATTCTACATTAAGGTAAGGAATACTCAATGAAATATATCGATTTAAGAAGCGATACAGTTACAAAACCATCTCTCGCAATGCGGCAAGCCATATTAGAAGCTGAAGTGGGCGATGACGTGTACGGTGAGGACATAACGGTAAACAAATTGCAGGATAAAATTGCCGGTATGTTCGGCAAAGAAGGAGCACTGTTTGTTCCCAGCGGAGTAATGGGAAATCAAGTTTGCATTCGCACACATACTAATCACGGTGATGAAATTATTATGGACGAGGACGCTCACATTTTTGTGTACGAAAATGCAGCAGCGGCAGCTTTATCAGGACTGAGTGTTAAAACAATTCCAAACGGGAATGGAGTTATAACAGCCGAACAAATTAAAAAAGCAATACGTCCGAAGGCTTACTATTTACCGAAGACTAAGTTAATTTGTCTTGAGAACACACACGGAAGGTCGGGTGGTACAATTTTTCCAATAGATGAAATTAAGAGAATCAACGCAGTAGCTAAAGAAAGCAATATCAAAATGCATCTTGATGGTGCAAGAATCTGGAATGCATCTGTCGCATCGGGTGTATCACTTAATGAGTATGGAAAGTATTTTGATTCGATTTCTGTATGTCTTTCTAAAGGTTTGGGCGCACCGGTTGGTTCGGTAATTATAGGAAGTGCAGCCTTCATCGAACAAGCAAGAGTTTTCCGTAAAATGTTCGGCGGAGGTATGCGGCAAGTTGGCATATTAGCGGCGGCAGGGCTTTATGCAATCGAAAACAACCTGAAAAGGTTAGATGACGATCATAAAAAAGCAAAGATGTTAGGCGAAGCGATATCTAAATTAAAAACTTTTCAAATTGACTTGAACTTAGTCCAGACAAATATGGTTATCGCTGAGATTGTTGATGGAGTTACTCAAGATGAAGTACTCAATAAACTACGGTCTAACGGATTGCTTTTAACTCCTGAGAGACACAACTGCATACGAGCAGTATCTCATTTAGATGTATCTTTTGAAGATATTCAGCTTGCAGCGGATGTTTTTCAAAAAACCTTTAAATAAAAATAGTACCTATTACGTTTTGTTTTACACGAATAGAATAAAATTACCGTAAACAACGAATTTAGGTGGATAATAACAGAATGTAAGAAAGTAAAGATTTCAATCTCGAATCAAAAATTTGCTTTTAACTCAACTATTCTGTATTATAAATCACCCTTCTACAAGTCCCGCCTATGGGACTTTTTTTTTGAAGGGATATTAGATACCTGTAACTTATTTAAATATAGCAATTTATCTTTGAAAATTGATGAAGAAATAAAGTCCTTGATCGACCCGATTGTAGCAGCGCATGATGTTTTCATCGTAGATATCGTCCAAAGAGGCGAGAGAGGTACAAAAATTCTTGAAATATTTATCGATAATCTCAAAGGCATTACAGCCGAGATATGTTCTAACGTCAGCCGAGCTTTATCTATGGAGCTGGATAAAACAGATATAATTAAAGGGAAATACTACCTTAATGTATCTTCTCCCGGCTTATCTCGTCCGTTGAAGTTTCTAAAACAGTATCCTAAACATATCGGAAGCATAGTTGAGGTAAAGTACAAGAATAAAGAATTAACGGAAGAAATTAACGCTGAATTGATTGAGATAAAAGAAAATAAAGTTATACTTAAAACAAAAACCAATACATTACATGAAATTATATTCGATGACATCATCGAGACAAAAGTTAAAACACCCTGGTAAAAGAATTTAGATTCGGAGAAATATATGAATTATGATATAGTCGAATCGTTTTCTCAAATGGTTCGTGAAAAAGGAATCGACAAAGACGTCCTAGTGAACGTAATAGAAGAAGTGTTCTCGACAATCACAAAGAAAAAGTTCGGGCTTGAAGCCCGGTTTGACGTTGTGGTGAATATGGATAAAGGCGATATCGAAATATTCCTTGAAAAAGAAATTGTTAATGAAGTTACCGACCCGATGATTCAGGTCGACTTAGCTACCGTTAGGGAAAAAACAGATGAGCCGCTAGAAGTCGGCGATGATTTCGTAGAGGTGGTTAATCTGAAAGATTTTGGAAGAAGGCTGATTGTAACTGCAAAACAAACATTAAATCAGCGCATCCGTGAAATCGTGAAGGATTTAGTCTATAACGAGTACACAAATTCCATCGGGGATATTTTGGTGGGCGAAATTTATCAGGTTCGGAAAAACGAAGTATTAATCATCCATAACCGCAATGAATTAATTATTCCAAAGCATGAACAAATACAAAAAGAAAGATACAAGAAAGGCGAATCGATCAGGGTTTTGGTAAAAGAAGTTCGTAAAACCTCTTCGGGCGCATTCGTAATTGTTTCACGCTCCGACCCAAAGTTTTTATCAAAACTATTCGAGATCGAAATCCCTGAAATTTACGACGGAATCATTGAGATTAAAGCAATCGCCAGGGAACCCGGAGAAAGAGCAAAGATTGCAGTCGAATCCCACGACGATAGAATCGATGCTGTCGGCGCATGTGTCGGTATGAAGGGTGTACGCATTCACTCCATCGTTCGTGAATTAAATAATGAAAATATCGATGTCATAAACTACTCTGATGACCCTGTAACTTTTTTAACTCGTGCACTCGCACCGGCTAAACTAAAAAATATTCAGATCGACAAAGATAATAATAAAGCTACTGTATCTGTCGAAAAAGATCAGATATCCCTGGTTATCGGAAGGAACGGACAGAACGTAAGATTAGCTTCAAAGCTTACAGGTTACGATATCCAAGTTGAAAGATTAGGCATGGAAGAAGAATACGATATGGACCTTACCGAATTCCGTGTTGAGCTTGGGGGAAATTTAATAGAAAGATTAATCGAAGAGGGTTATGAAACTGCACGCGATTTTATTGAGTCGCATGTTGACGACCTTTTGGAAATCGAAGGATTGACAAAAGAAAAGATACTTGAAATTAAAGAAATGATGAAGAAAGAATTAGAAGAAGCAGAAATAGACAGCGAAGAAGGAATTAAATCAGTCATGTCATCTCTAAACAGCACTGCAGAAGATAAAGATGATGATGAAGTTGAGATGGAAAAATAATTTGTTTGATTGATTGGTTGGATAAATAAAATCATATATGACTGAAAAAACCGATATAAAGAAAAAAATATATCAGCTTGCAAAAGAACTGAATCTATCGAGCGATACCTTGACTGCTTTCCTGTCAAAGAAAGGATTTGAGGTAAAATCTGTGATGAGTATAGTTACTGATGAAATGAGCACGCTTATCATGTCTCATTTCAAAAAGGACAAGGAAGTTGCGGAGAAGCATCAAAGAAAGATTCAAACCCTTAAAGGCGCAAAGCAAGTTGAGAAAAAATCGGAAGAAAAGAAAAAAACTGAAGTTAAAAAGAAAACCGAGAAAAAGGCAATAGATGAAGTTGTTGAAGAATTAATTCATGTTGCTGAGGTTCCTTTAACAACACCCGATGTCGTAACAAAAGAACCTGCCCCTGAAATTGTCGAACAAATCCATGATAAATCAATCGCCCTTGAAACTAAAATAGTTGAAAAAATAAAAGAAGAAAAAACGATTGAATTAGAAACCGCTGCCGTAAAGGAACTTCATAAACCTGAGGCAGGCGCAGAACAAGTTCGTGCACCTGAAATAATCATAGAACCAGTTGAAGAACCATCCGATACCAAAAAAGAGGAGACCACTCCTGATAAAAAGGTTGGCAAAAAAACAAAAACAAAGTCGGAAGAAGCTCGCATGCACTTAACCCCCAAGATGGGGTTGACAATAAAAGGCAAAATGCAGATCAAATCTGCTGTTGCTGAAAAACCAGCCGCTCCAAAGGACGCAGTAAAAACCACAGAAACTGAGGCTGATAAACTAAAAAAGAAAAAGAAGAAAAAAAGGGTCAAAGAAACAGCCCCAAAAGAAGTTACAACTGAAGAGATTGATGAACTTGCACGCAAAAAGAAAAAGAAGAAGAAATTGCGTCATGTCGAAATTAATCAGGTAGAAGTTGATAACGCAATCAAGCGCACAATTGCAGAGATGGATGAATCCACACTCAGCGCACGTGCGTTGTTACGCCGGAAAAAGAAAAAAGAGCGTGAAGAAGAAGAACTAAAAATTCAACAGGAATTAGAAAATCAGAAAACGAAATTAAAAGTAACAGAGTATGTATCCGTTAATGAGCTTGCGAATTTAATGCAGGTTAATGTCGCAGACGTAATTAAAAAATGTATTGAGTTGGGATTGATGGTATCAATCAACCAACGGCTCGATAAGGATACAATTGTTCTCGTCGCATCTGAATTTGGGCTTGAAGTCCAATTCCAAACAGAGTTTGAAGAAACTATTGCAGTAGATGAAAAGGGAGAAGACGATGAAAAGTTTCTTGAGCCGCGTCCGCCTGTAGTTACTATTATGGGACACGTTGACCATGGAAAAACTTCGCTGTTAGATTTTATCAGACGTGAAAATGTAGTTGCCGGTGAATCCGGTGGAATTACTCAACATATAGGCGCATATTCCGTAACTTTAGAATCCGGAAAATCAATAACATTCTTAGACACACCGGGCCACGAGGCATTCACAGCAATGAGAGCGCGCGGCGCGCAACTAACTGATATTGTTATACTTGTTGTTGCTGCGGACGATTCAGTAATGCCTCAGACACTCGAAGCCATCAGTCACGCACAAGCCGCTAATGTACCGATTATTATTGCAATCAACAAAATTGATAAACCAGGCTCAAACTCTGAAAAAATCCGGCAACAATTAGGCGACAGGAACATACTGGTAGAAGAATGGGGCGGTAAATACCAATCGGTTGAGTTATCTGCTAAGACAGGCAAAAATGTTGATCTGCTTCTCGAAAAAATATCTTTAGAAGCTGATCTGTTAAACCTCAGAGCGAACGCAAAAATGAAAGCGCGTGGAGCTATCATCGAGGCTAAATTGGATAAAGGTAAAGGCATTGTTGCCACTGTGCTTGTTAAAAAAGGAACGTTAAAAGTTGGCGATTCTTTTGTCGCAGGGTTTTCATACGGCAGGGTAAGAGCAATGTTCGACGAACGGGGAAATAGAGTTGAATACGCCCGCCCGTCAACTCCGGTTCAAATACTTGGTTTCGACTCAATCCCAGGGGCCGGAGACCTTCTCGTAGTAATGGATAGTGAAAGAGAAGTTCGTGAAATTGGACTGCGCCGTCTTCAATTAAAACGTGAACAAGATTTAAGAGAAATCAAAACCGTCACGCTTGATACTTTCTCACAAAAAGTTCAGGAAGGCGCTATCAAAGAACTCAAAGTCATCGTCAAAGGCGATGTTGACGGTTCAATCGGCGCAATCTCAGACTCTCTCATGAAAATATCCAACCCCGAAGTGCGTGTCAATGTTATCCACAAAGGAGTTGGAGCGATATCCGAATCGGATGTGTTACTCGCGGCAGCATCGGGTGCAATAATTATAGGTTTTCATGTCCGACCGAACGTCAATGCAAGGCTTTTATCCGAAGCTGAAAAAGTCGAAATCCGTTTTTATAATATTATATATAACGTAATAAACGATGTTAAAAAAGGTCTCGAAGGCTTGTTAACACCGGAGTCAAAAGAAGAAGTTACAGGATCGATAGAAGTAAGAGATGTTTTCAAAATTCCAAAAGCCGGCTCGATAGCAGGATGTTATGTGCAAAACGGTAAAATTGCACGCGGCAACAAAGTCAGGCTTATAAGAGATGGTATTGTTGTTTTTGAAGGCGGAATTTCTTCTCTTAAGCGATTCAAGGATGATGTCAAAGAAGTGGATACCGGTTACGAATGCGGCATCGGCTTAGACAACTTCAACGATATTAAAACTGGCGACATTATTGAGTCATTCAAGATCGTCGAGTTAAAGAGAAAACTACTGTAAAAGGTTTGTATGTCAATACGTGTTGAAAAAGTCGCTTCAGTTATCAAACAGGAAATCAGCTCGATTATTTCGCGCGAATATAGTTCGCCTGAATACGGTTTTATTACAGTTACCGAAGTGCATATGACGCCTGATTTGAAAAATGCAAAAATTTATGTGAGCATTTTAGAAAAGGGTGAAGTTCGAGAGAAGACTCTGAAAATGTTGGAAGACCAAAAGAAGCATATCAGGTTGTTGCTCGGTTCTCACATATATTTGAAATTTACACCGGCGCTGGAGTTTTTTTTCGACGAAACACTTGACCGCGTCGAGCATATCAACAATATTTTGAAAAAAATCCATCAAGATGATAAGCCAAGCTGAAATATCGCGCAATCACAAAATACCCGAAAGGGATGAAATAATAGATACGGGACATGTGTTTTTAGTAAACAAACCCAAGGGCTGGTCATCCTTCGATATCGTTAAAAAAATTAGGATTCACTTTGGGGTTAAAAAAGTAGGACACGCAGGCACGCTCGACCCGCTTGCTTCAGGACTGTTGATAGTAAGTACTGGAAAGAAAACAAAAGAAATTTCAAAATATTCAGACCTTGAAAAAGAATACGAAGGCGTAATGATAATCGGTGAACGAACGCCCAGCTTTGACAGCGAGACTGAAATAGTCGACAAAAAAGATTATTCAAACATTGGTGCAACGGATATTGAGAATATTTTTAAATTATACATCGGAATTCAAACTCAAAAACCTCCGATTTATTCAGCGGTAAAACACCTCGGTAAACGATTATATAAGTACGCAAGAGAAGGTGAAGAAATAAAATTAAAGGACCGCG
The DNA here is from genome assembly GCA_964581995.1 of uncultured Ignavibacteriaceae bacterium. Lineage (GTDB taxonomy): Bacteria > Bacteroidota > Ignavibacteria > UBA10030 > BY39 > CAZOQB01. Next base: position 24,330 of record CAZOQB010000017.1, on the reverse strand, counting down.
AGATTAACATCGAAATGTTAAAACTCTTGGAGTTTAATCCTCCAGAAATTGGTTTTAGAGTAATTTGTTCGAAAGGAACCTACGTCAGGTCATTAGTTAACGACCTCGGAGAAAAATTAGGATGCGGCGCATATCTGAAGTCTTTAACCAGAACAAGGATCGGTAGTTTCTCATTAAACGATGCATTCAAAATTGAAGAGTTAACACTACAGAAAAATTGAAATGGAAGTTGTTTATTCTTTATCAGATATTAGATACAATAAAAATTCAGTCGTCACTGTCGGTACTTTTGACGGTGTTCACCTCGGGCATAAAGAGATTATTCGAGAATTGATAAGTCGCGCAAAAAATATTAGCGGTCGAAGCGTTTTAATAACATTCAACCCCCATCCAAGAGAAGTTGTAGGGCGTGGGCCAACGAAACTATTAACCACTATCGACGAGCGTTTAGAAATATTGAAAAAATCCGGTACCGATATCGTGTACGTTATAAATTTCACTTTTGAATTTTCTCGTTTACCTTACGACCAGTTTTATCAAGATTATATCTTCAGCAAAATCGGTGTTGATGAAATGATAGTCGGTCACGACCACATGTTCGGCCGCGATAGAGAAGCAAACATTGATACGCTCAAGGAATTAGGAAACCGTTTAGGATTTAAAGTCGACCAGATTCCGCCTGTCTCCATAAACGGTGAATTAATTTGCAGTTCCAAAATTCGCGACATGCTTCTCAGGGGTGATGTTTGTACAGCGGAAAGTTTTTTAGGGCGTTCTTACTCACTTCAGGGTAAAGTGGTAAGCGGCGATGGAAGGGGAAAAATATTAGGTTTTCCTACTGCCAACATTCAGCCCGCTTCTGGAAGCAAATTAGTACCCGCAGAAGGAGTCTATTTTGTGAGTGTGTCTATAGGTGATAAAAGATTTTATGGAATGTTGAATATAGGAATCAGACCAACATTCAAAACAAACTCTAAACGAGTGATCGAAGTAAACGTATTCGATTTTGAAAGCGAGATATATGATCAAAACGTAACTATATTGTTTCATAATAGAATTAGAAGCGAGAAAAAATTTTCTTCCAAAGAAGAACTCTCACAGCAGTTGATCTTAGATAAACAAGTATGTGAAAATTATATTAAACAAATAAATTAACGTATAAGGAACATTTTATGCCATTAGCAAAAGAACAAAAACAAGAGATAATTCAAAAATTCGGTAAAAGTCAAAACGACTCGGGTACACCGGAAGTTCAAATAGCCCTTTTAACACAAAGGATTAATGAACTTACTGCACACTTGGAGACCAACAAATTTGACCACCATTCACGACGCGGCTTATTGCAAATGGTTGGTAAGCGCCGCCGTCTTTTAGATTACCTCATTAAGAAAAATATCGATAGGTATCGAAAAATTATTCAAGAATTAAACATAAGAAAGTAACAAGTAATAAAAATGATAACAAGAAAAGAAATTGAAATAGGCGGAAGAATAATTTCGCTTGAAACCGGTTTGCTTGCAAAACAAGCCGACGGCGCTGTTATGGCGCAATACGGTGAAACGATGGTACTCGCCACTGTTGTTGCCGCGAAAGAACCAAAAGAAGACCTGGACTATTTTCCGTTACAAGTAGAGTATCGCGAAAAAACAGCAGCAGCTGGAAAAATTCCTGGCGGCTTTTTCAAACGCGAAGGAAGACCTACGGAGAAAGAAATATTGTCTTCACGCTTGATTGATCGACCTATCAGACCGATGTTTCCTGAACATTTTACAAATGAAACTCAGATTCTCGTTACGGTCTATTCATCCGACCAGGAGAATGACGGCGACACTATCGGCGCTTTAGCTGCCTCTGCGGCGTTAATGATTTCCGACGTCCCGTTCGACGGTCCAATCGCGGAAGTCCATGTTGGTAGAATCGACGGAAAGTTAATAATTAATCCTACATTTTCACAAATCGAAAAAAGCGATTTTGATATAATCGTAGCCGGCACTCTGGATTCGATTGTTATGGTTGAAGGAGAAGCTAAAGAAATTTCCGAAACGGATTTCTTGGAAGCTCTCAAATTCGCACACGAGTATGTAAAACAATTATGCAACCTTCAAATCGAATTCCAGAAACTTGCCGGAAAACCCAAACGACAACAAGCCGTTGTAGAAATTAATAAACAGCTTGTTGCAGAAGTTACTGAACTCTTCTTCCCGAAAATTAAAGAATTAAACCGCACTGTCTTGAAAAAAGAAGATAGAAGCAGTCGCAGTACTTTAATCGAAGAGGAAATTCAAAAAGCTCTTGCTGAAAAATATCCCGAGCAGACCAAGGTCATCTCAGCTATCATGCACGATATCGAAAAACAAGATATGCGCAGAATGATACTTGATGATGGTAAACGTCTCGACGGTCGCGGCGTAACAAACATTCGTCCGATAACATGTCAGATTGGTATTTTACCACGCACACACGGCTCGGCTTTATTCACACGCGGCGAAACTCAAAGTTTAACAAGCGCAACTCTCGGCACAAAAACCGATGAACAAATTCTTGAAGGATTGCTGCCTGAAACTACAAAACGTTTCATGCTGCATTACAATTTCCCGCCGTTCAGTGTTGGCGAAGTTGGACGCCTTGGCTCAACCGGCAGACGCGAAATCGGCCACGGTGCACTTGCAGAACGTTCACTATTTCACATGATTCCACCCGAATCAGAATTTCCATACACATTGCGTATCGTTTCCGATATACTTGAATCAAACGGTTCATCTTCTATGGCTACTGTTTGTGCAGGCACGCTCGCATTGATGGATGCCGGCGTTCCTATTAAAAAAGCAGTTGCCGGTATTGCGATGGGCTTAATTAAGGAAGCAAAAGATGTTGCAATTTTAAGTGACATTTTAGGGAACGAAGACCATTTAGGAGATATGGACTTTAAAGTAGCAGGAACATCGGATGGAATTACTGCCGTTCAAATGGATATGAAAGTTCAAGGAATCTCATTTGAGATTTTAGCTAAGGCACTTAACCAAGCTAAAGATGGACGTTTCCATATCTTGAAAATTATGAACGAGACAATTTCCGAACCTAAGAAGGAACTCTCTCAGTACGCTCCACGCTTAACGACACTCAAAATTCCTGTCGATATGATCGGCTCAGTAATCGGACCGGGTGGAAAGATGATACGTCACATCGTTAAAGAGAGCGGCGCTGAAATTAATATCGAGGACGACGGAACTGTTGTAGTCGCTTCTGAATCGGCATTGAAAAGTGCAAAAGCTGTTGAGATGATCAATGCGTTAACTGAGCTACCTGAAGCAGGCAAAACCTACCACGGCAAAGTTACACGCCTAATGGATTTTGGTTGCTTTGTTGAATTCCTTCCCGGAAAAGAAGGGCTTGTTCACATCTCTCGTTTAGATATGAATCGTGTTGAAAAAGTTGCTGATGTAGTGAAGGTTGGCGACCTCTTTGACGTTAAGTTGATAAAGATTGATAGTGAAGGCAGATTCGACTTAAGCAGAAAAGCGTTAATGCCGGGTTACGATCCTTCAACAGAAAAGGAACGACCGGACAGACCACCCCGCGATAATCACCGTAGCGGCGGCGGACGACCAAGAAGATAAAAGATTCTTTTAACCCCGACCTTAAGGTCGGGGTTATTAATATATCCCTCACTGATAAGTGGTTTTAACCACAATCTAATATTTAAACAGAACATGAAGAAAGTAATTCTAATAATTCTTGACGGATTTGGCTTAGGTCAAAATCCAAAAACCGATGCGATCCAACATGCTAACAAACCGTTTATAGATAAACTCTTTTCAGAAAATAAATGGACTAAACTTACAACATGTGGTGAAGATGTTGGATTGCCAGAGGGACAAATGGGCAACTCAGAAGTCGGGCACATGAACATCGGCGCGGGAAGAATAGTCTGGCAGGACATAACACGAATTAATCGGTCTATACGCCTCGGAGATTATTTCAATATACCAGCTTTCATCGGCGCGATTGAAAATGCGAAGAAAAATAATTCTGCTCTTCATTTAGTCGGTCTATTATCCGACGGTGGAGTACACAGCATGAACACACATCTTTATGCTCTACTTCAACTTGCAAAACAACATCAACTCCAAAAAGTCTTCATACACGTTTTGTTAGATGGACGTGACACTCCTCCGGATTCAGGCATAAATTATATAAAAGAACTACAAACTAAGATTCAAGAAATTGGTGTCGGTAAAATTGCTACCGTAATGGGACGCTATTATGGAATGGATCGCGATAACCGCTGGGAAAGAACCGAGAAAGCTTACAGAGCATTGACTGAGGGAATAGGTATTCAATGCAGCGATGCGATCTCTGCGGTATCTTCATCTTACAAAGATGGTGTTACGGATGAATTTGTAAAGCCCCATGTCTGTATTAGTAACGGCAAACCGGTCGGCAGTGTTCAACAAAACGATTCATTCATTTTCTTTAATTTCCGTTCCGACAGGACAAGACAGTTGACTCACGCGTTTATAATGGATAACTTCGACAAATTCAAGCGTGAAAAATTGAATCTTCACTTTGCTACAATGACTCATTATCACGATGACTTCAAAATCCCCATTGCTTTTCCACCTATAAGTTTGTCAAACACATTCGGTGAAATTTTAGCTGAACGTAATTTAAAACAATTACGAATAGCAGAGACCGAAAAATATGCTCACGTAACTTTCTTCTTCAACGGCGGCAGGGAGAAAGTATTTAAAAATGAGGATAGAGTACTAGTCCCATCGCCTCGCGGTGTAGCTACGTACGACCTTAAGCCAGAAATGAGCGCTTTTGAAGTTACTGACAAGCTAATTGAGGCGATTGAAACAGACATATACGATTTCATTCTGATTAATTATGCGAATTGCGATATGGTCGGACATTCAGGCATAATGCAAGCCGCTATAAAGGCAGTCGAAGCGGTAGATAAATGCTTGAGCAGAGTAGTGCCCGTTGCACAGAAGCACGGATTCATTCCGTTAATAACCTCAGACCACGGCAATGCAGATAAGATGGCTGAAGATAGCGGAGAACCATTTACAGCGCATACGACGAACTTAGTACCGTTTATTGTTGTCCAAAATCCGGCACCTGAAAAGTTAAAGGAGAATGGAATACTCGCAGATATTACTCCAACAATCTTAACGCTGATGGGGTTGCCCCAGCCGAAAGAGATGGATGGAAGTTCGCTTGTGTAGGTTCTAACTTTCCGGAATATAGCGTCCCAATGAATCGTTTTTGAGTTATTAAATATTTCTTACAACTTCATTTATTTCGCCACTAATTACACGAATTTACACTAACATCATTCGTGTCCATTCGTGAGTTTGGCGGCTCATCTTTTTTCTCTGCTATAAATTAATTTCATCTTTTTGAAATATAATTTTAGATTCATATATTCCCTTGGATAGTCTGTCGGGAAGTGTAATGCTCACCGACATGCTGAAAGCATGTCGTACCAACAAAACCTAAACCGGTACGAAGGACTTTTTACGAAGCCATCCCTCTGGACAGTCTGTCGAGTAGAAGAGAAGTTTTACTTTATCTCAATAATCTGGTGCTCAACATTTTCAAACTGTAGTTCTCCCATCAACCAAATATGAAATTCGAGTCCGTACTTATTCAAATAGTTGATTATATTAAGTTCTCTCTCTTGGAAATTTCCGTTTGGGAATATGTTATTAAAAACTTTCTCCACTTGCCTGAGTGCAACTTCGTGTTTATGCTTTTGTGCGGTGTGTGTTCTTTCTTTGAGCAGCTGTATGGCAGCATCAATTTTCAGCTGTGTGTTTTCCAGTGCTCCAAGTAATGTCTGGTCAATGTAACCCAACCCAAACTTCATCTCATTGAGTAAATCTGTAACCCGTTGGTTTGACTCTTTAAACAGCTCCTCTATCTTTACTTCCGACACAAAGTTCATAACGCGATCAGAGGTCTTCTCAATGCCTTCGTATATGTTCTCAATAGTAAGTTCATATTTTTCTAAAATTCTTGCCACTTTGTCTTCAAAAATCGTTGCAGATGCTCTCGGATAGATTATAGGCATCGTAAGCCCAAAGTTTTTATAGACTTGTTTTAACTGTGCAAAATAAGCGATTTCTGAGGGTCCTGCAATATAAGCCGCAGTCGGTAAAATGCTGTCCTGACAGATGGGTCTAAGCACAACATTAGGACTCAGTAATTCTGGCGTCTCACAAGCTATGGTCAATATCTCTTCTTTGCTGAAATATTTCCGAGTTCCCTTCAAGCTAAAATCATTATCACGCGGCTCAATCAAGTACCTGCCTTCTTTGTGGAATAAAAATAAATTTAAAGCACGTGGTTTTATCTGTGCATGATAATTCTTTTCAAGCTCGGCGCTTTTTTGAATTACAAGCTGTGAGGTTAGGGGATATTCATTAATTTCTTTCTGAAATACACCGGATAGTAGTTTCTTAATATTTTTATCATTTGCTGAAATAAAAATTATGCCCGAGTTTGGTAACAATAAATTTATCCATTGCACAAATGCTTTTTCGAATGTAACTCCCGGTGAATATGCCTGATTTATCAACCCGATAATATTTTCTTTAAATTCACTGTTAGGCAGTGTTGAGGACACTTCTTGTATAAAAGCCGCCACCGAAATATCAAACGCGATGTCACCAACTGATGCGTGGTATTCCGATTTTGGCGGACGTGGATAATGAATAGGTTTTATTTGGTTTTCATTATTAACAATATTAACATGATTTACTTCTTCAAAATCGTGGTCCTCACTCTCTAACCAAAATACAGGAACAAATTTCATTTCAGGATAATTATCATTCAGTTGGTGTGTAAGTTTCAGAAGTGTAAAAATTTTATAAAGTGTGTAGAGTGGTCCTCCAATAATACCTACTTGTTGCCCGGTTACTACGGCAAAAGTGTTTTCTTCTTGCAGCCGGTTAATATTAACGAAAGTATTTTCGCCACACCCAAAATCACGGTTCTGATTCAACAAGATATTACAAATGCTTTCTCGATTTTGAAATTCTTGTCGAACAGCTTCACACCTTAATTTAAAATTTTCAGGTGAATGAAAATCTAATTCATAAAAGTTTTGAACTTTTTGGAAATCAGATATGTAATCGTTGAATAAATCTGAAAAACCTCCAACGGAAGGGAGGTCACGAAATTCAATCGTGTTCATTTTTTACCTAACGTTTGTTAGTATCGCTGTAATTAAATTTGAAAACCGTTGTTTAACCATGTTTGCCACTGCGGTAACTTCGCTGTGATGGAGTTTTGCACTAGTAACACCAGTCGCATAATTAGTTATGCACGAAATTCCCGCTACTTTCATACCGAGTGCTTTAGCAAATGCAGTTTCGTTTACAGTTGACATCCCCACAGCGTCGCCTCCTATCCGGTGAACCATTTCTACCTCAGAGGCTGTTTCGTAGGAGGGACCTTTCACACCGACGTACACTCCCTCGCGCAGAGGGATATTTTCTTTTTCAGCGGTTTTAATTATTAACTCATTAAACGAGAGATCATAAATTTGATGACATGATATTTTAGATGATTTTGAAATTAGAGACAATGGATTTAAGAATGTTAAATTCACATGGTCTTTAATTAACATCAAATCACCCGGATGAAATTGCCTATTTACACCACCGGCTGCATTTGTTGCTATAATGGTTTTCACACCAAGTTTATGTGCCACGAGTATCGGGTAGAGTATCGAGTTCAGCGTACCCGTCTCATAATAATGCACCCTGCCTTGAAATACAAGAATCGGTTTATTTTTGAGCAAACCGAAAATTAATTTGCCTTTATGCCCCTCCACGGTTGATTGTGGGTAATGAGGGATAGTAGCAGTATCAATCGATGACTTTATTTCTAAATTTTCGGCATAGTCGCCCAAACCAGAACCAAGTATAATTGTTATTTTGGGTTTTAATTTATTTCTTGAATTGATATAGGCAACTGTTTCTTTGAGTTGATGTTGAATTAATTTATCCAAGTAAAATTCCTGCTATTGTTGCTGTTAATAATGTTGCCAATGTTCCTCCGAGTACAGCCCTAAGACCTAAAGAAGCCAGGTCCTGCCGGCGATGTGGTGCCATCGGACTTATACCACCAATCTGAATTGCTATTGAAGCAAAGTTTGCAAAGCCGCAAAGTGCAAATGTTGCCATGTATATTGCTTTAGATCCTATAGCACCTTGTTTAATTAAATTAGCAAGGTCTAAATATGCAACAAATTCATTCAACACTACTTTTGTGCCTATTAAGCTCCCAAAATGGAGTGAGTCAGCCCATGGAACACCGATTGCGAAAGCGAGAAATTGAAGTATGATTCCAAAGAGTAGTTGAAGACTGAGTGGTTGGTTAAAGGTTGCCATCATGTATTCATTGATCCCACCTACACTGCCAATGGCTGTGAGTATATAATTAAATAAAGCAATTAACGCTATAAAAGCTATCAACATAGCACCAACATTTAACGAAAGTTGCAGTCCATCTGAAGCGCCGCCAGCCGCTGCTTCGATTACATTCTTAGATTGTTTCTCAACTTTAATTTTTACTGTTCCTTTAGTCAGCGACTCTTCAATTTCTGGAAAAATTATTTTAGATATTGCAAGTCCGGCTGGAGCAGCCATCACACTTGCCGCAAGTAACTGTATTGCGAAATTCAACTGAGCCGTACCAATGTCTAAATTGTGTGCGTCTGCAAAAGATTGTCCTAACATTTGGATGTAGGCAGCCATAACACCACCTGCGATCGTTGCCATTCCCCCAACCATGATGGTATATAATTCAGATTTGGTCATAGTTCCTACATATGGTCGAATCAGAAGAGGCGCTTCGGTTTGACCCACGAAAATGTTTGCAGTATTAGAAAGTGATTCTGCCCCGCTTGTCCCCATAAGTCTTATCATAACCCAAGCCATTCCCTGGACAACCCGTTGCAAGATTCCTAAATAATACAAAACAGAAGTCAATGATGAAACGAATATGATGGTGGGGAGGACCTGAAAAGCAAAAAAGAAACCTAAACTTCCTGCTCCGTTTGAAATAGCGAGAGGACCAAAAACAAATTTTGCCCCTTCTGTCGTAAAACCTAATAATGCAACAATTGCTCCGCCCACCCATTCGATAATTAGCTTAGGCCAGCCAAGTGGGGCAAATGTATTAGATAAAGCAATACTTTTGATAATAAAAATAGCAAATATTAGTTGGATTAGTAAACCCATTCCAACCAATCGCCAGTTAATTCTCTTCTTGTTATTCGAAAAAAGAAAAGCAATCCCGATTAACACAATTACACCAATTATCCCACGAATCACAGATGTTATATCCATTCTTTACCTTCTTATTTTTCTATTCGTGAGTAACTTGATGACATTTACGGCATCTTGCTTCGTAAACATCTTTTGCACCAACTACTACACGTTCTTGTTGAGCTGTTAATCTTTGAGTTCTATCGGCAGGATTACCACAAACCATACAGATCGCCAAAGTTTTTGTGATATACTCCGCGATTGCTAATAACTGCGGAATAGGTTCGAATGGCTGTGCTTTATAGTCCTGATCTAACCCAGCAACTATTACACGCTTCCCTTGGTTGGCAAGTTCTTCGCAAACTTGAACAATCTCAGGAGTAAAAAATTGTGCCTCGTCTATACCTACAACTTGAGCATTTTTTGATAATTCCAATATATCTTTCGGATTACGAACAACAGTTGATGATAACGATTGAGTGTTATGTGAGACGATATGGTCAGAACTATAGCGGGTATCGATTGCCGGTTTAAAAATCATTACATTCTGCTTGGCAATCTGAGCGCGTCTTAGTCTGCGGATTAATTCTTCAGTTTTGCCGCTAAACATACATCCGCATACGACCTCAATCCAACCAGTGTCCTTTGGTGTGTTGTGAATTGTAATTTCCATATTTATTTCACTTTAAATTTTTTTGTGTGAATGGAAAGGGGAGGAGGTCTTCCGTTTTTAAAAATTTTGTTTTACCCGCTCCGTTTGTTAGAATGATATCAATATTTCCTGCCAAATCGCTAATAACTTGACGACATGCTCCGCAAGGTGAAATAAATCCTTTTTCGTCTGAAGATATAACCATAGCAACAAACGATTTTTCCCCTTCCGAGATTGCTTTAAATAACGCCGTCCGTTCAGCACAAATAGTAAGAGAGTATGAACTATTCTCGATATTTGTTCCGGAATAAATTTTACCATTCTTTGTTATTACCGCCGCACCGACACGAAATTTTGAATAGGGTGAGTGAGAATACTTTTTCGCTTTCCTTGCAGCTTGAATAAGTTTTGTATAATCCATAAACGCCAATTAAAAATTTTCCAAAATATAGACAAAATATGAAAGAATATCAAGAAATTTGTTAAATAAAAAAGTATTTCCTATATTTTTTAAAGAATCGCAATGTTGCTATGGACTTATCAAAATCAATAAAAAAGAAAAAAACAAAAAAGGTAATTTTTGGATTGGTACTTTTTCTGTTATTATTTGTAGTATGTAACAGTGTTTTTATGCCCTGGTACGTGAATCGAGGTGGCACATTGAAAGTACCGAATGTTGTAGGAATGAAATTCGAAGATGCCTCAATATTGATAGATTCTTTAGGATTGGAACCAAGAAATGGAGGTTCGAAATTAGATAATAAATATCCTGCCGGAACAGTCGTAATCCAAAATCCGACAACCGGTGCGCTGGTGAAATCTGGAAGAAGGATTTATTTAACAATCAGTAGCGGAGAACAAAAAGTATACGTGCCTAATCTACGCGGTAAATCTGTGCGAGACGCCAAATTCTCTTTGGAACGAAATGGCTTAAGCTTAGGAAACGTAGAAAACTCCCCATCCGAAGAATTTCCAGAAAATACAATAATCGATCAATCAATTCCGCCAGGAACTGAAGTGAAAAAGAATTCATTCATTTCTATCGTGATTAGTCAAGGTAAAATGAATGACAAAATAATGGTCCCGAACGTTGTCGGAAAATCATTCTCAGATGCTGAAAAAATATTGGGAGAGGCGGGTTTAAAAATCGGTCATGTTACATATCAGTCATCCAGCATTTTGTTACCCAATACAGTAGTTGACCAATTTCCAAGAAGTGGTGAAATTGTTGGCTACGGAGAGCAAATAAATTTGTTTGTAATTAAAGGTGGTGAAAAAAGAAAAGAACTAATAGAATACTAGGTCTACACTATGCAGAAAAAAATAAAAATTGCACCGTCATTACTTTCCGCGGATTTTCGAAATTTAGAAAAGCAAATTAAGTTGTGTGAAAAAGGTTCTGCCGACCTTCTTCATTTAGATATTATGGATGGACATTTTGTTCCAAACATTACATTCGGTCCGATGGTGGTAAAAGCAATTAATTCAGTAACTCATATAAAGCTTGATACACACCTGATGATTGAGAAACCGGAAAGGTACATTAAAGATTTTGCCGATGCCGGTTCTGACATCATCACAGTGCACGTTGAAACCTGCCCGCACTTGCATAGAACGATTCAACTCATTCAGTCTTATGGAAAGAAGGCGGGCGTAACACTCAATCCTTCGACACCCGCATCTGCACTAACACAAGTATTGAAGTTCGTTGATTTGATACTAGTTATGACAGTCAATCCTGGATTTGGCGGACAAAAATTTATAAGCGAAATGATTGAGAAGATAGAAATAATTGCTTGTATGAGAGACAATGTAAATCCTCATATTCTCATTGAAGTAGATGGAGGGGTGAACGAACAAAATGCAAAAAAATTAGCCGACGCCGGTACAGATATTTTAGTCGCGGGTAACTCAATATTTTTGCAGAAGAACATTCCCGATGCAATAAATAATTTACGAAGAGCGGTTCTATGAACTACCATTTTACTTCAATCAAGTTTACAACGGAAAACGATGTTGCCGTAGTAGAGATGAATCGTCCCGGAAAGCGCAACGCTTTAAACGACACTTTAGTAAAAGAATTGAATGAAGTGTTTACACACCTCACCAAAAACCAGGCCATAAGAGCAGTTATTTTAACAGGAACGGGCGAGGCGTTTTGCTCAGGTGCAGATTTGGAGTATCTAAAAAATATCTCTCAATATTCTGTTGAAGAAAACCAAGAAGATTCAAAAAGACTAATGAAGATGTATCAATCGATTTATGAGTGCCGTAAACCCGTGATTGCAATGGTAAATGGTCCAGCGCTAGCCGGCGGTTGCGGTTTAGCGACTGTGTGCGATTTCATTATTGCATCTGAAGAGGATGCTAAGTTCGGTTATCCTGAAGTTAAAATCGGGTTTATACCGGCTATCGTATTAATATTTCTGATAAAGCGAATAGGAGAGGGGAAGGCGCGTGAACTGGTTCTTAGTGGAAATATTATTTCCACAGCTGAGGCAAAAAATATTGGTTTGATAAATCAAGTGACGAAAGGTAAAAACCTTCGCGAGTTCACCAATTTATTCGTGCGAGATTTAATCGAAAAGAACAGCGGAACCGCGATGGGCTTATGTAAGGAAATGTTTGCATCATTCGGAAATATGGATACTAAGCAATCACTCGAGTATGCGGCAAACTTAAATGCCTTTGCTCGTATGACGGATGAATGTAAAAAAGGGATCAACTCTTTTTTATACAAAGAAAAAATAAAATGGAATGAACCATGACAGCGCTGGAAGAGTATTTGAAAGAATCTATTCGCAACGTTCCCGATTTCCCGAAGAAAGGAATTGTATTCAGAGATATCACAACACTGTTGAAACAACCCGATGCATTTAAAAAAGCCGTAGATTATTTTTTTGAAAAATATAAATCGGAAAAGATTGATAAAGTCGTTGGAATTGAATCGAGAGGATTTATTGTCGGTGGGACGTTAGCCTACAAATTAAATGTGGGATTTGTTCCGATAAGAAAACCAAATAAGCTACCGGCAGAAACATTACGAGAAGAATACCAACTTGAATACGGTACTGATGCTATCGAAATTCACAAAGACTCAATAAAGCCTGGTGACAGAGTTCTGTTACACGACGATCTCTTAGCTACCGGCGGGACGATGCAAGCCGCTTGCTGTTTAGTAGAAAAATTAGGAGGTAAAGTTGTAGGCATTTCTTTTTTAATTGAATTGTCTTTTCTGAACGGAAGAAAACATCTAAACAATTACGACATCGAATCAATTGTAAAATATCAAAGTGAGTAATGAATAGTTTAGATGTAATCATAATCGAGTTTACAAAGATTGAGGGTGCGGGTAACGACTTCGTACTGATTGATAACCGGGAAAATAAATATAGTTTTTCCTTACCAACACTTGCGCGGATTTTGTGCAACAGACATTTCGGTATCGGTTCCGATGGACTAATAGTATTAGAATCGAGCACGGTTGCAGATATAAAAATGCGCTTTCTAAATCCCGATGGCTCTGAAGGTGCTATGTGCGGAAACGGCGGTCGTTGCGTAGCTCACTACGCAATACTGAACCGGACGAAAAGCAAAGTATCGATTGAAGCATTAGATTTTGTTTACAACGCTGAAACCGAGGATAATAATATTAAACTTCAGATGAAAAACCCGACTGAGTTAAAATTCGATATAAAAATTTCTCTCCAGAACGAAATTATCACAGGTGATTTTATCAACACAGGATCAGAACATCTAGTTGTCGATACCGAGAAATTACCAGTATCTCTTGGTAATAGATTAGAAGAAATAGACATTAAAACAATTGGTCGTTTTCTAAGATACCACAAATATTTTCATCCGAGAGGAACTAATGTAAATTTCATAGAAAAGGTAGGAGAAAGGGAGATAAATATTCGCACGTACGAAAGAGGTGTGGAAGACGAAACTTTGGCTTGTGGGACAGGTTCCGTTGGCTCAGCAATAATAGCGGCGATAAAATATTCTTGGAAACCACCTATTAAAGTTCACACAAGAAGCGGAAGTATTTTGACTATAAATTTTCAATATGACAGTAAGAATATTTCGGATGTCACGATAACGGGCACTGCAAAAATTACATTTACCGGGAAAGTGAAATATTCTTTAATCAAAAATGAAATTGTTTGATGCCAAATAACATAAAAAAATATCACTTTATCTTAAATCCAGTTGCGGGTCGTGGTAAGACATATTTGGCTATAAAAAAGATTCGCAGAATTCTAAGGGAAGTCAATATTGAACATAAAATTTCTATCACCAATGCTCCGGGTCATGCTACAGAATTAGCAAGATCGACTTGCCATGACCAAGATGTGGTGGTTGCTGTTGGGGGCGACGGAACTATAAATGAAGTAATCAACGGCTTGATTGGTGGAAAAGCTGCTTTGGGTATACTTCCCTTAGGATCAGGTAATGATTTTGCTAAAGCTATTAAAGTTCCTCAAAATATCCAGAAGGCGATAGATATACTATTAAAACACAACAAGAGAACGATTGATATTGGTAAAGTTAAGACTACAAAATATCTTGAACTTCAATCAAACCAAACAAATGAGCGATATTTTGTGAATGGCGTAGGAATTGGCTTTGATGCATTGGTTGCATTTGAAAGCTCTAAAATCAAAATTTTCAGTGGCTTACCTTTGTACATTGCGGCTCTTATTAAAGCTTTATCCAAATACCGAACACCAGATTATATGGTGCAAATCGATGAGAAACTATTGAGAAGCCGTTTTTTCTTAATTGCTATTGGAAATGGAATTAGTGCGGGTGGTGGTTTTTATTTAACTCCAAATGCTCAGTTGAACAACGGCAAATTCGATATATGTTACGTTGATCATGTAAACCTGTTTCAGATTATAAAAATATTTCCAAGTGTCTTAAAGGGATTACACGGAAAATTCAAGCAAGTTCATTTCACCCAAGCCAATAATATTCATGTGAACTCGACTGAAAGATTTTATGTGCACGCCGATGGTGAGATAGTAGGAAACTTAGCGAATGAAGTTGAGATTTCTGTGATTCCGGGAGTTTTACAGGTAATCACATTGTAATTGATATACGTCGGTAGATAAGATATATTACTAATAATCAATATTATGTAAAGTGAATGATTCGACTATTAGTTTGATACGCCAACTAATTCTTAATTAATCGTTCTGCTCCTACCCTTCAATGATTCTTCCCAACTCATTATCATAAATTCCTTTTAATTCAGTATTAGACAATTTTAATTCATCGTTAATAATTAAAAAATCATTTTCAACATATCCAAGCATTTCAAAGTCTATATTATTCTTCTTTACGATATGAATTAATTTATTTAAATGCACTTCATTAATCGTAACAATCACACGCGATTGTTCCTCCCCGAACAATGTAAAATCTAAACGTTTATCAACTCTAACTTTCACATTTGCACCTAAACCAGACGCAATACACGATTCTGCTATCGCTATAGCTATACCACCATCGCTTATATCGTGGGCGGATCGAAATACACCAAAACTATTAGATTCTAATATAACGTTGTGTAATCTTTTCTCATAATCTAGGTCTAAGTATGGAGCATCACCAGCAATCGTATTATGGGTTGCCTTGAGATACTCAGAACCATTAATATTACCTTTATTTTTACCTAATAGGACAATTAAATCACCTGAAGTTTTGAAGTTTATTGTCAATATTTTATCTATGTCTTCAAGCAACCCTAACATACCAATAACTGGAGTTGGATAAACAGTGTAGTTTTGACTCTCGTTGTAAAAGCTAACATTACCTCCCGTTACCGGGGTCTCAAGAATTCTGCAAGCATTTTCAATTCCGGCGATTGACTCTTTGAATTGCCAATATATTTCTGGGTTATATGGGTTTCCATAGTTCAAGCAATTTGTTATAGCAATAGGTTTGGCACCGCAACAAACTACATTTCTGGCTGACTCAGCTACAGCTATTTCTGCACCGCTTTTTGGATTGAGATACACATATCGCGAATTTCCATCTGTCTTCAATGCTAAAGCTTTCCTAGTTCCTTTTATTCGAACAATTGCCGCATCGGAAATAGTATCTGTTATTGTATTTGTCCGAACCATTGAATCATATTGTCTAAAAATCCACTTTTTTGATGCAATATTAGGGCTTTTCAGAAGCACTTTTAAACATTCGTTGTAATCCTTTGGTTCAGGTAAATTATATACATCGAATTCTCTTAATTTTTCGATATAAGAAGGTTTTTGGGTTTCACGATGATAAACTGGAGCTCCACCCCCAAGAACAAGGCTCTCGGCGGGAATATCTGCCATTTTGTGACCATCTTTATACACGGTTAGATTCGGATTATTCATTACTTTACCAATAACTTCACTATGAAGATCCCATTTTTTAAAAATTTCCTTTATTTGACTCTCGTAACCTGATTTCACAACCACCAGCATTCTCTCTTGAGACTCTGATAACATTAACTCATAAGCAGTCATCCCAGATTCACGAACAGGAACGGCGTCCAGATTTATTTCCATACCGGACTGCCCACGTGCACTCATCTCGGAAGTTGAACACGAAATACCTGCTGCTCCCATATCCTGAATTCCAACCAAGTATCCAGTCTTGACTGCTTCTAATGTTGCTTCAAGAAGTAACTTCTCCGTAAAAGGGTCGCCAACCTGGACGTTTGGTCTTTTTTCCTCGGAATTTTCTGTCAATTCCATTGAGGCAAAAGTTGCCCCATGTATTCCATCTCGACCAGTTGATGATCCAACAATCATCACAACGTTGCCATCTCCCCTTGCTGCTGCTTTTGCTATTTGGTCAAGTTTTACGATTCCGACAGCCATGGCATTGACTATTGGGTTTTCAGTATAACAGTCCTCGAAGTAAACTTCACCACCAACAGTCGGCACACCGAAACAATTTCCGTAATCACCAATTCCTTTTACAATTCCTTTAATCAAATATTTAACTTTTGAATCGCTCGGATTACCAAATCGCAGCGAATTAAGAGCAGCGATTGGTCGAGCACCCATTGTAAAGATATCTCTAAGGATCCCACCAACACCTGTTGCAGCTCCCTGATAAGGTTCAATTGCCGATGGATGATTGTGGCTTTCGATTTTGAAACAGACAGCCAAACCATCGCCAATATCTACAAGACCTGCATTTTCTTCGCCAGCAGTGACAAGAAGTCTTCCCCCACTACGCGGTAATGTTTTAATTAACGCTATTGAATTCTTATAACTGCAATGTTCACTCCACATAACACTGAAGATACCGAGTTCTGTGTAACTCGGAGTCCGCTCTAAGATTTGAGTTATTTTTATGTATTCTTCCTCTGTAAGACCGTGCTGAAGAGCAAGTTTTAAATTGACTTCGGGTTCATGAAATGTTTTAATTGTCACTTAATCCTCACTATAAAAACCGTATCCAAAAAAAAACCCATCTGCAATTACTTACAGATGGGATTTGATGGTTAAATCATATGATTTAAAAATGATAGCTTACATTAACTCCAAATAAATGGGCATTACTTTTATATGTTCCGTTAAATGGAATATCTGAATAATCAACCATCCTATCCTCGAATAGAATGATTTGATATGCTGCATCTATCTGTAAATTATCAGAAATTTTATATCCTAAACCGAGTGTAAGTTCGCTTCGGTTTGCATCGGGCAGCATAGGTTCTACCTTTTCCGCTGGCTGTGGAGTCACGTCATATATGTAACCTAAACGGAATGCGAATTCATTGTATTGATATTCACCACCGACTCTGAATAAGTAAGTGTTATTCCAGTTCTTAGCAGAGGCACTGCCTTTTTGCAACGGTTGACCGGTAAGTGGGAAGGTAGGTCCTTTTGCTATATCAACAATGAGTGAATCGTAGGAAGACCAGCCAACATACTGTATATCAGCATTTAAGACGAATTCCGGTGACACATTAACTGAAGCTCCCACGGTTAGATTGGAAGGAAACGTAATAGTTGTCTTGCCATCTCCCCCTGGGAAGAAACTTGCTAATGCTTGCATATCGCTAAATGTAGCTGTTCCAGAGTATTCAATTTCAGTGGAGTGTCTGTATGCTATTCCTATCTTGAGGTCTTTATCAGGTCGATAAATTATACCTGCATTAAAGTTGATGCCACTTCCGTCTGCCTCTAAAGAAGCTGAACCTAATTTCGCTGATGGTGTTGGTGGCGCTAATGAGCTATAGGTTGCTGAATTAAATGATAATTTCACATTTGAGAGAACATAACTAACTCCAACTCCGAAAGAAAAATCTTCACTCGCTCTGTAAGCGACAGTAGGATTGATATAAAAACTCTGTAAGTCAGTCTTCACGCTTATTTTATTTCCTACCCAATCAACTGGCCATTCTGTTCCTAAACCGTATGGATTGAAGACGCCGAGACCAAACGAAAACCCATTATCCATTGCATAAGTAGCATAAAAGTTTGAGGGATAAAAAATTTGACTCGCCATCTTAGTTTCTTCTGTTGAAGGTTTTGGACCAATAAAAGTTGTCGATGGGAATATCAAAGTTGTTCCGAGTGTAACATTTATCCCTTTCTGAAATCCTAAACCGGCGGGATTAAAAAAGATGGCAGAAGGGTCAGAAGCTTGAGCGGTAAAAGCACCCCCCATTCCCATTGCTTTAGCGCCATGTTCGTTAATCTGAAAACCACCGGCAAGCACTTTTGGTGAAAAAATTAAACTGACGGCAACAAGCAAAGTTAAACCAATAATTAAATTTTTCATACTGTTCTCCTTATTTGTTATTGATTAGTAAATTTTAAGAACTATATTATTTGAATAAATTTTCGGTTTATATTAACTATTTATTTCTTCAAAGTCAAGTTTTTATTCTAAAATTATCAACGTATCACCTTTTTCGATGGCTGTTCTTTCTTTAACCCTTATCTCCTTCACTATGCCGTCTGTGATGGAACGGATTTCGTTCTCCATCTTCATTGCCTCCAGAATAACCAACCCGGAACCCAACGTCACTTTCTGCCCGACCTCTACTTCAATTTTTAACACTAATCCAGGCATTGGAGCTTTAACCTCCAATAATCTATGACTTGATTGTTCTTGATTTTTGTATTTATGCAATAATTGGTCAGTTTCGTCTTCAATTTCTATATCGAATGACTCGTTGTCATGATGAAATAGATAATGAATCCCACTATTTTTTTCGATCGTGAATTCAAATACTTTACTTTTGAAAATAACCGAGTATTGATTCTCCTTTAATTTTACTACCTCTAATTGTATGTTGTTTCCATCTAAAAGCATACTAGGTTCAGACACTTTGTCTATATCAAACGTACGATCGTTTATTTTAACTCTAAATTCAGCCATTGCTCTTCCTTAAATGGTCATAACGTTTACGCTTCCAGTTAGCAATTGAAGGATCAGTCTGCGTAGCAACCGTTGTGTTTTCCATGTTCTTATATTTTTTTAAATATGAAGCAGTACATGCAATTGCTTGATAAACATCATCCTTATTAAATATATTTTTTTCTATCTTGAAAGAATCATCAATAAAATGAGTATCGAATTCTCCATTAATGAATCTCGGATGATTGATTATCCATTCACACGCCTGTATGTTTGTTTTAACTCCGACTATATCGTATTCTCTTAATGCTCTTGTCATTTTCTTTATTGCTTCTTCGCGTGTGTCTGACCATGCAATCAATTTTGAAATCATCGGGTCATAATAAACAGAGATTTCATTGCCTTCATCTACTCCCCTGTCCTCTCTAACACCGAACCCTTGAGGTGGCCGCAGTTTTGTCAATTTACCAATAGAAGGAAGGAAGTTATTCTCAGGGTCTTCTGCGTAGATTCGACATTCTATTGCGTGTCCGCGGAACTTGATATCTTTCTGTAATAATCTAAGTGGTTTACCTTCTGCAATCCTTATCTGTTCCTTCACTAAATCTATACCCGTTACCATCTCTGTTACTGGATGCTCCACCTGGAGGCGTGCATTCATTTCAAGAAAATAAAAGTTGCAGTTTGAATCCACAAGAAATTCTATTGTCCCGGCGTTGACATACCCAGAACTCAATGCTGCCTTGACTGCCGCTTCGCCCATTTGCTTTCGCATCTCAGGTGTAACGATTACCGACGGAGATTCTTCTACAATTTTCTGATGACGTCTCTGAATAGAGCATTCGCGTTCTCCTAAGTGAATGGCGTTACCATATTTATCTGCAAGGATTTGGAACTCTATATGTCGAGGTTTTTCGAGATACTTTTCAATGTATATTCTGTCGTCAGCGAATGCAGACTTGGCTTCCGACTGAGCGCTGCGGAAAGCAGAAATCAATTCGTTTTCTTGATGGACTATACGCATTCCCTTTCCGCCGCCGCCGCCGGCTGCTTTTATTAATATCGGATATCCAAATGTTTTAGCAAAATCAGATGCTTCCTCTATTTTTTGAATCGGTCCATCAGTCCCAGGGACGATTGGAACACCAGCTTTCTTTACTAACCGACGGGCTTCAGTTTTATCTCCCATTGATTTTATGGCATCTGATGGTGGGCCTATAAATATTAAACCTGCGTCGCTAACCATTTCAGCAAAAAAAGCATTCTCAGAAAGAAATCCATATCCGGGATGAATTGCATCCGCATTTGCGCTTTTGGAAATTTCAATTATTCTTTCTTTTTGAAGATAGGTTTCTGCCGCTGTTGCTTTACCTATGCAGAATGCTTCATCGGCGTAACGAACGTGAGGCATAATGCGATCGACCTCTGAATATATTGCAACGGTAAGAATGCCCATTTCTTTTGCGCTCCGAATAACCCGTAAAGCAATTTCGCCCCTGTTGGCAATAAGTATTTTTTTTATTTCATTTTTCATTTCAACTCTACCACTGTTACTCCGTGTCCTCCTTCATTCCATTCACCTAATCTGATAGACTTTATTGATGAATGCTTTTTTAAATATTCAGTAATTTTCTTTCTTAATGCTCCTGTCCCCTTTCCGTGAATTAGGTCGATACGATGTAACCCATGTAAGATTGAAGTGTCAATAAATTTCTCGATTGCTATGATAGCTTCATCTCCTAACATTCCTCTAAGGTCGATTTCGGTGGTTGGTTTTTCTTTATGTAAATCAAATTCTATTGTACTTCCATATCTTTTTTTCTCCTTCGAAGATACTTTAACTAATTCAGACTTTTTCGTATTGATCTTTAATTGTCCAAAAAGAACATTAAAGCTTCCTGTACCTATCTGGCTAATTATTTCACCAATTTCACTTCCGCCTTTTAACTTTACAAGATCACCAACTAAAAAAGAATCCTCTATTACATTGGGTTCGTCTAAAATTATTTCATTTTCTAAAATTTCGTGTTCTGTTTTTAATTTTAGTATTTCATCCTTTGCTTTTTTGATGGATTCTTTGTTGCCACCCTGCTGACGTAAGTCTTGAATTGTTTTCTCTATAAGCGTATTAGCTTTATCAAGAATCTGTTTTCCATCGAGTAAAGCTTTCGATTTTATTTCTCTCGCCTGTTTTTGAATTTCCTTATTTTTTTGAGTGTAGTCCAAAATCATACTCTCTAATTTTGCATTGTCTTCTCTTGACCTTGTTACTTCGGCTTTCATATGTTGTGATTGTAATTCTAAGTTGGACAAAAGGTTTTCTAAATTATGTTGTAATTCACCTCGATATGAATTTGAACGACCCAGAATATAATCCGAAATTCCCATTCTTTTAGCCATTTCGAATGCATAACTGCTCCCAGGTACACCCGCCTTAAATCTATAAGTTGGAGTAATTGTTTCGTGGTTAAATTCCATAGCTCCATTTTCGATACCATCCGTTTCGTAGGCAAACGCTTTCAAAGTGCCGTGGTGTGTTGTAACCAGTGTATGGGCTTTACGTTTTGTCAGATCTTCCAGAATTGCTTGGGCTAAAGCACTGCCTTCAGTAGGATCTGTGCCGGCGCCGATTTCATCTATAAGAACAAGGCTCTTATCATCTGCTTTTTCAATTATTTCTTTAAGACTAACTAAATGCGAGCTAAATGTACTTAAATCATTCTCGATAGATTGTTCATCGCCAATGTCGACAAAAATTTTATCGTACACGCTAAACATTGACTCTTCAGACGCTGGAATGTGTACACCTGATTGGAACATTAACACAAGTAATCCGAACGTTTTAATTGCAACGCTTTTACCACCCGCATTAGGTCCGGTTATTATTAAAGTGGAATACTCCCTTCCGATCTCCATAGTAAGTGGTACAACCTCATCACGTTTGTGCTTCATTAAAAGTATTGGGTGACGCGCTTCAATCAAGTGCGAGACGCCGTCGCGTGCAAGCTTTGGAGCACTACCTAACGTTTCTATCGAATATTTTGCCTTAGCTTGAAGAAAATCTACTGTAGATAAAATATTTATGTTGTTAAAGAGCTGATCGTTTACATTTCGTACTTGCGAAGTTAAATCTCTTAGTATTCTTTCAATTTCCTTTGTTTCTTGAAACTGCAAAGTGCGCATGTCATTATTCAACTCTAAAGTCTCAGTAGGTTCAATAAAAACCGTCGCTCCGCTGGAGGATGTGCTGTGAATAAATCCCGGTAGCCTATTTTTATTTTCAATTTTTATTGGAATGACCATCCTGCCATCTCTAGTAGTAATTAACTCTTCCTGAGCCCAGCCCTGTGCTGATACTGATTTAAGTATGTTTTCGAGCTTCTTTCTAAGATGTTCAGTTTTGTCGCTAATCTCTCTTCTGATTTTTCTTAATTCTGCTGTGGCTGTGTCTTTAATTTTTCCGGTTTCGTCTATCGCTCTGTCGATATTGAACTCTAGAATTTTATCTATGTAAATTTGTTCAACTATATCGTTTAGAAGAAGATATTTGTCTTTTCTTCTTGAAAAATATGAGGATACTTTACGAGCAATTTGCAAAGACATCCCAATCGCAAACAACTCTTGTCCTGATATGATACTATCAAGAATACCTGCATGGTTTAACTGAGGACGAACATCGGTTAATTCTTCGACCGGGAGCGGATCATCGGATTCTAATAACATTTTCATTTCAGAGGTAATATCAAGTGCAAACTGGATATCGGAAAAAGATGTGAGAGGATGGAGATTTAAAATTTTTTCTCTTCCAAAGTCTGAAAGAGCGTAACGAGCGATTCGTTGTTTTACTTTAAAGAACTCGAGCTTATTTAATGAATTTAAAAATACTTGCATCTATATGGTTAAAATTTAATCTTGATATTTTTCAAGATTTTTTTCGATTTCTTCAAAGAATGATTTAGAATCGGGGACGACAGAAAGTGCATAGTCGAAAACTTTTGGTCCTATATTAATTATCTCAGTATAAAACAATGATTCTCTCTTAGTTTCTTCTGAAGGCATTTCCGCAAATTTTAGGAGAATAAGCACCAAACTCGCACCTAACAAACCCTGCGCTGCTCCAAGCAACGCACCCGCAAACCTGTTAAACATTTTTAGCACATTGGATTTTGTCCCTAACCACTTATACAGCAAACTAAAAATTAAAATCACTGCTAACAGAATCAAAAAAAATGCTACTGTATAAGAAAATATAGCTGTAAATTCAAACCAGCTAATAATGAGCTTCCCTACGGTACCCATTAGGGTAGTAGCAAGTACAAAGCCAATAAAGAAAGAAAGAATACCGAATAGCTTTCTAATAAAGCCATCTTTAAAACCCAACCCTGCAAATAAAACAACTGATACTGCGACTAAAATGTCAACGTAGTTCATTTGTTTAACTCTTCTAATTTATTTTTTACAATATCGGTAATTAGTTTACCGTCCGCTTTCCCTTTTAATTCCTTCATAACATGCGGCATTACTTTGCCGAAATCTTTGGGCGATGTTGCACCGACGTCGTTTACTATTTTTGTTATAGCTAATGCAATTTCTTCAGGAGATAGTTGCTTTGGCAAATACTCTTGTATAATTTCAAGCTCGCTTTTTTCTTTTTCAGCTAAATCCTGCCTTCCCGCTTTTTCGTACAGTTCGATTGATTCTTTCCTCTTTTTTGTAGCCGATGTTAATGCTCCTAACTCTTCTTCGGGTGTGAGAGTATTCGGGCGCTTCTCAATTTCTTTTTCCAGCAACAAGGCACGTAACGTCCGCACTGTTTCTAACCTTATCTTATCTCCAGACTTCATTGCCTTAATGATGTCGCCACTTAATATTTCTTTTAAGCCCATAAAATTCCTTGTTGTTCAATACCAAACAAAAAGTATTGAATTTATCAAACAAAGTCAAATCGTAAAAAAAAAGCCGATTGTCATAGCCCAGCGAAAATGTCAGGTATAGCGCTCAGTAGAAATGTCAGGGTAC
>CAZOQB010000016.1:0-65562 GCA_964581995.1 uncultured Ignavibacteriaceae bacterium | reverse complement strand
GTTAAAACTTTGCCTAAAATCACCCTAATCCAGCAACCGATAATCGAACGCTTTCACAAGCACTTGGTTGTCAAAGCCGCAAGATGATACCGGTATCGAAAAGCGAATAAATGGTCTTTTCTGGTCGAAGAACAAAGTCAATCGGCTTCTCATTATGAACATCACGATTCCTGTCGTCAAGAAAAATGTTGATCTTTCAATTTTAGAAGGCACACCTGAGCATTTAAAGAAGGGCAAGCATTCTATTATTCATAACATTAATTCTTATGTAGCGCTCGGTGAACTTAAAGGTGGCCTCGACCCGGCAGGCGCAGATGAACATTGGAAAACTGCTAATTCCGCTTTAGAAAGAATTAGGAAGAGCTTTGCAAGAAAGAAAAAGAAGCCCCTCACGTTCTTTATTGGTGCAGCAATTGAAAATAGCATGGCTTCCGAAATATTCAAGCAAATGAAGTCTGGTCAACTCAACAATGCCGCAAATCTTACCGACGATGACCAGTTAACATCGATCTGTAAGTGGATAATAAACTTGTAGATCAAAAATTTATTTCTACATCATCCCCGCAGGGTCTACGTCAATAATTATTTTTACTGAACGGCTCTTACCAAAGTTCGATTTGTTATAATTACTGACAGCCTTCGCCAAAATATTCCTTAGAACTTTTCCTGAGGGGTCTTTACTCTTTAAATCCTTAATAAGTATGTGCCAGCGATAATAGTTTTTTAGTTTGGGTATTGCCGCTTCTGAAGGACCGAGTGTTATCAGTTGTTCGTTACTCGTTTTTAATTGCTCGTAAAATGAAAGAGCATGTTTAGTAACTTTATTCTCGTTTGTTCCCTTTATCTCTATCAAAGCAATGCGAGAGAACGGCGGGTAGCTTAATTCTTTGCGGTAATTAATTTCCTCATTATAAAATCCAATATAATCGTGAGTGGTGGTGTGTTTCAAGCTGTAGTGCTTCGGTTGATACGTTTGTATTATTACCTCGCCTTTTAACGCGCCGGTTCTTCCTGCCCTGCCCGCTACCTGAGTCAGTAACTGAAATGTCCGTTCTGCCGAACGAAAATCCGGAAGAAGCATTTGAATATCCGCGGAGACAACGCCGACTAAAGTTACGTGCGAAAAATCTAAACCTTTGGCAACCATCTGCGTGCCCAGCAAAATGTCGATCTCACCCGAACCGAATTGTTTTAATATTTTATCGTGTGAACCCTTGCGGGCAGTTGTGTCTAAATCCATTCTCGATATTTGTGCGGTTGGAAAAATCTTTTGCAGGTCTTCTTCTATATGCTGTGTGCCGAAACCTTTGTAGCTTAATTCAATACCGGTGCATTTCGGACAAACTTCAGGAGGACTTTTAACAAAGCCGCAATAATGACAGCGTAAATGTTTTTTAGTAATGTGGTAAGTAAGAGAAACATGGCAGTGTTCACACATCTCAACATATCCGCAGTCGAGACATTCTACAAAGGTGGAAAAGCCGCGGCGGTTTTGCAGAAGAATTATGCCTTCCTTTTTTTTGAGCCGGTCATTTATTTTTTCTTTTAATAACGATGATATGGAGCTAAACTCGGGTTTTCGCTTTGAGGCTTTGGCTGCGGCAGGGTCTTTTTCAAATTCAGCTTTCCGCTCTGCACGAAATTTCTCAAATATCTTCTGTCGCTCGGAAGTCATATCTACTATTTCTATCTCAGGAAGCGCGGCGTCGTCCACGCGTTCAGGTAATTCGATAAATTTATATTTGTTATTTAATGCGTTATAGTATGACTCGATGGATGGAGTTGCCGAGCCAAGTACAACAACCGCATTATTCTCCATTGCCCGAACAACTGCAACATCGCGGGCATGATAGCGGGGTGTTTGGTCGAATTGTTTGTAGGATGCTTCCTGTTCCTCATCGACAACAATCAATCCTAAATTTTTTAACGGCGCGAATATAGCAGACCGCGGACCGATTACGATTGAACAATCGCCGCGCTTTGCAAGACGCCAGGCATCATACCTTTCACCGGCAGACATTCTGCTGTGGAAGACTGCAACCTTTTCGCCAAAGTGAAATTGGAAACGTGCAACAATTTGCGGCGTGAGCGATATTTCCGGCACTAACACAATTGCACTCTTTCCTTTATCGAGCGCTGACTTGATTGTCTCGATGTAAACCTGTGTCTTTCCGCTTCCGGTTATTCCGTGCAGAAGGAATGGACGGAATTTATTTTCACTTATCGCATTATCGATTTGTGTGAATGCGTTCTGTTGGTGATTATTTAAAACTATATTCTGCTGCTGGTTTTCATGCAATTCGTAAGTGACGGATCTTTTAATTTCCTGCTTTGCAACGGTAACTAATTCTTGACGCGCAAGCGTGCTAACTGACGAGAGAGAGCTTTTTGATTCTTTAATGACTTTGGTCAGTGGTAGAGATGTGCCGCTCGGAGATTCAGCAAGATATTTTAAGACCTGTATTTGTTTGATAAGACGCTTGTTGTTTTGATTGTCGGGTTTGTTTAGCCATTCATTCCAGATTTGTTTAGCATGTTCATCAATAAATATTGCTTTTTCGTATTTTGGTTTTATTCCGGTCGGTAATTTTTCTTCTACTGATATTATATCTTTCTGCACGAGTTCGTTCAGAAACGTATGGATGCTTTTAATGTTCAGTGTCTTTTGTATATACGCAGCGCTCAGTTCTCTCTTTTGAGTGAGCAGGTTAACGATTTGAGTTTGTTTTGGCGCGTCGGAAGTTTTTAAAAGCGCCTCTTCTAAGTCGGTTTTCAAAGATATGGTTTTCTTACTGCCCGTGATAGACCCCTGAGGCAGGGCAGACTTTAATACTTCGCCCCACGGCGCGAGGTAATATTCTGAAATCCACTTCGTAAGCCTGAGCATTTCCTCCGATATTATCGGTTCGGGATCCAATATGTCATGAATATCTTTGAGTCGGGGGATGGTAGTGCTTTTTAATTTGTTTACAACAAAACCTATAACGGTCTTGTTGCCGAATGGAGCCACCACTCTAACACCGATTTTAATTTGACTTTGTAAAACATCGGGAACGTTGTAAGTAAATAGCTGGTCAACAGCTACGGGTACTGCTATGTCGATAAATAGTTTTGGCATTTGTAAAAATCTCGTTAAAAAAACAGAGAGAAGCAAACGCTCAGTTACATTCACTGTCAATCTCTCATAAGCCAAACTAGTAAAAAATACATTCAGGACAAACCATAACCTGATCTTACATGCTCGGTTAACTGCTTAAATATGAATCGGTTGGAATCATTTGCGAATTTATAGAAAACAGGGAGAATAAAAAACTTGATTTTGAGAAATTGCCAACGTATCTTTTTACGAACCTAAAGCTATTTATTGGAAATAAATGGTTCTCGCGGATATGATTTGAGGAAGCAATTAATTTATGAATAACACAAAGTGTATACGCACTGGTAAACTATATTTATTGCTTTTATGCATACTATTGTTATTCCAATGCCTGCAAGCCCAAGAAAAATTTCTCCCCGTTTATCACTTCAACCAACTGAATATAGCTAATGGGCTTCCTACAAACGAAATACGATCTAATGTGGTTCGTGATCGACAGGGATTCATCTGGATACCAACCATAGCAGGTCTTGCGCAATACGATGGTTATACCTGCAAAGTATATCGAAACCGGCCGGGTGATTCCACATCGGTATCTTCAAATAATCTGACCGCCGCCTATCTCGACAGGAAGGATCGTCTCTGGCTTGGTACGTGGGATGCGGGACTAAGCATGTATGATCCCGTGACGGACAAATTCATAAATTTTTATCCCCGGAAGAACGACAGTGCATGGATATCGTTTAAAGCAATATGGTTCATCCGTGAGGACAGGTCGGGTAATGTATGGCTCATGGGACTTGACGAGGAGGTCGCCAGTGTCAACATGACCGAGCTTCTTAACGACTCGGATCCCGACAGCATCCGGCGGCATATCCGTTTTCACACTTACAAGCCGGGTTCTCCGGACAATAGGATCTGGGATATCGAAAGTTGGGGGAAGAGGTGTGTTCTTGTTACAAGTCTTCACGGATCTTTCGTAATAGATCCCGCGACTGGGAACATCTCAAAACCGGATCTGATCTCCTACACCGGAATGAGGTTGGATACAGCAACTAATGTCACTCTGTTTCGCGAAAGCCCATCGGTACTTTGGTTGGGAACTCAGACGCACGACTTGTTCAGGTTTAATGAACAAAGCAAGACGTTGAAACATTATCCGCCTCGAACTGATGTAGGATGTAAACTCAATAACGATATAGTTTTAATGTTGCAAATGGATGCATCTGGAAACCTCTGGATTGCGACTTCCTCTGGATTCGAACTCTTCGATACTTCTTCGGCGACTTACCGCGGTTATCTCTTCGCTTTCAGAGGACCTACATGTGAAGGTATTGAACCGAAAATGTCTCTCGACAATACAGGAACACTTTGGATCAGTGCTGGAAAGTCAGGGATTTACTATCTCCTCCCGCGGTCGAGACTCTTCCCACACTATGGATTGAGAGATACTGCACGGAAGGCGCTGGAAATGGGAACGGTCGAGCCATGGGTCGACGGGTCACTGTGGATAGAAGGGAGTGGGAAAGCGATCAATGTAGAACCTACAACTCTAAGTGTAATGCGCAATGTCGATCTGTTGAAAGGTGAAAAAGCTCAATACTTCCGTTCAGGCGCACACGATTCGTATAACGACGGAAAGGGGAATATCTGGTACGGAACATGGGGCCTCGGTCTCTATAAGTTTGAAACCGCTTCAGGGCGCGTAACTAATTTCCGCGCCAGCGTTCAACTTCCTAACCAACAAAAAAATATTTGTTCGAGTCTCACAGGAGGAAACGGTGATACACTCTGGATAGCCACAGGTACCGGAGGGATTCTTCTATTTGATACTCGCACCAATAGGTTCTCACAGCCGTCGGACACATTGTTGTTGCAGTTACGGAATGTATCAAATGTAATGAAAGACAACTCCGGGAGAATATGGATTTCCGACCAGAGAAAAGGTCTTGTGGTTGTCGGACCTTCGGGAAACACGGTCGAGCATTTTGAGCACGACCAAAATGAACCGTCATCAATCGCGTTCAATAATGTGCGAGACATGTATCAGGATCTACAGGGAAGGGTCTGGATCGGCGGTGCGAGTTTAGAACTATGGGAACCAACTACACGGTCTTTTAAACATTATCCAAACGATCTGTTCAATGAAACCATCCTCGTTGAACCCATTGGAAGCGACCTCCGGGGAAGATTGTGGGTGCGCTATTCTGGTCTGGGACTCGCCATTCTCGATCCAGCAACAGGAATCTACACGAATTATGATCGGTCAGACGGTGTGCTTGCAAACGTTATTTCAATGACTCTTCTTCCCGACGGAAGAGTGATATTAGCAGGGCAGAATGGTCTAAACATTGTTCATCCGGACAGTCTGCAAAGAGAATATCCCGCGCCACCTGTTGTCCTGAGCAAGTTAACCGTGAACGATACATTCTATATGAGCCCTCAGATAATAGCAAAGACGAAATCCCTTGATCTTCAGTACACTCAAAACGTTCTTGAATTCGAATTTGCAGCTATCAATCCCGGTGCTACCCATCTAATTGACTACTCTTATATGCTTGAAGGTCTTGAAAATACGTGGGTCAAATCTGTCGATCGTCGTTATGTACGCTACTCGGGTTTGAATCCTGGTGATTATACATTCAGGGTAAAAGCGATCAACAAGTTTGGCAAATGGCACGATCAGGAGCTTGCATTGGCAATTTCGATTGCGCCACCCTGGTGGAGAACGTGGTGGGCATACACGCTGTACGGATTTCTTCTGGTCGGATTAATGATTGGAGGATACCGTTTGCGGTTGAGGCAAATCTATCTGAAACAGCATGCAGACATGGAACATTTCCAGGCGGAGCGGCTGGCTGAGGTCGACAAGTTAAAGTCCCGTTTCTTCTCTAATATCTCGCACGAATTCCGCACGCCTCTCACATTGATTCTTGGTCCTATTGAACAAGCAATTGAGAAGGTTCAAGACACTACCATTAAACAAAAGCTGAATCTTGTTAAAGATAATACTAAAAAGCTGTATGGTTTGGTAAATCAGTTACTCGATTTCTCACGCATCGAATCAGGGACGATGAAGTTACAAGTTTCAAGAAGCGATATTGTTAAGTTCCTCCGTCGTACGATAATGTCTTTCGAATCGTGGGCTGAGAGGAAAAAGATTAATCTTGAATTCACTTCAGAAAAGGAATTATTCGAAGGATACTTTGATGCAGACAAGCTTGAGAAGATAATGAACAACTTAATGTCGAATGCTTTGAAGTTTACACCGGAAGGTGGAAGGGTCAGTGTAACCCTCTCCCTGTCAGAGTTTGATCATAACATCCCTCTCCCAAATCGGGAGAGGAATTATAGGGTGAGGGTAACCGTCTCCGACACCGGTCCCGGTATCTCACCCGAACACTTGCCCCACATCTTCGAACGCTTTTATCGTGTCGATGAAACGCACACAATCGAAGGAGCGGGAATCGGCTTAGCATTAACGAAAGAGCTTGTTGATCTTCACCACGGGACAATAACCGCAGAGAGCACACCCGGCAAAGGTTCGGTGTTTACAGTAATGCTGCCTATAGATAAGTCTGTTTATATTCCCGATGAACTCGTTGATGCTCAACGTCGGAGTGATGAACAGATTGATTTAGTTGTTCCTTCTATGAAATCGGAATCAGCTCTGGTCAAAAAATCTACCGAAGGGAAGCCAATAGTTCTTATCGTCGAAGACAACGCCGACCTGCGAGCATATATCCGCGAGTATATGGACGAGGATTATACTGTTAACGAAGCGCCAAACGGTAAAATAGGCTATGAGATTGCGACTGAAATCGTGCCTGATATTATAATCAGCGATGTGATGATGCCGGAGATGGACGGTATGGAACTTTGCACTGCAATGAAGCAGGATGTACGTACGAGTCACATTCCGGTAATTCTGTTAACTGCCCGAGCGAGCACCGATAGTAAGATTGAAGGATTTGAAATTGGTGCGGATGATTATGTAACAAAACCCTTCGATTCGAAAGAGTTGCTTGCGAGAGTAAAGAACCTGATTGAGCAAAGAAAACAACTGAGGAAGAAATTCTCTGCAGATGTCGTGCTGAAACCCGGTGAAGTAGCTGTAACATCCATTGATGATGCACTACTAAAGAAAGTAATGTCTGCTATAGAGAAGAATATTGGTGATGAAAATTTCAGCGTCGAGGAACTTGCACGCGAGGCATGTCTAAGTCAGAGGCATCTCGCCCGGAAGCTTCAGGCGCTTACAAATCTTCGACCATCGGAGTTTATACAATATGTCCGCCTCCAGCGTGCTCGTGAGTTGCTCGAAAAGAATGCCGGTTCCGTTGCCGATATAGCATATAAGGTTGGATTTGGAAGTCCGTCTTATTTCAGTTCCTGTTTCCGAGATCGTTTTGGTTATCCACCGTCTGAGGTTCAGCATAAAAACAGCAAATCGTAGAGTCCGTTCCCCAGAACGGACTAAAACAATACAGGGATTATCTTAAAAAAGTTCTCTCTGTGTCCGATTTAAGAATAGGACTCTACAGCTTAGCTTTCCTATTCATTTTCAACACTTTCCTGTAAATGTCCGATTATTTAATGTTTTTGTCTAAATATTGATAACTACCCCCATAGCTTATTTAGTAAATTTGACCATTGAATAATTGACTCATCGGTTCATTGAATCTATGGGTCAATCAACAAATGAACAAATAAACTAATGGAGGTTTTATGAAAAGGTTAATGTTTGTTATCGGATTGAGTATTCTTTTCTGCTGTCCCCTTTACCCACAATGGGTGCAAACAAACGGACCGTATGGTGGAGGTTACACGACATTTCTCACGGCGCAGAACAACAATATCTACGCGGGGATTTTGGACAATGGACTATATCGCTCAACAAACAAGGGTTTATCGTGGTCGGGAATAAATAATGGGTTAATAGATTCAGTCAACCCTCGCCAAGAATATGTAACTTCTTTATTGAGCGTAGAATCAGACCTGTACCTTGGAGGGGGTGGCGGCGTCTACGTTTCACATGATAGCGGTGCGCAATGGTCGAGGTTACTTATGAGTCCTGTGTATGTGCTTTCGCTTGCCGTCGGTTCTGATGAACAAGCAGATATTTTCGCCGGAACCATTGAAAAAGGCATCTATCGACTGCGCGAAGGACAATGGACTGTAGTCAATTCAGGTCTGCCTCACTACGATTGGATTTATCAACGCTATTACGCGGTCAGGTCGATAGTCACAATAAAAAGCAATATTTTTGCGGGAACTGATTACGGCGTCTTTCGTTCGACAAACAACGGTGCGAATTGGACTCCCATGAACTCAGGTCTTCCCGTCGACTCGTTTCCGCTTGGGTACGGTGTTTATACATTAGTCACCGGTGGTGACGATCTCTTTGCGGCAACCAGTGCTGGATTGTTTGTTTCGAGTGACTATGGCACAAACTGGCTGCCCAGAAATAATGGATTACCTTATGATTCACTCTCCAAAATGTATTATGGTATCTCACATCTCGAAAGATGCGGCGATGACCTTCTTACTGAAGTGCACGAGGGCCTTCTATTTCACTCTCCGAACAGGGGTTTGAGCTGGACCCAAATTCCAACTGGCGCCGCGAGGAGCGTCAGGTCCATTACCTTAACCCCTGGTATTGATGGTAGCATAGAGATCTTCATCGGAACGGAAAATGGTGTTTACACTTCCGCAGACTATGGCACAACCTGGGCGGGAGTGAATTACGGTACAATGAAAGCTCATATCAACTCACTTGCTGTGAGTTCAAAAGGAACTGATGCAACAATCCTTTTTGCAACTACCAGCGGTAATGAAGTATTTCGGTCCTCTGATGCTGGCTCGAGTTGGATTGAAAGCAATGCTGGGATGAATTCTTGGTGGGTTAACACGCTTGCTGTGGGCAACCCCGGTGGAGTTGCGGAAGTTTTCGCTGGCGGTTCAAACGGTGTTTTTATCTCAACTGATCTTGGAGAAAGCTGGACGACGGCTGGTCTTGCAGATAAGAACATCTGCCGCATTTTTGTTTATGACTCTTTAGTCTTCGCAGCCGTTGGTTCTGAGGAATGGGCGTCTGATTCGGACATAATCTATATGTCATCAGATGTTGGGGTTACATGGAATGATATAAGTGCCGGTCTCGTGGCTACAGTTATGGATCTTGAGGTCATCGGATCGCAGACTTTTGCTCTCGTTGGCTGGGACGGAGGACCGAGGGGAGAATCGGGATCTGCTATCTACCATAATACAATAAATGGACAAGATTGGGAGCGTGTCGATTCGAACTTGTCGAACTTGTCAGAAGTCTCTTCCATCGCCACGGTAAACAATATGTTGTTTGCAGGTATCTGGGGTCAAGGAGTCTTTCGTTCTGCGGATTATGGCGCAACGTGGAGTCAGTCTGGCCTTGTCAATGGATCAATATGGACAGTAACAGCGTTTTCAACAGGCTCTCGAACCAATCTATTCGCCGGCGCCGGTGGCGGACAGGCATTTGTCTCAAGTGATGAGGGGGTCAGTTGGAGCTCTGTCGGCGATGGTCTGCCGACGGGAGGCATGGAGTTGTTTGCCTTTGACGGAACATTCATTTTCACAGGAGATTATTCACACGGAATGTGGCGTCGCCCGCTCTCGGAGATGATTACCGATGTGCAACCATCGTTAATGGAACTTCCATCTCAATATCTATTAAGTCAAAATTTTCCTAATCCATTCAACCCCAGCACAACAATCAGCTACCAACTCCCAACACAAAGCCACGTCATGCTCAAAGTGTTTGATGTACTTGGCAGAGAAGTGGCAACGCTGGTGAATGGAGTTGAAGAACCGGGGTATAAGTCAGTCTCATGGGATGCGGCAAACGTGCCGAGCGGTGTGTACTTCTACCGTCTACAAACAAATTCTTTTATTGAAACAAAGAAATTACTATTACTAAGATAAGGACTTAATACTATGCGTACTCTCTATACAATTTTAATCACATGCTTGCTCTCATTAATTTTTGTGAACATAGTTCACGCACAATGGGTGCAAACCAACGGACTGGCTATTTCCGAGCTGACTCCTACACAGGGCAATGCCTCGCAGAGTCCAAGCAACGCTACCATGAAAAGTGGAAAAGTAAAAGGTAAAAATAACAGTGTAAATGAACAGCTGATATCAAATCCACGAAACACTCTACATAATTTAACACCAATATCTCTTCCAATTAGTGGTACATCTTCTCAATGGGAATGGGTCCCAACAGGAAATATGATATCCCCAAGAAGTTACCATACCGCCACACTGTTAAGAGATGGAAAGGTGCTCATAATTGGAGACGCGTTAAGCAGCGATGCTGAAGTATTTGATCCATGCAGCGGAAGTTTTATTGCTGTAGGTAATACGATATACATGCATGGTTATGGACACACTGCAACATTGTTACAGGACGGTAGGGTTCTAATTGCCGGTGGAAGCGATGCTCAAAAGAATGCTGAAATATTCGATCCTGTGACCGGAATATTTAGTAGTATCGATAACATGTATACCGAACATACATACCATACTGCCACATTACTTCAGGATGGGAGGGTTCTGATTGCAGGTGGGGAAAACTCCGATAGTTCACAAACGCACAACAAGGTTGAATTGTACGATCCATTGCAAAACATATTCTTTCTTACTGATAGTTTGAGAGAAGATAGGCGGCTACATGAAGCCGTCCTACTCCCAAATGGCAAAGTGTTGATTGTAGGAGGCATGAAAACAACGATTCCACATTATGGCATCTTTCTTGCGTCTGCCGAGATATTTGATCCGATGAATGGAACTTTTCGTTTCACCGGAAGGATGAACTATCCACGAAGCGGCCACACCGTAACCCTTCTCGGTGATAGATCGGTTTTAGTGACTGGAGATTTTGTCGCAACCAGTAGTGCCGAGATCTTTAATATTGCCACGGGCCAATTTTCTCTGACTGCAAACATGACAACTAAAAGATGCCAACACACTGCGACATTGATGTACAACGGAAGAGTTCTTATAGCAGGGGGATATGTTGCTCTGGGTCCAGTGACAACGTCTTCTGCTGAAATTTACGATCCCGTAAAGAAAGTTTTTACCGCGATCAGTAATATGAGTGAACCCAGGCACATGCATACCGCTGTACGGTTATCTGATGGTAGAATCCTTGTCGCAGGAGGTTTTGTTTATAATTCGGAAACATGGTCGGCGGAGATCTATTCACTTCCGGGTATCAATTGCCATACTCCCGTTTTGACTTCAATAGATGACGTTCCATATGATCAAGGTGGGAAGGTCACTCTCTACTGGGCAGCTACATACTTGGATACAAACACAACAACACTTCCTTGCTACAGCATCTGGCGCTCAATCTCTGAAATACCCGAGGGAGCAATGAATGCTAAATCTACACCAGTTATAACCTCCGATTTCAACGGCCCAGCATATCGTGCTACTACGTTCAATGGCAAAGAATATGCCTGGGAATGGATAGCAAACCAGCCAGCCCATCGGTTCACAAACTATTCATACACAGCACCGACATTGTTTGACTCCATGTCAACGACCAACGGGATGCATTACTTCCTCGTATCGGCACAGACAAACGATCCCAATGTATTTTACGACTCGAATATTGAAGGTGGGTACTCTGTAGATAATCTTTCACCGTTGGCTCCACGAAATCTTGCCCACGCGATCCGCTCGGATACTGTTGCCCTCCACTGGAACTCAAATACAGAGACTGATATGCGCAGATATGCAATCTACAGAAGCGCAGACAGCATCATTAAATACACTCTGTTAAAACCTTATGCTACGACCGAGGATACAATCTTCATGGATAGCAGTCCATTACAGTCGGCATTGTATTTCATC
Source organism: uncultured Ignavibacteriaceae bacterium (assembly GCA_964581995.1). Lineage (GTDB taxonomy): Bacteria > Bacteroidota > Ignavibacteria > UBA10030 > BY39 > CAZOQB01. The sequence goes on along the minus strand of CAZOQB010000016.1, from coordinate 53,564 downwards.
CGGGCACAGGATATTCATGATAATTATAGTAAAGCGAGCGATGAGATCAGGATTGTAATTAGCGGGGTGAGTGACCGGGAAAATGAAATACCCACAACGTATACCCTTGGTCAAAACTACCCAAATCCATTTAATCCAACTACAACTATCAATTATCAGCTACCAACTCAAAGCCACGTCACTCTCAAAGTCTTTGATGTGCTGGGCAGAGAAGTTGCAACGCTTGTGAACAGAGTTGAAGAGCCGGGGTATAAATCAATCTCATGGGATGCACAAAGCGTACCGAGCGGTGTTTACTTCTACCGTCTACAAACAAATTCTTTTATTGAAACAAAGAAATTACTATTACTAAGATAAGGACTTAATACTATGCGTACTCTCTATACAATTTTAATCACATGCTTGCTCTCATTAATTTTTGTGAACATAGTTCACGCACAATGGGTGCAAATGAAGCTTGATAGTATTAAAGTTGAAAAAATAAAAGTTGATAGTTCGAATCTCTATGTCTGGACTAATAACGGATGCTATTTGTCCACAGATGGCGGCATGAATTGGAGCTTCATTAATTGGAACCTCATTTATCAGAGACTCTATCCATCACTCATTGCTCATGACCTAACAGGAGGTACAACTTTTTATCAATCCGTCGGGGATGTTTTGTTTTATTCAACTAATCAGGGTATAAGCTGGGACTCAGCTATGATTCCAGATTGTTATATGAAGCGGATGACGGCTAATCCATCTGAATCAGGTGTGGGTATTGAAATTTTTGTTGAGACTGGGTGTCCTAGAGGTGGGGGTGGTGGTTTATTCCTTTCAACCAACAATGGTATAAATTGGTCTGATTTGTTATGGTTTGGTTTTCCGCTCGCTTTCGTTGATACAGGAATTAATAAGAAGATTTATATCGGACTCGACGGAGGCGAAGGACCCGGAGGCATTTCACTTTCCACAGACAATGGTATGAGTTGGAATGATATCAATGCCGGTTTATATGATTCAATCCGTTACCGTTCTCCTTTCGTTTCTTCAATTCTTCAGATTGGCACTTATCTATTCGCCGGAACTGAATGGGGTATCTATCTTACGACAAACAGCGGGACAAACTGGACGCCAATAAATAATGGGTTACCACAAGGTTATAATCTTTATAATACCTTACAATACAATCCAGTCACTCAGCTTGTATCAAGCGGTACAAATATTTTTGCTTTGATAGCATCTACTACCACGAGCATCTACCTTACAACAAATAATGGATTAAGTTGGACTAATGTAAGTGGGGGTTTACCAGATAGTATATATATAGATGAGCTTGCCGTAGATGAGTTGAATCTCTACGCAATTACCCACACCGATTTCGTCTCTCAAGTAGATAGCGATGGAGTTTGGAAGAAGCCGCTATCCGAGATCTTGTCGGTTGGAACACAAACTACTGAACTGCCAGTTGTTTATACACTTTATCAAAACTACCCCAACCCATTCAATCCAAGCACAACTATCAAGTATCAACTCCCAACGCAAAGCCAAGTCAAGCTCAAAGTCTTTGATGTGCTTGGCAGAGAAGTAGCAACGCTTGTGAATGGAGTTGAAGAGCCGGGGTATAAATCGGTTAACTTAAACGTGAGCAAATTAGCTAGCGGTGTCTATTATTATCGCTTGCAAGCCCGTCCGATAAATGGCGGGCAAGCTGGCAGCCCTTCGTCAAGCTCAGGGCAGTGCTATATTGAAACGAAGAAATTATTGTTACTCAAGTAAGAAAAAGAAATTTTCAAGAAAGGAAAAACTATGAAAATGTTTATAATGATATTACTAATTGCATTCGTTGCACCTTATGTATATTCTCAGATTGCACTTGGACCTAAAAGCGGATCAATCTCTGGTGGAGTAATTGTGTCGACAGATACGTTTCCGCTGACTCCCAGAACTGTACGATCGCTAAGTATAAAGTCTCGGCGAGAATTTCATCCTCCCCCTGTATCACAACCAGAAAGTGTGACTGATGTAAATAAAATTCCATCACTTAGTGTGGAAGATACGCCAAACGGTATTGCTGATTCAATCACAAAACCGATGATTGTTCAGGACTTTGCTGGAATCCCTGATATCGGAACCTGGCCACCACCGGATCCGATTATCGCAGTAGGTCCCAACCACATTATGACTTGTGTCAATACCAGATTTCGTATCTCAGACAAAGAGGGAATCACCAGTAAGACAATCGATGCCGCAGACTGGTACTCCACGACACTGCTTCCCCGCGATTGGTTCATCTTCGATCCAAAAATCCGATACGACCATTTTGCAAATCGTTGGTTAATGGTATGGCTGGTGGATGATGGTGGAGGAGCCGTCTGGGGTGATACCGCGTATTATCTGCTCTCGGTTTCTGATGATGATAATCCACTGGGAACTTGGTACAACTGGGCAATTCCTTCGAACACGGTTGGCGACTCAGCTGTCAACAATGATGCGGATTATGAGGGAGTTGGATTTGATGAATCTGCTGTGTACATCACGTCGAAGCAGCATCGTCCACCGGAAGGAACATATCAATATGACAAGGTGCGTATTTTTGACAAAGCTCAGTTGTATGCAAACACAGCCGGTCCAATTACCTGGACGGATTTCTGGGATTTGAGAGATCCTGCCAACACCTCCAATCGGATAATGGTCATACGCCCGGCAATCACATTTGGGACTCCAGGTAAGTACTTCCTTGTCAATAGTATTACCAATCCCCCAGGGTCGTATTATACTCTTTGGAAAATCTCCGATCCGCTTGGTGCCCCATCAATCACTGCAGTGAATATCCCGGCCGCAACGTATCGATATCAAATATATGCAGACCAATTAGGAGGGGGGACCAAACTGGCGAACAGCAGCGGAAGATTACGTAACGAACCTGTCTACCGTGATAGTTCACTCTGGTTAGTTCACTGTGTGGCAAGCGGTACAGGTAATACATACTCCAGCATTCGTTATTTGCGACTCAATCCTTTCACAAACACACTCAAGGAAGATGTAACGTTTGGCAAAGAAGGTTACTGGTACTTTTATCCGGCACTTATGGTCGATAAATTTAAAAATCTAGTCATTACCTATAGTCGGTCATCCTTAACAGAATATGTCGGTGCATATCTTTGTGGTAGAAAAAATTCTGATATTCCAGGGCTATCAACTAGTGTTCCATTGAAGTATGGAGAGAGCAACTACGTAAGACTGGATTGGTGGGGAAACAATCGCTGGGGTGATTACATGGGTACTGCTCTTGATCCTACAAATGAAGAAGCGATTTGGACATTTACAGAGTACGCAGCTTCACCAATAAACACATGGGGTACTTGGGTGGGGAATGTATTTCTTCAGAAACAACTGCCCTCTGCACCTATCCTATTATCTCCTTCAGACGGAGATACATTGTTAGCCCTGCCAACCACATTGCTTTGGGATAAGGATTTTTTCACCGAACATTATCATTTGCAGATCGCAAACGATAGCATGTTTAGCAATATTATCTTTCAAGATTCAACTCTAATGGATACGAGCATAACTGTCGACAGTGTTATTCTACCTGCAACCAGACATTACTGGCGAGTCAGAGGGATGAACGAACGCGGAACAGGACCGTTTTCACAACCACAGAATTTTGTAACAACGTATGGTTCTATCACCATTGAAAAAAGGAGCAATTGGAATCTGTTGTCTTTTCCAGGTTATCCTGTCGATTCAATGGTGAACAGCATGTTTCCTGACGCATCTTCTCAAGCATTTGCGTATAACACTTCCGGTGGACTTTACGAAGCGATTGTTTCAGTACAACCTAGTAAGGGTTTCTGGTTGAAATTCCCGTTTGCGGGTTCAGCTTTGGTGCATGGCTATGCGCTTGAAAATGATACGTTGGAAATCAGTCCCGGATGGAACCTAATAGGATCGATCCAGACTCCTGTCAATGTTTCTAGTATAGCCTCGAACCCACCTGGAATTGTTACATCAGAATTTTATGGATATAACAATAGATATTTCATAACATCTACGATTGCGCCGGGTAAAGGATATTGGGTAAAAGTTGATCAACAAGGCTCCCTGATACTCTCATCGAGTACAGAAAAAAACTCTGCAGCGAGAATCAAAATTACCCCAACATCAGAACAACCTCCACCTCCGCCAAACGATGGAACAAATGGTATCGTAGAAAATGAAATACCCAAAGAATTTAAACTTGAGCAGAATTATCCGAATCCGTTTAATCCATTAACGGTTATTCGTTATCACCTGCCTGCCGGTCAGGCGGGATTACCTGTAGGACGATTCGCTGAATCGTCCGGTCGAGACGCCGTCTCAACCTACAATGTTTCATTGAAAGTTTATAACTTACTTGGACAAGAAGTTGCCACTCTTGTAAACGAGATACAGAATGCTGGGTATAAATCGGTTAAGTTTGACGGAAGTACTTTATCGAGTGGTGTTTATTTTTACAAGCTTGTGGTGAGTTCTATCGAACCGATTGTTTCTGGAAATTATACATCGGTGAAGAAACTTTTGATTACAAAGTAAAATCCATTAACATTCACATCAACCCCGCTTCCGTGTAACCGGGAGTGGGGTTGATGTTTAAGTATCTTATTTCGTCTTCATCACAAAAACACCATCCCAGTCATCGGGTGGGGGAGAGTCTAAAAATACACTCGACCTTTCGATATAAAGTTTGGATGGGTAGTCGTCGGGTTTTATTTTAAGCACCTCTTCAAAATTTTTAATTGCTTTCTCCCAATTCCTTTGACGGTACAAAGCCAGAGCTTCTGAAAATTTTTCTATCAAGCTGAAATATTCAGGCGCGGTTTTGTCGCCGACAAGTCCAAATAGTTCATAAATCTTCAACGGTTTATTTTTTCCAACTACCGTTATCAAATCCAATTCTCTGGCAACGATCTGCCCCGCAATCGGTTGGAATGTGTTCTCGCTAATCAGAGTTTTAGTTTTGTATTGTTTATTAGCGCCTTCTAAACGAGCGCTAAGGTTTACAGAATCGCCGATTACAGTATAATCAAAACGGTCTAGCCCGCCCATATTTCCAACTATCATATCACCGGTATTAATTCCGATTCTCATCTGAAGTAACGGCTTGTTTGTCGTTTTCCATATCTGGCGGAGTTCTTCTAAATGGCTTTGCATCTGCACTGCGGTTCGGCAGGCAATTAGCGAATGGTCTTTTTGAGGAATCGGTGCACCGAAGAATGCCATAATTGAATCGCCGATGTATTTATCCAGCGTGCCGTTGTTTTTCAAAATTATTTCCGTCATACCTTCAAAGTAAGCATTCAAAATAGGCACGAGTTCTTCGGGAGGCATACTCTCGGCAATGGTTGTGAATTTTTCCAAATCAGTGAATAGCACGGTTAATATCTTACGTTCACCGCCAAGCCGTAACTTTGTTGGATCGTCCACCAGTTCATTCACGACCGTCGGACTGACATACTGGCTGAACATAGATTTGATAAGAACTTTCTGTTTTCGCTCGGAGACATAACTGTAAACCATACTTCCAACGTATCCGAACGTAACCGCCATAAGCGGGCCTGTAAATGATGTGACAAAATTCTGCTGATTGAAAGCAAGAATAGAGAATGCGACTATTAAAAATAATTCGGAAATTACGACCGCGATTGCGAGCGCTTCTATCAGAAAATAATATTTCACCTTCCGGCTCTTCAAATTAAGTGTAAAGAAAAAAGTTATAGTTACGAAGATAAACACTAGAGCAATTTGGAGCCAGATCGGTTCACGCTTTAGGAAATTTTGGTCGAGAATACTTTGTATTATATTTGCGTGAATCTCTACGCCGTACATTAAATTATCGCCTTCTTGTTTGCCGAAAGTAATAGGTACGGGAAATAAATCTTTATCCTCAGGGTTTGTTGAGCCGATGAGAACTATTTTATCCTTGAAAGTTCCGTCGTAGAGGTAGCCGGATTCGGGATCGTCGAAGGTGTTTATATCGACACCGATTTCTTTTTCCTCGACAGTTTGGAAATCTTGGTCATCGATTACATCTACAAATTTGACTGGATGGAATGTACCCGAAGGTCCATAATAATTTATTAATGCAGAAGACTTATCATAACTCGGAATTTTAATATCTTGAAATATGAAGTTATTGTCATCGATGTCGACCGTTGAAAGGTTCGGACGGTTGAGAGCTTTGTTCAGAATGGCGAAAGCGAATGTTGGGATACGGACTTCTCTTGCACGGTCAAAAACAATAGGATGAAAGCGGCGATGAACACCATCTTCGTCGTTTCGCAGATATACGATGCCCAGAGAACTGTCTGCATCGAAAAAAATATTTCCGTAATTTTGTTTGGATGAGATCAAGTCATAGCGCTCATCGGCAATCTCAAATTTACCTGCAAGTACTACGTTTTGTGTTTCCCGGATTGCTTTTCTTAGGTCTTCGTCATTTGCTGGGTTGTAGATGTCAGTAGTCGACATTATCACATCAATGCCGACCGCTAAAGCGCCCGCTTTTTTCAGGTTGCGTACTAAGTGTGCGTAGTAAGACCGGGGCCAGGGCCATTTGTCGGGGAGCGACTTAAAAGATTCTTCCGAAATTTCAACGATTACAACTTTTGGCTCGAAAGGAATTTTGCCCCTAACATTAAACCGGTTGTCGATAGTCGCTAGTTCTATACGCTTGAAAGGAGTAAATTTAAAAATTGTTTCTTGTGTGAGGAATAAAATAACTACCGATAGTATAACACAAAAAAATAACTTATTTATAAATAAACGGTGAGATTTTTCTTTATGTTCGGACATTTACTTAAATATCGTACCTAAGCATTAAGTTCCAGACCGATTCATTCTTTGCGGATTCGTAAGTGAATAAATTTACCTGTCCGCGAATATTAAGATTTTGAATAATTGTGTATTGTGCGCCTAAATCGAATACTCCTCTCTTAAAGTCTCCGAATGTTGAACGAATTCCCGCATTAAGAACCAAACGGTTATCGAGCATTTTGTAATATCCGGTGAATGCCAAATTTGTGTAGTTCCACTTAGCGTCTTTGACCGAGCTGTTATTAAAGGATAAGTTAAATGATGTTTGAAGCGGGAACGAATAATAAGTATTCAAACCTAATGATAACGAAAAGTTTTTTGTATCCCAATTTCGGGATGTTTGGTCATCGCGGTTGGATACATTAATATTTAAAACAACATTCTGTCTTTCGAGGAAATCAAAATTATAACCCGACTGTATAAAGAATCTGTTTGTGTTATCATCAGCCGCCTGTGAGCTGTCCCGATGAAGGTTGTTTGTAGCAGAAGCATAAACATAACCTAACGAAACGTTGGGTAAGTCTTGCTGAGGATAATATGAAGCGGTCGTGCTGAGTGTCGAGAATTTAGTGCTTGCTTGTTTTAAATTAGATAAATTATCGGATAGCTGTTCAAAACCTAAGGAGAAGAAAAGCCGATTACCCAGTATTCTGAATCTATCTGTGACATTAAATCCGGAAACATCGGTACGTAGATATGATTGTCCAAAAGATTCAAAGCTGGTACCTCGTCGGAGATAAGCAAATCTAAATTGATTATCAAAATAGTTTAAATTTAGAGCGGCTTCGTAGGAGAGTGTGGGTAAATTCTCTACTGAAAGAGGAACAAGGTGCTGGTTTACTGTAATCAAATTAGAAAAAATGTCCCTCATCTTTTTAATTAATGCAGTATCAATATCTTGCGTCGCTGTAAGTAGTCTTAAATCTTCATCTGATATATTTCCATCTGAAATATCTTTATTCGTAACCGAGAATGCTGCTTGTCCGGTTAGCTCAATTCTACGTTTGTCGAAAGCGAGTAATAAATCTGAACCGAGTACCAGGTTTTCCTGCGGCATTAGTCCGTATTTAATTGAATTTTTGTCATCTTTCGATTTTAGAAAACTTAATCCTAACTGAAAACTTTCACCGTTTCCAAAACTTGGGCGGATAACTGTTATAGTTCTTTTAAAAATCCCGTTCTGATTTAATATTGCCCATGAGTTTGTATCGGGTCGGAAATATGTTTTTGAAGAATCTAAACCGAATTGTGTACTGTCGATAAGTGTAACGTTGCTCTGTATTTTACTAACAGTTTCTCCGTAAGCGAAATCGATATTAAAAAAACCGAGCGACAAATTGGATGTAAGTCCGCGAACTCGTTTTCCGCTCATAATTAAACTAGGAAATATTGGGTAACTATCACCAAAACCAATTTTAAACCATGGTGATTCGCCTCCGATGAAATATCTGTTCTGCGGCTGGCGGTCGCTCTTTTCTTCACTGGTGATGTACATATTGCCAAAAGCTTTATAGTCGCCATAATTCGTAGAGGCATTCATAGATCCGGTATTATATGTATTTTTTGTGCCTCCGATATTTTCGTTTCGAGTGTCAAGCTGGACGGAGCCGCGGTACTTTAGCTCGGTTACATCAAATCCGTATTTTCCAATTTGTTTAACTGAGAATTCTCTGCTAATAAAATTGAGGCGTTTTCCATCCGATCCGAAAATCTCAACTCGAAGTCGATATGCACCTTCTGTAGGTGGTGGAATTATATTTTCCGGTTGTACCACAAACATATCCTCAGTACGTACTGCATAGTTAGTGATGTCGTTATCGTTTAAATAAATTTTTGTTGTATTAATATCTATTATCGTATCTGTTCCGGGTATCGAAAAAGCAATCAGGAAATCTTCAGGCGTCGATGATCGGTCGCTTTCCGGACTAATCCAGACTATGTCATAAGTGGGTATCTCGGCCGGATTAATTACAAGTTTAAGCGGGTGGTTTACTGCATTCTCTATTGGAAATGTCTCGGTTTCAGGCGCATCTTTGACATAAAGAAGCAGATAATACTCAACGTAAGGGGCAACTACTTTTTCTGCGGGAATCGTGATAGAAGCTTTGTTGTTAGCGACTGTCATCTCAAACCGTTTAAATTCTGACTCTCCAAACGTTCTGTATGCAAACTCAATTTTATCGAAAATAAAATTGGGCGAAAGGTCAGCCGTCAGCGTAATTGGTTTCTTCTCGACCGGTTGATCCGCTTGTATGTTGATGACTTTATCGCTTACCTGAGTGAATAGATTAAAGTTTAGAATTAACGTCAGCGTGATAACCAAAACTACGCGCCAAAACCCTAATACATTTTTCATATAGTGAGCCTTTTTAAAATGTAATCAAAAAATTAAAGATTCTCGGTCTATCTCTATTTAATAGTAATGAGAAAGACCGAGAATAAACTAATTTAGAATAGTCAATTATTCTTTATACTTGATCTTAAGGTCTTTTTTGTTACCGTCGTTGTCTTTCAATTCGAATTTAAGTTCGTTCTCCTTCTGCGCGTCGCCCGCTTTTAGGGAAGCATCGACAGCGTTAAGTTCATCGGGTGTAGCTTTTCGAACTTCCAAATTTCCATCGGGGTACGATAGACCTGTTTCGCCTGCGCCAACGTTTGTTTCTTTACCAGATTTTTTGTTCAACAGGTTTACAATTCCTAACTTAACGATGAGTACATCAAATTCATCCTGAATTCCGAATCGTCCTGTTGTTCCGCGTATAGATGCCACAGACGTGGGCGAGGTAAAGGTGTACTGCTCGTTTTGTTGTTTTTTAACGTCGAAGCCGATCGTTCCTTTATCCAGCTTTGTGTCGTTGGTTGCGCTTTTCTTATCTCTGTCTCCTAACATTGTTATCCTGGAGTTTTCTAGAACCCTAATCATGCTTCTGTCCGTGAATCTAATGACTGCGACAGAGCTATTTTTGGTTTGAACTTCATTGCCGGGGAAGAGTGCTTCGCCCTTGGCTGCTTTATGCCAATCTTTTTCTACGGATTTTTTTTCTACGTTGTTTATTACTTTAAAAAACATTCCGAGAGATGTTTTACTTGCTTGCGAGTAAACTACTGGTGTCAGTAGTGCGATCAATGTTAGTGCTGTAATAATATGTTTAAATGTTTTCATATTTACCCCGCTCCTTTAATCTAATGTTACTTTTTCAACGCTGCTCGAATTTTGCTCGAGAAAATTGAGAACATCTTCCAGCTCAGCGTTGCTCAGTTGTTGATTGTTTAGGTAAAATATTTCGGTTGGGTTAAGTTCCTTCTCTTTGACCTTATCGAAAACTTTTTGCCATTTACTACCGAGTATTCGCTCGAGCCGATCTAAAAGTTCGGACCGCTTTATTATGTCGATGTCGTCCTCTACTTTAAATAATCCGAGAGGACTTTCAATATTCTGGTCGCCGCCCGCTCCTTTAATTTTTCCAACCACTCTCCACACATAGGTTTTACCCTTCTGCAAATGTCGTTCTCCACTCGGCGGATATTGGAATGAATTCATGCCGATAAATATTTTCTTAAAAACAAAAGGAAACCTACTGATGGCTTCCTCCCGGGACATAGTTGGGGATTTTTCATTTATCGTCAGTTCGACTTCTTGACCGTCATAAGTCCATTCAAAAACAGGAAACTCGTTCGTGGTTTCACCTTCGCGGGGGAACCTAAGCTCAATCTGAGAGGGACTTTCGAGAATCAGGTCGACTTCTTTATCGTCTGTAATAGCGGTGTTAGAGTCATCGACGGCTTTTACTAAAAATCTATAAATACCTGCCGGGAATTTACCGGTGGCTAATCCAGGCTTGATTATTTTTTCTCGAGCTTCACTTGTAATATTAAAGTCATGAATTTTTATTTCGCCCGATTGACCGAGAGTAAAATTATTTATCGAACGCCGGTCTGTTACGTCGAATGCATCTGAGTTAAACCCATTTCCCTCTAACATTTTCACCGTCGTTCCATTTCTTAGGACTGCTTCAATTTGATTATTCACCAGCTTCACACGATGTTTTCCGGGATAAGTAATATCGATCGTAAATAATAATACTGTGCTCTGGAAATTTTCAAAATCTAACTGTGCCGGTGAAAGTTGTTGGACCTGAGCCATTCTAACGCGAACGCTTAACTGCGCATTAGAAGCATAAAAACTAATCAGAGTAACGATAATCAACATTATGGTCGTTACCAAATATTTCTTACTCATATGACCTCCATATTTTGTTTTTTTTGCTCATTTTAGCTTATGAACTATCTCATTGAGTATAAATAATTTTAAAGAGATTTGCAAGCCAACTTACTATTTCGATGACCTGAGTCAACACTTTTCATTTTTCTTGACTATCAACCCCTAATTTATTATTATCTATACAGATACGGTACATTTTAATGATAGGAAAAAGTCAAAAAATAGATACTTCAAAGCTTAACAATAAAGAAAATACACTTATTAAAGATAAATTTCCTTTTATTTCAAATGATTTGGCTTGGAAAAAGTCAAAAAATAGATACTTCAAAGCGAAAAAGCGAACACGTTACCATTGTTCTGAATGAAGAAGTAGGGTTCAGAAATAAGACTTCTGGTTTTGATAATTTCGAATTTGAACACAACGCACTTCCAGAGTTGAACGCATCTGAAATCGATACCTCTATAATATTTCTCGGAAAAAAAATTAAATTCCCTTTGATGGTATCGTGTATGACGGGCGGTTACAAGAATGCTAAATTAATTAACCAGTCGCTTGCCGCTGTTTGTGAAGAAAGAGGAATTCCGTTTGGAATCGGAAGTCAGCGGCAGGCGATGGAAGATGCATCTTATCATAGAACTTTTAGTGTAGTTCGTAAAGTTGCGCCTAATATTCCTATTATCGGAAATATAGGAGCCGCTGAAATTGCACGCCTCAAGAACACAACTCAAATCCAAAAACTTGTAGATATGATTGATGCCGATGCGTTTGCGGTTCATCTTAACCCGCTGCAGGAGTTTTTACAGCCGGAAGGGAACACAAATTTTTATGGCGTTCTAAAAGGTATCGAATTATTAGTGCACAATCTTAATGTTCCTATTATTGTTAAAGAAGTGGGTGTAGGTATTTCGGCGTCCGTTGCGCAAAGGTTGATAAATGCCGGTGTAAAAATAATTGATACCGCCGGTGCGGGCGGCACGAGCTGGGCTGGAATAGAAATCATCCGCGGTAACAAACCATTGTTATCCAGCGCATTCTGGGATTGGGGAATACCAACTGCGGAATCAATTATATCTATCCGAACACTTTTTAAGAATATTTTTCTGATCGGTTCGGGCGGGATCCGAACTGGAATTGATGTGGCAAAATCTATAGCCCTCGGTGCAAACATGGCAGCCGCCGCCGCTCCTATTTTAAAAGCGTTGGAACGAGGTGGTAAAAAACAAGTCAATACAATTTTGGATTTATGGGAAAAAGAACTCCGCGGGGCGATGTTTTTAACAGGGTCCATGAAAATTTCACAATTAAGAAAAGCTAAACTTTTAAAAATAAATTGAGATGGAATACTTAAAAAAATATCGGACATATCAAACTGCGATTGAAAAGGAGATGAACCGGGCGGTTAAAAAGGATGAATTTATTTACACACCTATTCGGTATGTTTTGACTGCGGGCGGTAAAAGATTACGCCCCATAATTACATTGCTTGCCTGTGAAGCGGTCGGTGGAGATTACAAATCCTCACTTCCAGCCGCAGCAGCCATCGAAATGCTTCACACATTTACATTGATACACGATGATATAATGGACAACGCCGAGAAAAGAAGAGGATTAAGAACGATACATAATAAATGGAACACGGCGACAGCAATTCTATCCGGCGACTTGCTTGCGGGAATTGCCTTTAAGACTCTATTAAACACCGAGAGCAAAAAAAGACTCAAAGTTGCGAACGTATTTACACAATCATATATCGATGTTTGTGAAGGTCAGGATTTAGATATGGATTTTGCGGCTCGCAAAAATGTTTCGCTGAAACAATACTATAAAATGATTGAAAAGAAAACCGCAGCGCTAATAGCCGCCGCTGCCCGGGTAGGCGGAATCGTAGGAAACGGAACAACGAGCCAGTGCAATTCACTAAAGAGTTTTGGTTTGTATCTTGGTATCGCTTTTCAAATTCATGACGATTTACTCGATATAGCAGGCGATTCAAAATTGTTAGGAAAACCGGCAGGACAGGACATTATCGAAGGCAAGAAAACCTTTTTATTGTTAAAAGCTCGTGAAGTCGCCAAGGGAAACGATAATTCATTATTGAATCGAGTTGCCGAACATAAATCAATCGACAAAAAGCACCTTGAACGTATAAAAAGTGCGTATTTGCGACTTGGTGTAATTGAATGTGCAAAAGAAGAAATAAAATTGCATATTATGAAAGCGAAGAAGGAATTAATTAAGCTTCCCGAATCCCATGCACGCGATATGCTTGAATGGATTGCAAATAAAAATTTAGTCAGAGAAAAATAAAATAAATATGTACGAAGTTGAAGTTGAAATTAAGAATAGAGCTGGATTACATACGCGTCCTGCCGCATCTATCGTAAAAACGGCGGCAAAATTCAAATCCGATTTTTTTATTTATAAAGATGGGTTTGAGATTAACGGTAAAAGCATTATAGGTGTAATGACATTAGCAGCAGAGCAGGGTGCAAAGTTATTGCTCCGTTTCGATGGACCGGATGAACAGGAAGCGGCAAAATCAGTTTGTGAATTATTCGAAAGGGGGTTCGACGAGCCGGCTATATGAACCATATTGAAAAACATAAACTCGAAATAATTTTACACGGAATACCCGCCGCCCACGGTATCGCGATCGGGCAGGTGTACCTGTACGTTAAAGAAATTCCAACAGCCGTGGAACGCGTGTTAAAACCAGAAGAGATTGAACCCGAAATCGAACGGCTTGAGCAAGCAATCGCAAAATCAGAGAAGGAGCTTACAAAAATATTGAACTTCGCGCAAAGTAAAATCGGCGAAGGGAAGGCGAAGATTTTTGAAGCCCAGATTATGATACTGCAGGACGCAGTACTTTTTCATTCGATAATCAAACGTATAAGAACAGAATCGCGCAATGCGGAATTTCTCGTCAGTGATGAAATCGGCAAGTACGAAAACCTGATGCTGATGGCGCACGACGACTATATGCATGAGCGCGCACACGATGTAGATGATTTGAAAAATCGCATCATAAGGAATATGCAAGCCAACAAACTTATTTCTAAATTCGATTCTTCTGCGATCGTTGTAGCTCATAACCTAACTCCAGCCGATACAATGATACTCAGCCGAAATAATGTACTCGGCTACGCCACCGATAAAGGCGGTATTACATCGCACGCTGCAATATTATCGAGAGCGTTACAAATACCCGCAGTGCTTGGGTTAGCAGAAATTTCGAGACGTGTTGTCACCGGCGATCAGATTATACTCGATGGATACCGCGGAATTATAGTCATCAATCCGTCGGTTGAGCGGGTGGCAGAGTATGAAGCAAGACGGGAAAAATTACGTCAGTTTGAAGCTAAATTGTCAAAACTACGGACACTTCCTGCAAAAACCTTAGACGGCAGGAAAATTGATTTATCCGCGAATATAGAATTCGAGAATGAAATCGAGCATTTAATCCTGCAAGGCGCAGATGGTGTAGGATTGTTCCGGACAGAAAGCTTGTTAATAGGTCGCGACAGCTTTCCGACAGAAGAAGAACAGTATGTAATCTATAAACAATTTGCCGAGCGTGTATATCCTAAAAAAATGATAATTCGAACATTCGATATCGGCGGCGATAAAATTGCACCTCAGATGATCGAAGAATCAAATCCGTTCCTCGGCTGGCGTGGTATCCGTATCTCGCTTGACCGTCCTGAAATATTTCTCGACCAACTCCGTGCAATTCTTCGGGCAAGCACTCGAAAGAACATTGCCATAATGTTTCCTATGGTTTCTACGCTGGAAGAAGTTATTCAAGCAAAAGAATTCGTGGCTCAGGCAAAATCTGATTTAAAATCTACGAAAAAAAGGTTTGACTCTAATATTTCTATCGGTGTAATGATAGAAGTTCCATCGGCGGCTGTTACTGCGGAAGTCATCGCACGGGAAGTAGATTTTCTCAGCATCGGCACAAACGACCTGATTCAATACTTACTCGCTGTAGATAGGGGTAATAATATTGTTGCCGGGCTGTACCAGGGATTTCACCCAAGCGTTATCAAAACTATTAAATATATAATTGATTCCGGGCATGAAACAGGGAAATGGGTTGGAATGTGCGGCGAGATGGCTGGCGATCCGCTTGCTACAGTATTATTGTTGGGACTGGGATTGGATGAATTCAGCGTTGTCTCACACGTCGTCCCGGAGATTAAAAAAATTATCAGGTCAATCAGTTATGAAGATGCTCAAAAAATTGCAAACCAAGTTTTAAAGATTAATACCACCTCTGAAGTTGAGGAATACCTTACAAGCTTTATGAAAAAGAGGTTTGCCGAGATACCCCTCGGTAAGGATAGCAACTAACATAATTCTAATTATTTTATTGAGAGTGAAAAATATGAACGAAAAAAATATTAAGCTATACGACAAATCCGACATGCGTAATCTGCTGCTTGGCTTTTCTAGCCAGGTAGAAGAAGCTGTTAATATTGGTAGCAGTGCCAAAATAAATATTAACACAGATAAAATTAAAAATATAGTCGTAACCGGATTAGGCGGATCGGCTATTGGGGGCGACCTGGTCAGGTCGTATCTGGCGGGCGAATTGAAAATCCCGTTCATTGTAAACAGACATTATTTTCTGCCCGAGTTTGTGGATAACAATAGTTTGGTGATCGTTTCGAGCTACTCTGGAAACACAGAAGAGACAATTGCAGCGCACAAGGATGCGGTAAAAAGAGGCGCACAGGTTTTATGTATTAGCTCAAACGGGGAAACAGAACAGTTGGCAAAAAAACATGGACACTCATTTATAAAAATACCCGGCAGCCTTCCGCCTCGTGCAGCTTTGGGGTATTCATTCTTTCCAATTTTAATGTCATTAATTAAAATGAAGTTTATTACTACTCGCACTAATGACATCAAAGAAACTATTTCGTTGCTTAAAAAGAAAAGTCAGGTATATTCAACTCTTAATCTTAAAAAGAATGCTACACTGTCGATTGCTCAAAGCTTATATAACAAGCTTGCAATAATATACTCCTCGGCTGATAGGTTGGATAGCGTGAATATTCGCTGGCGTGGACAGTTGAGTGAGAACTCAAAAGTTCTTGCATTCGGAAATACACTACCTGAAATGAATCATAATGAATTGGTCGGTTGGAAAGTTCTTAAAAAAGAAATGTCGAGTATGGTCGTCATATTCCTCAAAGACAAAGATGACCACAAACGCGTTCGATTCCGAATGAACATAATGGATAGAATTGTTCAAGAGTTCGCCTCGGATGTTATCCACGTTGACAGCGAAGGCAAATCTCTGCTTGCTCGTATGTTTTCTCTCATTCATATGGGCGATTGGGTAAGCTATTATCTTGCAATCATTAACGGTGTAGATCCCACGCCGGTTAAAGTAATCGATTACCTCAAAAACGAGCTTGCTAAGTTGTAATTCATAATTCCGACGAGAATGGTGAAAAAAATCTTTTTTATACTCTTTATTTTATTTTTATCCAATGAGTTTGTATACACTCAATTTTTTTATTTCGGTAGGAATAAAGTTCAGTATACCGATTTTGATTGGCGTGTTTTAAAAACCGACCACTTCGATATCTACTACTACTCCGATATGAAAGAGCTGGCTGAACAAGGAGCTTTTTTTGCCGAAGAATCATATAGGGCTTTAGAAAAAAAGTTCAACCATAATGTACTCCGAAGAATCCCGCTAATATTTTATAGCACGCATCTACATTTTCAACAAACAAACATTACTCCCGGCTTTATTCCTGAAGGCGTTGGCGGATTCTTTGAGTTTCTAAAAGGAAGAGTGGTTATTCCATACGGCGGGTCTCTTAAAGAATTCCAGCACGTTATCCAGCACGAATTAGTTCACGTATTCACCCACAGCAAAGTAAACAGTGTATTACTCGATCATCGTAAAGCAAACGATAGATTACCGCCTCTATGGTTCATCGAAGGTTTGGCGGAATTCTGGTCTGATGAATGGAACACACAAGCCGACATGATCATGCGCGACGCGGTATTGTCGAACTACATTGTACCGTTGAACGATATGGATAATATTTACGGCACATACCTTATGTATAAAGAGGGACAGATGATCCTGCAGTACATTGCCGAGAAGTTCGGCGAGGAAAAAATACTTCTGTTGCTCGAAAACTTCTGGAGAGAAACAATATTTGAAAAAATATTTAAACTTACAATCGGCTTGAATTATGAAGAGTTTGACAAGGAATGGGTATATGCGATGAAAAAAAAATATTATCCGATTCTTTCTGAATCCGACCAGCCGAGCGCAATATCCACCAAGCTTGTGGATAAAGGGTTTAATTCCAAACCTGTTTTTTATACATGCCCGGATTCCACCAATGCAGAAAGCCCTGTGAGGGAAGCATATTTTATCGGTAACCATACCGGATATTCGGGTATATATAAAATTGATTTAAACGACAGTGAGAGTAAACCGCAATTGGTGATAGAAGGAGAACGCACAAGCGACCTTGAAGCTTTCCATCTATTGCAAAATAAAATATCAATCTCAAAAGGTGGTATCCTCGCATTCGTAACCAAGAGCGGAGAAAACGATGCTCTACACTTATATGATTTAAAAGAGAAAAAGACGATTGAGACATTAAGATTCACTGATTTAGTTGCCATCGGTTCACCCTCCTGGTCGCCAGCCGGGAATGAAATTGTGCTATCGGCTGCCGGCAAATCAGGCAGCAATGATTTGTACATATGGAATCTTGAGAATAAAACACTCAAAAAACTGATGAATGATTCGTACGACGACCGTGACCCTTCATGGTCACCTGACGGAAAAAAAATTGTTTTTAACTCCGACCGAACGCCTTTCGGAAAGGACGGTATTTATAATCTGTTTATTTACGATATCCAGTCACAAATGATAGATTATCTCACGTATGATCCCCACAATTATTATTCACCTGTATGGTCGCCGGATGGTAAAGCCTTAATGTTTACGTCTGATTATGATGGGGCACGAAATATCTGGATGATAAAATTTTTAGACGCAAATTCTTTTCCAACTGAAATGCGAAAAATTACAAGTTTTACAACCGCTGCCTTCGACCCAGCTTGGGCTGACAGCGCCAGAATAATATTTGCTACTTTCGAAAATTACAGCTTTCAAATAAGAACCGTCGGTAATGTTTATGATTCATACGATTCCTCAAATGTAAGAGTGCCGTTAAATTTCAATGTCCTTGAAAACAAATGGGTGCCAAATTCAATCGTTACCTCATCGGAAACAAAGTCCTTAAAGTATGTCGGTGATTATAGTTTGGATGTCGCACAAAGTCAGATATCCACCGACCCGGTTTTTGGAACTTCAGGCGGAGCATTTCTTGCATTAAGTGATTTACTCGGTAATGAGCAATACTACTTTTTGATATTCAACACCGCACAGGAACAATCCGAGCTGCTTAATAGTTTTAATTTTGCGATAACTCGAATTTCACTTACTAAGCGGACAAATTATGCTTTTGGAATTTTCCGGTTTTCAGGAAGAAGATACGACCTAACCGATCCGGATTATTTTTATTTTGAGCGTGTTTTCGGGGGATATTTTGTGTTGAGTTATCCGCTTTCGAAATTTAAACGCATCGAGTTAATGACCAGCGCCAGTAACTCTGAGAAAGAAATTTTTGAAACACTCCGTGGGCGTAAAGCATTATTCCTCTCTAACTCGATTACTTTTGTCCACGATAATTCTCTTTGGGGACCTAGCGGTCCGTTGGACGGGAGTCGTTTCAAAGTAACTTTTGCATACACAAGCGATATTCAGTTCTCCAACGCTAATTACTATTCTTTCATTTTCGATTACAGATATTATCTCCGGATAACACAGCAGAGTGCCTATGCAATGCGTTACTGGTTGTTTTATAACGACGGTCAAGAAGCGCGAAGGTTCTTTATGGGTGGTAATTGGGATTTACGCGGTTACACGCGATGGTCATTGAGAGGGCAAAAATTATGGTTAATCTCTCATGAACTCCGGTTCCCTTTTATCGATGAGTTCACTGTGAAGTTTCCGTTTATCGGAATTAGACTTACGGGTTTCCGTGCTGCGGCTTTTTTTGATGTCGGCAGCGCGTGGGATAAAATTTACCAGGAAACATTAGGCAGCTTTGGCGGTGGATTGCGCCTTAATATAGGTGGCATGCTCGTGTTGAGATATGATTTAGGTAAGAGAATAGAAAATAATTTCGGCACGATTCAAAAAGGAATCTTTCACCAATTTTTCTTCGGATGGGATTTCTGATGCAAAATATTTACACTAAAATATTTTGGTTAGGATTCATACTGATTTTTATGGTTAATGGTTGTTCGACGATCCGGGTTGAAAAATACATAACCCCCCGGCCGGGTGATTGGACGATGTATGGAGGTAATTGTTTTAGAACAAATTTTTCAGATAAAGAAATAATACCGCCTCTTAAGCCGGTTTGGGAATACGATGCAAATGCTGCTTTTAGCGAGCATTCATTAGTCGTTGCCGACAGTGTAATTTTTATCGGCAACCTAAAAGGTGAAATACATTTGGTCGACGCTGTAAAAGGGAAAAAAATTTCAAAACAAAAATTTAGCGAGACAATTGTCGGAGCGCCGATTGTAAATGCAAACGTATTATACATGCAAATTAATGATAGTCGTGTCAATTTTGGGGAATATGATTTATCGACCGGTAAATTCAACTGGACGCTAAAACTATCTGAGATTGTAACGTCGCCGGTGGTTTACGGCTCGCAAATTTTCGTTACTACACAAGAAGGTAAGCTTGTAGCAATTGATAAACGGATGGGAAAAATAAATTGGACTTTCCAAGACTTACACGATAAAATTAAACCCTCCCGGTCTTCTCCCACAACCGATGGAAAGGTTGTTTTATTCGGCAACGACAACGGAAACTTATATGCGGTTGACATTGATAATGGAAATATGTTGTGGAAATTTAGAACCGGAAGCAGTATAATTTCGTCTCCTTCAATTTCTGATGAATCAGTTCTTTTCGGGTCAACCGACGGATTCTATTATGCTCTAAATATTCCTGACGGAAAATTAAAATGGAAAGTAAATTTCAATTCACCGATTTATTCATCACAAGCTGTTTCCGATTCTTTTGTGTATGTCGGATGTTCGGACGGCGTATGCAGATGTCTGAACATCAATACAGGTGAAACAAAATGGTCGTTTAAAACGGGCAGCGTTATTAACTCGGCACCTTTAGTTACGAAGACAGAAGTTTTTGTAGGTTCACTCGACAAGAATCTGTATATTTTAGATAAAATAAATGGAAAACTAATGTGGTCGTACCTATTAAAGGGTAGAGTTAAATCCACACCCGTAATATGGAATGAATACTTATATATTCTAACGGATGACCGTACAATCACTGCTTTCTGTCAAGGGGATAGATGAGAAATGAATTTATTTATAAACAAATATTTCATAATTCATAATCTGATTGTTTTATTCCAACTTGCAGTTTACTCGAATGTAAGTTATATCGTTTCATCAGACCTGCCTGATACTAATGCCCGGCAATCTTTACTAACGATTCATAGTAATATCGATGACGCACAAATTATTCTTGACACAACTTTTATTGGAACAGCGCCATTAATCAATTACCCTATAACACCGGGACGGTATCTTTTATCAATAATCTCGTCACGAACAAGTAATTGGTACCGTACAGCTTATTCAGATTCCATTATTGCAAGCGACGGAGAAAATATCTCGAGGGAAATTATTCTTGATAATATCTATTTTATTAATTCAATACCATCCGGCGCAAACGTTATTTATAACGATTCCCTTGTCGGCATTACACCGACAATATTATCAATAAAAGACAGCCCAAGTTTTTTAAAAATATTAAAAGACGGCTATCGACAGGTTTCTATTCCGCTCGAGGAAAATAAATCGAGTATAAACATTTCGTTAATACCACAAGATAATTTATTGAATATTCAGCCAACATTTTTATCGCGTGATGGTACGCAATTACAGACATCGGTGTATCTTTCGGTTGGCGGAACAATAGCTTTTGGAATTACTGCGGCGTTATACAAAATCCAAGCTGACGAAAATTATCGGAAATATAGAGCGACCTCAAATGAGCAATATTTGAAGAAAACGAGAAAATTCGATGTATTCGCTGGAATTTCCCTCGCGGCGTGCGAAATCAGCAGTTTTATTTTAGCCTATTTGCTATTATCTGAATAACTTATTAAAATTTTAAAACGACATAATCAAACTGTTTGACATTACCATTTGTTTTCAATATATTTTTAATCAAATAAGATAATTTTAATTTTGGAAAGCAATATATGGTTCAACATGGAGGTTTTGAGGTTTCCGAAGACTTAAAAAAACGTGCGGATGAATTACGTGAAAAAACTGCCGAGAAAGAAATCGAACGCATAGAGACACTCGTCTCGATAAGTGCAGAGGAATTTGCTGAATCGAGAAACAAAGATACGAAAGCGCGCTATGAGGAAAATATCCACTCAGCAGAACGAATTCGGAATCAGACAGAAACCAATCTGCTTGACGGAGAGAGATTAGTAAAACTAAAATTACAGGCAGAGATAGAAAAAAGAGCGGAAGCAAGGAAGCGCCAGCAGGAGGAATTAAAAAGACAAGAGGAAGAACGAAAAAGAAAAGAGGAAGAAGAAAATAGACTGCGGGCTGAAGAAGAAAACCGTAGATTAGAAGAGGAGAAGAAACGCCAGCTCGAAGAAGAAAAAATAAGAATAGGACAAGAAGAACTTCGTCGAATGGAAGAAGCAAGGTTACGGCACGAAAAGCAAATAAGAAAAGAAAAAGAAGAACTTGACAACCGAATCCAGGAAATGCTTCAGCAAGCCGAAAATTATTATAGTCAGGGGAATTTTGACCTTGCATTAATAGAAACCGCTAAAGCACTAGTAAACGACCCCAACCATCCAGATGCACTGGCTCTAAAACAGAGAATTAAGGAAGCCCAACAACCGACTCAACCCGTTACCGAGCTTGAGTCAAAATTAAAGGAAATTGAAACGGAGAAAGAGGTTGAAGAACCGGAAATTGAATTAGCCCCTCAGGAACGTGAACCGGTTTTCGAAAAACGGCCGAGACAAAAAATAAGTAAGAAGTCTTTCATAATTCTCGCAGTCGCGGTGATAATCTTTGCAATCACAATAATCCTTTTTAAGTACGTACCTATAATCCTAAAACCGGCACCCACAATCGCAATTTTGCCGTTCACAAGTTCATCCGGCATTTTGGAGGATGATATACTGGGAAGTGCGTTGGCAAAAGATATTAACATGCGTCTTTCTTACGTCAAAGATTTCAAGCTGATAGGACATTCGTCGGTTATGGCATTGAAAAATATATCGGCAGATATTAATAAAAGTATAAACCGGGCAGGGTTCAATTATATTCTTTCCGGTACAATTACAAAAACTGGCGAATCTCGATTGATCAACTTGCGGCTGACAGATTCTTTGAATAGCGTAATTTTTGAAAAGAATTTAGTTAGAGACCCAAACACCTTGAACGAATTATCATCCGAGATTTGTAAAGAACTGACAATCCAGTTTGGCGTTAAAGTAGAACATGATTTGACATTTCGTTCGCCCACTTTTGACCAAACTGCATATTTAATGTATCTGCGAGGGTTAGAGCTGCTAAACAGAAAATCTTTGGCGAGTTATAATAATGCCCAGCAACTGTTCGATCAAGCATCATCAACCGACAACGGATTCGCAGATGCCTTGGCTGCAAGCGGCTTTGTATCTGTATCTAAGATAGAGAATTACTGGGATGTCAGCGAAAGTGAATTTCGAAAAGCAGAAGATAAGCTCCAGCGTGCTCTTATCATTTCTCCAAAATTATTCACAGCAAAACGAAGTTTAGGGCTTCTCTATACTTATCAGGGAAATTTTAAAAATGCTTACAAGGAACTTAACGAAGCTATAACCTTATCACCAAACTGCGCCGACAATTATCTGGCAGCAGCAAAATTATACAACAGGACTGGCAAATATACTGACGCAAGGGATGCGTTAAGTAAATCTTTGACTCTTGATCCTTATAATCTCGAACTTCTTGAAATGTTCGCTTACACTTATCAGTTACTCGGCGACTATCCGGAGGCATACAATATATACCAAAAGGCGTATCCGCTGATTTCCGACACATCGTCGTTTATATTAAAAACCGTCTCCAACGCGATACTGTTCGATTCTGACCTCAAAACAAATTTAACGCAAAATTTAATTGGTATGTTGGAAAATAGCATCAATGTAAATTCAAATAGCTACATTGATATGTATAATTTGGCCAGGACATATCAGGCAATAGGAAAAAATTCCGAAGCCGCTCCTGTACTCGAGAAAGCATTGAGAGTTTTAGAAACGAAAATTGCAAAAGACCCGCAGAACTCTGACTTAAGTATTTATTCGGCACTCGTTAATACACGGATGGGTAGATTTCCTATAGCGATAGAGTATGCCAAAAAATCTCTCTCACAAAACCCACAAAGCGTTGGAGTAAAATATAAAGTTGCAAGAATGTATGCGATACAGAAAGCAGATTCTACGGCAATAGATTTTTTAAAAAAATCGGTGAGTATTCATTTCGACCTGAGTGAGATTCTTGATATAGATTTCTTTAACCTAAGAACAAAATCGGAATTTATGAATACATTAAAATTGAAGGACAAATAAAACGGTGGATAATATGAAAGGCGGACGAACACTTAGCAGGGACGAAAGAAAAAAAATCGCGGGTGAACATCTTAAAAATGCTGATAAATATATAAAAGAAGGTGAGTATGATAAAGCCAGCGATGAAGTAAACAAAGCTCTGGATGCCGACCCTGAAAATTTTTATGCTATTGCTTATAAAGACAGAATATATATAGCAAAACAACGAACGCCGGTTAAAACTACCGGTGACAAAATAAAAGGTTCGGAAACTCAAAAACTATCTCCCGAAGAAAAACGGAAGGTTGATGAAGATGTAAGACAGAAAACACAGGGAGAAGCCCGCAAAAAACTTATAGAAAAGCAGCATAGAGAAGCGGAAGAACTAAAAAAACGGGCTGAAGAGGAACGCAAACTTGCTGAAGAAGAATTACGCAGACGTGCCGCAGAACTTGAAACACTCCGTTTTCTTGAAGAAGAAAAAAACATAAAAGAAAGCACCAAGCGACAAAAAGCGGAGGAAGAGCGAAAAAGAATTCAAGAAGAAGAGAACCGTAAAATTGCTGAAGCCGAAGCAAAGAGGAGGACTCTTGAGACAGAACTGAGAAGAAAGGAAGCGGAAGTCCAAAAAAAAGCCGAGGAAAAAGCTCGCAGAATCGCTGAAGAAGAAAAAAAACTTAAGGAAGAACAGGAGCGAAAGAAAAAGGCAGAAGAGGAGAAAAAACGAGCCGAAGAAGAAGCCCGCAAGAAAATTGAAGAAGAAGAGCAGCGCCGCGAAGAAGAAGAGCGCAGAAAAGCTGAGGAAGAAAAGCGGCGTGTTGAAGCCGAAGAAGCTAAGCGTAAACTCGAAGAAGAATTCCGTAAGCAGCTCGAGGAAGAAAAACGCAAAATGTTTGAAAAAGAATTTTTAGAAGCCGCAGAACAGGATGGAATTAAAAGCGCACAGAAAAAAAAGATAACCGAATATCTTAACACAACTAAGGACTATCTCGTGGCAAAAAATTTTGATGCGGCATTAGTTGAAATCGCGAAGATAATTCTTGTCGATAAAAACAACACCGCAGCTTTACACTTGGAAGAACTGATACGAAAGGAACAGTCAAAAGCTTGGGAAGAAGAATACCGGAAAATTAAGGATATCCCCAAGGAGGTGGTGCTTGAATCCTATAAGCGCACATTGAAGGATGCCTGGATGGACGGCAGCATTAGTGTTGAAGCGGCGGAAATAGTGCAGACTCGTAAAGCAGAATTAGAAATAACAGATCACGATCATTCTATGATTGAACAGGAAGCCAAAATTTTAAGCTACGAAGAAAATATAAAAAAAAGCTGGCAAGATGGCTCGATCAATCAAGCGGAGCAGGAAGAACTTGATCGGCTCCGGCAGGAATTGAATATTACGGCGGAACAGCACCTGGAGCTAGAACAAAAAGCAAGACGAATGGCATAATCATCCCGAAAAATGCATTTGTGGAAGAAGCGATCTTCTATTGCAATTCAACCCGATTAATAAGATAACCCTCGGATTGGCAGGTATGTAACTTTTTGACGATATTTACGAACTTTATTGAGATTCAATTTATTAACAATCATTTTTAAACAGTAATAAAATTATTGGAGGTTTTATGAAACTATTTAAATTACTAATCGTTGTTGTTTTAATTTCGAATGGAATCTTAAATGCCCAACCGGGTTTCTCGAATTATCATTCTCAGAATGATTTTCTTTTAACATCTCCCGGTGCAATGAAATTCGGGCTGTACGGTTATGATAACCCAGCTCTTCTTACCTATCTTCATCAACCAGATTTTATGTTCACTTGGTCGGATGCTGCGGGTAAGTGGAACGACTTTAATCGTTGGGGATTGTTTACAGGAATGCAAAATTTTGGATTTGGTTTAATTCATCAAAAGGATTCAGGTAGGTCAGTTACCGATTATCGCATGTCTCTTGGTTTCGGCGACAAATCAAAAAGTTTTGGGTTTGGTGTAGGTTGGTCTGCAGGCGACACCAAGTTTTTCGAGCGAAGAAAAATAATCACCGTAGGGTCACTATTCAGACCGATTCAATATTTGTCAATAGGTGTCATGGGAACCTTTACAAAAGTAGATAGAAGAGAAGGAGTACTCGAATTAGCTGCCCGCCCACTCGGTAATGAGCTAATTACTTTATTTGCAGACTATGCTATAGCGAATAAACAAAACCTGAAACAAGGAGCCTGGAGTTACGGCGCTGCAATCGAGGCGCTTCCCGGTATCCGTCTTACTGGGCGGTACTTTAATACACACACATATACGGTTGGTGTTCAACTTAGCGTGGGAAGATTTGGCGTTTCAACTCAATCTCATTACGATAAAGATAAAAAGCACAATTACAACAGTTATGCAATCAGAATGGGCGCTTATGACCGAACAATTATCGGAACTAAAGTACTGCCTGAGAAAAAATATATCGAGTTAAATCTCAATGGACCTATAAAATATCAACGCTTCAAACTTTTCGATAAATCGAATACATTGGCTGGATTACTAACAGCTATAAAGGAAGCGAAGTCGGATCATGGCATTGCCGGTATCGCTATCAATACATCCGGTTTGGTGGCGAACAGAGAAATGCTCTGGGAAATTCGTGAGCAATTAAAGGAGTTCAAAGCTTCGGGCAGAAAAGTTATAATCTTCATCGACCGCCCCAATATAGACGTTTATCATTTCGCATCGGTTGCGGATAAAATTATTATGGACCCGACCGGCACAATGATGCTCGAAGGTTTTATAATGGGAAGAACATTCCTGAAGGGCACTTTGGCAAAATTAGGTATAGGATTCGATGAGTGGCGCTTCTTTAAATATAAGTCTGCTGTGGAAAGTTATTCGCGCGATAAAATGTCGGATGCCGACCGCGAGCAGCGTCAAAAGTTATTAGACGATTTTTACAAGTTAGCAAAGACTGATATTTGTGAAGGTAGAAAAATTTCCTTCGATCGTTTCGACCAACTTGTTGATGATGTTGTTTTTTTCCTTCCAGAAGAAGCAATAAAGGAAGGTCTGGTTGATACTTTGGGACGGTGGGAGACTGTTAAAGAGTTGGTGAAAAATTGGGAAGGTGAAGAAAAGAAAATGGTGGGTGCCGGTTCACTCGTTAAATTCCAACTTCCCTACGATAATTATTGGGGCGAGCCACCGCAGATTGCAGTTATCTACGCACTCGGCGCCTGTGCTATGGACGAAGGAATTACATCCCGCAAGCTCGTAAAAGATGTTGAAGCTGTTACTAAAAATACAAAAGTGAAAGCGGTCGTTCTTCGCGTGGATTCGCCCGGCGGCGATGCAATGGCTTCTGATTATATTGCCGAAGCTTTGAAAAAATGCAAAGAAAAAAAGCCGGTTATAATTTCGCAGGGATACGTTGCCGCTTCAGGCGGTTACTGGCTTTCCATGTACGCCGACACAATTGTAGCTGCACCGAATACGATTACAGGATCAATCGGTGTTATCGGTGGATGGCTGTACAATAAAGGATTGAAGGACTCGCTCGGTATGACTACAGATTTTGTAAAAGTAGGTAAACATGCCGATTTGGGTTTTGGCTTTACACTGCCGTTCATCGGACTTGGAATTCCCGACCGCAATATGACTGAAGATGAACGCTCGAAAGCAGAATTTTTGATTAAAACGATGTATAAGGAGTTCGTGAACAAAGTGGCTTTTGGACGAAAGAAAAAATTCGACGACATCGAACCTATTGCTCAGGGACGTGTATGGTCCGGTTACGACGGCAAGCAAAACGGATTGGTGGATGTTTTAGGCGGACTTGAAACCGCAATTCAAATCGCAAAAGTACGTGCAAATATTTGTTCGGATCAGGATGTGAAGATAATTGAGTATCCTGAAAAGGGATGGATTGATATGAGTTTCTTGCAGCCGAAACTTTTCGGAGTTAGTGTTGAAGACGATCCGACTTTAAACTATGTTAAATTCCGATTGCAGCACAACGGTCAACCGATGCCGATGCTGCCGATAGATGAAATGGAGTTTGGACAGAAGGAATAGTTTTGTTTTAGATCTACACACCCCTGTTTCCCCTCTCCAGAGGGGAGCCCTGGTTTAAGAATTTGCTAATGGGTGTGTCGATAAAGAAATGAGAAATCGGAAATCTTACATAGCTCCTCCCGGAAGCATTAATGTGCGACTCACTT
Organism: uncultured Ignavibacteriaceae bacterium; assembly: GCA_964581995.1. Lineage (GTDB taxonomy): Bacteria > Bacteroidota > Ignavibacteria > UBA10030 > BY39 > CAZOQB01. The sequence goes on along the minus strand of CAZOQB010000016.1, from coordinate 25,578 downwards.
CGGAAGTGAGTCGCACATCATTAACCTTCGAGGTAAACTGGTTTTTCTTTCTGCAATTTTTGGACAGAATGGAAAATTTTGTGTTTATGCGGTAAATAGAATATATTTAAGTGTAGAAATTAGAGGTTAGTGTATGAATCACATAGAACAATTAATAAACGAATTACCGCCTGATTTACAGGAAGAAGCATTAGATTTTATTAAGTTTCTTACAAATAAATGGCAGAAAAAAACAAAGAGGAAACCTGAATTTCTTTGGGCTGGCGCGCTCAAAGACTTAAGAGAACAATACACATCCGTAGAACTTCAGCACGAAATATCTAAATTAAGGTTAAAAGAGAAATGAAGTTTCTTGTTGATACTAATGTAATACTCGAGGTGATTCTTAGCCAAGAAAAAGCCACAGAAGCAAAATCATTTCTAATGAAAATTGAAGAGCATCAATTTTTCATAACTGATTTTTCTTTGCACTCCATCGGATTGTTACTATTTCAGCAAAATCAACACAACGTATTTGAACGATTTTATGACGATATGATTATAGGTGCCGGGATGATGGTTTTATCGTTGAATACGGATGAGATAAAAAACCTTGTACATGCTTCCATACAGTTTAATTTAGATTTTGACGATGCGTACCAATATTATCTAGCAAATAAATTTAATTTAACTTTGGTTAGTTTTGATAAAGATTTTGACAGGACGGATTTAAGAAGAAAAACTCCAGGAGAAATTTTTTAAACCACACGTGCGGATGTAATTTGTTTTTTGAGATTTGATTTTTTCCCTATGCTACCGTAAGTATGAGGTAGGAGTTCTCTCGATTATAAATTACGAATATAATTCAACTGATTCAGAGAATCAGTTACTGAATTTTAACAAACATAATGAAAGGTTTCTGAGTTATGGAACTCAAAGAGTTTATCTCGCAAACACTTATAGAAATTGTACAAGGTGTCCGCTCAGCACAAGTCAATGTAAGATCAATGGGTGCGTCTGTCAGCCCTCGAATGAAGCTTATCAAGAAAGCCAATCCGTCCTGGATTGGGCTTTCGAATGAACCATTTGGATGGGACGCGCCAGTTCTCCCCGTTGAATTTGATATTGCTTTAACCTTAACCAAAGGCAATGACTCCAAGTTGGGCATCGGTGTATTTGCTGGTGCTATTGGTCTTGGTGGTCGTCGAGAATCAAAACAATCTAAAGAGCAAGAGAACCGCGTTAAATTTATAATTCCTCTTTCTCTTCCACCTCAGACACATCCGGGGAAATCTCGATGACCGTACGTAATTCTAACGAATTGTTTGCTCCTTATATTCCTAAAATGTTAGCGGGGTGGTTTACGAAACGATATTTTATACTCATCATCATCTTGATTATTCCTCTTACAGAAAGTTTATTTTCCCAATTGCCAATGAAACAATGGAAGCAAAAGTCGGTAGTTCTCAATCCTCTGCAGATCGATTTCATGGAGCGCCTTGATTTTGATCTTCGCACAATAAGGATTTTCGACACCCCAGGTGGACATATTGTCTTTATGGCATACGGCGGTAATGATGAGCGCCTAAGCTACATTCTGAAAAGAAGAAGTGCGGGACTTCGTGACAGATCGAATCTTCCTGCGGTCATCCATGAATTGCGAGATAGCTTTAAGGGATATTCTGCATTCAATACTTTAGACCATAAAGCGAAGGTTGATATGCATGCTACTACAATGCAAGGCCTTATTTTTTTCTCTTTGACGGTCGACGAGTGTTCCGATCTTCTGCAAATGACCGATAAAGAAATTCAAGTTCTTGCTAATAAGTATGCCGACTATCTTCAGCAACTCGATGCTAAATCCGAAAAGATTAATTCTCAGATAAAGAAACTGCCAAAGTATTGAATCATGGAACCGTTTGTTGGGGCAATGTCGTGGTTTGTGAAGGTGTTAGCTACCATTTATAGAAGACTATGTGCAAGAGTAGATATTTAATTCATAAATATTGCCCGAATTTTTATAACTTGCTTGAGAAACGCCAGTATTCGAAATGGAATATTTTGGATTCTTTGATTTCCAATCAACTGATATCAAGAAAGAATGTAAAAACAAATTTAATTAGGCTTTTACTCGAAATTGAAATCACGAATAATTCTTTTCTAAAATCATTTTCAGAGTATTTTGACCAATTGGTTAAAGAAATTATCGAATTTATCCCACACAAAGAAACAAGAATTTGGAAATCAATAAATGGAAAATTTGACAACTTTGAAGATTGGAACTACCTGAATCCAATTGGGGAGCTGTCAGTATTATGGAATTTTATTAACTGTGGGTTATTTGATTTACTTGAGATTGAAGCGAAATTTTCTAATGGACAACCAAAGGATTTTGAATTTCGTCACAAAAGTGATGGAGCATTGACATTAATTGAAGTCGTTAATATTCATGTCCCAATTGGAATGACAGAACATGGTAAAATAAAGGATTATATCCTTGATAAAGTTCAAAAAAAAATTAACAAGGAAACAAAAGGAAATATAACTTTGGATGAACTGAAAAGACTTTTTATTTTACCTGTAGTTTGGTATCTGGATATGAAAATACTAAAAATTGAGTATAATTTCTTTAATGAATTTAATAAAAATTTGGGTAGGACTTTTGGGATAAAACACCCTACACTTGGATTTTGCACCTTTGTTAAAACATCAGATAATACATTAATATTTGGAGAAGCCAGTTCAATAATTGATTTAAATAAAAATAAATCATAAACGGTGGGCTGATTAATCGTTAAGATGATCATAGACGATAAAAATCTTGAGCATAATAAGAAGATGCTCGAAAAGTTTATTCAGCAGGAAAAGGATCTTGCGCGTGTTACAGACCGCAAGGAAGCGCTAGTATATATCTACGCTATGAACCAACGAGAGACGTGCCACGAATGCACTAAGCTGCTCGATGGAAAAGTATTTCTTCTTTATGACGGAAGAACTCACAAAAAATATAAAGTCCCTCAGCTTCCCAACCCTACATGTCTTATACCTAAACTCTACGAAGGTGAAAGAGAATGCTTGCTTTCATGGTTTCATATTAGTCCGTCCACATTCTACTTGAAGAAAGAGAAACATTATATTCCGCAATTTGACGCAACGATTGAAGCATTGAATAGGAAAAATGAAACAGAGAGAGGATTAGAACGACAGGGACCACATTATTACTCATGGGACCAAAAGCTACGCTTGGAAAATGAGGAAGAATGGAAACAATGGATACGTGCCAATCCTCAAATTGAATTATATGAACCGCCATCCCTTATTGATGAAGTCACTCTCTCGGTATTTGAAAAGAATTGTATCAAGAATAGTAGGGTGAGAATCATTGCCGATGACATCGAGGTTACGCTCAAGGATTTGGGTTTAATCCGACTACTTGGATTGATTCAAACTGCAGAGTCAGCCCCCAAGGGATTCGGTTTCACACTAACGGACCTTCATGTTGATTTCGATGAGGCAATAGGCAATCTCGAAGGTATTGGCAGAAATTTTCTGTCAGACGTTATCAAGAAAATTAAGTTTCAAGAATCTGGTGGTAACATTTTCAATCGAATTCAAGGAAGCATCAAGCCTCACTTGACTTCTATAGAAGTCCACGTTACACTTGGTCTTACAAGAGATCTGTTTCATCAACTTTCAGTGCTTAGCGAAAAAGATATTCGTCTTATGTCTAAATATGGATTGCCAGTTAAGTAAATCAAAAACGGCTGTGGTAGATAACATGCGCAAAGATGAATCAGAGTTTAACAACTTTAATTCTAATGCTATACTCATCTCTCTTTATCGTTCGACATCCCCAATATCCTTTATTAATTTAACTGATATTCCGTACGCTCCAGAATGAAAGAACGTTCCCTAAGCATTTTAACTATCAAAAACCGCTTAAAATGAGCTGTATAGAGGTATTTAGCTTTCCTGCTAACAATCCGGGAAGGTTTGGAGCCAATCCAAGCCGGTTTGGAACGGCTCTACGCAGGCTTGAACGGCTTGCAGGCATGCTTGGAGTACTTACAGCACAGTTTAGAATGTTAGCTCGGTTGCTTGAATTGTTTACACGCAGGCGTGAGAATAGTCCAGCACTATTTGCTCACTCTCGCAGCCTGCATGAAGTGTCTGCACACTTGCGTGCATCGTATCCAGTATGATTTGAGAATACTCCTACATTGCCTACCATCGAGTCCAATATGCCTGAGATGTTGCCAAACCTGCTTGATAGAGTGCCAAACTTTGCTGAATAGCTTCCAACACTTGCCGGTTTCAAATCAAAACTACTTGCGGTTACATCAAAGAGGTTGCTGCTGGTTTTTTAGATTTCCATAATTAACGAAAAATTGTTATACTTAAATATAGAAATACATTTCGTTAGCAATCGGTTAATTGAAACTATGGATCTACAAGATGATAGTCAAACAAAAAACCAGGGTATGGAAAATTTTTAAACGTATTATCATTTTCCTTTTGGTGCTTTTCCTTTCAACCTTGTCTTTTGTATTCTACCTTTCCTTGCGGGATGAGACTCAGTATTTTCATGAGCGGCATGGCTCTTTAGCGGAAATCGTTGAACGCAGGGATTCAATGAAATCCTGGATAACACTTCGCAACTCCGATGGCTTCAAAGTCGAGTGTGGTCTCTTGGTCCCAAAAGATTCGTCCAAACGATACCCTGCCGTTATACTCTTAGGTGGTAAAGCAACCGGCAAGTTTGCAATCAACTATGCACTCGATATAGGTAACCTTATTATCCTTGCTCTCGATTATCCGTATGAGCCGCGCGAATCGTATACAATTTGGACCGCTCTGTGGGACGTGCCCGCCGTAAGGAAAGCACTCATCGATATGGTGCCTGCCGCAATGCTTGCGACAGACTATCTTTTCCGCCGCAGCGATGTTGATACAACAAAGTTAGTAATTCTTGGTTACAGCTTCGGCGCGCCTTTTGTCCCTGTTATTTCATCTGTGGAAAGACGTATATCGGTGGCGGCAATGGTGTATGGCGGAGGGGATTTGACTTCGATGATTCACCACAACGTTGCGCGGTACGAATCCATGTGGATGAGTGAGTTAGCCGGAAGACTCGGCGGACTACTTCTTCGACCATTAGAGCCATTGCGATATGCAGATAAGATTTCTCCAACACCAATCGTTATGATCAATGGTGTGAATGATGAGCAGATCCCGCGGTACAACACAGAAGTATTTTTTAACGCTGCGCTTGAACCGAAAAAGCTTATCTGGCTGGAATCCAGACACGTGCGTCCCGATAATACAGATTTGACGCGGCGTATCGTCGCTACATTGAAAGATGAATTAAGAAGATTGAAGATACTTTGAAGGGCCGAGAACGCAGCGTTTCTCTTCGAACTTCGCGGTTAATTTTAGTGGGAAGGATTTATACTTATAGTTTTATATGTCTTTCCGAAACGACGATGGATTATCGTGGGACTGAGTGAAGCCAATTTTCTTTAAATATTTCCGGTGCTTACCGATATTGCTCGCCGTTGTAAATGTTTGAAACCCGCGTTGCTTTAGCAGCTCGGCTTGCGACGAAAGTGTGAATGATACGTTTTTAAAGTCGCGGTAGTCGGGTATGATATAATCGAGTTTAATTTCAACAATGCCATCCGATTTTTCTTCGTATATGAACAGACCGACAGGCACAACATTTCGTAAAATGATAAAACCATTGTTTTCGGTTATCGTTGAGGGGTCAAAATCTGGAAAAAACTTTAAAATATCTTTTTTATAATAGTCTAGAAAATTTTCCAGAAATAGTGTTCGCATTTTCAATAAAGGGAGGAGCGTAAAAAAATTTTTCTTTCGACTGATCTGAAGGAGGGAAAAAATATTGACTGTTGTATTAAATGAGTTGAGAAGTATAATTGGCAGCGAGTTAATAGCAACACCGTAAACAGCAAACAAAATGGCGCCGCTCATATTCAACCAGCGCAGCTTCCAGATGTTATTCATCAGCATGGACGCCGCTATCAGAGCAGAACCGAGATAGCCAAATATTTCATACCATATCATGATTGCCTAACCGAACAACTCGTCTTCGATTATTCCACAAATGATATGTGCGAGTGTTATGTGTCCTTCCTGAATTCGCTGTGTATCATCTGAGGGAATGATGATGGAAACATCAACTAAATTTTTAGAAGCTCCTCCGTCTTTACCGAGGAAACCAATTACGGTCAATCCTCTTTTCTTAGCTTCGTTTATTGCGCGGTTTATGTTTTCTGATTTCCCACTTGTCGTGATTGCGATAAGGATGTCGCCGTCGTTTCCTAATGCTTCTACCTGTCGGGAGAAAATATTTTCAAATCCTAAATCGTTACCACCTGCAGTTAGCATGGAAGTGTCAGTTGTGAGCGCGATGGCAGGAATCGCCGGACGGTTTGGTTTGGTCATCCTTATTACAAGCTCGGTTGCGATATGCTGCGAATCGGCAGCGCTGCCGCCGTTTCCGCAAAGCAAGATTTTCTTCTTGTTGTTCAGTGCATTAAAAATTGCATCCACAGCTTTCAGTATATCTCCGGTGCAAGCTTCGAACATTTTCTTTTTTGTCGCCGCGCTGTCTTCAAGTTGATCTTGTATGTATTTTTGTCTGTGCAGTTGTGTCAAGGGTAGGTGTGCCATGTTAGTTCATCATTTGTTATTGGTTATTCATTATTCATCGAGTTAATACTATTTGGAGTCTAATTAATAGTCAATTGTTATAACTCTACGCTCCAAGCTCTATGTTACCATAGCTTTAACTATATCTACAGTTTTTTCTAACGCTTCATCGAGTTTGTTTACATCTTTTGCGCCGGCGGTGGCTAAATGAGGACGTCCGCCGCCCGAGCCGCCTGCAATCTTCGCAATCTCTCCGACAATTTTTCCTGCCTGAAGTTTTTTATTCTTGATGAGATCGTCGGTTACCACGCAAACAAGCGCAACTTTCCCGTCGATTACCGAACCGAACACTCCAACACCCGAAGCGAGTTTAGAGCGGAGTGTATCGCCCATGCTCTTTAACTCATCCATGTTTGCGACTTCTATTTTCGCGGTTACAATTTTGAAATCGTCAACCGAAATACCGCTCATTACTAACTGGTCGATATTCGAGCCGGCTGACTTCACACGGAATTTTGAAAGTTCTTTTTTTAGGTCGAGAATTTCTTTGTTCGTTTGTTCGACTATCTTTTCGCGTTTATGGAGTAGGGTTTCTGCTTCGTCTATGGTTTCGCGAGTCGGATTATCGACCGAAGGTGGTGTACTTAATTTCGGTCTCGGAGTTAGGTCAATATTTTTGTGTTGGGATAATTCTTTTTCAAGGAAATCTTTTTCATCGAAAAGATTTAACAGCTCCTGATCAATCTTTCTGATAACTGTTAATTGTTCATTGACGTATTGTTTAACACCTTCACCCGTAACGGCTTCAATTCGGCGGATACCGCTTGCAATACTCGATTCGGAAGTAATCTTGAACAAACCGATGTCGGCAGTGTTCTTAACGTGTGTGCCGCCGCAAAGCTCAGCCGAAAAATTATCTGCCATTTTTACAACTCTTACAACGTCTCCGTATTTTTCACCGAAGAACATTTTTATACCGGGAATTTTCTTCGCTTCCTCGATTGGCATTTCTCTGGCTTCAACCGATATTCTTTCTGATATTTTTTGATTTACAATGTTTTCTATTTCACGAATTTGTTCTTCCGTTACTCTCTCGAAATGATTGAAATCGAATCTTAACCTCTCCGGTGCGACCAACGAGCCGTGCTGCTGCACGTGACTGCCAAGCACTCTGCGCAGAGCTTCGTGTAGGAGATGTGTGGCTGTGTGGTTACGCATAATGCTTTGACGCCGAGAAACATCAATATGGGCCGTAACTACATAGTCTTCAGTTCGAGATAAATCTTCGGGTTTTCCGAGACTTAGTCTGCCAATGTGTACAATATCTTCATTTCGTCTTTGAGTATCTAATACCTCAAATTCAAATTTATCCCAGACAATTTTGCCAATATCTCCAACTTGTCCTCCTGCTTCAGCGTAAAAAGGAGTACTGAAAAGCACGATTTGCCTAGTATCAGGTATATCGATTTTTTTTATTCCCCAAAGAGAAATTCCGAAAATCCCAATTTTTGTCTCAACATTATAATGTTCATATCCGACAAATTCAGAGATTTTATAAGTTTCATCATACCTTTCTTTGATCTCTTGAATACCATATTCATCTATCAAAGTAACCTTACGAGATTTTGTCCTCTGTCCTTCCATCAACTCCACAAAACGCCCGGTATCAACCTTCAATCCTCTTTCAGTTGCCATCAATTCTGTAAGATCAAGAGGAAATCCAAACGTATCATAAAGTTTAAATGCGTCTTCACCCGGAAATGTTTTCGAGTGTCCGATTTCTTCGATAACCGTTTCAAAAATTTCCAGTCCTCTATCAAGTGTGGCGTTGAAACTTTCTTCTTCTCCTTTAATTATTCGCTCAATGTGGTTTTGTCGTTCCTTAATTTCTGGATACTGATCGCCCATAGATAGGACGACGGCTGCTACAATCTTATAAATGAAAGGCTCGTGCATTCCTAAACTTCGCCCGAAGCGCGCGGCACGACGCAGGATACGGCGCATCACATATCCGCGTCCTTCGTTGGAAGGAATACCGCCGTCGGCGATTGAAAATGACAACATCCTCACGTGGTCGGCAATGACTCGCATGGCGATATCGAGCGGATCATCTAATTTGGATTGATACGGCTTGCCTACGAGATTTGAAATGTGTTTTAGAATCGGTGAAAAAACATCTGTGTCGTAATTGGACTTTTTTCCCTGGAGTACTGCACAAATTCTTTCGAAGCCCATTCCGGTATCGACATGTTTTGCCGGCAGCGGAGTGAGTGTGCCTTTATCGTCACGGTTGTATTGTATGAAAACAAGATTCCAGATTTCCATCACGCGCGGGTCGCCGGCATTAACCAAATGACCGCAATCGCTTTTTTCACTCAGGTCGATGTGAATTTCAGAACATGGTCCGCACGGTCCGGTCTCGCCCATCTCCCAGAAATTATCTTTCTTTCCAAAACGTAAAACGTGCGATGGATTGATGTCGGTGACTTTTTTCCAGAGTTCTTCGGCTTCAGTATCAGTTTCAAATACTGATGCGTACAAGCGATTCTTATCTAATCTCCAAACTTTTGTCATCAACTCCCACGCCCACTCGATAGCTTCCTTCTTGTAGTAATCACCAAACGACCAGTTGCCAAGCATTTCAAAAAATGTATGGTGGTAAGTATCGCGCCCCACTTCTTCGAGGTCGTTATGTTTGCCGCTAACACGTATGCACTTTTGAGAATCTGCGGCGCGGTTGTAATCGCGTTTGCCCGTTCCGAGAAAAATATCTTTGAACTGATTCATACCGGCGTTCGTGAACAGGAGCGTCGGGTCGTCGTATGGAATTACCGGGGCGCTTGGAACAATTTTGTGTGCGCGTTCTTCAAAAAATTTTATAAATTCGTTTCGTATTTCTGATGCTGTTTTCAATAATTATCTGTTCTCTTTTTATCTCAAATACTCATCTACTTGAGTACTTTTATACTTTAATACTCAATCTGTGTCATTAACTCAATTTCTTCGAGTACACTGCTGACCTCGATGCACTTGTTTAACTCGCCGCCGTACACAACCGCTTTTCCGTAATTGTGGACCTGATGAGTAAGTGCTTTTGCTTTTTCGAAGTCGCAGCGAACCGCCCGGATAATTTGGTAAATTACCTCATCAAACGAATGTACTTCGTCGTTAAAAAGGATTACTTTCGCAGGCGCCTGAGTTTCGACGGTTTCTTCTATTTCTTCTAAAGGTTTTGTTTCCATGGCTGCTTACTAACTTCTATAAAAAATTAATGAAAAATGTTGACTTTTGCAATCGAAAGAATTTATTTTGGAAATTATTACAGTTATCTCTATGTTAATATAGAAAATTGATAAGAAAATTTATGAATGAACAGATCGAAAGAGACAATGGACAAGCTGAAGATTTTCAATCATTCGATATGGAACTTCTATGGGAATGCACAGAATGCGGTTATAGTATTCCCCGCAAAAAAGGATTACCGGAAACTTGTCCGTCATGCAATGCTTCTCGAACAGAATTTATTTTACATAAGGAGGATTGAAAATGCAATCGTTTCGGTTAGAAAAGGATTCGTTAGGAGAGAAACATATTTCTAAAGATTCTTACTATGGAATACAAACGCAGCGAGCGCTGGAAAATTTTCCCATTAGTAATCTCAAAGCGCATAAAGTATTTATTGAGTCATATTTGCTTATTAAAAAAGCGGCGGCTATTGCAAACAAAAAATGTAATGTACTCGATAAAAAGATTGCTGATGCGATTATCTTGGCTTGTGATGAAATTTTGTCGGGAAGATTTATCGAACAGTTTGTGGTGGATGTGTACCAAGCCGGTGCGGGCACATCATTTAACATGAATGTGAACGAAGTGATTGCGAATCGCGCACTCGAATTAACTGGAGAAGAAAAAGGGAACTACTCGTTAATTAATCCAAACGATCACGTGAATATGAGTCAATCGACAAACGATACTTACCCGACTGCAATGCGAGTTGCCGCATTGGAAAAACTTAAGACGTTTATTGCCGCATTAATAAAACTTCAGATTGTGTTTAATGAAAAATCGGTTGAGTTTGCAAGCGTAATTAAGTCAGGTCGAACTCATCTGCAGGATGCAACCCCTATAAATTTGGGTCAGGAATTCTCCGGTTATGCTTCCGTTTTAAAGAAACATATTGAAACGATAAACGATTCAAAGAAATATTTACTCGAGTTAGGATTAGGTGGGACTGCGGTCGGTACCGGAATCAACACGCCGAAGGATTATCGAGATGTAGTTATTGTAGAACTGCAAAAGCTGACGGGTATGGAATTCAAAAAAGCAGAAAATTATTTTGAGGCAATGCAGAGTATGTTCCCTTTTGTTCATTTATCGAATTCGATCGCAAACATATCATTGGATTTAATACGAATAGCAAATGATTTAAGGCTTTTAAGCTCGGGACCTATAACTGGATTAGCTGAAATAAAATTGCCGGCTGTTCAACCTGGTTCTTCAATTATGCCGGGAAAAATTAATCCGTCAATTGCCGAGATGTTAAATATGGTTTGCTTTCAGGTAATTGGAAACAACACAACCATTTCGCTGGCGGCTCAAGCCGGGCAGCTCGAATTAAATGTTATGATGCCCGTAATCAATTTTAATCTATTGCAATCTATCGAAATCCTTACTAATGCAATTACTGTATTCTCGGAGAAGTGTGTAAAAGGCATCGAAGCAAATAGAGAGCGTTGTAAAAATTATGCTGAACAAAGTATAAGTATAGCCACTCTTCTCAGCGTTCAGATTGGTTATCTAAAGACGGCCGAGTTGGTCAAAGAAGCTTTGGAAAAAAATATAACAATTAAAAAATTGGTTATTGATAAGGGAATTATGACGGAAAAGGATTTTGATGCTTTATCAACTTGAATTTCAGCAAAATTTTGTACAATTTTTAGAACGATGATATTAATTATCCCCGCAATACGAATAAAAGACGGAAAATGCGTTTTTAAAGTTAAAACACCCAACAGCGCAGAATGCTCTGACGACCCCGTTGATATGGCAAAGCTGTGGCGTACGGAAAATGCAAAGTCGCTGCACGTTACCGACCTCAACGGCATTGAAGCAGGTTGTCTAATAAATCTCGATATAATAAAAAGTATAATTCAAACCGTGGATATTCCGATTGAAGTTGGCGGAGGTATTAGAAGTTTTACCGAAGCTAAAAAAGTATTTGACGCGGGCGCCTATAGGATATTAATAGGAACACTATTCTTGGAAAACCCCGAAGAAGCTGTAAAGATACTGGCCACTTACGGCGACAGTAAAGTTGTTGTGGGGGTAGATGTCGAAAACGGAGAAGTAGTTGCCAAAGGATGGCCAAAGAATTCAGACCTTACACCTATTGATGCAGCTCTACTAGCAAAGTCGATGGGATTTAAACGGTTCGTTTATCGCGATGTAATTTATGATGGTGATTTTCGGCGGCCAAATTTTGATGCAATTAAATGTTTAGCTGAAAAATCTAAAATTCGAGTCACGGCGTCTGGAGGCGTAGAAAGTTTGGAAGATTTATTAAAAATCGGAGATTTAGCAGCATCCGGTGTCGATTCGGTAATTATTGGAAAAGCCCTGTATGAGAATAGATTCTCTTGTCAGAATATTTGGAGAATATGTGAAGCGCGAAATTATCCCTACACAGCAAAGTTATGAACATAACACTAATCGGACATATTTGCCAAGACGTAATACACCACTCCGACGGAACAGAAACTCAGGGATACGGTGGTGTTTATTATTCGCTCGCGACGTTAGCGAACGTAGCTGATAACAACACTACTATACTACCCGTATTCGGAATAGGCGCCAAAGATTACGATGCTTTTATCGATCATTTAAAAATTTATTCGAATATGGATACATCGGGTATCTTTAAAATAAATACTGCTACAAATAAGGTCAATCTTTTTTATAGTGAGAAACAGAACAGAATTGAGTGCTCGGAAAATATTGCGCCGGCGATTCCATTTAAGAAAATAAAATCGTATCTTGATACAAATATTATTCTAGTCAATATGGTCTCCGGTTTTGATATCGCGCTTGAAACATTGGATGAAATAAGAATGACTTCCCGTGAGGAAAAAATTCCTATTTATATGGATATTCACAGTTTATCACTTGGCATAAACGAAGACGGAAAAAGGTACCGGCGCCCCCTGATGAATTGGCGGCGGTGGTTGTTTATGCTGCATGCTGTTCAGATGAATGAAGAAGAAGCACAAGGGTTGGCTTTAGAGAAATACGAAGAAGAAAGTTTAATTAAACAAATTACAGCCCTTAACACCGATAATGTCATCATCACACGCGGGTCGAATGGATGCAGCTTATATCACGACGAACATAAACAAATCCACCGTCTTGACTGTCCGGGCGAAAATATTGATCGCGAAGTCGATTCTACCGGATGCGGCGATGCTTTTGCCGCAGCATATTGTGCAAAGTACATACGATCCCGCGATGGAGTAGAGTCTGTGAAGTTTGCGAATAAAGTTGCTGCTATTAAAGCTTCTTTAAAAGGAAATGAATCGTTAAACGAAATGTCGAAGTTTAGAATAAACGGAAATAAGAAAGCCAATGGTGATTAGATTATGAATATTGCGATCATAGGATACGGCAAGATGGCTCAAGAAGTCGAGAAGGTTGCCATCGAGAAAAAAATAAATGTTACTAAAATCTTTACTGAGGAAGAGAATTATAACGGACTTGCAATCACGAAACAAAGCTTGAAAAATGTAGATGTCTGCATCGATTTTACGACACCGGCGGCGGTTTGGCAGAACATCGAGGCGGTTGTAAACTGTGAAAAAAGTATTGTAGTAGGCACTACAGGCTGGTACGACAAGCTTGAGGATGTAAAGAAACTTGTCAACAAAAAAAATGTTGGACTCCTGTATTGTCCGAATTTTTCACTCGGAGTAAATCTCTTGTATCAAATTATTAATACGGCTTCACATATTTTTAATAAATTCGACGATTATGATATAATGATTTCGGAGATTCATCATAAGAATAAAGTGGATAGCCCAAGTGGTACAGCACTCATGTTAGCGCAGCTTATACTTCAGAACGTGAAGCGCAAAAAAGAAATCTTAAAGGAAACAGCGAAGACTAAAATTAAGCCCGAGCAACTGCAGGTTACTTCTTCTCGTGTCGGTTCTGTTGTCGGAAACCATACCGTTCTGTTCGATTCGGATGCCGATACAATTGAAATCATGCACACAGCAAAAAACCGCAGAGGTTTTGCTCTTGGTTCACTATTAGCTGCACAGTGGATAATCGGAAAAAAAGGTATCTTTACGATGAAAGATGTAATGGCAACGATCTAATACCAAATCAGACAATGGTCGTTGTGCAATAGGCAGTTAGTAATATAAATTTCCAAAACAATATCAATAAATTAAATATTTATGAAACGAAAAATATTATTTAGAGGAACAGGAACAGCTTTAATTACTCCATTCACAACTGGCGGTTCTGTGGATGAGAAGGCGTTGCGCCGGCTTGTCAGGTTTCAAATTCAAAATGGTGTAGAAGCAATCATCCCTGTCGGTACAACCGGCGAGGGTGCAACTTTAAACGATGCTGAACAAGACTCTGTTATCAGAATTGTTGTTGAAGAAGCTAATCAGAAAGTTAAAGTAATCGCGGGTGCGGGTGCAAACGACACGAGCAAAGTTATAGCACTCGCAAATCGAGCGGTTGATGCGGGCGCCGATGCGGTTCTATGTGTTACACCGTATTACAATAAACCGACACAGGAAGGTTTATACCGTCATTATGCAGTTATCGCGGAATCAGTGGATGCACCAATTGTTGTATATAACGTTCCCGGCAGGACTGCCTGTAACATCGAGGCAGAAACAGTTTTAAGCCTTGCCGAGGAAATTCCAAACATTGTGGGAATTAAAGAAGCTTCCGGAAATTTTTCGCAAATTATGGAAATTTTAAAGAACCGGCCGAAAGGCTTTGGCGTTTGGTCCGGCGACGATGCGATTACACTTCCTCTTATATCCCTCGGTGCCGACGGAGTAATCTCTGTTGTCTCAAACGAAGTTCCGCGAATGTTTTCGAATTTAGTTCGGTTAGCTTTAAAGGGTAAATTTAGCGAAGCATTGAAAATCCAATATCATTTGCTTCCGTTAATGAATTTTAATTTTATAGAGTCGAACCCGATCCCCGTTAAAGCTGTAATGGCAGCAATGGGATTGATTGAAGAAGCCTATCGTTTGCCCCTCGTTCCGTTGAGTGATAAACATTGCGCGAAACTTCAAACAATCCTGAAAGAGCTGAAACTAATCTAATAATCAATCATGAATTTGCAGACAAAAATAGAACAATTGTATGAACAACCCCTCGACGGGCTCGATCGCGACGAAGCGGTTAAAGCATTCAACGACTTAAAATTCTTTTTAAATCGGGGAGAAATTCGTGCAGCCGAACCGGATGGAACCAAATGGAAAGTTAATCCCTGGGTAAAGAAAGGGATACTTCTCGGTTTCCGTATAGGAAATCTTACGGAATACACTAAGGACGAACTGTTTCAATACTTCGACAAAGAAACGATGACTGTCCAGCGCTTTAAAGTTGAAGACAACGTTCGAATCGTTCCCGGCGGAAGCTCAATACGAGATGGATCTTACGTGGCGAAGGGTGTTGTTATTATGCCGCCGGCATACATTAACATCGGCGCTTATGTTGATGAAGGAAGTATGATAGATTCACACGCTTTGGTTGGCTCCTGCGCCCAAGTGGGGAAACGCGTTCACGTTAGCGCAGCAGCGCAAATTGGCGGAGTGCTGGAACCTATCGGGGCATTGCCTGTGATAATTGAGGACGACGTTTTGATAGGAGGTAATTGTGGTGTGTATGAAGGAACAATTGTGAAAAAGCGTGCTGTGTTAGCATCCGGCGTTATCTTGACTGCTTCCACACCGGTTTATGATTCGGTAAAAAAATTAATCCATCGTAAAACTGATAATTCGCCGCTTACGATTCCTGAAAATGCTGTTGTTGTTCCGGGTTCGCGCCCTTTGAAAAACGATTGGGCAGTCGAACAACAGCTCTCAATATATGCACCGATAATTATTAAATACCGAGATGAAAAAACCGATGCAGCAACTGCGCTTGAAGATAGCTTGAGGTAGAATGAAACGAATTCTGATAGTAGGCAGCAACGGGCTGCTCGGACAAAAAATTACAACCCTTTTTTCTCGCAGTAAAAGCTTTGATATACTCAATACATCTGCTGAAGACAAAATATTTTTAAACGGACAAAACCACCAATATAAGGTGCTTGATATTACTAAGCGCAGTTCCGTAATGAGATTGGTAGATGAATTTCAACCCGATGTAATAATCAACACCGCAGCGATAACCAATGTTGACCTGTGCGAAACCGAAAGGGAATTAGCATGGAAAGTAAACGTTGCCGGCGTAGAAAATTTAGTGCATGCGGCACGAATGGTTGGCGCGAAAGTTATTCACTTTTCAACCGATTATGTTTTTGATGGTAAAAGCGGTCCATATATCGAAAATGATAGAGTTAACCCCATGTCGTATTATGGTCGTACTAAACTAGCAAGTGAAAACGTTCTCCGTACATCCGAAATACCCCACACGATTATCCGAACAATGATTTTATACGGTTTGGCAAATCAGGTAAAGGATAATTTCGCTTTATGGCTTGCAAATAATTTAGAAGCGAATAAACAAGTGCGTGTGGTTGATGATCAAATCGGGAATCCGACTCTCGTCGATGATTTAGCTTTCGCCGTTTTAAAAATAGTTGAGTTTAATAAAAACGGTCTTTACCATATCGCGGGAAACGACCTGGTAAGCCGTTATGAGTTCGCACTTGCTCTTGCAAAGAAGTTCAAGTTTGATAAAACCTTGATAATACCGATTAAAACCGCGATATTAAAACAACCCGCACCAAGGCCCATGAAATCCGGTTTCATTATTTTAAAGGCAGAAACTGAACTCAGTATTAAGATGTCGGGAGTGGATCAAGGCTTAACTATTTTTAAAAATCAGCTAAATCATATGCACGATGGCGAACCATTAATCTGATAAAACAATAAAAGGAATACAAATTAATTATGTTAGATATAAAATTCATTCGAGAACATCCACAACTTGTCAAAGAGGGAATACGAAAAAAGGGTGATATAGACAACATCGATGAAATACTCCAACTGGATGAAAAACGGCGGACGATTATTCAGAAAGTGGAAGCCTTAAAAAATCAACGCAACGTTGTTTCCGAACAAATTGCTAAGATGAAAAAGTCAGGACAGGATGCGAGTTCGGCAATCTCAGAAATGAACAAAGTTAAAGATCAAGTTAAATTGTTAGATGACGAACTTCGGCAACTCGAGAATGAATTTAGTAAATTAATCCTTACAGTCCCTAACATTCCGCATCCTTCGGTTCCCGAAGGACATACGCCTGAAGATAATCAGACAATATTTTCCTGGGGAAAAGTTCACCCCTATTACATCGGGGAAAACGAAATTGATTTTGAACCTAAGCCGCATTGGGAATTAGCTGAAAAATTGGGAATCATTGATTTTGAAACGGGTGTTAAAGTTACCGGCGCGGGTTTCCCGGTTTATAAAAACGAAGGTGCAAAACTTCAGCGTGCACTTATCAATTTCTTTTTGGATCAAGCCGGTAAAAGAGGATACGCCGAAGTTCAACCGCCCCTGATGGTCAATACGGCAAGCGCAACAGGAACAGGCCAGCTCCCGGACAAAGAAGATTTGATGTATGTAGTAGACCGCGATCAGTTATTCTTGGTGCCGACTGCTGAAGTTCCGGTTACAAATCTACATCGTGATGAAATATTTGCAGAGAAAGAATTACCCCGAAAGTATTGTGCTTACACACCGTGCTTTCGCCGCGAAGCCGGTTCATACGGAAAAGATGTCCGCGGTTTGAATCGCTTGCATCAATTTGATAAAGTTGAACTTGTAAAGTTCGTTCACCCAGGTACTTCATACAACGAGCTTGAAGGATTGCGTGCTGATGCCGAACATTTACTTCAACTTTTAAATCTGCCGTACCGTGTCCTCTTAATGTGTACCGGCGATATGGGATTTACCCAGTCAAAAAAATATGACCTGGAAGTTTGGGCAATGGGACAAAAACGCTGGTTAGAAGTTTCCTCCATAAGCAATTTTGAATCATTCCAGGCACGCAGGATAAACGTCCGTTTTCGGTCCGAGGGCGGAAAACCGGAATTTGTTCACACATTGAACGGGTCGGGTTTAGCCCTTCCGCGTGTAGTTGCGGCGATAATCGAAAATTATCAGACACCCGAAGGAAAAATTATCGTTCCAAAAGCTCTCCATCAATATACCGGATTTGAGACTATAGGGTGAGTAAAGAGTAAAAGTCAAACTATGCAATCATGTAATGTTTTTATTTCTGACTTTTTTCTTTAAATTGATTTATGAAATTCCTATTACGATTAATCCCTTATCTTTCAAGGTATAAAAAAACTCTCCTTCTCGGTTTATTAGCCATTGTTTTGAGTAATGTCTTTACCGTTATTCAACCACATTTTATCGGTATTGCAATCGATAAATTAAAAGACGGTTTGGAAGCTCAAACATTAGCTAAAACCGACTTGGTTCTTTATGCTGTGTTAATCGTTGGTTTTACTATCATCGCCGGATTTTTTTCTTTTGCGACACGCCAGACAATCATTGTTGTATCACGGCACATCGAGTTTGACTTGCGGAATGATTTCCTAGCTCACATCCAAAAACTTCCACATTCATATTTCCAAAATACACCTACCGGCGATTTAATGGCGCATGCGACGAATGATATCGGCGCTGTCCGAAATACCGTAGGACCAGGTATCATGTATCCTTCCGATACTGCGGTTACTTTTATAATGGTTCTGACAATGATGCTGGTAAAAAATTTGGAGCTCACATTGCTTGCATTAATTCCCTTACCGTTTGTCTCATTCGCGGTTTACAAATTAGGAAAAATGATAAATATAAAATTTCAAGAACGGCAAGAGCAGTTTTCCAAACTCACAACCCTCGCACAAGAAAATTTATCGGGGATTCGTGTTGTAAAAGCTTATGTCCGCGAAGATTACGAGATTAATCGCTTTCGTGATATAAGCTGGGAATATCTAAAGAAAAATTTAACTCTTGCAAAGTATCAGTCAATAATCTGGCCCGCGATGTTTTTACTAGTAGGAGTATCTCTTGTCATTACAATTTACTTTGGAGGTGTGCAGGTTATAGATAAAAAAATATCCATCGGTACACTCACTGCTTTTTTTGCATACCTCGTAATGTTGATTTGGCCCATGATTGCTTTCGGTTGGGTAACGAATATTTTACAGCAGGGCGCTGCTGCAATGAGAAGATTGGCAAAAATATTTGACACAGAGCCGGATATAAAAGATTCATCTCAAACCGATAATTCTATTCAAACGATTAACGGCGGAATTGAATTCCGTAACGTTACATTTTCGCATAAGGATTCAAAAAATCCCGTTCTCCAGAATATTAACTTGAAGATTGAGAAAGGTACAACATTAGCCGTGGTTGGCTATACCGGTTCCGGAAAATCTACTTTGGTTAATTTAATTCCACGATTATACGATGTATCGGAGGGGACTTTATTAATAGATGGAATTGAAATAAAAAAAATACCACTTGAGGTTCTGCGTTCGAATATCGGTTACGTACCTCAGGAAACATTTCTTTATTCGGAGACAATTTCAAATAACATCTCTTATGGAGTCGATACTCCCGATGAACAAAAAACGCTGCATGCCGGAGAAGTAGCTCAACTATCGAAAGACATTTCTGAATTCCCGAATCAATTTGAAACTTTAGTCGGCGAAAGAGGCATTACGCTTTCAGGCGGACAAAAACAGCGCACGAGCATTGCCCGCGCAGTTGTGAGAGACCCCAAAATATTAATTTTGGATGACGCCTTATCTGCGGTCGACACTTATACTGAAGAAGAAATATTAAAGCGACTAAGGAATGTAATGGAAAACCGAACAAGCATCATCATTAGTCATCGCATTTCTACAGTAAAAGATGCTGATATGGTAATTGTTCTCGACCGAGGTAAAATTGCCGAACGGGGTACTCACGATGAACTGGTTGCTCTCGGTGGCATATATGCCGACTTACATTACAAGCAGTTGCTTGAAGAAGAACTTGAAAAATTATAATTCAACAGTCAAAATTAAAAAGTAAAAAATAAAATAAAATAAAACGGAGGATTTATGTATCAAGATATTAAAGATAGAACGTTTAAATTTGCACTAAGAATTATAGAGCTATCAAAAACTTTATACAGTAAAAAAGAAAATTATATACTTGGAAATCAATTATTAAGGGCGGGTACATCAATTGGTGCCAATGCGGAAGAAGCTGTTGCTGCTTATAGTGGTGATGATTTCATATATAAGATGAACATTTCTTTAAAGGAAGCTCGCGAGACACATTATTGGTTAAGATTGATCCAAGGTTCGAATATTTCTGAACCCGGAAAGCTTGATGAACTTATTGCTGAAGCAGAAGAGATCAAAAAGGTGCTTGGTGCAATCGTTAGTAAACTAAGGGGTAAAAAAAAGTAAACGAATATTATGATAATATTTTTACTTTTGAATTAAAATATTTTTAATTGATCTATGCACGAAGAAGAAATACTCGGTAAAGCATACGACGCGCGGTTAATGAAGCGGCTGTTGAAGTCGCTGAAACCGTATCGCTGGTTCGTTGCGCTCGGAATTATACTGAGCATTTTGATATCGGCTATGGAAGCGGTGCGTCCTTACTTTACTAAAATAGCAGTCGATGTGAACATCGCCAACGACGACAAACAGGGCTTGCTGATGACGACACTGTACTTTTTCGCTGTCCTGGTTGTTCGGGGAGTTCTGCAATTTTTCAGCGCGTATCTGACTCAATGGATAGGTCAACGGACGATTTTTGATTTGAGGATGCAGATATTCGAACATCTTCAAAAGCTCGGTTTGAAATTCTTCGATAAAAATCCTATCGGTCGTTTAATAACGCGCGTTACCAACGATGTTGAAGTTTTAAACGAAATGTTCTCGTCGGGTATCGTAATGGTTTTCAGCGACGTGTTCACGATTATCGGAATTTTGTATTTCATGTTCACCATGAACTGGCAGCTTGCTTTAATATCTCTCTCCGTTTTACCGATTTTATTTTATGCGACTTTTTTATTCAGGAAGAAAGCGCGCGAATCATACAGGGATGTGCGGTTACAGGTTGCCCGTATCAACACATTCATGCAGGAACACATCACCGGAATGTTGGTTGATCAAATATTTAACCGCGAGAAAAAATCGTATCGGAAGTTTTCCGATATTAATGCGGCACATAGGGATGCAAACATTAAATCAATTTTTTATTACGCGCTGTTTTATCCGGGCGTTGAGTTAATCGGCGCTATCGCCGTCGGTTTGATAATCTGGTACTCGGGCGTTGAGGCAATCGGAGGCGCAATAACGCTTGGAACTGTGATGGCGTTTTTCCAGTTTAACGAAATGTTCTGGCGTCCGATACGCGACCTTTCTGAAAAATACAACATCATGCAAACGGCGATGGCTTCATCTGAAAGAATCTTCAAATTGTTAGATGATAAAACAATAATCGAAGATCCAAAAATACCGGTCAAACTCGATGGCTTACTCGGTAAGATTGAATTCCAAAATGTTTGGTTTGCTTACAATCCATCTGAGGATAATTCCAACAATCATGAATGGATATTAAAGAACGTCTCTTTTACGATCAATCCCGGAGAAACGATTGCGATAGTCGGTCACACCGGCGCTGGCAAGTCCACGATAATAAATTTATTAAGCAGGTTTTATGAAATCCAGGAAGGTAAGATTCTAATCGACGATATAGACATAAGGGAAATTAACCAGCAGGAGCTTAGAAAATATATATCGTTGGTTCATCAGGATGTATTTTTGTTTTCGGGGGATATTAAATCAAACATAAATCTTGGAAACGAATCGATAAAAATAGACAGGGTAAAAGCGGCGGCAAGGGTTGTGGGTTTAAATAATTTTATCGACACTCTTCCAAATCGCTACAGCGAAGAGGTAAAAGAACGGGGCGCCACACTTTCCGTCGGACAAAAGCAGCTTATCTCATTCGCGCGTGCGTTGGCGTTCAATCCAAAAATTTTAATTTTAGATGAAGCCACTTCAAGCGTCGATACAGAAACGGAGATATTAATTCAACACGCAATTCAAAAATTGTTGAAGGGTCGGACTTCTATAGTGATTGCTCATAGACTTTCCACAATCCAGCGTGCAAATAAAATAATAGTTCTTCATAAAGGCGAGGTTAGGGAAATGGGAACTCACCAGGAATTGTTAGCTCAAGGAGGAATTTATTATAAGCTGTATCAACTGCAGTACAAGGATCAGGAAGCTCTTTCAAAAGATTGATTGTTAAAGGTTTTCCTCAAGTTAGTAGCCACTTTTTTTGCCTATTCCTCATATAATCAATCCGTAAGTAATATTTTGAAAAAAAACTTGACATTAAATATTTATTGTATTAGATTCAGGAAGTTGTTGGCGGGACAAGAAGTTATAATTTTATTTGTATATAGATAAGCTATACTAAATAAGAGTTGTACATTTGAAATTAATGAGGATGGCAATGTGGTTTATAAGAAATATTATATTTGTCTTCCGGGAAGGACAATTTAAACACATCGCAAATGATATTGGATATATGTTATGTGTTGACCAACGAGAACCAACCAAACAAATTTTTTAATAAGTATATTATTCCAAGGAATATTAACAGTGAAAAATATTAGTATAATAATTACGCTTTTATTATTGCAAAGTGGATATCTTTATCCGGGAGTAACAATTAGTGGTAAGATAACCACGACCGGCAGTGTCCCTGTTCACCAAGCCAAGATTAGTTTTGTGAATGTTGCTGATACAAACCGCCATTTCTCAGCATTAACAGATACGTTGGGAAATTATAATATTGTTATCACGGGAGTTAAGAACCAAGAAGTAGAAGCCACAGGTTTTCAGCTTTACCAAAACTATCCCAATCCGTTTTCGGAGCGGACGGCTATTACTTACCAGATAAAACAACAAGCTCCCGTTGTCGTGAGAATTTATAATATTCTTGGACAGCAGGTGAGGACTTTTCAAAGAGATTTCACCGGACAAAATATTGGGCAGGTTCAATGGGATGGTACTGATGCATTAGGCAAGAAAGTTGCCAACGGAATTTATTTCTATTCAATAACTGCGGGTAATAAACGGCAAGTAAAAAAGATGCTGTTCGTAGATAACATGACAGTTGGCGAAACTGCCACACAGGTGTTTAGAAAAAATACTAATTATTATGTTGAAGACCTGTACCAGGACTCAATCAATATTTATACAGTATTCATAGACAATACAGATGACGTAGAGCCTATGATTGAGCAGGTTGAGATTAAGAATGTTGTTATACAGAGTGATACAACTCTTAATTTCCAGGTTAATGAATTACAATTACCACAATGGCCAATGGCTAGACAAAATTCATATGGTGGAGGTAATCAGATGGCATCCCCTTATGCAAAAGGATTAGCCGATACAAATGTAAATGTATTGTGGCGTAGAAGATTTTCTGGAAGAGTTGTAAATATTTGTACAAATTCTGTTGGTGAAGTTTTTGTAGGTGTCAATTATTCAGATACTTTATTGTATGCATTTTCTAGTACAGGAAATTTATTATGGACAGTAAATGGACTTGGCACAGCCATCCGCGAAGTGCCAATCACAATAAGAGATGATAGTACAATTATTTTAAGCACAGCCACTTTTGACGGACAATTTACTGCTGCATTTAATAATAATGGAGTAATGATGTGGAGGGTAGAAATTGGGTCTACATACTCTCCACCTGCATTATCGAAAAACGGGATACTGTATTTCTGTACATATATATGGTCGGGTTTAGGTGAATTAATCGCAATAAATACCTACACTGGAGATACAGTATGGACAAAATATGGGGCTTACAGTACAAATTCTCCTGTACTTGATTCTGACGGTAACATCTATTATTGCAGTTATGTTGATAAAGCAATAATATCGCTTTCACCGGATGGCTCTGAGAGATGGAGGTACACAGACTCAACAGGAGTATTGACCAATAGCCTTGTTATTGATGCTAAAGGTAACTTGTATTTTTATAAAGAAGGAGAAATTGGTTCTTACTGTTTGAGTAAACAAGGCGAATTAAGATGGACAGGCAGAGGTGGACATAATTACGCCTTTGATTCACCAGCAATAACTCCAGAAGGTAACATTGTAACTGCTTCAGAACTAAGGATGTTTCTATATAGTCCTGATGGTAATTTGATTTGGGAAATTTATCCACCATATGAAATTTTATCTCACCCAATTATTGATAAGAGTAGTAATATATATTTTGGTAGTTCAGGATTGGCAACAGAAGGCAGACCAGATTTTTTTAGGATTACAAAAAACGGAAGACCAGATATTATTTTTAACGGGACAACATACGATGTTTGGTGGCTTGTTCTATCTGGCAATGGATTATTATATTATTATGGTTATAACGATATAGTTTGTTTAAAATAATAAAAGGAGATTTTATGAAAATAATTATATTTTGTATGTTGTTGATAAGATTAAGTTTTTCTTATTCCCAAGACATTAATTCCCCCGGACATGACATGCCACCCGATTTGTTAATACGTTTGGTCAATATACCAAATAGTGGTGACTTTACATTTTGTGTAAAAAAAGTAGGTATCATTTTTTCAGGTGATAATTATAATCCTGCTTACTGTCCACCCGAAAAAAAAGTATATGGTGAAAAATATTTCAGAAGATACAGCTCTGATTGCTCATTTGACTTAGAGAGAGAAATTATAGGAAAATGCGAGACAATTACCTGGACATCTCAACCGTCTGATGGTGTATCAGTAAAATATGATTATATTGCACATGGTGCTCCTAGAGCGCTCTATTCATGGTTGGGGTTTGGACTATATCATTTTATAATTAAGGATAACATTGAACATTCCATATACAGTTTTTATATTGATTTTGGAGAATCTACATTCCGTGAACCGCCTGGTCTAATGGGATCAGATATTAAAATTGAATATGATACTTCAATGCCGTTAAATACACGCGTTAAGATAATAGCTTATAGCGGAGTAGGGAGTATATATGTTGAGAATGGAAAAGTTTATAGAATTTGGAATGAATTAAAACTGGAGCCAAATCTAGTGCGAAATGGTATATTTTTTATGAACAATATTATTCCTTTAAATAGCCTTTCTTGTGATACGCTTCTCTCTCCTGCAATTGTAGATGTAAATACAGCTATATCAAGTGGAAAAATTATCATCATTGATCCTTATTTATACCCTGAGCCCTCTAAATTAAATGATTTGAAACTAACAATTGCTGATAATACCACCTTAACCTCTCAAAATAATTCAACTTTATTTGTAGGTGATGACGCACAGATTTCACTCGGCAGTAACTCTACTGTAAACATAGCGACAGGTGGAAATTTTTTCATCGGCTCGAACTCTAAATGGAGTTTTGGTGCAAACTCCCAATTAATCGTAAATGGTAATTTTAAAGTAACATCAAAAATACAAAGTGGTTGGCAAATGTTGAGTGTACCAAATCTTATTAGTGATTTTACAAAAACTGTTGTTTGGCCAAACGCGATTTCAAATGCATTTACGCTTGAAGGTGGTGCTTATGTTATAAAGAACACACTCGAAAATGGTAAAGGTTGATCTTGCCCCTTTATTCTGGACAGTAAGTTAAGACATAAAATTAATTAATTC
>CAZOQB010000015.1:49608-67053 GCA_964581995.1 uncultured Ignavibacteriaceae bacterium | reverse complement strand
TGCTTGCTTGCTTGCTTGCTTGCTTGCTTGCTTGCTTGCTTGCTTGCTTGCTTGTCCAGAGGGATGCTGCGCACTTGTCTAGTGGTCCAGAGGGATTCCCGAATGAGTCCGTTCGACCTTCGGAAGATGCTGTACACTTGCTTGCTTAGAATTATAGAAAGGATAAAAAGAGGAGCGTCCAAACTTATTAGTCTGAAAAGTTTTAATAAACTGCTGTACTAATCGCCTACATCCCATAATTTAATTATTATTTAAATTTTAGTACTAACTGAATAAATCTTTTACGAAAATCTAAAGAATATTTTCATTATTGTCAAGTTTATTTTTGAAATATTTTACGCAGACTTGAAAAATATTAAATACCCCTCCTGAAAACAGACTGTTTTAGGGATTTTATGAAATCCTTACAGTTGGAACGGCATTTCGACCTACAAAACAAAAAAGCCGATTCACTTTCCTGAACCGGCTCATTATAGCCATATCCACTACTCCATCAATCCAATATTCCAATGAACCAATGTAGGAAGGATTCTACTCGTACCTCAACGCATCAATAGGATCTAAATTAGCAGCTTTCCAGGCAGGATAAACACCAAATACAAGTCCCACAAGTGAACATACTCCCAATCCGATCAAAGTCCAATCGAATGGAATTACTGGTGAAACACTCATTAGCATTGCGGCAATATTTCCGCCTAATATTCCGAGTATAATTCCAATAATTCCGCCAACCTCCGAAAGTATTATCGCCTCCATAATGAACTGGGCGAGTATGTTTTTCTTTCTTGCACCGACAGCTTTACGTATTCCAATCTCCCTTGTTCTCTCGGTAACAGAGACAAGCATAATATTCATAATTCCCACACCCGCAGCAATAATCGCTATCATGCTAATAAGCATAATACCGAGCCGGATATAATAAGTTATATCATTGAATTGTTCTATCAACGAATCGTTTGAAAAAATATAGAAATCATCTTCTTCACCGGGAGGCACATTCCTCGCAGTGCGTAAAATGCCACGGACTTGTTCTATGCAATCCTCATACGCCTCCGCACTTGCTGCTTGTACCATAATATGTGTATCACGGTCTTTACCATAAACATTAAAAAAAGTCGTCAATGGAATGGCGATAAAATTATCCTGATTTCCTCCGAGTTGCCCCCCCTTCGCCTCGATGACACCGATAATTGTGAAAACATGTCCATCGATTCTAATTTCTTCACCCAAAGGTTTGATTTTTGAAAACAATTTATTCACTACCTCCTGACCAACAATGGCAACTTTACGACTTCTTGCTAACTCATCTTCAGTAAAAAGGCGACCATCGCCGATTGTCCAGTTGTTGGTGATGAATCCTTCAACATCTTCGCCCACAATGGAAACATTTGGGTTTGTTGTTTCGCCTCTTAACGATTTAATCGCTTTACCCGATTCCCAGGCTTCCAAGCCTACTGAAGCTGCCAGAGTGGCTTGTTGTTTTACAGCTTCGCCTTGGTCAATAAAAATCTTTTTTCGATTGCGATATCTTGCTCTGTCTCCACCGCCCATTTGAAAAGCAGGAAACCGTTGAACCTGAAAAGTATGCGAACCCAGTTGAGACATTTGTTCTTCTATCGAACTCTGTAAAACACCCATCGCTGTCATTACCGCAATGATGGAAAAAACACCAACCGCTATACCGAGCAGCGTAAGAACCGAACGCAGCTTATTAACACGAATGGCGCTAATTGCCATTACAAAACTTTCTTTTATTTCAGAAAATATTGTTTCAATTGATCTGTGCATTATTCGTACCTCAGTGCGTCAACCGGGTCCATTCTTGAAGCGCGATAGGCGGGTAAAAATCCCGATATCAAGCCGACTAACAAAGAAATTAAAATTGCAATGAGAACAATGGATATAGGCATTGCGGTCGGGAGAATTTGATTTGCTAACAAACTCAGCGGATAAGATATCGATAAACCTAACAGCCCTCCTAACAAGCAAATAATTGACGCTTCGATTAGGAACTGAAGAAGGATAGTTCGTTTTCTTGCGCCGATAGCTTTGCGTATTCCTATCTCTTTCGTTCTTTCGGTTACAGAGACGAACATGATATTCATAATTCCGATACCACCAACGAAGAGAGACAATCCCGTAATAAAAAATCCAACCCCTCCTACTACTAAGGTCATTGCGTCGAATGCCTGCGTTAATAATTCCTGCTCGTTAATATTGAAATCGTCCGGCTGCGACGGTTTGAGATGGCGTGACTTACGAATGATTCCTCTCAATTCTTCTTTAACTTCCTCTATATCACTGCCTTTTACTGCACGAACTTGAATCATGACATCCCTACGGGATCCGAATTGATTTGTAAAAGCTTTCATTGGAATAAAGATTCGGTTATCGGATGTAAAAATACCGAATAGACCGCCTTGTTTTTCAAAAACTCCAAGTATGCGATATGGCATTCCACTTAGTTTCACCATTTTACCGATGGGGTCTATATTAGGAAACAGGTTTTCTACCAGGTTTGCACCGATAACACAAACTGGTCTGCCACCTGCGGCTTCTTCCTGCGAAAAAAATCTTCCATCCTGGATTGTAGTACCGGAAGCATAAATATATTGATCTGTAGTTCCAGTAGTAAATGTATTGCTCATTACCCGGTCACCGTATTGCGTTGGTTTAACGGTGAATACCGAAGGCGCGACAGCATCCACAAGTGTGGCTTGGTGTTCAACATCTTGAGCAATGTTTAGCGTAATATCTTTACGATTTCTATACGTCCAAAAGTCGCCGTGACCAACCCAAGGAAATTTTTGGACGTACAGTATATCTGCGCCGAATGCAGATGCGCTCTCCGCAAATTTTCGGTCAAGCCCTTCGATAGCTGTTGCCATCATGGTAACGGAAACGATCCCGATTATTATGCCGAGAGTTGTTAACACCGATCGCATCTTATTTGCACGAATGGCAGTAAATGCGATTATTAATCCCTCAAATATTTCCTTCCAGAAATTCATTTAATTACCGTTTGGAATTTTTCGGCGTGTTACTCTTTCGTCCAACTCTATTACACCATCCCGCAGGCGTATTATACGTTTTGCGTGTTCCGCAATGTACTCTTCGTGAGTGACTAAAATAATCGTATTACCCTGTGAATGAATTTCCTCGAACAACATCATAATTTCATCGCCCGTCTTGGTGTCCAAATTACCCGTCGGTTCATCGGCAAGAATAATCGATGGCTTGGTTACTAATGCTCGTGCGATTGCCACCCTTTGCCGTTGACCGCCTGAAAGCTCATTTGGCTTGTGCATTTTTCTATCCGCCAAGCCTACCTGCTCCATAGCCTGCAAAGCTAATTTTCTCCGAGTGGTTTTATCGATTCCGGCATATATGAGTGGCAACTCAACATTATGGAGTGCCGTAGAACGCGGCAATAAGTTGAATGTTTGAAACACAAAACCGATTTCTTTATTCCGAATTTTTGCAAGCTGGTCGTCATTCATCTCACTTACGTTCACCTGATTGAATTGATATAACCCGGAGGTGGGTGTATCCAGGCAGCCGATAATATTCATGAGCGTGGATTTTCCCGATCCCGAAGGACCCATAATTGCTACATACTCATTCTTACCGATTTCCAAATCAACACCGCGCAGCGCTTGTACTTCTTCGGCTTCGCCCATGTCGTAAATTTTCTTTATCTGCTGAAACTTAATTATTTCGTTTGTCATAGGTATCTATTTTTTCTCTATTTTCTTTTTCTCTTTTTCCTGTTTTACCATCTTTCCATCTTCAAGTTCGCGGCTAATCGCTTTAAAGCTTCCGGTTATAACGGTTTCATCCTCTTTTAAACCTTCGAGTATTTCAATATAAGAGTCATCCGAAATACCGCGCTTTACTTCTACCATTTTTGCTTTACCATCGTTGTATAGAAACACAACTTCTTTTACTTGAGTTTCTGATTTTTGTTTCTTTTTTTCAAGACTTACAATTTTTACGTCCGGACTTTCTTCGTCTTCTTTTTTCTGGTCTTTTTCTGTTTTGGGCAGTCGTGTAGTTATACATTGTATGGGCACTGCTAAAACGTTCTCGTGTGTTTCTGTTTCGACGGTTGCTGTTACTGACATTCCGGGACGCAGAGGAACATCTTTATCGATTATTCTTATTTTTACTTCAAAGTTTGTTACTTCTTCTTGAGTGCCCAAACCTTTTGTTTTTGCGGCATTGGCAATCTCGTGAACAACTCCTGTGAATTTTTTATTCGGAAAAGCATCAATATCGACTCGGGCGGTATCTCCGATTGAAATTAATACGATATCGTTTTCGCCTACATCAACTCTGCATTCCATCTTTGACAAATCTGCAATTACCATAACCGCTGTTCCCTGGAACTGACTTGTTCCTAAAACTCTCTCGCCTAATTCAACTTTTAGCTGGCTTACAGTTCCAGCCATAGGTGAATAGATATTTGTTTTTCTTAAATCTTCATTTGTTTGATTGAGGGCAGCCAAAGATTGCTCATGACCAGCTTTAGATACTTCGTAAGCTGTTTTAGATTGTTCAACTTCAGCATCTGAAACTAATTTTTTTCCATACAAATCTTTAACTCTTCGATAATCAGATTCCGCACGTTGGCTTGTTGCTGCGCTCGATGCCACTCCGGCAGCCATCTGGTCACGACGAGCTTCATAAAAATCGGGTTTTATTTTTAACAGTATATCGTTTTTATTAACTTTCTGCCCATCCTTAACGGGTAAGAATATTACTTCACCGCTAACCTCCGGAGAAATTGTAACCTGGACTTCAGGATAAATTTTGCCTGTCGCGGTTACTGATTGTGTTAACGTTCTTTTTTGAACTTTTTCTACCTGAACAGAGATAACTGTTTCCTTACTACTGCCGATAATTACAGCCACAACTACAGATATCAATAATACTCCGATAATAGAAAAGATTATAATTTTTTTCTTCTTCGATTTTTTATTATTTGCCATTTCCAATTCCTTAAAAATTTTAGTTAGATATTGTACCTAAGACAAATTCCATTTGTTTCTTTGCAAGCAAGAACGAGGCAACAGCATTAACCTTATTGCTTTGGGCGTTAACATAGTTTGCGGAAGCGATTAATAAATCTAGCAGCGTGCCCGCACCTAAATTATATTTTTCTTCGGCGATTCTGCGATCCATCTCTGCCGATAAGACACTTGCCTGAGTAACCTTAACCTGTTTTTGCGTCGACTCGATGTCAAGCCGCGCCTTTTCTATGTCAACTTTTACCTGTCGTTCGGTTTGTTTAAGTTGGTCTTCTGCATTACGTTTAGTAATTTTTGCCTGGTCGATTGCATTCTGAGTTTGAAATCCACTGAAGATTGGCAACGATACACCGACACCCAAAGTGAGATTTCGCTTGTCAGTCATTTTAGAAAATTCTTTATCGCCAATACCGTAGGATGCGTTTGCGCTGACAGTAGGATAAATACTTGACCTGGCGATGGTGATGGATGCATCAGAAATGTTTAAATTTTGCACCGCGCTTAAATAGTCGGGACGCGTTAAAACAGCGCTTTTGTATAACTCATCTATGTTTTGATACTGCTGGTTGATTGAGGAAAACTCTGCAGTATCTATATCGGTTGATATGTTTGAGAAATCAAATATATATTTTTCGGTATTATCGAGTGATAGGAAGAGTTCCATGTCATTCTTCGATTTGTCATAATTATTTTGTGCATTGATGAGAGCCAATTCATCATTAGCAGTTGTAACACGTTGACGATAAACATCGGCGAGTGATGCAGCGCCGACTTTATTTGTTTCTTCAATTCGTTCTAGTTGCCGTTGACTTCTCTTCAAATTTTCCTCATTGACTTTAAGCAATTGGAAATTTCTAACAAGGTTCAGAAACAGTTGATGAGTCTGATAAATAATAGTTTGTTGCGTGCGCTTATTGTTCGACTCAGACATATTAATACCATACTTCGACCGATCTAAGTTTGCAATATTAGCAAACCCATCGAATACTGTCAGTCCGCTATATACCGAACCCGAATAAGAATTACCCGCAGAGTATAAGGTTGTTCCATTTATATCCACCCAATTATGAGTTCTTCCGAACGAACCGCTCGCGTTCAGTGTCGGCAGGAATCCACCTATTGCAGATTGGTAGGAGCTTTTTTGGGATTCGATATTATTTTTTGATTGAAGGACCGAAATGTTGCGTTCTAAAGCTAATTCAATAGCTTTTTCCAAACTTATTTGTATTGGGGAAGTCTGGCTAAATACTAAAGTAGATGTAAAATATATTGTCAAAGTTAAGATTTTCATGCGCATTTACGTTTTCTCCGATATAAAATTTATTTGTTTGACGTATCTGGTGTTGATAAGTTTCATTTATTTAAAATTAATATCAAACCTCAGAATGTAACCCCGATAGAATATCATCTTTAATTTTTAGTAGATATTCCAATGCTGGATCGTGTTCATTCGGTATTATGCCGTTTAATATAGCGTTTTCTATTTCTTTTTTCAGTATACCAACAGTTTTTCCGGGCGGCAAATTGCAAGCTTGCATAATTTCATCACCGCGTACGGGCGGCTGCCAATTTCTCAGGCGGTCTTTCTCCTCAACTTCCTTCATCTTCTGCATCACGACTTCATAATTTTTTAAATAGCGTGATACTTTTTGAGGATTTTGAGAGGTTATATCTGCACGACACAGCGTCATTAAGTCATCGATGAGTTCACCGGTTTCAAATAATAACCGCCTGATTGCTGAATCTGTAACCTCTTCAGAAACCAGCACCATCGGTCGCAGATGTAAACGTACCAGGTTTTGCACATACGGCATTTTATCCATCGGCAAACGCATACGTCGGAAAATATTTTTCATCATCCTAGCGCCTATTTCTTCGTGCCCGTGAAATGTCCAACCTATACCCGTTTTAAAAGCTTTTGTGCGCGGTTTTGCGATATCGTGAACAAGCGCTGTAAACCTGAGCCAAACGTCTTCGGTAAATTCCGATATGCTATCCACAACTTTCATCGTGTGTAGAAATACATCCTTATGATGATAATCTTCCCGCTGGTCAACACCCGACATTTCACTCAGTTCCGGAAATATTATATTTGATATGCCGGTTTTCTGTAAAAGCTGCAATCCAACGGAAGGACGAGGTGAAGTTAGAATTTTGAGAAATTCATCGGTGATTCTCTCTTGTGAAATAATTGCAAGTCGCTCTTTCATTTTAACAATTGCTGAATACGTGGACTCATCGATCTTGAACTGCAATTTGGAAGCGAACCTCACAGCCCGTAATATTCTTAAAGGGTCGTCGTCAAAAGTTTTTTCCGGTTCCAACGGAGTGCGAATAATTTTATCATCTAAATCTTTT
The DNA here is from genome assembly GCA_964581995.1 of uncultured Ignavibacteriaceae bacterium. Taxonomy (GTDB): domain Bacteria; phylum Bacteroidota; class Ignavibacteria; order UBA10030; family BY39; genus CAZOQB01. Next base: position 59,665 of record CAZOQB010000015.1, on the reverse strand, counting down.
CTGCCGCCGAATAAATCTATCACTTGCCCGAATTCTTTTTTATTAACGGAAGCAGCTAATGTGTTAATAGTAAAATCTCTGCGGGCTAAGTCGGCATTGATTGAACTCTTTTTAACTTTCGGCTTACGTGAAGCCGGTTCATAACTTTCTTCACGCGCCGATACAAATTCAAGATTACGTCCGCCAAACGGAAGCATCGCTGTTCCAAACTTCTCAAATTTTACTACGTTGATATTCCCGAATTCTTTTGCCACGAGTTCGGCAAATGCAATTCCATCACCGATGACCGTGAAATCAATATCCTTCACAACCTTTTCAAGAAGTCTATCCCGCACGTAACCGCCAACAACGTAAACTTTGAATTTATTTTTATCAGCAATTCTACCGATTTCTTTTATTATCTCATCGTTTATTTCAATATGTTCGGTATTTTTTACCATTCCACCTACATTATCCGACGTGTTCTTTTAACTTAGTATTTTGTTCATCTATCTTTTTTATAATTTCATGCGCCACTTCAAGCGCCCGCTTACCGTCCTCTGCGGTTACTTCGGGTTCTTTGTCGTTGGCGATACAGTCAATGAATAATTCCAATTCATACTTTAAAGCATTAACCTCTTTACGTGGAGGTTTGTTGTAAATGATTTTTTTATTTGCTGAATCCACCACACCCAACATCAGTGTAGAGGGAGTTGTGTTATCGTTTGCGTCAATAAGTCTAAAAACTTCAGTAGTTCCTTCTAAAAAGTTAAGGGAAATGTAAGCATCCCTTTGGAATAGACGCATTTTTCTCATTTTCGAAGCTGAGATTCGGCTCGCCGTTACGTTTGCAACACAACCATTCTCAAACTGTATCCTCGCATTAGCGATATCAATGTTGTTAGTAACAACCGCGACTCCGTTTGCTGCTATGTTTGTTACTTTGGATTTTACTAAACTCAAAATAATATCTATGTCGTGAATCATCAAGTCGTGTATTACGGCTACATCCGTTCCGCGCGGGTTAAACTGCGCTAAGCGGTGTGACTCGATAAACAGCGGCTGCAACTTCAATTGGTCGATGGAAAGCAAAGCAGGATTAAAGCGCTCGATGTGCCCAACTTGAATTTTTAAATTCTTTTCCCGCGCTTTTAAAACTAAATCTTCTGCTTGCTCAATAGTTTCAGTGATAGGTTTCTCAATAAATACATGCTTGCCTGCGTTCAGGGCTTTTAACGCAACGGCGTGATGCGTACTCGTAGGTGTTGCAATACTTACAGCGTCAACTTTTTCCAACAATTCCTCTATCGAATTAAAGCTATTAGTTTGAAATTCCTTTGCAACATTCTTTGCTCTCTCACAATCCGCATCGAATACACCTATAAGCTTGACCGAATCGATGTTCGAAAACATTTTTGCATGAAGCGAGCCTAAGTGTCCAACTCCGATTACTCCGATATTTAGTTTTTCCATATTTTATTCTCTTTTAATTTTAATTACTTCATAAAGTGTGTAATCGTTCAATTCGCTTCTCCTTGAATATTTGATTTTAGAAAGCTGGAGAGATCATTTACGCTTTCAAAATAATAATCAACCTTCATATTTTTAACTTTTTCTTTCCCGTATGAATCCCAAACTACCGCGGCAATTTGTATTCCTGCTTCGTGGGCGGCTTTTACGTCTGCAACCGCATCGCCTACCATTAAAACCTGGTTCTTGTCTAATCCGAAATAACTAATTACTTTTTGTATCCCTTCTGCTGAAGGTTTATGATTAACGACATCCGAGCCTGAAACAATCATATCGAAATATTTTGCTATTCCAAGTTCTTGCAGAGTTATCATTGCGGAGCGTCTTCCCTTACCTGTAAAAACTGCTAATATCAATCCGCTCTGTTTGAGATAATCCAATAGTTCATTTACACCGGGGTAAAGGCGCGCCATCGCAGCATGGTTCGATTTATAATAGTCGATGAAGTCATCCATTGCCGCATCTGAACTTTCTTTACCGACTAAATTTAGTATTGCACCTTCGTCGGGAGGTCCGAACATTGCTGTAATGTCTGCTGGAGCGAAAGTTTTTCCAAGATATTTGTTTGATATAAAGTTAATCGACGCGAAAATTAACTCGTTTGTTTGTGTAAGTGTTCCGTCCACATCAAAAATAATACATAGATATTTTTTCATAATTCTATTCAAATATATCAAATATGTGTATAATTTCAAAAAACCTTGTTTTTAACTAAAGAGATTGATATTTTTGTATATTAAATTTTGAAAGGTAGTAATTAGTATGTTTCGATATGTAGTTTTCTTGCTGTTAGTAATAACAACCCTTAATGCACAACAGTTTAGCCCGTTGGTTCGTCTTGCCCCCCTTGGATCGGGTTTAGAGAGTAAATATAAAAATCTCAACTCAACTGAAAAGATAAAAGTTTGGATTTATTTTAAAGATAAAGGATCGCTCGAAAAGCAAACTTCTCTGAATGCAAAATCCTTCTTAACTGAAAAAGCATTAGCGAGGAGGGCAAAAACTCTTGGAGCTAATAAAGTATTCGATACACGAGACCTTCCGGTATCTCAGAATTATTTAAATACGGTATATGGAAATGTTTCAAAGGTAAGACAAACCTCAAAATGGTTTAACGCTGTCAGTGCCGTTGTAACAAAAGAACAGATAGATAATTTACGCCAATTACCGTTCATAAAAGAGATTGAAATCGTTGCAAGCTATGGTAAGGTTAAACCCGAAACTGTCGCGGATGTGAAGGAAGAAATTTCCAAATCAATTTTAGCCGACTCACTGGACTACGGTACCGGTCGAAAACAAGTTGACCAAATAAATGTAATCCCGCTTCATAACCGCGGCATTCGTGGTGAGGGTGTAATGGTTGCGGTAATAGATAACGGTTTTCGATTAATGACTCATGAATCTTTCGCTACGATGAACATTGTAGCCGGATATGATTTTGTTGACAACGACACGAACCCAGCGCCACCACCAACAGCTCCGATCAATTATGGCGCACATGGTGTGAACACGTTATCAACAATCGGGGGATATAAAGTTGGTCAGCTCGTGGGTCCGGCTTACAAAGCAAACTTTATTTTAGCACGGACAGAAAATGATGCAAGTGAAACTCCGCTGGAAGAGGATAACTGGGTACGCGCAATAGAATGGGCAGAAAGTTTAGGTGTTGATGTAACGAGTACCTCGTTAGGTTATCTGACATACGATTTTCCGTACACAGATTGGACTTGGCAAGATATGAATGGTAATACAACCGTGATCACCAAAGCGGCAAACAGAGCTGATTCGTTAGGTATCATTGTAGTCAATTCTGCCGGTAACGAAGCAAGCGTTGGAACACCAAATACTTTAATTGCACCCGCTGATGGATTAAACATTGTAACTGCGGGTGCTGTGGACTCATTTGGAGTAAGGTCATACTTCAGCTCGTACGGGCCGACTTACGACGGAAGAATAAAACCGGATGTAATGGCAATGGGTACCGCCGTAAAAGTTGCAAGCTCAACATTGACAACCGCTTACAGCAGGGTAAATGGAACATCATTCTCCTGTCCGCTCACTGCGGGTGTTGCAGCATTAGTTTTATCAGCACATCCATCTCTGACAAATACACAGGTACGAGAAGCGATGAAAAGTACTGCAAGCCGCTCGAACAGCCCCGATAATTATTACGGCTGGGGAATTTTAAACGCAACCGCTGCGGCAGACTTTTTCAAACCGATTTTATATCATACACCGATTAACAGAATACAGTTGAACTTACCCGTTCCAATAATCGCAACAGTTAACTCGGCGATACCTTTAAATTTAGATTCATGTAAGGTTGTTTATGGTATTAACGGTTCATTTACTGATTACGTTAACTTAGAGCCAACAGTTAATCCCAATGAATATACAGCAAACATTCCTGCGCTCGGAAAAGGCAATAATGTTAATTATTTTTTTTCAATTCAAAACATAGATAAAGACTTAGCAAAGGCGCCTATTAACTATCCCGCAGAGTACTATTCTTACCTCATTGATGAGACTACTATTTCCCAACAACTCTCGACAGGATGGAATTTAGTTTCTGTTCCTTTGCAACTCACTGACTATCAAACCTCGACAATATTTCCATCTTCGTCATCACAAGTATACAGTTATCAGAACGGATACTTAACCAAATCTACATTACAAAACGGAAAGGGATATTGGGTAAAATATGATTCTAATCAGTCTATAGAATTTTTTGGTGTTGTCAGAACGATAGATACAATAGTTGTAACACAAGGTTGGAATATAATCGGTGGTTTATCAAGTCCCGTTGCAGTCAGCAGCATTATTGAGGAGCCGGCAAGTATCATTTCATCTTCTCTGTACAATTACAATAACAACCTGTATGAAGCTGCTACAACTATTGAACCCGGTAAAGGATACTGGTTAAAAGTTAGCCAGAACGGAAAGCTGATTTTAAACTCGATTGGGAAGAAATAAAACTTACATTCTGAATGCTATCTTTCGCTTCAGAGGTTGTCGTATAACTATCGGAACTCATCCCCTGCCCCTTCTCTTAAAAAGAGAATGGGAGAATGGAGCGCAGATTCAGCAAGTCCCTCTCATCATAAGAGAGGGATTTAGGGTGAATTCGGCATTATAACACGGCCTCTTTAGAGCCGGTAATTTGATTTGAACGAGATAGGTAATGCAGTCGCACCGTTTCGAGTTCTGTTGGTACGATATCCCTTGGCAGGCTCGGGACAGGCGCTTCAGCGTGTCGAAAGAGTTCAGATTGCCCGACAGACTATCCAGAGGGATGGCTTCGCCAAAGTCTATCGCACCGATAGAAGTTCAGCCGGTACGACATGCTTCCAGCATGTCGAAATGCAAGGTATTTTCGACAGACTATCCAGAGGGATGGCTTCGCCAAAGTCTATCGTACCGATAGAAGTTCAGCCGGTACGACATGCCCCGACATGTTTCCCTATAGCCGTAAGAACGCAGGTATTGAAAATAGGATATTAACTATTTTTATTTTTCATAAAAATTTTGTTGACAATTAAATTGAGAAGTATTATATTGAAACATAAAATTATGAACGACCGGATGGAGAAAATTGGTTGAAATAATTTAAGGCGTAGGAAAAGATTTTTTTAAGATAGATGATTTCTTGAAAACGAAAGACGAACATAAAATATACATTGACAAACAGAAATTGCTTAAATAAGCTTAAATTAAAAAGCGTAATAACGCAATATTGCGTTATTACAGATGTTATATGCCATTTGGGCTCAACTTAGGAGTACTCCATGGATAAGAGAGAAAAAATCGTTGCTGAAATCCGACGTGTAGCGGAGTCCCTCAAGACGTCAGAACTAAGTCAGCGACAATTCAGAGAGAACAGTCGCCTCTCACTATCAAATATTCGCTACACTTTTGGCTCCTGGAGAGAAGCACTCAAGTGTGCAGGACTCGCACCTGCCCCACAACCAAAACGGTCAATGACGCCAGATGACGAACTTCTCCAAGAAATCATCCGCATCACTCAAGAACTTGGAAAGCAACCGACTGACTCCCAGATGAACTCGAAGGGAAAATTTAGTATCAAACCATATCGCGATCGCTGGAGAACTCTTAGCGATGCTTGTAAGATTGCTTACGCCAAATATGGATTTCCTGATGTTACTGGAACACCAGAGATCGTACCTTCTCAACTCGTATCATCAAAATCATCCCAAGCCCAGATGATTATTCCGCAGACTATCACTCCCGCTCAGACACAGAAGCGAAAGCGAATTCAATTTGGTGAGCCAATCGATTTTCGTGGATTGCGTTTCGCACCGATCAATGAACAAGGAGTTGTTTATCTATTTGGAATGATTAGTCGCGAACTTGGATTTCTTGTCGAGTCTATCCGAACTGAATACCCAGATTGTGAGGGCAAGCGATGCGTCGATCAAGAAAAACAGAGGTGGGAGCACGTCCGCATTGAGTTTGAATATCAAAGTAGCAATTTTAAAGAACACGGTCACCAACCCGATGATTGCGAGCTTATCATTTGTTGGATCCACGATTGGCTTGATTGCCCAATCGAGGTCCTTGAATTAAGATCTCAACTTAAGTTTTTATCGAATCGCCCAAACGGCATATAACAATCGTGCTTGCGACGCTCGCTCATTTGGTTATGTCGAATAGGAATCTAAATAAGGTAACAGCTATTGTGCTCGCTCCATTTCGTGCCGCTGCACAATTGAGCTTTCTTAGCAGCGGCATTCAACGGCGCAAGCACTCACACGTTAGGTGTCATTTTTGCCACTATAAAAAAAGGAATACATAAATGGATGAAGACAAAATCTATGTCGGTATAATAACATTTGTAGTTGGCGTTATCTTCAAACATCTTTGGGATAGATTTATTCGCCGCATTATTACAATTCGCTATTCGGTCTGGCATCAAACTCTTGCACTCTCTGGTGATGATCCATTGTTCGGCAACGTACAAGTTCTTCATGATAACAATTCTGTAACAAATTTATTCATATCTTCCATACAATTATCAAATGATAGTAACCACGACTTATCAGGTTTAGAACTCAACATTGCCTGCGACCAACAGAGCCTTATTCTCATCTCTCACGCCGCAAATTCACGTAGTCTCAAAAATCTCAAGCTCAGTGATGATTTTTCCCAAATTTTGTCTGAAGAGAATGTGTCCAACCCTCTTCGGACGAGGGACTATCAAGTTCCCGTTCTGAACCGTGGAGACGTTATTAACATCCTCATGCTTGTAACGAGAGATGTCCCCGGTCTTCCGTATATCTCCGTCTCGTGCGATCACCCGGGTCTTAAATTGAAGTTCCATGCAGTTTCTCCTCAAAAATTATATGGTGAATCTCAAAAAATGAGTGCCCTTATTGGCTTGTTCATCGGTGTTACTCTATGTTTTACAATATTGTATTATAGTCTTACACAATCTTTATCTGTTTGGCTTGCATATATTCTTGGTGCGACCGGTGCTGTTCTTGGTGCACTCGCCATAAAATTAATGCGGCTCATTAAAAAACTTCTAACATAAAATTCTGTGGCAAAAACGAACACCTAACAAGCAAAACAACGCCACAAAATACGTTCAATAAATTTGTTAATATATTTTTCATAGTCAAATTTCCTGCGTTGATTTTGCTATACGTTGTGCGGACATTCGCTCCGCACTTGCGTGCTACGCTCATAAGCGTCCGCACAATGGGCGCGGGTTTCACCCTTGTTGTGCGAAACACGTTCGCTCCGCGAACGTCGCACAACTGCGGGAACAATGGCAATGCGTGCGTTGCGCTCGTAAACCAAAAAACGGTTTCCGTGCTCACGCACTGCATTGTTCCCGCGCCCATTAGCCGCCACTTTGGAAATCAATTACAATGGAAGAAGAATATCTACAACTGTATATAGACGAAATCGAATTCCTCCTAACGTTGAAGCAAGCAATTGGGCGTCTCAACAATCGAATTCATGATAAGTTGGCGTTAATCGCAATTGAAAAACTGAAGCCGACGTTCCCGATGCTGACTTTTCACTATGCTAATGCCGGTGCTGCGGGAATCGATATTAGAGGGCTTGACCGAAACGAGAACCTCAAGCTCATTGCCGAGGTAAAAACGACTTTGACATCTCAAGCCGGGAGCCTTCGAGGCCCTCAGAAGAGAGCCATCGAACGTGACTTGCAACGGCTATCAGAAGTGGACGGACAATTAGAACGGTACTTTGTTGTCCTCTCTCGAAGAACAAAAGAGGCTATCGAGCGTCAACTTGACTCAACTAATCGATTCCCGTCAGTAAGAATTCTGAATGCCCTTGATGATGTTGATTTCGTCGATGCTGAAACTGAGGATGAGGAGTCATGACTCCAAAGCGGCGGCTAACAGCGACAAACTACGTCGCTCACTCATTTGCAAAGGCTATGGTAAAGCAAGTTGGAGCGAACTCAAGTAGAGTTCGCTCCACACCGCACTCAATCCTAAAGAGCGTGGAGTGCGGTGTGGCGTAGTTTGCGCACACGTTAGCTGGCATTTGGTGACTGATAATCATCTGTCAAAAATGTGAGTAGCAGTTATGGCACCAATAAGGAAGTACATATATAGATTCTCAATCGCATTTCTCCTAGTTACGATAGTTCCATCGGCCAGGGAATTTGCAACAGCTTCTCAAATTCAAAAGGAACAACCTAAGCAAGCCGTACTTGACAGCACGAGGGAGAAAAGAAACCAGCGGAATGACTCGTCAACCATGACTGAAAGCAAGCAGGCGGCGAAGATTCCGGTGCCGAAAGAATCGATAAAGGCGGAACTAAAAGACGGATACGTTGAATTTGTTGATTGGATTAAGAACACTGAAGGGACATTTACGTTGAAAGTTGACGTGAGAGAAGTGGTTGCAAGGGCAAAGGGACATATTATTAAGGAAGAAATGAATGGCGCTGTTTGTTTCTCAGCAGATAATGGTTTGTTTGTTGTAATTCCAACAACGGATGGTCTTGGTTCGCCAACTTCAACAGTGCTCTTAAGTTTTGGCGAAGGACGCATACTTTCAAAATATGTTAATGTGGAGAATAAAACATTGGTTGTAGTGACTGACAATGAAATAGGCATCACAAATAAAATAACCTCCGGCGCGGTGTTATTTTCTGATTTAAATGAAAAAACTCCGGTTAAAGACGCCCAAGTAGCCCAAGATCCTAAAGATCCAAATTGTGCGATTGTAACCGGAAATGGGAAAAAGATAGCTAGGGTTCACACAGACGGCCCCAATCCGAACGAGATGGTTGAATTGATATCTGAACCAATAAGATAGAGAAGTGAAATGATCTTTTTTCAAGTGATAACCACCAAACGCCAGCTAACAGGCGTGTTTACGATGCTCACTTTTATTGGGAGGAAAATATTGTGTTCGCTCCATGCGGTTGCTTCGCAAATGAATTGGTCTGTTTGTAGCTCGCAACCACACGGCGTAAACACGCCACACGTTGTGCGGACATTCGCTCCGCACTTGCGTGCTACGCTCATAAGCGTCCGCACAATGGGCGCGGGTTTCACCCTTGTTGTGCGAAACACGTTCGCTCCGCGAACGTCGCACAACTGCGGGAACAATGGCAATGCGTGCGTTGCGCTCGTAAACCAAAAAACGGTTTCCGTGCTCACGCACTGCATTGTTCCCGCGCCCATTAGCCGTCATGCGGCACAATAACTACTTTTAAAGACATACTTCTGCTCAACAGGAGGAAACATTATGGCATCAAACCAGATTCTTGATCAATTACCTACAACCTTGGTTCAGCAGATGTGCTCCACGAAACTCGACCCATACACTAAGACGGGAGCCATATCTGAGGGTATGAAGAACCTAGGATTTGGTACTCTCTTCCTCGTTATCGGAATCGTTGGCAGTATCGTAATGTTTACATCAGACATAAGCTACGAAGAAATGGGTCGAACTCTCGGGCGGACCTTCGGATGGTTGGGACTTCTCTTTGTCCCCTTCCTGCCTTTCTTTCCCTACTTCTTCGTGATGCTGGCTGTCGTAGGCGCAGGGTGGGCAATTTACGGTGCTACGCGAGCATCGGCGGCTAAGGCGATGGGTGCCTTTGAATTCCGCTGCCCAAAATGTCAGAAGGATTTTTCGTTCACACGATCATTGCGCAAGTTCGAGATAGTCTGCCCAGACTGCTACACGTTGATCTTTGGAAATAAGACCGCCACAATTGATTCAAGGCGATGCGATTATTGCGAACTGGTTTTCTTCGCGCCGGTTGACACGCCCTTCCAATGTCCCAGTTGCCAGTATAAGGTAGGCGCACGCCAGACCAGTTGCACGCGGTGTAAAAAGCCAATTCCAAAGAACGTTTTATTCTGCCGTGAGTGCCACACGTGGATCGGCCTTCCGGAAACCTATTTGGGTTCGTTCGCCACGCCCACGACGCACTATGATGTTGGACACTTTAGTTCTACGACTTGCCAAGCATACGCGCTTGAGCTGGAGAATCGTATCGCGCTCTTCACGGATCAACTTTTTGATTTGGGTA
>CAZOQB010000015.1:0-49598 GCA_964581995.1 uncultured Ignavibacteriaceae bacterium | reverse complement strand
CCGATACAGTCGTGCGGCTCCACCGTGGTAGCAATCAAATCGTCACTTCATCTGCTGCAAAAATGTACGCTCACTGCTCAGTGGCTCTATGTGAGGAAAGAACACCCCCCGGCTGAGTTGCTGAACCGTCTGGCTGTCAACTCAGAGCGCATTCGAGATGCCTTACAGAAACTCCAAGGAGCGATTCACTGGAACAAAAAAGACAAAGAGAAGTTTTGGCCGATCGTCTCGGAAGCGTGCGCGACGTTTGTACATACCAAACACGCACCCAACTGATATTGTCGAGCTTTGCTGCGCGTCGCTTTCTAACACTGGACTTGAGATTAGGTATTACACTTCACTACTGTATATCGACACCTGAAGCAAGGAATTGTGCCGCACGAACGGCTAACAAGCAAAACACCGACGCTCCCTTTGTCGATAGAGAATTATAGTGGTCGCTCAATGCTGTTGCTCACAAGTTGGTTTGCGGCTTCCGCCGCAGGAAATGAGTCGTTAATAGCGGCGTCAGCCGCATCATTTAAGAGTTTGCAACAGCACTGCGGTGTTTAGCAAGACGTTATGTGCAACCCGAAGTATATTAGAGAGTTATAAAGATTCAACTAATAATACTATGTTTACCTTTCTCATGTAATATGAATTACCTTGTTGTTTCAGCAAAAATTTATCAACAAATGTTTTTACAGTCTCAATCGATCAAGATATTTAACAATTCACAAAAAACCTTGATATATCTTGAGATGAAAAAATAAGTACTGCACGTTGCATTGATAGCAAAATAAACAGTACTTACTTTGTTACCAGGCCTTTATGACTCATTAAAGAAAGAAGAAAATATGAAAACACTAAAAAGTATCTTTCCATTTTTTGTAATTATTACCTCGATAGGATGTAGTTCATCGGTACATAACAACCGGTCAGATCTCCAGGATACAAAAATTGAATACTTAAGTACATTTGCGAAACTTTACGGTTACATTAAATATTTTCACCCAAGTGATGAAGCATCCTCCATTGATTGGAATAAATTTCTATATTATGGTATTGAACAAGTGGGTAGAACTAAAAATCCATCAGATCTCCTGGATACTTTGGAAAGTTTATTTCTTCCGATAGCTCCAAGCATTAACATTTTCTTTGAAGGGGCAGCTCCCACAGCGTTTAACCAACCTGAAAAAAAGGATGATTTAGTACTCGTTACCTGGCAACATAAAGGTGTAGCAGCCGATCCAAATCCTATTTATAATAGTATTCGACTTAGGAGAATAGACTGGGCTTATAATTCCAGCTTGGGAGTATTTCAGCAATCATCGAACAATTTTGACTTCCAAAACAGAAGATTTAAACTTTCAGCAAACGTTAAAACGTCGATTAATGGCAAAGGAGAGATTGAGATATTTGGATATGCTCCTTCTTCTGGCAAATATTATCAGAGATCAGGAACTTTTGAAAATGAAGAATCAGAACCGTTTACAATAGAGGATAAATTTGATGAGGGCATAAGTTATCTCGTTTTGACAATTAGATTATTAGAAAAAGGGGAAATTCTGATCGATGATCTCGAATTTCAACTGGGGAATAGCGCAGGTCATTTGCAGCCATTTTCGATATCAAATAATCAATTTATTACCGAGGGACAGGGTGAAATTGAGGATAGATGGAAATCGTACGCAATCGGATATAAGTATACTATAACAAAATCAGCAAAGAAAACATCAATAGTCCTCCAGAGTAGTGATGAGTTTAAATACAATTCTCTTTTTAAAAAACATTGTATGGGTAATGAATCAATCACCAAAGACTTGGGAAATGGAATAAAATGCAGTTTCCCGTTGGCTCTATATCTGAATCGCGAGAAACCTATAATTTTCTCTAAATCGTACATGAATTTAAAGAATAAACTTGATCAGATACAATTAGAAACTAATAGTGCTAAGTTAGAAGTTACAAGAATAGGAGCTGTGATAACTATTTGGAATATAATCCAGCATTTTTACCCTTATTTTGATGTGGTTCATGTTAACTGGGAAAATATTCTTAAACAAACATTATTGGAAATCCGGTATGATAAGGATGAAAGTGATTTCCTGATCTCTTTACATAGGATGACAGCTGTATTAAATGATGGTCATATAAAGATAACGCATCCATCAGAGGGGAACTTAAAAGTATTGCCAATAATTTTTGATTATCTAGAAGGAGAAATTATAGTTGTCGCGACAAATAGTGATCAATTACAAAAAGGCGATATTATTTTGGAACTGGATAGAAAATCCGCTCAAACATTGCTTTTTAATTACGAAAAAATCGTGTCTGGCTCACCTCAGTGGAAAAGATTCAAAGCTTTAAGAGATTTTACTAAAGCTGACAGCAATAAAATATCCGTTGCAAAAATCAGAAGGGGTAGAAAAATATTGGAAGTCGCAATATCCCGAGATCTTCCACTTCCACAACATAAAAGACCAGACAATGTTTCTGAGATAAAAGAAAATATCTTTTATATTAATCTCTGTCAAGCTAATACTGAAGAAATAAAGAACAGGATTCAGGATATTTCAAAGGCTAAAGGAGTAGTGTTTGATTTAAGAGGTTACCCAAACAATAACAATGATGCCATTAGTTATTTGATTGACTATCCCATTCATTCTGCTAAGTTTAATATACCTGAAATAATATACCCGGATCATGAAAATATTGCCGGATATGATACATCAGGCCGATGGACTATTGAGCCTAAGCAGCCTAGAATTAAAGGAAAGATTGTTTTTATTACTAATAAAAGTGCTATTAGCTACTCAGAGAGTATTATGGGAATTATTGAATTCTATAAGCTCGCCGAGATTGTTGGATCTCAAACTGCTGGGGCTAATGGAAACGTAAATTTAGTTACAACCATTGGTGGTTTTAAGTTTCAATGGACTGGGATGAAAGTAATAAAACATGATGACACCCAACATCATCTTGTTGGAATAAAGCCAACAATCCCTTTGGAACCCACAATAAGTGGAATACGAGAAGGACGAGATGAGCTTTTAGAGAAGGCTATTGAAATAGTATTAAAATAATATGGATCAAAACAATGAAGATAGAAAATCTACTAGAAAGCGCTATATGCAGGATTAAACGAATTATTTTAAAATAATTACTCCACAAAAAGCTGCTGAGAACTAATCCCGAAAGAGATTAGTTAGTACTTTATGTGTACTTAATTTAAAACAAGGGCTGCACATAACACGGCAAAAACTGTGAAATGAAAAATTGCTCCACTCATATTAAATTTGTCTGTCATAATTCGTTCCGCAATTTCAGTTTTTGCCAAATCGTTAGGCGTCATTGTGTTGCACATTAAGTAAATACTTTATTAGGAGACTAGATTGATAATTCAAACATTTTACTGGAACACATAGAATTTGCTGGACTCCAACGGGTTAATTATTCAAAACTTGCTTGGGAGGAAAAACTGACCATCATGTGGGGTTGGTTTTGGAGAGGAATTGTAGTCACCATTGCAACCGGAGGAGTTGTAGGTCTCTTCATGACAATAGTAGGAACTATCATTGCTATAATCTCGCCAGGGATTGCTCCTACCGTTCTGACAATCATCTTCTTGATTTTTAGTATTCCAATTGGAATTATAACTATTCATCCACTTATTCACTGGATATTAGTATCGAAAATTAGTGGCTATAGAATTTTACTTTGCAGAAAACGGGATAACGAAGATATCACAATAGAAGTAACACAAGAAAGAAAAATAGTTGCATTATAATAATAGTTTATTTGTGCAACACAACGAACGCGTAACAAGCAAAAACATGACGCTCAATCAAATTTTTCTGAGCGATGCTTCGACATTGAGTCTCGAATCGCTCAATGCCGTTGCTCTCCGTAAATTTATTTATTATATTTCGCAACGGTACATCATTTTTATGCAGGACGTTCCGCAGCCATTCGCTCGTCCCGCTCTTCGAGCGGGATATTTCCCGCACGTACATTAGGCGGGACGCTCGCTCAGGAGGTCAAATCAGGTGGTCGAGATTGCGAGAACCATGAATCACTCGATGGATTTCTATTCGATCACCGCGGATAATGTAGAAGGCAAGATATTTTCGAATGACGTGGTACACGTCCAAAGAAAGGATGAAGATATTTCAACGTATATTTAGCGGCCATTTGCTCTTTGACGCAGTTTCGCTATCATCTGTTTATGGGTGATTCCTTTTTTCCCTGACGCCGATTGAGTTTGTGCGATACCGAGTTTTTCAAAGAGATCCACTTGAGCCTTTAACCGCTCATAATGATCGATGCTCATCACTACGAGATCACCTTCACCATTTGTGGTGAAAAACACAGGCTCATTTTGTTCGTGGCATATTGTGGCAATCTCGCGTGTCCGATTGCGCAGACTTGAAATCGGTTTTATTATTGGCATATTGAACTCCTGTTTTTGTTATGAACAAATTGATACTAAATTCTGATATAATCAAGTATGGCATGTTTTCTAACGGAGCAAACGGTTCGGCGGGGAGCTATCAAACAAAAGCCTGAGTGTTTTCAACTCAGGCTTTCTGTCATTCGTTGTTAATCATTTTTTTTAGATTCTTCTTCAATTTCCTCCGCGAATATGCCTTCTTAGGCACCTCAACTTTAGGTGGTTTTTGAGGAAGTGGGATACGCTTTGAGTATAATTTTACTTTCCTAGGATTTTTCTTTTTGGCTTCAGGCATTATCAAATATATCTATTCTTAAATTTGTAAACAAAACTTTAAAGTTATATATTCTATACGAGTTTTTTAATGTGAAGGTTTATACTGTTGGATATGAGAATGTATAGATGTATAAAAAAAATTAAAACAGTTTATCCCCCTGCGGGGGACACTTCGCTCATCCATCCACCCGCAGTTATGTGAAATTGCCCGTTGAATAGAACTAAACAAGAGAAGAATTGAACATTATGAAATATTACTCAATCATATTTATTTCTTGCTTCTTCTTCATTCACACCGAGATTGTCCTTACCCAATCTGGTCGATCGGATCCTCCTAACGAAAGTTTTCCAGGACCCAGCCTAAAAGGAATGAACGACAAACCACAAGGCGCGTATCCGATTCCCTCTTCAAATCTCGTATGGGATAGACAGCAGAATGTTCGCGATTTCTTGATAAAAAACCCTCAAGCACTAAAGTCTAAGCGTGCTTTCCACCCGGATACAGGTTGGGGATTTTCAATCGGATCACAGAAAAACTGGTATGCCGATGACTTGACATCTAGTTCATCGCGATACAAAGTACCTTCTACATGCAGAGCTGTTGATCGTCATTGTTACATATTCGTTGAGGATGCCAGTTGGAATTCCGGTAGGGTTAATCAATCAATTTTAGATTCTCTTCGCATTGCATTCGATACTAGAACACCGTCAAATAAAAATTACGGTATCTTTACTATGGTCTCAGACGTTTTCGGGGATCCACCCGACGTAGACAACGATTCCCGTATTATCATACTTCTACTAGATATCAGAGATGGATTTAGCGGATCCGGGGGGTATGTTGTCGGCTATTTCAATTCGTTCAATGAGATCGATACGTTACAGCCGGGTTTTGGGACCAGTAACTTTGCAGAAATGTTCTTCCTGGACACCTACCCATTAAACTTGCTTACACCGGCTGGACTTCGTTTGGGCAGCTCAACAATGGCCCATGAATTTCAGCATATGATCCATTTCAATTACAACAATGGTCACAGTCTCTTTATCAACGAAGGGTGCTCGCTCGTGTCAGAAGTCCTCTGCGGTTATCCAATATTTAACCAATCCTACTTCGTGAGTGAGACAGACCACTATCTATTCGACTGGCGTATGGGGAACCTTTACTATTCCTTGATAGATTATTCACGTGCGGCACGTTTCTTTACGTATCTCCGAGATCAATTTGGTCCAGTCATCTTTCGACATCTTGTCTCAAGTCCATACGATGGCGAGGCGTGCATTAACGATGCATTAAGCAAGAATGGTAACTCCCTCCGATTTATTGATATATTTCAAAATTGGTGTATCGCTAATGTCATTGATGATCGAACCATTAATCCGTCCTATGGATACATCTATCCAAATCTTCCAAAGGTTAAAGCTACAACGTATTATACTCCAAACGTATCGTCACTGACCCAAACAATAGACCGCTACTCGGCCCAGTACATGTCTTTCAATAACGGTTTCGAACTGAGAGCATTGTTCTCGTCGACCAGCACCGGACTTATTGTGAAAGCCATTGAGATCGGTGGATCCGGAAAAAACATTCTGTCAGTATCACCCAATACAGAATTCTATGAGCCACTTTTCGGAACAGAATATACTGAAATACTATTTATTGTGATAAACCTAAGTTCATATAACCTCGCCTATTACACCTATGCCACATCAGGAAGGGGTGGCTTCGAATACTCTATTGTCGATACTTTTGACATTCCAATACGAGCACCTTCAGGTATTTGCTTCGATGGCCAATCATTCTTAATACCAAACTACTCTGTTATGGGTGGATTATAATCGATTTACAAAATCGAGTCCCGGTCGTATCAAGTCACCGAATATTTACCTGCACCGAGTTTGTGGACCTCGGGCATCGCTTGGGATGGTTTCAATATCTGGGTGATGGATGGTTATCCACTTCATCAATACAGTCTTATCAGACTTTCACAGACCGGTGTCATTCAAAACTATTTTCCGGCAGTGTATTCATGTTACCCAGCGGGGATTGCTTGGGATGGATCGAAACTCTATTATGGGACAAACGTTTGTTGGGCATCCCCTCCCGGTGCACAGAGCATGATTTATAAAGCTAATCCAAGCAATGGAGCAATATTGGATTCACTTTCCCCGCCATCAGGTAATATAACTGGATTGGTCTTCTTTGATGGATTTTTGTATTACTGTGACGATAATGCCCAATCGATCTTTAAAATCGATCTAAAAGGAAAGATAATTTGGGCATTTCCATCACCAGGTCCTTGGCCAACGGGGTTGACGATGGCAAAAGGTTATTTATGGAATATCGATTGGTATACGAATAAAGTATATCAGATTGATATCGGAATTGCTCCTAAAATTCCGAAAGATTTTTGTGCAGTAGGTGGGGACGCGATGGTGCAACTAACATGGACACCGAATGTAGACCCTGATTTCCTGCAATACAAGATTTACAGAGCCATAACAGATAATTCACTTTTGGCAACTTGCATTGACTCGATTAGATTAATCGGAATGTCCTCCTACTTAGATCGCAATGTCACAAATCTTCAGCGTTATTTTTATTGGGCCAGCGCTGCTGATAGTAGTGGCTATGAAAGCAAGCTTACGCAAAGCGTATCTGTGATTCCAATAGATCGGAATCCTCCACCTCCTCCGTCTAGCATTGTTGGTAGAGGCGACAGTGGAGTTGTTTACTTGGAATGGTCTTCAGATTTTGTTCCAGACTTATCTAATTTCAGAATCTATCGAAGCGCGTCGCGTGACAGTTTCGAAGCAATCTTTCTCGATTCAGTTTTTTGGCCAACTGTGAATTATACTGATTCTAAGTTCCCAAATGCAGGAATCTACTCATATTGGATAAATTCAGTCGATAGGGCCGGCAACGAAAGTTATTTGTCTGCATCAGTGTCGGTGGATCCACGACTTCCGACGCAATTCCTGTTGTTTCAAAACTATCCGAATCCATTTAATTTACGAACAATTGTACAGTATACATTACCGATACAATCACAAGTTTCTTTGAAGGTCTTTGACCTTATAGGAAGGGAATTGGTAACTTTGGTAGATGCATTTCAACTACCAGGATTTAAGTCTGTCGAATTTGAAGCTAACAATTATGCGAGTGGGGTTTATCTGTATCAACTACGCTCAAGCAATAACATCATAACTCGTAAACTTCTGTTATACAAGTAGCGGGCAACTGCACATATCGGCAACAAAATTTTAGAATTATATATTTGAATTGAAAATGGCGCTACAAAACATGTTAAGCGAAAAATGCCATAACGATTACAAGGACAGAAGAAATGTTTAGACCACGAATTTATGTTGACACATCTGTAATTGGATGATATTTATGAAAGTTAAAAAAATTGATGCGGTCAAAATGAAACGCGCATTGCAAAAAAAATCTGAAAGAAAGTTATCTGAACTTTCAAATAAAGAAAAACTTGAATTTTTGTCTCAGAAATTCGGACACCTGAAAAGAACTAAGAAAGTGGCGCACGTTGCCTAAACTAATGCTGATAAAAGTGTGAATGTTTTTTTTAAAAGACTTCCGATATTTACATGAGATGGCTCTCTAAAATATCGGAAGTCTAAACATAACTCCAGTACTTTATAATTTCTACTTCAACACTAACTTCTTATATCTCTCGTTGATTCTGCCCCAATTCAAATTAGCGATAACATTGTCGATATAAGCTGCGCGCTTAGCCCCGTCCTTGTGGTAGTAAGCGT
This sequence comes from uncultured Ignavibacteriaceae bacterium, assembly GCA_964581995.1. Taxonomy (GTDB): domain Bacteria; phylum Bacteroidota; class Ignavibacteria; order UBA10030; family BY39; genus CAZOQB01. The sequence continues at coordinate 41,110 of CAZOQB010000015.1, read as the reverse complement.
GTTCAAATACATCAATCGCGACAAGTGGTATTCCGCCCCATATAGCGCCGTATTGATGCTCATCCACTAAAATATTCAGTATGCGTTGCGAATAAAGCGAATCATACACAAGCAATCCCCAGCCGCTTAATTTAGCTGAGAGTGCGGAAGCTTTAATGTCGGCTTTCCATTTATCGAATGAACCGAATTCTTTTTCGATTGCCGCTTTAATTTCCGGACCTTTATTCGGGTCGCCGTCGCCGCCAAGTACTTCCCAATAAAGATCGTGAAGTAAAGCGCCGGAGTGATTCCAGGTAAAGCGGCGCTTCAGTTCGCCAATCTCACTGTAGTTGCCGTTGGCAGTGGCACGGTCGGCAGTCTCCAACCCTTTTTCGATATTGTTTAATGCCGTTACGTATCCTTTTTGATGAACATTGTAATGCCAGTCTGTAGTTTCAGGACTCATTACATTGCTCAGTTTGGTTTTTGCTTCTTCGTCCGTATAAGGACGTGAATTGAATTTCCATTCGTAAGCCATGATATATATCTCCTTTATATTTTTAAAGTTATTTACTCATTTTAATTAGCATGTCTCGCAAGAACCACCCGCACAACCTTGACTATCGTGGTTGTGCTCTTGTTTGACGTTGTTAAAAACAAAACCGCGCCCATACTCGCTTTCCTGAAAATCTAATTGCGCACCCTTAAGATAATCAGAACTAATCTTGTCCATGAAAACTTTTAAACCGTTAGATTCATAAACGTTATCTTCCTCGCTGGATTTTTCTTCAAACCCAAGGACGTAATTCATTCCGCAACAACCGCCGCCCTTGATACCGACACGCAATCCGTGAGTTGAGGCAATATTGTTTGCCGTTTTAATTTTTTGTATTTCTTCCACTGCTTTTTGTGTTATTTCTACAAGAATATTTTCTGCCATCTTATCCTCTAATTTTTATTTTTTTAATTTATTATTTTCATACTCTTTTATTCCTTGCAACAATGTATGCCAAGCTAAGCTTGCACACTTTATTCTTATCGGAAATTTAATTACTCCCTTCAATGCAGACAACTCGAACCACTCATCCGTTTCGGGAAATACTGCGTCTCCGGTAATACTTTTTGTAAACTGATGTATAAATTGTTTTGCCTCTTCGATTGTTTTACCGTGCACCATATCGGTCATCATGGAAGCAGATGATTGACTTATTGCGCAGCCCTTACCAGCAAACCTAATCTCTTCAACCACTCCATCCTTAACTTTTGCAAAAATCCTAATATCGTCGCCGCATGATTCGTTAAATCCTTTGGCATGCACTTCAGGACAATCCAATTCACCTAAGTTGTGCGGTTCCTTGTAATGTTCTAAAATAATTTCCGAGTATAAATCATTTACCGACACTTGCAAATACCTCCTTCACCTTTTTTATTCCTTCCAACAGCATATCAATATCCGATTTCAGGTTGTACACATAAAAACTTGCCCGCACCGTTGCTGCAACATCTAACCATCTCATTACAGGTTGTGTACAATGGTGCCCTGCCCTTATTGCAATACCTTCCTGGTCTAATATTGTAGAAACGTCGTGTGGGTGTACGCCTTTAATGTTAAAAGCAACGAGTCCGCCTCTTTCTTTCAAGGGTCCGTAAATCTGAACATCATCAATGTTTTGTAATCCTTCAATAGCGTACTGAACAAGAGATTGTTCATGAGATTGGATATCTGCCATGCTTAGAGATTTCAGAAAATCCACAGCCACAGCCAAACCGATTGCACCCGCGATATGCGGAGTGCCAGCTTCAAATTTCCATGGTAGGTTACGATAATCCGACCATTCGAGATGGACTTCGTTTATCATCTCACCTCCACCCATATAAGGGGGCATATTATCTAGCAAGTCCGATTTGCCGTACAATACACCGATGCCCGTTGGGCCACACATCTTGTGGCCTGAAAAGACGAGAAAATCGCAATCAAGTTTTTGAACATCGACCGAGATGTGAGGAACGCTTTGCGTTGCATCAACTAAAACCGGAATATTATTTTGGTGAGCAATCTTTATTATTTCTTCCACAGGATTTATGGTGCCTAAAGAATTTGAGATATGAACAAGCGAAACAAATTTTGTCCGGTCAGAAATGAGAGTATTAATGTTCGAGAGGTCAAGTCTGCCATCGGGAGTTAGACCAATAAATTTTAATTTCGCACCTTTTTCTTTAGCAATTATTTGCCATGGGATCAGATTGCTATGATGTTCCATCATAGTTAATAGAATTTCATCTCCGGCATTTAAGTTTGACCTCCCCCAACTGCTCGCAACTAAGTTAATCCCTTCAGTTGCATTGCGAGTAAAGATAACACTCTCCGTCATTTCAGCATTGATAAAACGAGCCACTTCTAATCGAGCTGTTTCATACTTATACGTAGCTTCATCGCTAAGAGTATAGGCACCTCGATGGACATTTGCATATTGATATCTGTAGAATTCATTTACAGCTTCAATAACACTAATAGGTTTCTGCGTCGTGGCTGCACTGTCAAGGTAAATCAATTCTTTATCTTTAATTTTTTTTCCAAATATCGGAAATTGTTGGCGTATTTTTACTGGGTCGAACATTCAATCATTCTTTTTCTGTTAAATGTATGAAATATTTATTATTTTCAGAACTAACACGATAAGTCCGGAGAGGCCGAACGGCAGGGAATGCCTTTACTTCACCGGTTCGAATATCGAAACGGGCGCCGTGCTGCGGACATTCTATTTCACCAGAGCTGACATTACCCGAATTTATCGATACATTTTCGTGAGTACAAGTGTCATCGACAGCGTAGAAACCATCGTCCAATCTGACGAGCGTAATCCGCATCCCATCAACATTTATTAATTTAGTCTGTCCTACTTCCAAGCTTGAGACATCATCGATTATATATTTTTTCTCAGACATAAGTTATATTACCGCACGTTCTTGAATGTATGATTCTAAACCAGTACGCACACTTTCTAATGGAATCTTACCGATTACTTTACTAAAGAAACCCAGCACTAAAAGCTTTACAGCCAGTTCCTTCGGGATACCGCGGCTCATCAGATAAAACAAGTCCTCTTTTTCGATAGGACCGACTGTAGCGCCATGTGTACAGCGTACATCGTTCGCTTCGATTTCGAGGAATGGCTCTGAATCTGCCTTAGCTTCTCTTGATAAGAGGAGGTTTTTGTTTTTCTGATAAGCATCCGTTTTCTGAGCGCCTTTGTGCACCCGGATTATTCCCTCATAGTTGGAATGGGCGCGATCTCTTAATGCGCCGACATACAATAAATCGCTGGTTGCGTGTGGAGCGCTATGCACCTGAGCAGTATTAAATTCCATCTGTTGATCCTGTCCGGCAAGAAACATTCCCGACATCATCGCTTCTGAACCAGGTTCCTCCATAATTGTAACTAAATTATTTTTTGTAAGCTTGCTTCCGAGTGCAACTTCGACCCAATTTAAAGTCGCATCTCTTTTCAGCGTTGCACTCTTTGTCGCAAAATGATTTATGCTCGCACCATATTCCTGTATATTTATATAATCGACCTTTGCATTTGCTTCAATAACTAAATTGACCGAGTTTGAGACGAAAGCTTTTAAATCGGATGAATCCGATGTCTGATAATCGATTAGCATGACCTTACTGCTCGAATCGACAACAATCAACGTAAACGGAAGGTAAATATTATTTTCTTTAGATATTATATTTATGTTTGTTAATGGAATTTCAATTTCGACATTTTTTGGTATGTAAATAAACGTACCTTCCTGCCATAAAGCTGAATTCAGAAAATCATACTTATTGGCTATCGCATGCGGTCGGCTACGAAGATAGTATTTCTCAATCAGTTCAGGATGTTCACGAACGGCATTTTTTAAAGAAGTTAATACCACACCTTTAGATTTATACTCATCGCCAATATGCTTAAATATCTCATGATTGTTTAATTGGACGATAGAATTTTTTTCTGCTAACGAAGTATCAAACGCTGCCGATTTACTGACCAATGTTTTCCAATAACCCGAGTCAGCCGCGCCAACTCCGTTCTGGTCAAGAGAATAATTTTCCAGATTAATATTTTTATAATCTATCCTTCGCGAAGCAGGGCTTGGCGTGGATTCGAATTGCTCGAATGCTAACATTCGGCGTTTAAGAAGCCACTCAGGTTCAAGATTTTTTATTGATATCTCTTCTACAGTATCTTTGGATATATCCATTATTATTAAATTTTTAAAATAAAATTCTTGGGCTGCCTAGAACACAAGACAGCCCGGTTTATGTTTATGAATCCCTTAATTCACGTTAACACAACTAACCAACAGAACCTTCCATCTCAAGCGAAATTAGTCTGTTTAATTCAACCGCGTACTCCATAGGCAATTCTCTGACGATTGGCTCAATAAATCCGCTTACAATCATAGCGGTGGCTTGTTCTTCACTTAAACCGCGGCTGCGTAGATAGAACAATTGTTCATCACCGACCTTACTGACTGTCGCCTCGTGGCCTATCTGTACTTGTTCTTCATCAATTTCAATTTTCGGGTATGTATCGCTTCTTGCAGCTTCATCGAGTAATAATGCATCGCATTTTACGCTCGCTTTAACATTCGTTGCGCCTTTATAAACTTTTAACAAACCCCGGTAACTGGCTCTGCCTGTTCCTTTACTTATTGACTTCGACGTAATAATGGATGAAGTATGCGGGGCATAGTGAACTGCTTTTCCGCCGGTATCCTGATGTTGACCGTCGCCGGCATAAGCAACCGACAGGACTTCACCATGAGCGCCTTTGTCCATTAAATAAATAGCGGGATACTTCATTGTCAATTTGCTGCCGATGTTCCCGTCTACCCATTCCATCGTAGCATCCTTGTATGCGGCTGCACGTTTCGTAACGAGGTTATAAACGTTGTCGGACCAATTTTGTATTGTAGTATAACGGACACGTGCGCCTTCTTTTATGATTATTTCTACGACGGCGCTGTGCAGAGCGTTCATTTTGTACACCGGAGCAGTGCATCCCTCAACGTAGTGAATAAAGCTGCCGGGTTCTGCGATAATTAGAGTACGTTCAAATTGTCCTGCGCTTTCAGAATTGATACGAAAATATGCTTGGAGCGGAATATCTACGTGAACGCCTTCGGGAATATAAATAAACGAGCCGCCGCTCCATACAGCACTGTTTAATGCGGCAAACTTGTTATCGGCAGGTGGAATGATTGTACCAAAATATTTTCTGAGAATATCAGGATGGTTTTTTAATGCTTCATCTGTGGAGCAAAATATTACACCTAATTTTTCCCACTGGCCCTTAAGGCTGCTGTAAACACTTTCGGAATCGTACTGAGCTTCAACGCCAGCCAAGAACTTTTTCTCCGCTTCCGGTATTCCAAGCCTATCAAACGTGGTTTTAACTTTATCAGGAACTTCTTCCCATGTTCTTCCTTTTTGGTCAGACGGTCTAATGTAGTAATGGATGTTATCGAAATCCAATTTGGATAAATCGCCGCCAAATGCAGGCATTTGTTTCTTATAAAATATCTCGAGAGCGCGCAGCCTAAAATCGAGCATCCATTGTGGTTCGCCCTTTATCGCAGATATTTCTTTTACAACGTCTTTTGATAATCCTTTTTCAATTCTATAGACGAATGAGTTTTTGTCGGAAAAGCCATACTTTTCTTTATAACTTTCTTTGCGGTCTATAGTTAAATTGTCTGTCATAATTAGTCCGTTTAATTTATATTACTCATCTGATCTCGAACCCAATCGTATCCTTTATCTTCAAGCTTAAGTGCTAATTCCGGTCCATCGGACATTACCAATCTTCCGTCGACTAATACGTGTACAAAATTCGGTTTTATATAATCCAACAATCGCTGATAATGTGTAATAACCAGGACGCTTTGCTGAGGACCGACAATGCTATTGACACCATCAGCCACGATACGCAACGCATCGATATCCAATCCTGAATCAGTTTCATCTAAAATAGCAAGTTGAGGTTCAAGCATCGCAAGTTGTAAAACTTCAGCACGTTTTTTTTCGCCTCCTGAAAAACCTTCGTTCACATACCTTTTACTGAATGAATCATCGATACTGAGCAATTTCATTTTCTCTGTCAACTTCTTGCTGAATTGCATCAGCGAGCCTGCAGCTTTTTTTCGATCCTTATCGATATCTTCGCCCGTTCGCTTTTTCTGGAGTGAATTGACTGCGGTACGTAAAAAATTAAACAAAGTAACTCCGGGTATTTCATGCGGATACTGAAAAGCTAAAAACATTCCTAAAGCAGCCCTTTCGTCGGGTCCGAGTTCTAAGATATTTTGCCCGTTAAATAATATTTCACCTTCAGTAATTCTATAATTCGGATGCCCCATTAGTGTGTTGGCTAAAGTACTTTTTCCCGAACCATTCGGTCCCATAATTGCGTGTATTTCGCCGCGATTCATAGAAAAAGTCAAACCTTTTAATATTTTTTTACCTTCTACCTCGACATGCAAGTTTTGTATTTCTAATAATTTTGACATTGTTTTACCCTAAATAAATTAAACCTTCGCAGCTACCGTCGCGGACTGCTTCTCAACTTTCGGTGTTAGAAATTCTTCGTAGTTCAGCAGCCAAGTTTTGCTGTCAATTCGTTTGAAAATATTTTGTTTTTCTAAATACTCGGACACCTTAGAGGACAATTCTAACGCTTCACGATAATTAACTTTTACATTTTTATCTTTAAGATATTCAATAATTCCATATTCGATGTCTCTGAAAAATATATTCGATTTATGAAAAAGAGGGAACTTGTTCTTAAGATGTTTTAAAAACTCTTGATGGTTGCTTGTAATAATTTCTAATTTCTTCATGATTTTCGTTGTCTCCATATTTAAATTATATATGCTGCTGTATTTTTTTTCTGTAAACAGGTGATATTTTACGCATAGATTTAACATTTTCGACCACCCTATCGATTACGTAGTCGACCTCTTCTTCTGTATTGAAACGGCCAAGACCGAAACGAATGGCAGAATGCCGCCGTTCTTCACTGATTCCTAAAGCTTTCAACACATGAGATGGTTGGGGCTGTGCGGTTGAACAAGCCGACCCGGATGAAACTGCAATATCTTTTATACTCATCATTAATGCGCTGTCTTCAACATACATAAAACTTAAATTGAGATTATTGGGTAAACGCGACGTTGGATGTCCGTTTAAATAAACGTCCTCGAGATCTTTGAAAAATGTCTGCTGCATTTTGTCACGTAACCCTGATAAGCGCTTATTCTCCTCTTTCATCGATTGAGCAGACAGTTCTAAAGCTTTTGCAAAACCTACGATAGCAGGGACGTTTAAAGTTCCTGATCTCAAACCGCGTTCGTGACCGCCACCGTGTATTTGTGGTTGAACAATCACTTTCGGATTTTTCGAACGGATATATAATGCACCTATACCTTTTGGTCCATAAATTTTATGCCCCGCAAAGGACAACATATCTATTTTATATTTGTTAATATCAATATCTATCTTTCCTACTGCCTGTGTTGCATCTGTATGAAATATAACACCTTTATTCCTGCACACTCCGCCAATTTTTTCTATATCTTGAATTGTACCTATTTCATTATTTGCGATCATAACAGATACGATTATAGTTTTATCGGTGATTGAGTTTTCTAACCTGTTTAAGTCGATAGTCCCGTATTCATCAACGGGTAAATATGTAATCTGAAAACCACGTTTTTCTAAATATTTACATGTATCTAGAACTGATTTATGTTCAGTCGAACATGTGATGATATGTTTGCCTTTACTCGAGAAAGATTCTGCAACACCTATTAGTGCTAAATTATTCGCTTCGGTTGCTCCGCTCGTAAATATGATTTCTTTCGGTTCGATAGACAAGTGACGAGCTATGGTACTTCTTGCCGACTCAACTGCTTCTTCTGCAATCCATCCGAATCGATGCTGCCGACTTGCCGGGTTGCCATACTTCTCCGAGAAGAATGGTAACATGGTTTCTACAACTCGCGGGTCGGTTGGAGTTGTTGCGTGATTATCCATGTAAATTAACTTATTCACACAATCTCCATGATCGATAATTCATCGAACATAATATTTATTTTATTTTGAATTTTTGAAAGCGGATCTTTAATAGTGCATGTAGAATAAATATTGCACGTTTCAGGATTTTCTGCTTCACAATTTACAATGGTTACGCTTTGTTTACCTTCGATAGCATGTATGACATTCGATAATCTGATTAGTTCTGGTTTTCGTCCCAATACATACCCACCTTTTACACCTTGGTATGAAATAATTATTCCTTGATGAGTGAGCTTCTGGAGAACTTTTGCTAACAACTCAAACGGTATATTATATTTATCTGAAATTTCTTTCGCGGTTACCACAGTCCCGTTGGGAAGTGAGGCAATATGCCGCAGAGCTATCAGACCATATTCAATTTTTTTTGATAGATTTAACATTTAATATCCGACCATATTAGTCCTATTTAAGTGCAAAAAATATTTCTCCGGGGGTCAGAGAAATATTAAAATTGTCTAATTAAGGTTTAGTTTTAACTTTTTGTTGATAGGGCTTCGAAGGCTAACCTCGACCTTATCGAGATTAATTTGAACTTCTGCTTCACAATAAGCACATATCTTGTTTGCCTGTCTATCAAAATTGATAGGATTGTTGCATGCAGGGCAAGTTGTTATCACTAAACCGATTATTTTTGCTTTTGATTTTACGTCCATTTATATATTTTAATTCCTAAAAATATTATTTGATTATTTAATATACTAAACTTAATACTGATGAAAACCGTTCCCAAGATAACAAAATTTTATGCTTTTTCCAAGAAATATATTTTAAAAAATATTTTTATGGCTATAAGACATTGATTTACAATGAATTAGGAAAACACCTTTTCAAAACCTTAACAAACCCTCCAAACGTTTTTGTTCATTATTTTTTAACTTTTGGAGATTTTGACTGATTTTTGAATATTTTAATCCTAAAATCTGGGCAGCCAAAAAAGCAGCGTTTTTCGCTCCATCTATAGCAACTGTTGCCACTGGAACGCCGGAAGGCATCTGAACTATGCTGTAAAGGGCGTCAACCCCATTCAATGCACCTGATTTCAGTGGTACTCCGATAACAGGTACAGTTACTTTTGAGGCGATAACACCCGGTAAATGAGCAGCCATACCTGCACCCGCGATAATTACCTCAATCCTACGAGTAGAAATTTTGGTGAGATACTCGCTTAACTTTTCGGGCAACCTGTGGGCAGATATCACATGTGTTTCGAACGGGACATCTAACTTCTTTAAAACTTCTTCCGCACCGCTCATAACAGGTTTATCGCTTTCGCTTCCCATTAATATTGCAACCAAGGGTTTAACCTGAACTCGACCCTTCGTCCAGTTTATCTCGAATTCAAACTCACCGCTGTTCTTAGAAATTTCTAATTCTGTTTCCACCTTGACCTTTTTGGGTAGGCGGACAGACTTGCCTCCAAAATTTAGGAATCCCGTTTCTTTTAATTCTGTCAGTATTTGTATGATATCTTCGACAGAGTTTTTTAATAACGCTTCTTTTTTAGTTTTCATATTAAAATCATAAATATTTTAAGTTGATTTATTTTCTTCTGCAGCTTTTCGCAGTCGGTCCATGATTGCCTTTCCTAATTCTACTTCTTCAACACTTTCGATTAAGATAACATCGGCGCCTAACTTATCTAAGTCACGCAACAAATCAAATAGCTGTTGAGAATAGTTTTTTAAATCTTGGGAAACAATTTTTCCTTTCACGTCGGTTCCCCTTACTGCCAGCTCGGGTGTATATACGATGTAACCCACCCGTTTTCCTTCGTCGCGATACTTTTTGAATAGTTGATCGAATGCTAATTTGTCTCCACGTTCGAAGAGAACCACACGTGCCTCTGGCGCATAATGTCGGTATCGGGTTCCGGGAGATTTTTTTAAAGCTTGCTCATCTTCCGTAGTTCGAACTTCACCGATTAACTGCTCTATCTTTTCCCTCGTCAACCCGCCGAACCTTAATATTAAGGGTGGCGATACTGTTACATCTATAACTGTTGATTCAATGCCTATAGTTGTGGGACCCGAGTCGATAATCAATTCAATTTTTCCAGCTAAATCGTCATACACATGCTGTGCAGTGGTGGGACTTGGTCTGCCTGACTTATTTGCACTCGGACCAACTATCGGTCTATTTAATTTCTTAATTAACTCAAGTGTTACATTATGTTTAGGTATACGAACCGCCACCGTTTCAAGTCCTCCAGTTACAGCCTTCGGAATGGAAGGAGAACTTTTTACCACTAACGTTAGAGGTCCGGGCCAAAACGCATCTGCTAAAAGTTTTCCAACTTCAGGGACTTCACCCGTCAACGCTTTTATCTGATCGAATTCAGCAATGTGAACAATTAAAGGATTATCCGGTGGTCGACCTTTTGCTTCAAAAACCTTTTTAACTGCCCCAGCGTTGAGAGCATCGGCTCCCAAGCCGTAAACCGTTTCGGTTGGGAAGGCAACCAGTCCACCCAACCTCAATACTTCTGCAGCTTGCTTTAATAAATCGTCTTGCGGGTCTGATGCTGAAATTTTGATCATTTTTGTTTCTATCAAAATAGATTTTCTCCGACCAATAATCTGTATGCTTCGAGGTATTTCGCACTCGTACCTTCTATAATTTCACTGGGTAAAGTAGGAGCTGGTGGATTTTTATCCCACCCTATTTTTTCAAGATAATCACGTACATATTGTTTATCGAATGATGGCTGAGGTTTACCCGGTTCGTAAGTCTCTACCGACCAGAATCGAGATGAGTCGGGTGTGCCCACTTCATCAATCAAAATTATATTTCCGTTATGATAGCCAAACTCAAATTTTGTGTCGACAAAAATAATTCCGTTGTTCAATGCTTTTTCAGCGATCTTATTATAAATTTTTAAACTCAATCCTTTTACTGTGTTGAAGCTTTCTCGCCCGATAATTTCCGCTGCCTGGTCCTCATTAATGTTCTCGTCATGCCCAACTTCGGCTTTTGTGGATGGTGTAAAAATCGGTTCTGGTAATTTGGAGGATTCAACTAAACCAGAAGGAAGTTGAATACCGCAAACACTTCCTTTTTGTATGTACTCCTTTAAACCGGAACCGGCAAGGTAACCGCGAACGACCGCTTCAACACTAAGAGGCCGGGTTTTCTGTACGAGCATACACCTATCTTTGAGTATATGCTTATATTTACGAACCTCAGCACCCATCGCTTCTACTCTCGTAGTAATAACGTGATTCGGTACGATGTCTTTTAGATAACTAAACCAATATTCGGATATTCTATTGAGAACTTTTCCCTTATTCGGTATCCCGTTTGGAAATACAACATCAAAAGCTGAGATACGGTCAGTTGCAACGATTAATAGTTTGTCTTCAACTTCATAGACATCTCGGACTTTTCCTCTCTTAAAAAGCTTGAGTTCTGGAAAGTTAGTCTTTAGTACTACTTCACTGGGTTCAAGCATACATACCTCTCTATCATTCGATTAAGATATACTTCCGTACACCATAGCTTCTAATTTAGCAACCCGTTCTTCCATCGGCGGATGTGTGCTGAACAATTTAGTAAATCCGCCTCCGCGTAAGGGGCTGACAATGAACATGTGAGCAGTTGCTGAATTAGCTTGCATCGGAATTTGCTGAGATTTCACATGCAATTTCCGAAGGGCATTTGCTAAATAAAGTGGATTGCCGGTCATTTTGGCACCACTTTCATCCGCCATAAATTCACGTGAACGGGAAATTGCCATTTGTATCATCATCGCAGCAAGGGGCGCTACGATCATCATAACTATAAAGGTGATAGGATTACCACCTCTTTCGTCGCTGTTACCTCTGCCGCCAAAAATCATTGCAAATTGTGCCATATTAGCAAGCATACTTATAGCACCGGCAATTGTAGCTGCGATTGTTCCGACTAAAATATCACGATTTTTAACGTGAGAGAGTTCGTGAGCAATTACACCCATAAGCTCCTCGCGGTTTAATAAACGCAAAATTCCGCTTGTTACTGCAACAGCGGCGTTTTGTGGATTACGTCCGGTTGCAAAAGCATTAGGTTGATCGTTCGGTATGATATATAATTTTGGCATTGGTATTCCGGCACGAGCTGTCAGTTCTTCGGTCATTCTGAATAATTCCGGATTATCTTCGCGTTGAATCGGTTGTGCTTTATACATACGCAACACTATCTTGTCGCTAAACCAATATGTGCCGAAGTTCATAACTATTGCGAACAAAAAGGCAAACATCATTCCGCCGCTGCCGCCGAGAAGATTCCCGGCAAACACTAACATAACGGTTAAAACGGACATTAATAAGACAGTTTTTATGGTATTCATTTATTTTCCTAATTATTTACTGATGTAATTTCGTTCTAAATTTACAAAATTTTGGAGCATTAAACAAGAAGTGAGAATCTGCTCTTTCCTAAAATTAGATTCTTTTGTGGGGAAAAAGATTCAGGAGATTTTTGAAGAAAAAAAATATCATCGCTTTATTAAATTAATATCCTATATTGATAGAACGAGCGCTAATGCTTTTGTAACGTTCTGGAGATATAATTCTGATAAAATTCCTAAACGACGAACCATTCTTGTCTGATCAATCGACCTGACTTGAAAAGCATCGGCAGCGGAAACCTTATCAAGACCATTTTCGATTGTGGGTTCAATACGAATCATCCAAGGAGCAACATTATATCTTTCTTTCCATTCAGTAATCGGGACGATAATCTTAAGCGGTAAAACACCAACGGAGTCATCATTTACAATAACTGCTGGTCGTGTTTTTTTAATTTCTGCTCCGATTGAAGGATCAAGATTTATCAACCACACCTCTCCTCTACGCACGAATTTCCTCAGAATCCAATGAGGTAAAAACTGTCAATTCACTATCATCGGTGTAATCTGCTAACAATGAATTTGCTGCCTTTCTTAATTGATTCTTCAGATTTGTGCCAATCTGAGGCGCGTGAGTTTGAGTAATATCTTTTTCTATAAGATGAAGAACTTCTTCAACAATCCTTAAACGTTCAACTGTTGGAAGATGTTTTAGTTCTTCGATTATTTGTTTGTGTGTCATTTTATAAACCAGTAAATTATGATACAATATAATGAATATGAAAAGGGATGTCAAATAGCGTCATAAAAACAATTAACATCATATACGTTAACCCTCCCGATCTAATCTAAGCAATATCACAGCCGTACCATCTTATTTCAACAACAAAAGTTTCCGGGTTTGTGTATAATTCCCAGCGGACAAGCGATAAAAATATAAGCCAGCCGCGTATCCGCCTTTGGAGGATAAACCGCTTGAACAATTCGTTCCGTCCCAAATTGCAGTGTAAGTTCCCGCTTCTCGTTTCTCATTTACAAGTGTTGCAACTTCCTGACCGAGTGTGTTAAAGACACTCAGACGAACATGGCTTGCACGTGGAAGTGAGAAGCTGATGTTTGTTGATGCATTGAATAGGTTTGGATAATTTTGATAAAGAATAAATTCATCGTTACCAAAGGTGGTTTTGGAATTTAGTCAAACCGCTTAGTACACCTCGTCGTGTGTGCCGATATCTAAAAAGACGGCTTTATTTTTATCTACAAAATAAAAAACAATTCGTATGTCGTAATCCACACGAAAGCTATGAAGTCCCTCAAGCTTACCTGACAGTTTGTGAGTTCGGAGCTTTGCATCGAATGGATCATTTATGAAAACATTTAGTAATTCAAAGAAATGTTTCTTCAACTTTTCAGAAGGAGCAATTCGTTTTCGGTAAGCTCGCTTAAAGGCAGGGTCGAAGGAAACTTTCATCATTCTTCAAGCGATTTACGTAAATCGTCGATGTTGTCCGAAAACTTCAGTGCGTTACGCTGGAGCTGTTTTTGTGAGTACAGATAGTTTTGATGAATTTCTTCTCGCTTTGCTTCTACGAGGTATTTCATCAGGAGTGATTGCAATTCTTCTTTCTCATCAATAGAAAGTTTCTGCACTTCTTCCACAATTGCATTAAATGTTCCAAGCATAATAATGTTTCCTTTTAAATCTTTTACTAATTAAAATTTAAGTTAATATCAGGAAATAAACAAAACAATATTTTGTGCTTTCATAGGCATAGCTATTGCTAATGATATAATTGATGCTTCTAGTGGTACTTTTATAGCTTCAAGCACGTTCATGTTCCTTTCTTAAAAATTTCCCAAAATATAAACTTGTTAAATCCAAGCGAGCTTTTGGGGGTCTAAGCGAATTCAAAATTCTAAATTCGATGTTCGATATTCATCATTCAGACTGGTTGCTCAGCGAATATTGAATGATGAATCCGCCTATGGCGGACGAATAATGAATGAAAATTTTTCCCTTGCTAACCTCCCGAAGGCTGTCTGAGTTGTAGAGTCCGATTCATAAATCGGACAACGCAACCGCCGTCCGTTCTGAGGAACGGACTCTACATCGATTTCGGGAGGTTCACTTATCCGCACATTGCGAATTATCAATATTTAAAAACTGATCAGCGACTCGACAGAAATATCTTCATCAATGTCATCCCAATGAACACCTACACCTTTGCCTATCAGCCTCCACTTATTCCGTTGCTCATTATTGGAATCTCGTAATTTTGGAAACCAATTTAGCGGTACACTTACTTCTCGTCCGTCTAAGAAACGCGCATGAAGCATGAGTTCGTCGAACCAAATATCTTTTATAAAAGCTTCTGTTGTTTTAACGGCTAATGTGTGGTGGCTCATTAAATTCTCTGCTGAAAAAGAAAAATCTAAAATTTTTAATTCTTAATATCGTCGGCATACGCTAGATATAATGTCTTCTATAGTATTATAACAAAATAAAATATTATTGTCAAAACAAACCATGTGGAAACCCTCCCGAAGGCTAAATGCCGTTTAAGCTACATAAACCTTCGCGAGGTTAAGTATAAGAGCCGGTACGACATGCTTCAGCATGTCGATTGTCGGTGCTTCTTCGACAGACTGAAGTCTATCGTACCAGTTATTATGTTAAGTTCATCATTTTTTCTTATCCGGATACGGCGGAATCGGAAGAATATTCTTCTCCTGTGTCTTCAATTCATTGAGTATTTCTTCAATACCTTTGTTGAGTTGTTCATCAATTCCCTCGTACTCTTTTGCTGGGTCGTTATCAACAAAAATATCCGGTTCAACTCCAACTCCTTCGATTATCCAGTTCCCCTCTTCATCGAAGCGGGAGAATTCAGGACGGTTCAAAAATCCACCGTCTAACAATGGAAGTGTTCCCCGGATACCAACAACACCACCCCACGAACGTTTGCCAATAAGTTTACCAAGTCGGTATTTGCGGAAACGATACGGAAACAAATCACCATCGGACGCTGAAAACTCATCAAGCAAGCAAACTTTGGGTCCCCAAACCATTGCCGATGGGTCGGGTGAGGGAATCGTATTACGTGCAAATGTGAACATCGCAAGCTCGCGCCGCAATCTTTCGATGAGCATCGGCGAAACATTGCCGCCGCCGTTACCTCGCACATCAATTATCAACGCCTTCTTGCGCAATTGCGGGTAGAAGTATTTTACAAACTCATTCAAACCAGTAACACCCATATCGGGAACGTGAATGTAACCCACTTTTCCGTTTGTTGCTTTATCAACTTTACCGATGTTGGTCTGCACCCAATTGTAGTAATACAAACCGCTCTCATCGGCAATCGGGATTACAACCACATCACGACTTCCCTTTTCAGTGGGTTGCGAATTCAGTTTCAACTTTACCTGCTTGCCTACAGTGTTCACAAGCGCCTCGTATAAATCTGTCAACTGGTTAGTCGGTTTATCGTTTACTGCGATAATGTAATCGCCTTCTTTGGCACCGACACCAATTTCGGTTATCGGCGAGCGGATGTTTTTGGTCCAGTTCTCCCCTCTCAAAATCTTTTTAATTTTAAAATATTTCGATTGTGCATCTCGCTCGAACTGAGCGCCTAACAATCCGGTTTGAATTCGTTTCGGACTTGGCAAATCGCCACCGCCGACATAAGCATGCCCGGCGTTCAATTCTCCAATCATCTCACCTATTATGTAAGTTAAATCAGCCCGGTGATTAACAAACGGAACAAGCGGCTCATAGTTTTTCTTTACTGCTGCCCAATCTACTTCGTGCATATTCGGTGCGTAGAAGAAATCGCGCATCTGTCGCCACGTTTCATTGTAAATCTGTTGCCATTCTGCGTGCCGGTCTAACATCATCTCCATGCCGCTGATTTTTAAGAAATCTTTTAACTCTAATTTAGCTGTCGGCAAATCAATTATCGCATATTGCTTATCTTTCGATACCAACATTTTTTTATTGTTAGCTGAAATCTCAAAACCATCTATACTTCCCAATTCGGTTTCTTTGAGTTTATCGAATTCATACATCTTTAAGAACGAAAGCGTGTCTTTACTCCCGCGTTTGATGTAATACAATTTATCATTTACAGATGCAAGACTTCTATAATCAGCCACTTCAATTGGCAGTGCGGCGATCCGGTCTTTTATACCATCAACATCAATTTTTAAAACCACTTCAGCTTTCTTCGGTTTATCATCTTTCTCCGGCTTATCTTGCTTTAGTTCTTCTTTCTTGATTTCAACTTCATCGCTCTTTGGTTCGAATGGTGATTTAATATCTCTGTTCAGTGTAACGAAATATATTTTCGACATATCTAAATAAATGTGGTTCCATTCGGTACGACCATAGATTGGATTGAAATCACGGTCGGAAACGAAGTACAAATATTTCCCGTCAGAACTGAAATTAGGTCGAGTAGATGAGTACCAGCCATCTGTAACTTCATAACTTTTATCTGTCGCCAGTGAAAACAAATATATTTTTGTCATACCTTCGGCTTCGGGTTTTGCATAACTAATCCACTTGCTATCGGGCGACCAAACGTAATCGTTAATTTCCCACAGAGTTGCTTGCGCCACGTCTTTAACAGCTTTCGTGCTGATATCAAGATAACGCAGTCGCTGCACCTTGTCAGTCCACATAATTTTACGGCTGTCGGCTGACCAAGATAACTGATATTTATATGTATCGGAACCGGTCGTTAATTGTTGTGCTTCGCCTGAATTATCGGCTGGCATAATGTAAATTTCATCTTCGCCTGTTGCGTCCGATATGTATGCGATATATTTTCCGTCGGGCGACCAAAGCGAATTGCGTTCGTGAACTCCCGGAGTTTTAGTATGATTGCGGATGTTGCCATATTTTTCCGGAACGGTAAAAATATCACCGCGGGCGCCAAACAAGGCACGCTTGCCGTCGGGAGATATTTCGTAATTCGTGATTGATTTACCCGCATCAATTAATTGCGTTCTTCCTGTTACCAAATCGTCTGCAATTTTGATTGGAATTTTTTCTGCCTTCTCTGTTGCAACATCGAAACGATAAATGTAACCGCCGTTTTCAAACGCGATAGCATCTGAACTGCTCGATGGGAACTTTATATCGAAATCTTTAAAAGTTGTTAATTGCTTTGTTTGTTTTGTACTAATATCATAAACGAACAAATTCATTCTTGAGTTTTCATCACGGTCTGAAAGGAAATAAATTTTACCCGCAATCCACATCGGTATAATATCCTGTGCGGGATTGTTAGTTATATTTTCTGTTTTTTTTGTTTGGAAATCATAAATCCAAATATCGTCAGCCATACCGCCTCGGTAACGTTTCCAAGTTCTGAATTCACGGAACACACGGTTGTAAGCAAGTTTTTTATCATCGGGTGAAAATGAAGAGAATCCACCACGCGGTAAGGGGAGTTGTTCGGGAATACCTCCATCGACAGACGCGAGGTACAATCGACCTTTGAAGTCGTTGAACTCGCGCATACGCGAGCGATAAACGATAGTCTTATTATCCGACTTCCACCCCATCACGATATTGTTGGGACCCATTCTGTCTGAAACATCATCTCGCCCTAAAGTTGCAGTGTAAGTTAAGCGTTTTGGCACGCCGCCTTCTGAAGGTATAATATAAACTTCCCTATTACCGTCGTATTCACCTGTAAAAGCAATCGTTTTGCCGTCGGGGGAAAAACGTGCGTACATTTCATAACCTTCGAAGGAAGTAATTTTGCGTGCAATTCCACCATTTACAGGTACTGTATATAAATCCCCCGCGTAGGTAAATACAATTTGGTCTTTATGGATTGCCGGGAAACGCAAGAGGCGGACATCCTGTTGCCCGTATAACTGTGTTAGCGAAAAGAGGATGAAGAATACTGCAATTAATCGTTTCATAACGAACCTTTCAATTTTTTTGGGTTGGCAGTGGATAATTAATTAACCTAATTATAAAGAAGATTTTTTGAAATTACAACCCCAGATACGTTAGCTACGAGTATATGTTTCTAGTATGATAGAATAATGTTCGTAAACTTCTGAAATATAAAATTGGCGATGAATAAATAATTTTGATAGACCACAGAAAAACACGGATCCGACGGATATACACAGATTATTATCCGTGTTAATCCGTTTAATTAGTGTTCATCCGTGTTCTATTCTCTGTTTTTCAGAAGTTTCTTCCCGTAGAGATTAATCAGGGAGTTGTGCCTTGCACCGTTTCAACTTCAACTCATTCGTCAGCCACTCGCACCATTCTAAAATTCCGTGATTAGTATAGCAGGACGTCTCGAAGATTTTTAGGTCGGGATTTATTTTTAAAGCGTAGCGCTTTGCAAGGTTCGAGTCGAACTTGAGATATGGCAGCAAGTCATATTTGTTCAGCAGCATAACACAGCTTTTCGAGAACATTGCCGGATACTTCAGAGGTTTATCCTCTCCTTCAGTTACACTCATAACAACCACACGTGCGTGTTCTCCTAAATAGTATGATGACGGGCAGACGAGATTCCCGACGTTTTCAATAAAAAGAACATCAAGGTCATTTAGTGGTAATTTAACAATCGCCTGCTCGATCATTTTTGCTTCTAAGTGGCAGGTACCGTTTGTAATTATTTGTGCGACAGGAACATTGAACTGAGAAATTCGTTCGGCATCGAGACTCGTTTGAATATCACCTTCGATGACACCTACCGATAATGCCGGTGAAATTATTTTTAGGGTTTGTTCGAGAAGAGAAGTTTTACCGGAACCGGGAGAGCTAACCAGGTTTACCACGAAAACACCCGAATCATCAAAACGTTTCTTAAGTTCTAAAGCGATTTCTTCGTTTTTCTTCAGCACCTTTTGTTCGATTGTAATTATGTCAGTCATTCTACCTCCAAGTTAACTAAATCAAATTCGTTACCGCCTATAATGTCGAATTTTGTATTTTGACACTTAGGACAATTAATTTCAAAATTATTGATCTCAAACTCCATTTGACATTTGCGGCATTTAGCATTTATTGGACATTCTTCGATTAAGAGCTTGGCTCCTTCGGCGATAGTGCGCTTACTGAATTCGTTAAAATAATCTACTAACGTATCCTTATACGCGCCTATTAATTCACCCATCCGAACTGTAACTGATTTGACGGGCCGTCCGTCAAAAAGCTGAGCGTTAGCTGCTATCACTTCAATTATATTTTTAGCTAACGACGCTTCGTGCATTTTCAATTTCCTTCAGTACTAATTCAGTTAAAGTATCTATCTTGGCTTGTACAGTTTCAGTCAAACCCACGCCGAATTCGATTTTCTCTGGTTCTATTCCCATCAATATCATCTGACAATTTTTATAATTTCCAACTGAAAATTTAATCAACTTGAGCGCTTCAACGATTGAAATCCGATGGGCATTTTTATCATCGGCATCCACTTTAATTTCGTCGATTGAGAATTTATAGATTGAACCGGGAGCTTCATTTCTACGAATAGCATCAATTATGATTACTGTGTGGTATTCATTATCTAATGACATTATCTTAAATATATCAGTTCCGGCATCTGTCAAGGTTACATTCTCAGGAAGTTGTTTCTTTTCTAATTCACGAAGGGCGTACACCCCGATGCCCTCGTCCATCATCAAAATATTGCCTACGCCGACAACTAATATTTTGGGTTCACTCGTCATTCAATATTTGGTTTAGCTTTTCTTTATCTTTACCAAATGAGTAGCACACGAAATACACGGGTCGTATGCACGTGCTATATGTTCGAGACTGTTCCTCATGGTTTCTACCGGTTCGTTTATCAGGGTTTCAATTGCCCCACGCATGTCTTTCTCGACGTTTGCTAAATTCTGGGCTGTCGGTGTAATAATGTCTGCATCAATAATCTTTCCCGTATCATCGAATTCATAATAATGATAAAGCGTTCCTCGAGGGACTTCTATTGCACCCACTCCTTTACCGGCATGAATTTCATACTTCAAAGGTTCTTCATGACCGAGTCCCTCTTCAAATAAAAATTTTATCAACTGCTGAGACCTCTCGATCGAATGAACCAACTCGATCATCTGAGCGTAATTGTTGTGCATCGTATTGTGTGAAGGTAAATCCGGCATCAACTTTTCTTGTGCTTCTTTGGCTTTACCGGTTAAATATTTCCAGTTGAGATTAACACGAGCCAATGCTCCAACCATGAACGGCTTGCTATTGTATAAACTTTGTTTAGCGGTTGAGTGTGAGACTACTTTTTCATGACAAATATTTCTAAATTCACTTATTGGTCTGCGAATACCATCGGAAGTCAGTATAACATCACCCAAGTAGCTGTATCTTTGTTCTTTTGGTTCAAGTGCCGCGTATGTGCCGGTGTGAGTTGTATATTCGGGAAGTTTTAACTTTGCAAAGAGATTTACCAGTGCATCGCAATAAGCCAAACCCTTTTCTAATTCCACATACAGTTTTTCCAATTCTGCCTTTGTTGGGATTTTTCCAAAACCGCCCACTAAAGCATTTATAGGATGAATTGCCCGTCCACCTATCAAATCCTGTATCTGGTTTCCCAGTTTCTTTAAGTTAAGAGCAATCGTAACTTCACCAGGATAATCTTTTGCCATAGCCAATGGTCCATCATACTCCAATAAATCAGGAAGCACAAGACAGCCGAGATGCAGTGCATGGCTTTCGATTGCTTCACCATGTAATAATAAGCCGCGCAAGAATTCTGTCCTTTGAGTTACTTTGATACCGAGGGCATTTTCTGTTGCCATCTGGGAAGTTAAAGTATGTCCGGCTGAGCAAATTCCACAAACACGAGAAACGATAGAAGATACTTCCGTAAATTTTTTACCAACGATCAGAACTTCATAAAAGCGCGAGCCCTCGAATATATCCATATTTACACGCTTAACTTTTCCATTATCTATTTCAACTTCAATTCCACCGTGTCCTTCAACTCTACCGAGATGTGGTATCGAAATTAATTTATCTTTTTCCATCTACAGTTATACTCCTTTTTCTGCTAATAATTTGTCTTCCATCCACGCGGGGGCGGCATACATTTTCATTTTCTCCTGGATTTCATCTTTAGTTATGCCTTGTTCTTTAAACATTGTTACATTTGCATCGTAGTGAGTTT
The DNA here is from genome assembly GCA_964581995.1 of uncultured Ignavibacteriaceae bacterium. Taxonomy (GTDB): domain Bacteria; phylum Bacteroidota; class Ignavibacteria; order UBA10030; family BY39; genus CAZOQB01. The sequence goes on along the minus strand of CAZOQB010000015.1, from coordinate 19,515 downwards.
CATCTACCGGACCGTGGCAGCCACCGCAAGGGATATTGTGACTTGGGCATCGGGCATCGCAGCCTGCAACCGTTAAAGCGCCGCAACAAACTTCTCCATTCTCAATAACGAGGCAGGCGTTTTCGCGCATTTTACATTCACTGCAAACAGAGAAATTTAAAATTTCAGGTACATCGCCGTGTAGCAATGAAGCAACAACCTGCAAAAATTCATGTTTTTCAATCGGGCAGCCGGGTAATGAGACATCTACTTTTACAAATGATTTTACCGGCAGTGCTTTCATCGAAACAGCGACTAACTCAATTCCATTTCCGTAAACTTCTTCCTTTAGTGTTTCACGAGGGATGTGGTTTTTCATTGCGGCGACACCACCCCACACTGCACAAGTTCCGAGTGCTACTAAAATCTTGGACCGCTTTCGAATTTCTTTTAGAGCTTCAAGGTCGCGAGTTTGCGCAACTACTCCCTCAACGAATGCAACATCCAATTGTGATTTTTGGTCGTTATTGGTTTGTGCCATTTCCCAATCACGTATATCAAGGGCGTTTGCCAGTATCATCAGTTCGTCTTCACAATTTAAGATTGCAAGCTGGTCGCCGGCACAGGATGTTAATCCGAATATTCCTACTTTTGGTTTATTTGCCATATTAGTTCTCCATCCTCATCAAAATTGAATTAACTCCGGTAAATTAATGATATCCCAATAAGTAAATATTGGACCGTCTATACACGTGTATTTATAACCGATTGCGCAATGTCCGCATTTACCGACACCGCATTCCATACGACGCTCGAGCGACATAAGAATTCTGTCTTTGGAAAAATTTAACTTCAATAATTTTTCAAGAACAAATTTATAAAAAATAGGCGGTCCGCATACAGCGGCAAACGTATTAGACACATCTAGGTCCTTGACGTGCTGGAATAAATCTGTTACCAAACCGGTTTTGCCGCGCCACGGGCGTGTCTCGAGTGAGTTATTCTTTTCTACAGTCAGCAGACACTCGATGTCGTTTCGTCTTGTGAGTGATTCGAGTTCATCTCTAAATAGAATATCTTCCGGAGTTTTGGACCCATACATCAAAACGACACGTTTAAATTGGTTTCGATAATCGAGTATGTAATTTAATAAAGAACGTAATGGCGCCATACCGAGTCCACCGGCAATTATCATTATATTATTACCAACCATATCCTCGACAGGATACCCGTTACCGTAAGGGCCCCGAATACCTACCAAAGAATTTTCAGGTAAATTATAGACAGCGTTCGTTACTCTACCCACCCGGCGGATACACATTTCTATCATACCTTTACGTGAAGGAGTTGAACTTAAAGAAATCGGCGCTTCACCGGTTCCTATCACGGTTATTTCTGCGAACTGTCCTGGTTTATACGAAAATGTCTCACTGAGTTTTGGATCCTCGAATCTGAACATGAATAAGTAGTTGTCCTTGACCATCGGGATCACACGGACTAAGCGCGCAAGCTGAGGCATCATCATATTTACAGAACGAGCTTTCGCTGAATAATCTAATTGTGTATGGTGTATCATTATACTTCTCCTCGTACTTTATTGAACACTTCAACAACATGTATTTTTGTGGGACAATATTGGATGCATCTGCCGCACCCGGTACAGGACGGTCGCCCGTACTGTGTTACAAATCCTTGTTGTTTGTCATAATACCGGTTCTTAACTCTCTCAGACCGTTTTGACCGAAAGTTATGACCTCCCGCCACAACAGCGTAATCTTTAAATAGACACGAATCCCACTGCCTAATTCTTTGCCCGGAATTTCCTTCTATATTCAGCGTATCGTACACGTTGAAGCAGGAACAGGTCGGGCAAACCATTGAACAGCTTCCGCAACATAAACATTTTTTGCCAAGCTCATCCCACACTTCGCTCTCGCGTTGGAGCTCGAGGATGTAAGGTAAATCGGACGTGTCAAGTTGAAGAGTAAATTTCTCTTTTCTCTCTTTTCTGATTTTTAAATATTCTGATGTATCCTTCTTTGCAACTTTTATTAATATATTTTTAAGATCGTTTGTTATGTCATCGCCAATACTCGACCCTACCGTAACTATGTAGGATTCTTTTAATTCGGATAAAAACAAATCATAACCATCTTCCGTGGCATCCGTTCCCATAGAACGACAGAAACATTTATCGTCAGGGATGCAACTCAACCCGACTATTAAAACATTCTTGCGTCTTGAAAAAAAGTAAGGGTCTACGTTCTGACCTCCAAAAACAAGATCCAAAATTTTTAACCCGTGTATATCGCATGGATGTAAGCCGAACAGAACAATTTTCTTGTTCGCATCTTCCAAAATTTCCGTGAACCCTTTTCCCGAATCATATTTAAGGAGTTTATCCTTTGGTTTAAAGAAATATTTTTTCGGTGGTATAACTGTCCTTAAATATTCAAGTGCGATCTCAGATGGCTCGTTCATCGGTGCGAATACATATGATTTTTGGCTTTTCTTAATGGGTATATGAACCTCACCGTACTTGCGCAAGCCCTCCATAAAAGCAATAAAATTTTGTTTGGGTAATTTTAAGACCTTCATTTTCTATTCTATTTTTATTTAATAATTAAGATATAATGATTTCATCATTGACTATCTAACTCAAGTAATATGCCATCAAAATACATGTAAATGTTAGACATTTAACACATTAACCCATTAGTTTTCCTAAAGAATGAAAATTCATACTACAATTTTTTGCAAACTTGATATTAAGAGGAGTTTTTAAACAAATGTGGGACAAATATTAACACCCCATTGTAGCTGTATAATATTTTTATATACCATGAATAAATAGAACCACATTTTTGACTTTTAATTCGAACTTTTATATTTTACATGTGCAATGAATATTATCGACCCCAAACTTAACACATATTTAACAGATATTATCCCGGATCGAGATAGCGTGCTGACAGCTATGGAAGAATATGCTGCAAGCAATAATTTTCCTATCGTCGGACCGCTCGTGGGACGGCTGCTATATGTACTTACCCACTCAATCGGTGCAAAAAGAATATTAGAACTCGGTTCAGGTTTCGGATATTCTGCTTACTGGTTTGCCAAAGCTGCCGGCAAAGATGGCGTTGTTCTCTGCACAGATAGGCGCGAAGAGAATGCAGAAAGGGCAAAGGAATATTTCCGTAAAGGTAGAATTTCGAACCGTCTGCAGTTTCATGTCGGTTCGGCGCTTTCTGTTTTTGATATCGTGGAAGGTGAGTTTGATATAATCTTTAACGATGTCGATAAGGAACTCTATCCCAAAGTTTATCGCAAAGCTGTACCACGTCTGCGTAAAGGGGGATTGCTGATTACAGATAACGCGCTCTGGGACGGTAAAGTTTTAAACGAAAAACCCGATGCAGCAACTGCCGGTGTGCTTACTTACACACGACTTGTATATTCCTCGCGAGAATTGTTCAATACAATAATCCCGCTACGAGATGGCGTAATTGTAAGTGTGAAGATGTAAGAGTCTCCCTGCTGAGCTTCAAAGACAAATATATACACTAGAGCCATAAAGAATTTTCTTTTCAATCAATAAACTTACCTTTTTTTAATCTTTTTTCCATTCACATCATTTATCTGAATTTAAACATTTCTTGTCCTTATTTCTGAATCCTTTCAAAACTCCCCGCATCTTATTTACAGAAAACAATAAGCAACAAACTCAAGGATATAATAATGAATAAAAATGTAAAAAATACAGACAGAATAATAAGAGTCCTCGCAGGATTTGTGCTCCTCAGTCTCTATTTCTGGGGTCCGCAGACAGCTTGGGGATTGATTGGAGTCATTCCAATTCTAACGGCATTAGTAGGTTTTTGCCCGCTATATTCCCTATTAAAATTATCAACATTAAAAAAGAAACAATAAAGGAAAACACAATGAGCAAAAATATAGTAACAGTAACAGACCAAAATTTTCAAAAAGAAGTTTTAGAATCAGAAGTACCGGTACTTGTAGATTTCTGGGCTCCGTGGTGCGCACCGTGTCGCATGGTAGCGCCAGTTGTCGAGCAGCTTGCCGATGAATATCTTGGTAGATTTAAAATAGCAAAACTCAACACCGACGAAAACAATGAAACAGCTTCAGCTTATGGTATCAGAAGCATACCCACACTCGGCATCTTCAAAGGCGGAAAGTTAGTTGACGGCGTTGTAGGTTCCGTACCGAAACAGACACTATCAAAAAAATTAGACGAACACGTTATCAAAATAGCGATAAACTAAAAAGAGGATATAATGCATTATTTTCATAAAATACTCGAGACAGGACATTTCTCACCGGCACAGGCGCTCTTACAACGATTGTTTCCTGAGGCGTCAGAATACAGATTACCCGACCGCGATGTTATTGATATAGACGCTGACTGGGTACCAAATGCCGAAATGGTTGAAATGGATACTCAAATCAACATACAGGTAGAATTACCCGGTGTTGAAAAAGAAAACCTTAGCGTTAAAATTAAAAACAATATACTTTGGATATTAGGTGAACGCCCGGAGGATGATTCCGAAAAGTCGAAAAAATATTTGTGCTGCGAAAGAAGCTACGGTAACTTTGCCCGCTATATTTACTTACCCGATTCTACAGACACCGATAAAGTATCTTCCGAATACCGGAATGGCTTACTAAAGATAACTTTTGAAAAAAAGAAATCGGCAAAACCGCGCGACATTAATATCCAACTTGGATAATCAACAATAAACTTTTAAATTACAGGAACAAAATGACATTTTTAAAGGACAAAGATAGACAGGCAATTCAAAAACGCTTCGAGGAACTGAAAGGAAACGTCCGTCTGTTATACTTCACACAAGAACTTGAGTGCCAATATTGCAAGGAAACCGGACAGTTACTGAATGAATTGGCTGAGCTTTCGGATAAAATAAAATTAGAAACTTACAATTTCGTGAACGACAAAGAGGTTGTTAAAAATTATAATATCGACAAAATACCGGCTATAGTGGTTATGGACGATAACAAAGATTATGGAATGAGATATTTCGGAATTCCTTCCGGTTACGAGTTCGCCTCCTTACTGGAATCTATTGAGATTGTCTCAACCGGAACCACCCAACTCAGCGCTGAAACGATAGAAAAAATTAGAAAAGTGAACACTCCAGTCCACCTGCAAATATTCGTTACGCCAACTTGTCCATACTGTCCGCCCGCAGTTCTAATGGGACAAGCGCTTGCATATCTGAATGACAACATAAAGGCAGATATGGTTGAGGCAACCGAGTTTCCAGAACTTGCAAACAAATACAATGTCAGGGGAGTGCCGAGAGTGGTACTGAATGAAGATCTCCACTTTGAGGGTGCGCTACCTGAATCAGCATACGTCGATCAAGTATTACAAGCAGCGGAACATTCGGCTGTGCATCAAAATTAAAAAGGATAATAAAAATGAAATCATTTATATTTAAGCATATTTTGTTAGTAATAGTTTTCAGTTTAATAGCTCATACAGGTTACTCTCAAAATAAAAAGGCGCCCTACTTCGAGTTAAAAGATCTAAACGGTAAGACAGTCAGATTATCCGACTTCTCCGGCAAAGTTGTAGTTTTAGATTTCTGGGCAACGTGGTGCGGACCTTGTAAAAAGGGAATACCGGAATTCGTCGAACTACAGAAAACATATTCTAAACAGGGTGTAACAATTGTAGGTATCGCACTCGACGATTACGATGCTGTAAAAAAATTCTACCAGGATTACAAGATGAATTATCCTGTTTTAATGGGAACGAATGACATCGTTAAACTTTACGGCGGGATACGCGGAATACCTACGGCTTTCATTATCGGTAAAGATGGAACGATACGTCAGCGATACGAAGGATACCGCCCTAAAGAAGTTTTTGAAAAAGAAATTAAAACAGCTTTAGTAAAATAGAAAGGAAAATTTATGGCAACAAAGAAAGCAACAATTCAACACATTAAAGGTGTAACTTTTATGGCCAAGGGGGATTCAAAACATTGGATACCAATTGATGGGCCTGAACAATTCGGCGGCAGCGATGCCGGAACTCGCCCTAAAGAACTTATACTCATAGCGCTCGGTGGATGCACCGGCAGCGATGTTGCTTCGATACTCACTAAGAAAAGAGTCCCGTTTACAAATTTTTACATTAATCTTGAAGCAGAAGGTGCAGAAGAACACCCGCAGGTTTACACTAAAATAAACCTCGAATATGTGTTCGAAGGTAAAGGAATTAAAAAAGAAGACGTAGAAAAAGCTATTGACCTTTCTTTAACAAAGTATTGCTCGGTTACAGCAATGCTTAAGAAGGCAGTAGATATTACACACAGCTACAGGATAGTGACACTATAATAAATCCTAATCTCTAACAATATCTTAAATTTTAACTCAATGAACCAGGAATCTAAGATTCATAAAGACATTACCATCGAAGAATTAGTTATGCAGATTCCTGAATCAGTTAGTTATATGATGAAGAAAGGAATTAAGTGCTTGGCTTGCGGTGAACCTATTTGGGGAACGCTCGAATCTGCCTCCAAAGAAAAAGGGTTCAACAACGAGTCGATCTCTGGATTCGTCGACGACTTGAATAATATGATAAACAAATAATTAGAAGGAAATATGTAATGCCCGTTTACGATTATAGATGTACAAACTGCAATTCCGCATACGATGTTTTCCATAAAGGAAAAGAAAAAGTAGAAGATATCCTCTGCCCAAAATGCGGTTCAAATGAATATAAAAAACTAATGTCAGCACCAAGCATCAGCATGGGAAGCTCAAGCGGCGGTTGCGAAACCGGTAACTGCGGAATAGACAGCGGCTCATTTGGCGGCGGATGTGCAGGCGGTATGTGTGGACTTAACTAAATTGAAAAACTACAAAATAAAATTTTGGACTATCAGAATTGCTCCTCCGCTTTTAGGTGCAATTGCTGGGTATGCGTATTACTATTACATCGGCTGTAACTCCGGCACTTGTCCCCTAACTAGCAATCCTTGGATTAGCACAATCTATGGCGCAGTTGTCGGACTTCTCGCAGTTCCTTGGAAACAAAAATTAAAATCATCGCAACCAGAGATTGAGAATCGGCAATGAATTATATTATTGTCGCAATAGTTTCTGTGGTTGTATTATTTTTTATGATGCAAATATGGATTGTCAGAAAAACGAAATCCAATAAGGGAAAAGATTTAAGCGGAATAAACGGTGAGATGGGAAAAGCAATATCAAACCATAAATCGCTTGTACTCTATTTTTTTAGCCCATCTTGTTCAGCATGTAAAGTTCAAACACCGATGGTAGAGGAGTTAAAGAAATCATTCCCGAATATATTTTCTATGGATATTTCGAAAGACATAAATTTAGCCCGGCAGGTTGGGGTTATGGCAACGCCTACAACTTTCATCGTCAGAGATAAGATAATACAAGAAGTTCTGATAGGCTCTCAATCTAAAGATAAATTATTAAAACATTTATAATAAGAGGAATATGTATGGAGCTTGGATTTGTTAAAAAATTAACATTATCTTTTGAAGACACCATTACAAAAGCGACTGAAGAACTTAAAAAGGAAGGCTTCGGGATACTAACCACGATTGACGTTCAAAATACTATCAAGCAAAAACTTGATAAAGATTTTCGTAAATACACAATTCTTGGAGCTTGTAATCCACAATTTTCACACGAGGCGCTTCTTGCCGACGACCAGCTTGGATTAATGATGCCATGTAATGTTGTGGTTCAGGAAAAGGATGGAAAAACCGAAGTCTCGATATTTAACCCTGTTTTGTTACAATCCTTCACTACTGATGAGAAACTTAATAGGATGTCGGAAGAATTATCTGGAAGAATTAAACGAGTATTAGAAAATATGTAGAAGGTAATCTTCAACCTTAGTTTCCAGAGTCTAAGATTACCTCCTATAATGAATTAAAATTTATAAATAATATTCAATCTGTTCGTAATTGGTGTATAAAGCTTTGCTAAGACCTGATTTCTCATTATAAAATTATATATAATTTCGTAATCTACTACACTAACTTGTAACCCGGTTGTTAAGCTGCTAATCCCAGTTGATGCTAAAGGATTATTTGTTTGTTCAGAAGATGGATTACTCGCTTTATGTTTATATTCATCTCTAAATTTAGAGTATTCAAATCCTGCTCGCCACAACAACCATTCCATCAATTTAACTTCCGTTCCCAATCTAACTCTCCAATTAATTAATTTATTCTCGTCCTTAGCGGTAAATAATGGGTAGCGAGGTTCGGGTTTATATTCATATACGAGCCATGCCGGCTCGAAAATAAATTCACCGGCAAGACTTACTTTATCCAGCGAATAATTACTACCTATTCCAACTTGGATACCGGTTCCATCGGTCTCATTTAATTTCTTTTTATCAAATGTAAAGCGGGCTGATAAATTCAGTGATTCATTCATAGTGCGTGTATAATCCACCTGAGCCAACCATCCTTTTTCATTATTTTCCATATATTTTTCAGTGTTTTTATAATTCATCGCTAATATATAGATAGTATTTGCCTCATCACATTTAATTTTAAATCCACCCCGGTAAAATAATCCATCAAATTTTGTATTCACTGAACTTGAGAAAGAGTCTGACGGACTATCAGAGGAATTTGAACTAGAATTTGAGTAACCCTTAAATTGATAATAATCGAAGCCGAGTCCAAAAGTTATGTTCTCATTGATAAAGTAAGCAGCCGCTAACTGGAGCGGGATACCTTCCGACCAATCTTTCGACTTGTATTCATAGTATGAGGTCCACGTGCTTACTGTTCCTCTTCTGACTCGAGAATTTGACACACTGCTCCTTTGATAATTTATTGTTCCGCCAATAATTATCGGACCAAATCTGTATATCCCACCGGTCGGGATTGTCAAAAAATAACTGCTCATTTCGTTCGCTTCTGATGATGAATACCAGGAACTACTATCGAATTGTGAATAACTGCTATTATTTGATAGCATAACATTTGTCACGGAAATAAAACCAACATTGTTTTTCATAAGGTCAAGCTTAGCCGGATTGATAAACCCATCTCTTAATGGGTCAATCCTTGCAAACTCCAATAATCCCATTCCATCATTCTGTGATGTTATGTTAAACGTAGGGTAAGCTTTGATAAAAGGATAAGTCGACAAATCGAGAATTTGTGCATTAACATTTTCCGATGCAAAAGCCAAAAAGAGGAACAAGAGTACGGAAAAAGACTTCGGTTTCATAGCTTTTCTCCAATTTTAAGTTAGGTTAATTTATAATTCTATCAGTGGTTTAATCTTTTTAACTATCATATCTACAGTTTTACCAACGCTTGTTTTATCAGAGTCAAATATTAAATCTGCTGAATGATAAATCGGCTCACGCAATTTGAACAATTCATTAATTCGCGATTTCAACTCTTCATCGCGCAGCCAACGCCCATCTTTACCCTTAAACACAGGCCTGTCAGATTTGTGCTTTAAACGCTTATAAATATGCTCAATATCTGCTTTTAAATAAATAAGCAAACCTGCAGACTTTACCAACTTGAGGTTTTCAGGGTCGGCAACCGTTCCGCCGCCCAAAGATATTACATTTTTATCAAGCTTGGTTGTTTCTACCAATAATTCTTTTTCTATCTTACGGAAAAATGCTTCCCCTAAATCAGAAAATATTTCATTCACCGTCTTCCCCGCCGTCCTCTCAATCTCTTTATCTAAATCTATAAAGTTGTAAGCAATAGAATTCGCAACTATGGGACCGATCGTACTTTTACCGCCAGCCATAAAGCCGGTAAAATAAATTAATTTCCTTTTCCCTGTTTCAATAGTACTCATTTCTTCTTTAAAACAATTGTTGCAACATTAGTTGCCTTTTCGTTGAACTGTACCTGAGATTCTGACCTACTCATTTTAAAACCGAACTGATCAGCGCTCAGTAGAAATTTTTCGAGTGTCGACCTGTTTGGGTCTGTCAGTATTGCTTCTCCATCTTCTATCAAGTACTGTTTTATAAGGTTTAGAATCGGCTCATGGTTTCTTTCCTCATAAATCAAATCTGAACCAACTATCAAGTCAAATTTTTCCGAGAGCGTCGGCGTCCGCCAATCAAGATACATAACTTCTACGAGCGAATCAAGCATTTCTTGTGTGAAGTTTTTCTCTATATTCATCCGGGTGAATTTTAAAGCATCCTCCTCGTAATCGGTCATCAAAACTTTTGCGCCTTCGAGAGCAGCCACTATTCCGGCCACTCCAACGCCACAACCAAGTTCTAACACGCTTTTACCATAAATATCTTTTGAACATAAATATTCTGAGAGAGCGATTGAGGAGGGCCATATTTCAGCCCAGTATGGAAGCCGTTCGTCTGTATTAAATTCATCTACATCGATCCGGTCAAGCAAATCGTTCGTATCCCTCACGGCAATTAAACTAAGTTTGTGTTTGGCTATCTCTAACTTCCGTTCTAATAAATCGTAGGTAAACATTTGGAGTGAATTCATGATCAGATCGAATAGACTAAACCTAATTCGATAGTCATTCCATCAATATTTGTCTGAGATTGCAAATCACCAATATTTGAATCCTGAATTCTTGATGTGGTCCTGAATTGTACATCTCTAAACTTCATCTGGCTGCGAATTCCTAATCCCTTATAAAATAAATAATCGACCCCTCCTAAGATATGTATGCCGGCACCCGGGCTATGCTCAACGACCTGAGCTTTAGTTTGTGAGATGTAGTAGGTTCTCTCACCGATATAATATCCTCCCCCACCACCCAGAAAAATTTTCAAATCTCCTTCAAGTATAGGGATATAAAAATAGCCCGTTAGCTCGATTGGTATTGCCCAGAATCCATCCTTTGAATTCGTTCGCTGGATATCTTCAAGCTTCGAAACATAATCTACCGACAAACCGACTTGAATTTGCGTATCGTTAATTTTTCTGCGTAGCTCAATACCCCAGCCATAAATATTATCAATAGAAAAGTACTTTCCTCTTAACAATAAATCCGATGAGTTAGGGTTTAGGAAAATCTTTGAGGAGGTCGTGTAAGAAAGTTTGAGTGAGAGAGAGTAATTATCCTCCTGTGCATAGACATTGACCAGTTGGGTCAATGTCGGTATGCACAAGAAAATTACTATAGTGATAAATTGCTTCATCCATTATTGGTTTAGCGGAAATATTGATCCCGGTTATCTTCTATTTCAGCATTCTTTTTTAACTGTGCAAGCCAGTTATTGATGAACTGACTTTTCTTCGTCTGGAGAAGTTGATTCGAGAGCATATCTCTTTGCGCTTTATAAGATAGAGAGTCTACATTCCCCTTCTCTAATAAATGGACAATGTAATAGCCACGGGTTCCTTCAATCGGTTTAGAATTCTCGCCTACTTTAAGTGTAGAAATACTACCAATAAACAACTGGTCGCGGCCGATTCCTGGAATTCCACCACCCAATGTAAATTGGTTGGTGTTCTGGATTACTAACTCCGGATGTTTATTAACTAAAACATTCAAGCTGTCAGTAGCAGAAATAACGTTTCTAATTTCTTCTACCTTCTTTTTAAGCAATTGCATTTTCTTTTCCCTCATTATGCGCGGCTTTAGCATATCCTTTATTTCGCTTAAAGGTTTGATACCCTCTTTTTTTATTTCAGATATAGTGAATACGGAGTATCCATCCTCTAACGAAATAACCTCACTGAGGTCGCCCATTTCCCCGTTGAACGTAAATTTGCTCAGGAAGCGGTTCATACCGATTCCCGGTATAATCCCGCTTTCCGTAAATGGTGGTGTCTCCTGAATTTGATATTTTAATACTTCAGCTTCCTTTACAAAATCATTTTCCTTTGCCAAGTAGTGAAAATCTTGGGCGTTTTGATATATCTCGCTGCGTGTGTGGGAACTTGTCTTTATCGGAACTACAATATCCGCGATTTTTATTTCGCGTTTGCTCTTTCCTGTAACTTTAATGATATGGTAACCAAACTGAGTCTTGACAGGTCCGACAACTTGATTGAGCTTAGCTTTATTGCATGCATCTTCGAAAGACTTAACCATCCTGCCTTTACCGAACCAACCGAGTTCGCCGCCTTTAGCGCCCGAACCAGGATCCTGTGAATACTTTTTCGCTAACTCACCAAAATCCTCGCCTTTCTTAATTCGGTTTAAAATATCCTTCGCCTCTGCAAGTGCTTTTACTGTGTCAGCACCTTGGGTTGAGACGAGGATATGACTTGCTTTAATAAACTCTTCGGTTCCTTCTTTTTCTTCTAATATCTTTGTTAGATGGTAACCATCAGTATCAAGGTAAGGACCCACAATGACGCCGACTTTCGCACTGAAGACTAAATCTTCTTTTGTCGGAGTCAATTCTCCCATTTTAAAAAATACATCGTTGAATGGCACCTCCGAGTACGTGTCTACTAATTCTTTGAAGTCCATACCTAACTGAGCTTTTTTGAGAACATCATCCATCTCACTTACCACCGACTGTGTATCTTTGGCAGATGGCGTCTCAATAAACTTTACGAATTTGAGTTTGCGTGTTGCTTCAACCTTAAATTCGGTTGAATGTTCGTTGTAATATTTTTCAATTTCCGCATCTGTCGGCTCGGCTTGTTGGTCCGTAATGAATTTTCCCGGATCAAAGTAGATATAGTTGGCATTGTATTTCACATTCTGGTCAGAAAATTTCTGAAAGATTTCTCCTTCCGATACACGTACACTTGAAAGCAAAACACTCTGGAGTTTTTCCTGCATCCTTTGGTTCTTAAGTCCCGACTCTATTTGAATCCATATCTGTTTATTCCTTGGATCAGAGATGGCAGATTCATAGGCTGCCCGATTAAAATTACCAAGTGAGTCAACAAATTGTTTTGTCAAGAACTCAGGCGGGTTTTCACCCTTGACCCAATCGACTATCTCTTGGTCGGGAACTTTTATACCCATCCGTTTTATTTCTTCGTCCACTAACGTTTGGTTGACTAAGGAAATCCAAACCTCTTCTCTTATTTGGACTAACTGTTGTTCGTCTGGTTCTTTTCCAGTTTGAGTTTTTTGATTTTCAGCTCTTTGCTTTACTAATTCACTAAACTCCTGATAACCAATCTTTCTATCGTTTATTTTTCCAACATAGTCGTTTCCGCCCGACTTACTTTGGGTATAGTCCATACCCCATTCAAAAATAATCATTAATAAGAACGCGACTACCAATAATATTAATATTGTCGGCATATTGTCGCGCATTCGCGTCATTACTGGCATAAGCTAATAAATCTCCTTTGGTTAAATATTATAGTTCTAAAACGTTTAAATATATATTAAAATTATGACAGAAGCAACGAATTTTATTGACTTTTTAAGAATATTAAATTATATTTCAAGTTCAAAAGATTGCATAATGACTAGAAACAATAAATTAACTCATATGGAGGTTCATTTTTCGTGAAAAAACATCGCGGCAAAATTATATTCATTATTGCCAGTATTTTAATTTCTTTATATTTACTGTATCCTACATATAATGACTATACATACGGAAATAAACTTAAAAGCTTATCTGGAGAAGACAGCCTTAAATATTTAGATGAGCATGAAACGGCAATTCGAGATGCTCGGCAAAAACGGCTAAAACTCGGTTTAGACCTTCAAGGCGGTATGCGTGTAGTGCTTGAAGTCAATGTTCTAAAATTATTAGAAGATTTAGCAAAGAATAAAGACGATGTCTTTAATCAAATCATCACAGAAGTTCGTGAAGAGTCGAAAACCTCTGATGAAGTTGTGGCTGAAATGTTGCGCAGAAAATTCGATGAAAAGAATATACGACTGAGTAGATATTACGGCAACATCAGAGAACAGAATGAAGAGATTCTTGAAAAACTTTCAAAGGAATCGGAGACGGCAATTGATAGAGCAATAGAAGTTGTCCGAAACCGTGTAGACCAATACGGCGTTTCTGAACCATCTATTCAAAAGCAAGGTGCGAGAAGAATTATCGTAGAATTGCCCGGGGTCAGTAAGGAAGCTGAAGTCCGTCAACTTTTACAAGGTACCGCTCTGCTCGAATTCAAGCTCTTAAAGGATCCTGAAATTACTTTAAAGATCGCTGAATCGATTGATAAATTTTTAGCTGGTAAATCTATTACGGATTCAACTAAAGCTGATTCTGCTTTAGCTATTGCCAATAAAGACACAACACAAAAAATATTGCCAGACGATGAAGGCACTGCAGCCGATGCAGCAAAGGAACATCCTTTCTTCTATCTTGCAAGGCCCGAACCGGAAGGACGCGGTGAGTTCTACGTCTCTGAGGAAAACAAAGAAAAAGTCAACAGAATTCTTAAACGCCCCGAGATTATTAAAATTATTCCGAACGATATGGAATTTGTTTGGTCGGCAAAACCCGCATTCACTGCTGAAGGTAAACGTTGGTTCACTTTGTATTCAGTGAAAACAATGGCAGAACTTACCGGAGGTGTTATAGTAAACGCTCGCGCTACTATAGACCAAAATTACAACCAACCCATTGTTACGATGGAGATGAATGCTGAAGGATCGAGAGACTGGGCACGCATTACAGGTGCGAATATAAACAAACGTATCGCTATAATGTTGGATAATTCTGTATTCTCGGCTCCAGTTGTGCGGACAAAAATTGTCGGTGGAAATTCCCAGGTCGAAGGGATGGACAACATTGATGAAGCACGTTTACTCGAAATCGTTCTCAAAGCCGGCGCGCTGCCTGCCCCAGTCGAAATAATTCAACAACAGACGGTCGGACCATCGTTAGGTCAAGACTCAATCAACAAAGGAATTTTTTCTTCGCTCTTGGCTTTCGGTATAACAATATTTTTCATGATTTTTTACTACAGCAAATCAGGTATGGTCGCTGATTTTGCTATGCTATTAAATCTTTTGTTCGTTCTTGCCGTCTTAGCAGGCTTTGGCGGTACACTAACGTTACCGGGTATAGCGGGCATCATACTAACGATGGCAGTTGCTGTCGATGCGAACGTTCTTATTAATGAGCGTATACGAGAAGAATTGCTGACGGGGAAAACTTTCGGAGCCGCTATCGATGCGGGTTATACCAAAGCTTTCACAGCTATTTTTGATTCAAACCTAACCACATTCTTCACGGGCGTTATTCTTTATAACTTTGGAAGCGGACCTATTCAGGGTTTTGCTTTAACTTTGATGATAGGTGTTGCAGCCAGTATGTTCAGCGCAATTGTTATCACCCACGTCGTTTTCAACTTAGCAACTGAACGTGGTAAAAAAATTAGTTTCGGTTAATACTTAAACGGAGATTTAATAGAATGAGATTCTTTAAAAAAACAAATATAGATTTTATAGGAAAACGAAAAACCTGGTACATCGTATCGTCAATAACTTTATTAGTCGGCCTGATCGTATTCGGAGTAAAAGGCATCGGCTACGGAATTGACTTTACGGGCGGCACAGAGGTAGTAGTAAAATTTCAAACTCCTCAAACCATCGGGAGTATCCGCGAAGCATTAAACAAAGCAGGGTTGAACAGAACCGAGATAAAAATATACGGCGACCCGCACAATATTCTTATCCGAACATCGGAACAAGAAACAGGAACAGTTATCGGCGATAAAATAAAAGAAACACTCACACAATATTTTCCTGATAATCCTTCCACACTGCTCGAAGAGGTCAAAATAGGGCCAAAAATCGGAGCCGAATTGCGAAAAGGTGCAATATATGCTGTAATTGCGTCTATTTTCGTGATGTTAATATACATCGGATTCCGTTTTAAATTCGTTTACGGCGTAGGAGCTGTGGTTGCGTTAATCCACGACGTGATAGCAACTATCGGAATCCTCGCAATCTTCAATGGCATTACACCATTCTTCGACTTTGAAATAGACCAGAATATGATAGCAGCTTTTCTAACACTTGTCGGTCTATCGGTAAACGATACTGTAGTCATTTTTGACCGTATTCGTGAAAACCTAAAGATACACAAGACAATGACACTGCGTGAAGTGATGAATAAAAGCATAAATGAAACCCTCAGCAGAACAATCATAACTAGCGGTATTATATTTATGGTCTTATTTATAGTGATGCTATTCGGCGGTGAAGTTACAAGAGGTTTTGGATTCGCGCTCGCATTCGGTATTGTAACGGGTACATATTCTTCAATTTTCGTTGCAAGCGCTATTGTATATGAATGGAGTTTAAAAAAGAAAATTAATATAATATCTAAATAACTTTTATGAAATTTAAATCCAAAGAACAAAAAGGGGTCACTATTATCAGCTTGGAAGGTAATGTAATGGGTGGGCCCGATGCTTCTCTTCTGAATGAACTGCTTCATAAGTTTGTGAAGGAAGGAAAGAAAAAAATCGTATTAGATTTAGCTTCTGTTAAATTGATGAATAGTTCTGGATTAGGAATGTTGATTGCCGCTCTCACTACAATGCGAAATGCTTCCGGTGACTTAAAAATTGCGGCAGCATCAAAAAAGATTGAGAACTTATTTATTATAACAAAGCTAACTAACCTTTTTGAACATCATAAAACAGTTAAGATGGCAGTCGATAGCTACAAATAAAAATACTGTACTTTAAGAATGAATTAACTCCGGTAGAAAGTTGCATCCTATCGGAGTTTTTATTTTATTAATACCAATATGAGTGTAAAAGTTATAGTCGGATCTCAGTTGGGTGATGAAGGAAAAGGTAAGATCGTTGACCTGCTTAGCGAAAATACAGATATAGTCGCACGGTACCAGGGCGGCGCTAATGCCGGTCATACGGTAGTGATCGACGATCAACAGTATGTTCTACATTTGATCCCATCAGGAATTTTCCACCCGAATGTCAAATGCGTGATCGGAAATGGTGTAGTCATTGACCCGAATGC
Organism: uncultured Ignavibacteriaceae bacterium; assembly: GCA_964581995.1. GTDB lineage: Bacteria > Bacteroidota > Ignavibacteria > UBA10030 > BY39 > CAZOQB01. Next base: position 2,580 of record CAZOQB010000015.1, on the reverse strand, counting down.
GTTACTAGAAGAAATAAATCAATTAGAGAACCTCAATATCAATCTGTCCGGTCGCCTGCTCATTAGTAATAATGCACACGTAATATTTCCTTATCATAAATTAATCGATAAGCTTCGGGAGCAATCCGGACTCAATATCGGCACAACGGGTAAAGGAATTGGTCCCGCATATATTGATAAAACTTCAAGAGTCGGAATTAAGATTTCGGACCTGCTTAATATCGATACTTTCAATAAGAAGCTGGAGATTAATCTTATCTACTACAATAATTTGCTTGAAAATACTTATCGGTCGGAAAAACTAGATAAAGAAAAAATTATTTCTGAATATCAACAATATATTCCAATAATTAAAGAATACTCTAGCGACACACTCTCCTTTTTAAACACGGCTATAAAGGACGGAAAAAATATTTTAGCCGAGGGCGCACAAGGTGCATTATTAGATATAGACCATGGGACATATCCGTACGTAACATCCTCCAATCCGACGAGCGGCGGTGCGTGTACAGGTTTAGGTATCCCTCCGACCTCGATAAAATCAATCCTCGGAGTAACGAAAGCATACTGCACAAGAGTTGGAAACGGGCCATTCCCCACCGAATTAAACAATGAAGCTGGTGATAAATTACGGTCAATAGGATCCGAATTTGGTGCTACAACAGGACGACCGCGCCGTTGCGGCTGGCTGGATATAATCGCCTTAAAATATTCTATTTTAGTTAACGGAATAGATCACTTAGCCATCACAAAACTTGATGTATTAAGCGAGTTTGATGAAATTTTCATTGGTATCGGTTATGAGTGTAATGGCAAAATACTAACAAATTTTCCTAACGACCTTGAGACGCTAAAAGTTGCTAAACCAATTTATGAGAAACATAAAGGATGGAAAACTGCCATTTCGAATATAAAATCGTACGACCAGTTTCCCAATGAACTTAAAATTTATTTAAATATAATCGAAGAGATTACTGATATCCCTATTTCAATAATATCTGTCGGACCGCGGCGCGATCAAACTATTATTCTAAACAATTAAGGTATGGCAAGTCCCAGATCTACAAATATAAAACTCGCTTTGGTTATTGTAGCTATTATCCTCGTAGTTGCAACTTTATTCTATACACAAATCCTCGTAAATAAATTATTGACCAAAGAGCACGAAATCGCAGACTTATATGCAAAATCTTTACAATATATTGCGACCAGCCCTATCGACCAAGCTGATTATAGTTTTATTTTTGATGAAGTGCTTAAGACTATCGATTTCCCCATTATCTTAACAGATAATCAGAACAATCCGATACCTCCTTTTTATACCACTACAAGAAATGTAACTATTGACACAACGAAAACTGAACAACTTCAAGAGAATTATCTAAAAAAATTAATTATAGATTTTGATGCCACTAATCCACCAATCAAAGTATCTCTAAACGATACAATTGTGTTACAGTATGTTCACTTCGGCGAATCTAAAATCATTACCGAGCTGCGGTGGCTGCCAATTATTGAAATAATACTTGCAAGTATGTTCATACTTCTCGGTTATGTCGGGTTCAGCTACATCAAACGAACAGAACAAAGCAACATTTGGGTAGGAATGGCAAAGGAAACCGCTCACCAACTCGGAACTCCGCTGTCGAGCGTTATGGGCTGGATTGAAATGATAAAATTACAGGCAGAATCCAATCCAAAGCTTATGGAAACTGCAAACGAGATGGAAAACGATTTACGGCGCTTACAAAAAGTTGCAGAACGTTTTTCAAAGATCGGCTCAAAACCTAACCTGAAGGAAGAACAGATAAATCAAGTAATCGAATATGTTATTAGTTATTTCAAGAGAAGATTGCCACAATTGGGTAAGAACATAGAAATAGTGATTGAAAATTCTATCAGTCCTACGGTAAAAATTAACCGCGAATTATTTGAGTGGGTAATCGAAAATCTTATTAAAAATTCGCTCGATGCAATTGAACAAGGGACCGGCAAGATAACATTCTCCGTTCAGGAGAAGGGTAAGAGTTTTTTCATAGAAGTGCACGACACCGGAAAAGGTATTGACCCAAAAATCAAGAATGATATTTTTAGACCGGGATACAGCACGAAAGAACGCGGTTGGGGTTTGGGACTTAGCCTATCAAAACGCATCATCGAAACTTACCACAAAGGGAAATTAATTCTATTGGACAGCAAACCAGGCAAAGGAACGACGTTTAGAATAAAATTAAGAAAAGATTAGACTTCCATCGCACTAACGGAGGAGAATCATCTTCTTCCGTGCGACCATTGTTTTAGCGCCCTGGTCTTTAACTGTTACCTGGTAAAAATATATGCCAGAGGCGTATCCGCCTTTGGAGGAGATACCGCTGGAAAAATTAGTTCCATCAATATCAACCTCGTGATAACCAGCTTCTTTCATCTCATCTACAAGCGTTACTACTTCTCTACCTAATACATCGAATACCTTCAGCGTTACCCACATGTCAATTGGCAATTGATAATTGACAATTGTTAACGGGTTAAAAGGGTTCGGATAATTCTGATACAATTCAAATCTTTCGGGCGGTGTTACTA
>CAZOQB010000014.1:0-73162 GCA_964581995.1 uncultured Ignavibacteriaceae bacterium | reverse complement strand
TAATTTGTTGATAGTTGGATAAAGATAATTGTTTTTTTACTTATTGGAAATATCATGCGGCTCAAGCTGACAGATTGAACGTCGGTGAAAACTAATGCTCTCGCAGATGAATGAGTTTATCGTAGCCAGCGCTCGGGGCAGTACAAACTAAACCAATGCGGTCGGCAGTTTAGCCACAGTCCGTTATGTACCTTAGATAGTCATATTGATTAGTTCATTTTGAGGAAACAATATTTATGAATATTCTCTTTATCCATCCACCTCATAATCCAAAAGTATTAACTCCATCTAATTTTGAACCCTTAGCATTAGAGATCTTGGCTCAAACGGTTCCAGAACACACTGTAAAAATTCTTGACTTACGTTTTGATCATTTTGATCAACTAAATCATCTCTTGTCTTCGTTTAAACCACGAGTAATCGGTTTAACGGTAAATAATACAATACATGTTAATCAAGCTAAAATAATTCTCAAATATATTAAACGAAGCGTGCCAGATATAAAAAATATTGTTGGTGGACATCATGCTACATTAAGCCCACAGGACTTTTTTGAGTCGTATATAGACGCTATCTTCCTCGGCTGGGCAGAAAGAAGTTTACCACAATATATAAATCGGCTTCATTCAAACAAGTATAATGAAATTGTTGAAAATGTGATTCTTGTAAAAGAAGGGATTCCATTTAATCTACAAAATGTGAAACCCGCTATAATTGAGCCTGATGAAATTCCGGTTCCTGATCGAAGTGTTACTAAGCAATATAGAAAACATTATAAAGATGAATTTGGACATAAAACAGTCTTAGTGAATACTGCACGAGGTTGTCCATATAGATGTACTTTTTGTGCATGTTGGAAAGCGGCTGGAGAGAAATATATAATTCGTAGTGCCGAGGACATTCTTAAAGAATTAGCCCAGGTCCCCGATGATATTGAATTTGTATTCTTTGCTGATGACAATACTTTTTTTGATTTAAAACGTGCTGAGAAATTGTGCTATTTAATAAATAAACATAACATTAGAAAGAGATATTCAGGATACTGTCGCTCTGATACAATTGTAAAATATCCGCAGCTTTTTAAATATTGGAAAGAAATCGGACTTGATAATATCACTATCGGTTTTGAGGCAACAAGTGAATATACCATTAAAAGATATAATAAAGCGAATACAGTTGAGAATAATATAAGAGCGATACAAATCTTAAATGAACTGAAAATAAATTTCTCTCCTTATTTTTTAATCGAACCAGAATTTGAAAAAGAAAATTTTGAAGATATTTCTTTTTTTGTTGAGAAATATAATCTGATTAATCCAATGTTTACAATCCTAACACCATTGCCAGGAACAGATCTCTATAAAGAGAAGAAAGGGATAATTAATTTAGATTATGATTATTTTGATTTTATGCACTGGGTGTATCCCACAAAACTTAAATCACGAGAATTCTTTAAATACTTTGTAAATTTATATTATAATTCCTATTCCTATAAACGATATATTAAAATATTGAGTCGCCTGTGTATTAATTTGTTTAAAAAGAATTTATTCGAAAAGTGGGAGCTTAATCACCTTTCTCTGGTCAAAATTATTTTATTACGAATAATGGCTTTCCCTTTACGTCGGAAGTTGTATAGACAATATGTGAAATAAAGAAAACATAATTATTACGTTGGGATATTTTAAAGTTATTTGTTGTAAATTTTGCCATTTTGCAGCTAACAAGTTCTTCAAGCCGACCGCTTTAAACTGTTCGGTATTTGTGTAATTATAAAGTTGCGTCTGCAAAACTTAGTTACTCTTTAAGGTAGTTTGTTATAATAAACATTTTAATAAATTGAAAAGTAGTTGCAACTATTCGCCATTCTTGCTCTGGGCTACCGGTTTGTCCTGAGCTTGCCGAAGGATTATCGGCAACGCCGTTAGTGGTTACCACTTTTTTCACAATTTGGCACAACACTATCAGATAAAAACCACAATTACATCCACACAAATTCTTTGCATAAATCCTCAAAATCAATTACATTAGTACAGTTTTATTATTTACATTCACCCAAATTGTTCATTAGAATAAATTTCTAACAACCGTCATTTTAATATATCGGTTAAACTAACTTACTGACGGTGACTGCTTCAGCGATTGAAATAGAAAACTGTTAAAACGGTTTATCTCAATGAGCGATTAACTGATGTAATCTAATCGCTCTCTAATGACAAATTTGGGATTAACCGAACCTTAATCTTTGAGGATTTTAAATTATGCTATTAGTAACAGAATTAAAAGCCGGTTCAACAATCCGGTTAGAAGATAAATTATACCGTGTTATGGAAGTTACTCGCCACGCCGGCACCGGACAAATGCAAGGATTTATGGAGTTGAAACTGAAAGAACTTCCATCCGGACATATTACCGATAAGCGTTTGAAGATGAACGAAAAGGTGGAAGAAGTTGAATTATCGAAACGGTATATGGAATACATTTATACTTCGGGCGATGAACTTTTCTTTATGGATTCTGAAAATTATGAACAAGTCCCGGTGCATAAAACCAGAATCGAAACAGACGAGAGATTCTTAAAAGAAGGTATAAAAGTTACTGTAGAGCTTTTAAACGGTCAACCGATTGTAATTCAATTTCCAAAAGTAATTGAATTGAAGATTACCTCGACCAGCGCCGGCCGACGTGAAGGCAGCGACAATACTTTGAAATCCGCTACGTTAGAAAACGGTATTGATATTCTCGTACCGCAATTTATCGAAGCCGGCGAGATTGTAAGAATTGACACAGAAAAAATAAAATACATCGATAGAGTACCTATCAAAAAGGTTTAATGAAAAAAATTTATCTGACAGCGCTCGTAATTTCAATCTTTTATTTTCCGGCGTGCCAAAAACAAGTATCACAAGTTAAACTTTCCTCAACCGACAGTTTAAGGGTCTTGAAGGAAATAGCTCTGTACCGTGCGGAACGGGATTCGTTTTTTCAGTATTCTCCCGACTCACCTTTTAAGCGGGATACAACCGTTCATTTCAACGGGTTGAAATATTTCGACACCGATTTATCTCTTTATTTCCAATCTAAACTTCATCGCTATGCAAATCCAGAAACTGTTACTGTCCTTGGAACAAAAGGTGAAGAACGCAAACAATTAAAATATGGATATTTCGTACTCCAGTATCATAGCATTGAGTATAAAATTAACGTCTATAAATTTACACCTTATGATAAAAAGAGATATGAACTTTATAAAGACAATCTAAGTTTTTGGTTTAGAGATAAAACTACGGGTAAAGAAACGTACAATGTCGGTAGGTATGTAGAAATCGGAGACGAAAACCCCGACCCTGATCATGTTTATACTATCGATTTAAATCGAGCGTACAATCCTTATTGCGCTTATAACCCAACATATTCCTGCGCCATCCCTCGTGATGAAGACTATCTTGACTTTGAAGTTCACGCGGGAGAAAAAAAATATCACGAGTAATTTATGCACATTCGAAAATTATACAGAACTATAGAAAACCTTGCTTCTCAGTCAAGCGCTAACACTGAAGAGTTGCTCATCTCAGTGATTCATGCGGTAATCCATTATGAAGAAATTAAAATCAAGGGCGGCAGACTCTGGAAACTAAATCCAAAAACAAATTCTTATATCCTCGTTCATCAAGAAGGTGATATTGAAAAAATCCGTTCCGACTATCAACTGAAAATAAAAGACAACCCGATGCTGCTTGACCTTCCTAAGGTCAGAACATTCCTCGCTAAAGAAACCGATCTCTACTTGAGGAAAAGAGGCATTCTAAAATATTCTGCAACCGGTGTGGGGGATACTGTAAAGGTGTACGGAAAACTTGTCTATAAATATTTATTAGCTTTCAATACCGACAACATAGATGATTCATTCGCCGACATACTAAATATCATAAGCGTATCTTTGACGAACGTTCTAAAAAGTCGAAAGATTGAACAAAAAGCTGAGCAACTCGAAAAAGACCTTGACAAAGCACGCGAAATCCAAAAAAGTATTCTCCCGCAGCATGAAGTCAAATTCAATAATTACGATATTTATGGAATTTCTATCCCCGACCAAATAGTTGGCGGCGATTTTTTCGACTACCTCCCCGCCGACGAAGGTGAAGAACGACTCGGAGTTGTAATCGGAGATGCAGCAAGCAAAGGTTTATCGGCGGCGGCGCAAGCTTTGTATGTTTCCGGCGCAATGCACATGGGCTTTGGATTCAACACGAAAATGAGTACCCTCGTTTCAAAAATCAACAACCTCTTGAATCATGTATTCAAAGAATCAAACTTTGTCACACTCTTTTATTGTGAACTTACTAACGATAAAAACGGGTTGTGTATTTTTACAAATGCCGGACACAATAATCCAATCATATATCGCCAAGAAACGGATACCTTTGAATCATTAGAAACAACGGGGCAGATTTTGGGACCATTCCCGGATGAGAAATACAGGACTGAAAACATACTCATTAATAAAGGAAATGTCCTGCTGCTATATACTGATGGTGTAACTGAGGCAAGAGACGAAACAGGAGAAATGTTCGACGAAGTACGGCTAAAAGAAATATTAAAAGAAAACCATTTTCGGACACCGAAAGAAATATCACAATTAATTTTGAATAAATTGTTCAGTTTTGAAAAACCTAATCCACATTCAGATGATAAAACCTTAGTAATTATTAAACGTAACAATTAAAAGAGAATGAACTTGTATGGACACAAAAAAAACAATTGCAACAATCAAATCTGTCTCGAGTAATCAAATAATAGCCATTATTAAAAATGATCTCGACACTCAGATAATCGAAGCAGAATCGCCTTTTAGGATAGGCCAATTAGGCTCCTACGTTTTGATCCCTTGTGCCGATTCTCAGATAATCGGAATCGTAACGGACAACCGACAAGTTTCTTCAAGCGCTGGCTTGATTTCCGAATCTGTAGAAAAAACTGAAATTGTAATTCAACTTATAGGAACGCTCGTACACGGTAAATTTGAAAAAGGGGTAAACAAATTCCCGGTAGTGAACGACAAGATTCATTACACAACTAAGGAAGATTTACAAAATATATTTTCATCGTACCGTGAACAGCAGTTTTCTATCGGCGAAATATCTCTTTTAAAAGGCGAGCGTCTTTTTATGGATGCCGATAAATTTTTCGCCAAACATATTGCTGTGCTTGGGTCTACAGGTTCAGGAAAATCATTCACCGTTTCTTCCATCATCCAAAAAGTGGACAAATTGGAAAACACGCACGTCATCATACTCGATTTACACGGTGAGTACGGGGTAGCATTCAAAGACAGCGGGAACGTTATAAAATTAGCCGAGCTTGAGCTGCCGTATTGGCTTATGAATTTCGAAGAAATACAAGAAACTTTTATTGATGAGAATGAGCAACATGTCAACAATCAGATGATGATTTTAAGAGAATCGATTGTTGATTCTAAGAAAGGTAAAAATCCAACATTAAAAGAAATTCTAACGGTAGATACACCATTATACTTCGACTTTATGGACGTTAAAGTCAGGATGCAATCACTTGATACAGAAAGATTATTGGGCGGTAAGGAAGGACCGTTTTATGGCCAATTTACAAGGTTCCTCGTACGTTTAGACAGCAAATTAAACGATAAGAGGTATGAATTTCTATTTAAACCAAAGGCGTATCGTTCGTCCGATACTTTGGCTCCGCTGATGTCAAAAATACTTGGTTTCGAGAACGACAAGCGCATTACGGTAATCGACATGAGTGCAGTTCCTTTTGATGTAGCTAATGTTTTGGTTTCGCTGCTTGGCAGAGTAATTTTCGATTTTAATATTTGGAATAAAGACCGCCGGAATTTACCTATAATGATTGTATTCGAAGAGGCACACGCATATCTATCCGCAACGCTCGGATCGCGTGGTAAATCCGCACGAAAGACAGTTGAACGCATTGCGAAAGAAGGCAGAAAATATGGTGTAAGCTGCATGATTGTAAGCCAGAGACCTGCTGAAATTTCAGAGACCATCCTCGCTCAATGTAATAACTTTGTTACTTTGAGATTGATCAACCCTCACGATCAAAGTTATATAAGGAAACTTGTGCCCGAAGCAATGGAAAATTTTATCGACGTCCTCCCTACTTTGCGCCAAGGTGAAGCTTTCATACTCGGTGATTCTGTTGCCATACCAGTTAGAGTAATGATAGACAAGCCCAATCCCGAACCATCCGGCGCCGACATTAAGTTCTTCCAGAAATGGCAAAAGCGTGAAGGCACAACAGATACTAAAGAAGTTATTGATAGATGGTGGAAACAGATTAAGTCTTGAAATCAAAAACTACCGAAGGTATAGAACGTACGACTCACTTCCTACATAAACGTTACTTTGAAAGTGAGCCGCACATCTACAATTTACAACTCTTTCCCCTTTTCATCGCATAGAATTATTTTGCCGTAATCTAACTTCTCAATCTTTTCTTTTATGGTTTTCGCATCACCAACAACTACAATCGTGAGGTTCCGCGGTTGAAGATATTTCTGTGCAACTCGTTGAATGTCCTCGCGTGTCACTTTTTGATAATTATCCAATAACGTTGAGAAGAAGTCATCGGGCAGGTTGAATAACTCAAGGGCTAATAACTGACTCGTGATTTGTGCGGATGTTTCAAATACGCGCGGTAGTCGTTGGATTACAGCCGTCTTGTACATCTCAAACTCATCTTCAGGAACAAGCTCATCACGAATGCGGTTAATTTCTTTCAAAAATTCAATTAGCGAACTATCTGTCACATCCGTTTTAACGCCTGCATAAGCTAAAAAAGGACCTTCTGCTTTTCTCATACTAAAGTTAGCATAAGCTCCGTAAGTATAGGCGTGAGTCTCACGAAGGTTCAAAAACAACCTGCCATTGGATGCGCCGATGATTTGATTTAAAATATTTACTGCATAAAAATCAGGAGAGTTGCGGCGAACTCCAATATTACCCATCCTTATTTGCGATTGTGGCGCACCTTCTTTGTTTACAATATAGATTTTCGGCTCCTGGGATTTCCCCACCTGCGGTAACACAGGTATCTCAATTAACTTCTTCTGCCAGTTGCCCAAATATTTTTTAGCAAGCTGCATTGCTTCCTTCATTGTGATGTCACCTACTACGATTAGAGAGGCGTTGTTTGGAACAAAGAACCGGTTATAATAATCTTTAATATTCTGAACCGTTATTCTACTTACTGTTTCTTCGCTTCCGTCAATATTCTGGCTATACGGATGTTGTTCACCGAACAGTTTTAAATTGAAAACATTCGATGCAACAACCTCGGCTCTGACCTTCTGGGCAATCAAATCAGTTAACAATTCATCCTTTATGCGATTAAAGTCGCTGTCAGGAAAAACCGGATTCAAGATAACATCGGAGAATATTTCAAAAGAAGTCTTTAGATGTTCCTTTAAAGTCAACAAACCGACATAACTCCCGTCGTAATTCGCTGAAGTGGTTACAGACGCTCCGATAAAATCCAAATCATCGGCAATCTGTAAAGCGTTGCGCGACTTTGTACCCTCGTCAAGCATTTCTGAGTTTAAACTTGCCACACCGGCTTTTTCAAAAACATCGGCATCGGCGCCCGTTCGGATTACCATTTGCATCTGAATAACCGGTAATTCTTTATGTTCCACTACAATTATTCTCAAACCGTTTTCTAATTCTGCTCGTTCAATATTCGGTAGCGCCATTTTAAAAGCGGGTCCAACTTTCGGTTCGATGTTTCTATCCAACTGGCAATATGTTACGATATTAAATGCCAAGATGCTTGTTAATATAAATAATGTTTTTTTCATTTTCTTTTCCTTTTACTTATTCACCGGCTTGAAGTTCTAATTTGCCTTTCGGCACCACACTGAGAATTACACACGGTTTATCCTTGAGATATTTCGTTGCTACTTTTTTTACATCGACATCTGTAACTTTATGGTATCTTTCCAGATCATAATTAAATTTCCCGGGATCGTTAAAGAATACATTATAGAAATTAAGCTGGTCAGTTTTCGAGCCAAAACCTCCGACCTGTTGCAACCGATAAATAAAGTTTGCTTTTATACTGTTTTTCGTTCGGTCTAATTCTCGTTTCTCCACACCCTGTTCAACTATTTTATTGATCTCCGAGATGATCTCTTTCTCAAGATGCTTCAGGGATTGATCTTGTTTTCCTGTTACAACAATTCCAAAGTAGCCGTTTAATTCCATTCCATTTTGGAATGCGTAAACTTCTTGAGCAATCTTTTTCTCATACACCAACGATTTATACAAGCGCGAGTTCTTTCCCTCGGATAAGACTTGAGACAATACTTCAAGCTGTGCATCATCCTCGCCAAAATTCCGGTCGGATAACCAATAAATATATATTCGCGGTAATTCCACGTTGTCTTCCAACAGTAACCTTTTAACTCCTTCGAGCTTAACATCGATTGGATTTGATATTATGATGTCCGGTCCTTTGCTGATACCGCTAAAATATTTTTCTACCAATTGTTTTGTCTGAGCAACATCAATGTCGCCACCGATGCACAAGCTTGCGTTGTTAGGCCCATAGAATTGTCTAAAAAATCCTTTTACATCTTCCAACGATGCCGCACTTAAATCCTCCTGACTCCCGATGGTCAACCAATGATAAGGAATTCCGGGAGGATAAAGCGCTTCCATTAGTTTTACGTTTGCCATACCGTAAGGTTGGTTTTCGTAATTTTGCCTACGTTCGTTTTTTACAACATCCCTTTGGATGTCAAGTCGTTCTTGAGTTATCGCGCTGAGCAAATAACCCATTCTGTCGGATTCGAGCCAGAGAACCGGTTCTAAATAATTTTTAGGGATCAGAGTCCAATAATTAGTTCTGTCGCCTCCTGTAGAGCCGTTGTTTAAACCTCCTGAACCATCTACTATTTCGTCGTATCTGCCATCCCGTACATTTTCAGACCCTTCGTACATTAGGTGCTCGAATAAATGAGCAAATCCAGTCTTTCCAGGTACTTCTCTCGCAGAACCTACATGATACCATATATTTGTAGAAATAAGCGGAACTGAGTGGTCTTCATGCAAAATGACCTGTAAACCGTTGGATAGTTCATATTTTATGAAATTTATTTGGACTTGACAATATAATGAAGTTGTGAATGTTAGAAGTATTAAAATGATTGCTTGAATTGATCTTTTCATTTATTTTCCAATTTTTTATAAAGATATATATTTTTTTGAAAATTATCAAAAATTTTAGATTTAGATAAACCTATTTTGTATGTTTCATATATTTTATATATATTTTACAAGTATAAATAGCAAGTAATTTTAAAGGCAAAAAATGAAATATCTACCTATATTTATAATTTTTTCGATAATTCTTGTAGGTTGTACAAATAAAACCACAACACCGACTCAACCAGCGAATGATATTTTATCTAGTGCCAATTCTTGTATAGGATGTCATACCAATTACGAAGCTTTGAAAATATTAGCAGATCCGGAAACCCCACCTGAAGATGGTGGTGGATGCGGAGGTGCAACTCCCTACTTCCCTCCATACGACAGAGTTTATATGGGAGGTTCGGGTGCAGAAGCTTTTTTAAATTCATCACACGGGAAAAAAGGATGCACATACTGTCATAATGGAATTGATAATACAAGCGATAAGGTCTCGGCACATTCAAATAATTTTATCGTTAACCCTTCCACAATCGAAGATAACAAATGCCGTATATGTCACTCTTCGATTTATCAACGATTTGCGAATAGCTTGCATGCTGAGGGATGGGGACAAAAGAGTATGGTTACTTTGCGGGGTGGTTTTAGCTCATTCGATGCTACAACCGACCTAGTAAAAATGGAATACGATAAGAACTGTGGTAAATGTCATGCAACTTGCAGTAAGTGTCATATTGCACGGCCTAAAGCGAGCGGCGGTGGATTACTATGGGGACATGAGTTTAAAAAAACACCAAACATGAGAGATAATTGTACGGCTTGCCATGTCAGCCGCGGAGGACACGCATATTTCGGTGAAGCAATTGGGACTGTGCCTGATATTCACCTCACGAAATTAGGTAACGGACACTGCATAAATTGCCATACCAAAAATGAACTGCACGGCGACGGCAAAATGTACGACCAAAGATATAAAATGCCGCTATTACCAAAGTGTGAAAACTGTCATACAAATATTCTTACTTCGAATCCTTATCATACAGAACACATAAAAGATTTAAGCTGCCAGGTTTGCCACTCACAAGATTATAACAATTGCGGTAGCTGCCACGTGGGTGGTGACGGGGCAAGAATTCATTCGTATCAGGGTTTCAAAATCGGGCTCAATCCTATACCAGAAACCAAACCGTATAAATTCACAACTTTGCGCCGCTCATTATCGGCGCCAGATTCATTTGAAAAATGGGGAATCCCCCTTCTTGCTAATTTCGATGTCCGTCCTACTTTTAAGTACTCTACTCCACATAATATTATCAAATGGACATCCCGAACACAAGTATTGGCAGGAAATGCTTGTTATAATAATTGTCACATAATCGACGGACGCAATAAAGAGTTATATCTGTACAATTCCGACCTGCTTGATTGGGAAATTAATGCAGATAAAAATATTGTAGTCGACGGAAAATTACCAGCTGGATGGAATTAATAAAACTAAAAAAATAACATCAACTACAAAATAAAGGAAAATCTATGAAAAAATTAACATTATTATTGCTTATTGTAATGGTATTCTCATTATTCATGATGGGATGTAAAGAGGATACGGTTGCACCACCACCAGAACCAATTAATGAATTTCAAGTATTAACGGATTACTTGGAAGGTACGGGCGGTAACTATTTAAATACAGCAGCTCCAGTTATAATCGACGCGACCGCTGTTTATACTGATTTGGATACCACATCTGCATCACTTAACCAAATGGTTCTCGACCTTCGCACAACTACCGATTTTAGTGCAAAACGTATAAGAAATTCAAGAAACGTAGCTTTAGCAAATTTAAGAACTTACGTAGATTCTCTCAATCCTCAGCCTGCAAGGATTGTGCTCGTTTGCTATTCTGGTCAAACTGCTCAATACGGCGCATCTTTACTTAGGCTGTTAGGTAGAACTAATGTAACGTCAATGAAATGGGGAATGAGTGCTTGGGATTCAACCTTAGCATACAATTATTGGTGGACAAAGCGTAGCAACACACGTGCAGGACAATTTGTTACCGACACAGTTGCAAAAGCTGCTATAGGCGCTACACCAACTTTGAGTACAGGAAAAACTATTGCCCGCGATATACTTATTGCACGTGTTGATACTTTGTTAAAACGTGGCTTTACCGAAGCTTCAGTTACAGAAGCAACTGCATTCGGTAACTTGAATGGTTATTATATTATGAACTATTGGACTATGGCAGATTATACAACTTTAGGGCATATTCCAGGTGCTCACCAGTACACACCACTATACGATCTTAAGTTAGCTACTAACTTAAAAACTTTACCAATCGATAAACCAGTTTTGGTTTATTGCTGGACAGGTCAGACGAGTGCTGCTGTTGCCTCAGTATTAAGAGTAATGGGTTACGATGCAAAATCCTTATCATACGGTGCTAACAGCATGATTTACGATGTATTATTGGGTGCCGGAAAAACCACATTTAAGTCAACCGACATTAAAAATTTACCTACCGTTTCAGGGTAATATTCAATAACGAGAAAATTAAAAAGCCGTCCACGATTTTCGGGACGGCTTTTTTTTATGCCTAAATAATGAGTAATATTATTTAAGAAGCATAGCTTTTTTGGAGGCATTCATTAACAGTTGTCCGGTCTTGGAATCAAGCGCATTCAACCGGTAGTAATAAATTCCCGACGGGAGTTTCGATGCATCGAAAGCTATTTCATATTTACCCGCATTCACCTATTTTCCGCATTGCAGCACCCTGATAATTTTTTGAATTTTTATGTGTGCTGGAAACAGAAAAAAAGAACCCAGGACCATTACCAGCGAGTTACGGCAGGAATAGATAAGTTGGGGAACTAAATTTATGTATTAATAATAATGAAAATAAAAATAATAGCAATCCAAAGTAGCTGTAAGTGAACTGATTAAGAAATCGAACTGGATATCGGCTTTAGCCAGATAGTTTCAGATTTTTTGCTCTGCAGCACCCAGATTAACAAATCATAAAACACTAACGCACCTGTTTTACAATGACTTAAATTTTTGTTGAAATAGGCTTGCGAAAGACAGGAGTCAACCGACATTAAAAATTTACCTACCGTTTCAGGATAATATTCGATAACGAGAAAATTAAAAAGCCGTCTACGATTTACCGGGACGGCTTTTTTTTATGCCTAAATAATGAGTAAAATTATTTCAGAAGTATAGCTTTTTTGGAGCTATTCATTAACAGTTGTCCGGTCTTGGAATCAAGCGCAATTAACCGGTAGTAATAAATTCCCGACGGGAGTTTCGATGCATCGAAAGCTATTTCATATTTACCCGCATTCATTTCACTGTTCAGTAAATCAGCTACTTCTTGTCCGAGAACGTTATAAACTTTTATACTTACAGTACTGGAAATCGGAAGCTGGAAGTTTATTGTCGTTACCGGGTTAAACGGATTCGGATAATTTTCTTCAAGTTTAAAATCTTGAGGCAACTCTCCACCTATCTCACGAACACCGGTTGAACCCACAGCGCCAACAAAGAATTCATCAAAATAGACAGGTGTCGAAGAATTTGGGTAGGAATTAAATTCTAATAGGTGAACATATGCTATAGAAAAATGTTGGGCCCACGGTCCTTCATACTTAACTATGCCATCTATTTTTAGAGTAAGAATACTTGCATCATTATTGAATTGGAATAAGATATGTCTACCGGTTGTTTCGGGAGACTGCCATAAATCAACAATGCCCCAATCATAGTTTTGTTGCAAGCGCCAACCGCCACCTACGGATTGTTTTGAGAAGCTCAGCATTAAAGTATTATTTTCATTATTAGGATGGTTCCAGTTTATTCTACGACCTGATAGAACGACATAAATTGAATTATTAGAACCAAGTTCTGCATGGTCAATGTAAATTCTATATTCCCGATTATTCAATTGGAATGGATTACGTGTAACAACACCAACTCCTGATTCACTACCCCAATTTGTGCACTGAACTTTAAGTCTATCTCCGACACATTCTACACCAGTGTAACCGTGGTTATATTGATAAATGTCCCACATTTGTGATGGCGGGATATAATTACCATTAAACGGATCGACTGCTGAAGTGTCAGCAAGTAATAAATTGAAATTTGCTACTGCTCCTGGGTCCAAATTCCAATATGACGTATCGGGATACATGCCTGCCGGAACCGGATACTGCCAATGGTTCGTGTTTACACTAACGTAATATTTCGGTTGAAGTGTAATACTCGAATGAACCGGAAGTGAAAATTGACCTGATAAATTTGTGAGTGTTTCTGTCCAACTTTGAATTTCATTTGACGAACCATCAATTGGAATCGGTTGTATAGAAGTTTTACCAAGCGGCAGTGAAACCGTACCCGTAATTGTGCTATTGGCTGTGTAGCATGTAAAATTAGATACTGAGTTATCAACTATTGAATCATTTTCCGCAATTTCGTAATCATGTCCATAGGGACTAAGGTAATTTGGCAACACGCTTTCACTGCTTAAGCCAATTCTACCCTTGCCGGGAGGCACCATCATTTTATATTCGCCGTTTTGATCGGTCTGAACTTCATTCATTCCACCACTATTTTCTCTGTAAAGTCTAACATTTGCGATCGGGTTATTTAATTCATCTCGAACATAACCTCGGATATAAGATGATAATGGTGAAATATAGAAATCGTGAACCATATTTCCATCTATTACGATCGTAGTATCGAATGAATTGAACATACCGGATGGATGATCAATCCTTATATAATAAGTCCCACTCTCTATAGGCAGCGAATAATTACCATTAATATCAGCAACGTCGCCAACTCGCGATGATTCAGATTGCGCAGCCCACACCCAGGCACCCGGTACTATATTGTTATTACTAAGATTATAAATTGTTCCGCTCAACGTAAATGCTGCGGGGGAATTTACAAAGATGATTATTCCTTCTGCTGACGCAACACCCTCAAATACTTTTGCGATAATTTGCATTGAAGGGAAGATTTCGGGTTTTAAATATGCTAATATAATCCCCGGCGTTGGATCTAAATCATAATTATTTGCAGGTGATGAGTTATTATCACTGTAAGAGTCATCTCCAATTGGAAAATCATTTTCATCTATCACACTATTTTCATTTATATCAATATAATACTGAGCGGTCAAAAAACCGTCGGGGCTTGCATCCATTTTTACAAAAAAAGAGTCTGTAGATAGAATAGTTGCCGGTGATGTGAACGGACCGTTAATTGAATTTGAAAATTTCACATAAGTTATCAAACCACCTGCCTTAGACACTTGAATGTTTGATATTTTAAAATTTGGAAAAAACTTATTAGTGGTTTGTGCATCCACGAATTGTAACGATAAAACAAATACTAAAACGTAACTTAACGCTTTCATCTTAAATCTCCTATTTAGTTAATGATACGATAGAATAATAAGAAAATAATACTTATAAGTCAAGTTACTTTTAAAGAATCGTGTAAGATGTTTATTTTATGTGATGTGGATAATAAAAAAACGGTTACAGTAAAAATTGCTGTAACCGTATTAAAATGATATAATTGCAGATTTTTTATGTATTTCTTCTAACTACATCTAATAAATTGTTTGAGGAATCAAAAATTCTCACCTCCATTGGCATCTTACCGGGCATATAGTGGGTTGCGCAGCCAAAACAAGGATCGTAAGCACGAAAAGCCATCTCAATTTTATTGAGAGTACCTTCAGTTACTTCGACACCTTTTTTAATTAATCCGCGTGCGGCTTTATTAATAGACATGGAGATAGGCGCGTAATTGTTCGTAGTGCCAACGATAAGATTAACTTTTGTAAGAATGCCCTTTTCGTCTGTTGTATAATGATGTGTCAGAGTTCCGCGAGGCGCTTCGACTATTCCAACTCCTTCGGTCGGGATTGCTGTGGGAATCGTTCTGATATTTGTTCCGGTTATTTCCGGATCTCGGCTCAGATCAAGAGCCATTTCAGCCGCACTTAGCAACTCGATAATTCTTGCCCAGTGAGTTGCAAGTGTCGCATGGACTGGTTTTCCACCGAGGGTTTTATACATACGATCGTATTCTTCTTGTGCGGCAGGTGTAGGCATACCATCGCCAGCGTTAAGACGAGAAAGAGGTGTTGCCCTATATACACCGCTATCTTTCCCTTCGACAAAACCTTTCCAACCTACCTTCTTAAGGAATGGGAATTTCAGGTAAGTCCATGGTTCCACGTGTTCAGCAATATTTTCTAAATATTCATTCGGTGAATATTTTACGAATTCCTTCCCATCCGGGTCAACCACTCTAACTTTGCCATCATAGAAACTTACTCTGTTATTACTATCTACTAAACCCATGGAATATATCTTGCTAGAAAAGGCATCCGACAAAATTAAATCTACATAAACTGGGTTAGCTAAAACTATATCGTTGAAAATCTTGATTGTAAATTTACCGAAATCGACAAACCATTTACAGTGTTCCTCAATTATTTTGCGTTCTTCTTCAGTAATTCCTTTACTGACACCTCCGGGTAACGATGTAACTTGATGAGTTTGTTTACCGCCGAGAGTTTTTATCACTTCCTGAGTTCGCTTCCTCATCTCGATAACTTTACCGCCGACTTCTAAACCGACTTTCTTAACCACACCAAGGATATTTCGTTCAGCAGCGGGTGCATCCGGTCCAACTACGAAGTCAGGTCCACCGAGAGCATAGAAATGCGTTGTATGGTCGCCGGCGAAGAATACGTTGTAAAGCAACTCTCTTAATTTTCTACCTGTGGACGGGGGTTCAACATGAAATACCGCATCGCACGCTTTTGCCGATGCCATATGATGGGCTTCCGGGCAAACACCACAGATTCGCGTTGTTATGCGTGGCATTTCTTCAACAGGTCTGCCGACACAAAATTGTTCAAATCCCCGAAGTTCCGGAATCTGAAAATAAGTGTTTGCAACTTCGCCATCGTCGTTTAAGAAAATGTCTATTTTCCCATGTCCTTCAAGACGAGTTATTGGATCTATTTTAATCTGCTTCATGGTTGTTTTCTCCTAAGAATTGAATGAGCTAATGAGAATCTGTAAAATGTACCTATTGGGTCTGCGATCTGGTCAAAGATTTTTTCAAGCTCTTCCGGCTCATGTGCATCTATGATAGAGCCTAAGGCACTTACCATTTTTGCACCTTGGTCAAGGCAGTTAGGTGGTGGCCCATAACAACCTCGACAAGCCATGTTTGCTTTCGGACAGAGTGCTTCGCATCCGCTTCTTGTCGCGGGTCCCATACAAACTATTCCTTGGTCAAGGAGGCACTCATTCGGGTCGGTTATAATTTCGTAGGGTCTGTAAAAGTTTTTCAATTTCTTTTCCTTTTTTTCACGGGGGCATTCGTCACAACAAGTTTTATCACCAGCTCCTAATACCGACCCAACTGGAGGCAATGGTTGACCACTCAATATATATTCAATGACTGACCAGATTTGTTTTGGTTGAGGCGGACATCCCGGAATATAGTACTCAACTGCCACAACCTGGTCTAATGATTTCACAACTTCATACAGTTCAGGAATTTCGATTTCTCCCTCTGGCATCTTTGTATGCGTTTGCGGATATACTCCACCATTTGTAACGATGGTTGATGGTGAATCTTTATAAACCCATTTCAATATCTCTTCTTTTGTCGTCAAATTGGCAAGCGCTGGTATGCATCCTTCGTATGCGCACGACCCGAATGCAACAAGCACCTTTGATTTTGCACGCATCAGATGAGCAAGTTCTTCATTTTCCGAATTTCGGATTGCGCCGTTGAACAGACAAATATCTATACTTTTATCTTCCATTGCCCGGACGTCCGAATATTTGAAGTCCATCGCTACGGGCCAAAATACAATGTCGAATGCGTTGGCAACGTCTAATATTTTTTCTTGGATATCGAGAACTGCTATCTCACATCCACCACAGCTTGCTGCCCAGTATAGAGCTAATTTTGGTTTTGGCATATTTATCTCCTTTTCTAATAATTATCTACATTAAATTTTTAATTTCAACGGTCCGAGTTTACGCATTTCCTCAGTCATCTCGTTGACGAGTTTTGCGAACTTATCTCCTTCAGAAGCAGATACCCATTCGAGGCGCAGTCGCCGCGGGTCAATCCCAAATTCTTTTATCAATCTTTTCAGCAGTGGAATACGACGTAATGTTTTATAGTTACCTTCCTGGTAATGACAATCGCCGAGATGACATCCCATAACGAAAACACCGTCGGCACCGAGTTGAAACGATTTGATGATGAATGTAGGGTCAACGCGACCGCTACACATTGTTCTGATGATTCTTAAATTCGGAGCCGATTTTATTCGTGATACACCGGCTAAGTCTGCTCCTGAATAAGAACACCAGTTACAAAGAAAACCTATTATTTTAGGTTCAAATGCCATAACATTTACCTTTCTTTTATTTCAAATTTTTCCAAAATAATTTCATTCTCTTAATTGGTTTCAGAGAGGACTTCATGCTTTCCAAATCCTCTGTGTAAACCCAACGTTTCTGCATATTGAATCACATCGTCATACTCTTCTGATGTAATATGTCTGTTTAATTCAGGATACTGATAAGCTTTGAAAGCCGGGCGATATTGATCCATAATGTTCACATAACTATCTAAGCAAATTTCTTTTGCTATAAAATCGACAACCATCTTAGATCCTGCAAGATTATTTGGCAGAACGAGGTGGCGGATTAATAACCCTCTTTCGGCAATTCCGAACGTGTTGATTTTCAAGTCGCCAACCTGACGATGCATTTCAATCACTGCTTTTCTGACAACGTCCCAGTAATCCTTAGCGCCTGAATATTTACGGGAGTGTTCGTTATCTGAATATTTAATATCAGGCATATATATATCGATAATTCCGTCTAATAATTTTAACGTTTCTACTGATTCATATCCACCACAGTTGTACACTATAGGGAGATGTAAACCTCTTTCAATCGCCATATCTAAAGCTTCAACGATTTGTGGAACAAAGTGAGTTGGTGTAACTAAATTAATATTATGACATCCGAGTTGCTGTAAGGATATCATCGCTTCTGCCAATTGTGCAACACTTATAACTTCACCTCGTTTCAAATGACTGATATCGTAGTTCTGACAATACAAGCACCACATATTACAGTTAGTAAAAAATATAGTTCCGGAGCCGTTCCATCCAACCAGTGGCTGTTCCTCACCGAAATGCGCCGATAAACTCGAAACGACTATCCGGTCAGTTGAACGACAAACGCCGTATCTTCCATCAAGACGATTTACTCTACATTCATGAGGACATAAAGTGCATTCCTTTAAAGCTTCCTTTAACTTATCAATCCTGCAACGCAAATCGGTAGAACGATATAACTCTATGTATCGAGGATGCATTGCATTATTACTTTGATTTGAGTTTTTGCAACAATAACTCGAACGTTTTTTCTTTCTGCTTTAATTTTTCTTTGTAATCATGGTTGTCCGTATGTCGAATTTCGACACGCAGGTCATCGAATGATTGCTCAATTATTTCAGCAAGAATTTTTATTTCGTCGCCAGAGAATTCGATGTTCATAATGGTGCCTCATAAATAGTTGTTCATTCGTTATTCGATATTTGTACATTGTCTCAACTGCTTGCCTTAAATCACTAATCCTTGTAGCTCAGCATAAATCTGAGCATCACTGAAACCGTGTCCAGTCATTGCTGAAGACGGACATGCAGCTACACACGTTCCGCATCCTTTGCACAATGCTTCGTTCACATGAGATATTTTCTTGTCCTCAATGAATTCTATAGCGCCATATGGGCAAAGATTATTGCATACTTTACAACCGCTACAATATTCATCCTGTACCATTGCCCTTATCGGGTCTATCTCGACTTCACCTTTTGAGATGAGAGAAAGAATACGGGCAGCAGCCGAGCTTGCTTGTGCAACGGTGTCCGGTATATCTTTGGGACCCTGAGCACAACCCGCTATGAATACACCTTCTGTTGTGGTTGCTGTAGGGTCAAGTTTCGGATGCCGTTCAAGGAAAAATCCATCGGGGCTTTTGCTGATCGAGAAGAGTCTTCTAATTGAATCTACATCCTTTTGTGGTTCGATGGCATTACAGAGTACCACCATATCCACGGGTATTTCGCGGAATTTTCCGATAAGTGTATCCTCGCATCTTATCAACAGATTGCCTTGCCCATTGCCTTGCCATTTTGATTCTACGACTTCTGCGGCTTTTCCACGAATCATCGTAATACCTTCATCGAGAAGACGTGTATAAAATTCTTCATATCCCTTTCCAAACGCGCGCATATCAATATAGAATTGGTAGATAGCGGAATCTGTTCTATCGTGAACAAGATGTGCAAACTTTAATGCGTACATACAGCATACACGAGAGCAATAAGCATGATGATTGCTATCGCGCGACCCAATACAGTGTATGATGCCAACTGCTCTTGGTTTTTCTCCATTTTTAAGTACAATTTGCCCGCCAGTTGGACCTGTAGAGTTAAGCATGTGCTCAAACTCAAGAGATGAATAAACATTGTCGAGTGTGCCATATCCGTATTGTGCCATTTTTGTTGCATCGAAAATATTAAAGCCCGTTGCCACCAAAATCTGACCGACATCCACTTCTACGATCTCGTCCTCCATTTTGTAATTGATTGCCAACGGTTCGCATACTTTTGCACAAGTTTCACAGCCACCGGTTTTAAAATGAATACACGATTCTTTATCTATAACCGGCACACGCGGAACTGCTTGCAATGTTGGAACATAAATTGACGTTTTAGGCCCAAGAATAAATTCAGGTTTTTTACCTTTATATTCTTCGATTATCATTTTGATATGTCCAGTCGGACAGACGTGAGCACACGCTCCGCATACAATACATTGATCAGATTTTTTATCGAATGGTAAAACAACCTCACGGGCAATACCACGATTTGCGAAGCCAAGGACTTCTGCTTTTACTAAATCTCTGCACACATTTACGCACATTCCACAGAGTATACATGCATCTTCGGCCTCATCCTTTTCTAAACACTCGAAACGCGGTTTCAGAACTTCTAACCTCTCTGCTGTCTCTCTAACTACTTTTACGTTGGGCCAGCGAGATATCATCAACTCCATTATTAGTTTTCGGATCCATTTTATTTTATCCGTGTTTGTCTGGACTGTTAGTCCTTCACGTACGGGATAATTACATGCCGTAACAATTCTGGTTCGTTTTCCCCGAACTATTTCCACACTACACAACCGGCAAACGCCATAAGGTTCGATCAAGTCGTTATGGCACATCGTGGGAATCCATATCCCGGCTTTTTCAGCAGCTTTCAGAATTGGTGTATCAACCGGGACTTGAACTTCGATACCATCAATTTTTACTGTAACCATAATTATTCCTTCCTCTATTCAATATGTATTGCATTAAAGTTACAAACATCATAACATATACCGCATTTGCCGCACTTCATTGGATCGATATAGTGAACTTTCTTCGTCTCACCAATAATAGCAGCATCGGGGCAATGTTTTTTACATACGCTACATCCATGACCAATCTCCAGACAGACCTTCGGGTCAATAGTGTAAGTATTAAGTTGGCGACATATATGCGCAGGACATTTTTTATCTTTAACATGTGATTCGTATTCTTCGCGGAAATATTTTAGCGTAGTCAAAACCGGATTCGGTGCAGAACCACCTAGGGCACACAAAGATGATTCAACGATCATATTCGAAAGTTCTTCCAGCGATAATAAATCGTCTTCCGTGCCTTTACCGATAGTAATACGCTCAAGAATGTCAAACATTCGCTTAGTACCTTCGCGGCATGGAATACATTTTCCACAAGACTCTTCCTGAGTAAATTTTAAGAAGTACTTAGCCATATCGACCATGCAGTTTTCTTCATCTGTTACGACCATACCGCCCGAACCCATCATAGAACCAACTTTTGTAAGTTCTTCGTAATCTACCGGTAAGTCGATTAAACTTTCAGGAATAAAACCACCCGAAGGTCCACCCGTTTGGACAGCTTTAAACTTCTTTCCGTCTCGAATTCCACCACCGACTTTATAAATGATATCACGAAGAGTAATACCCATCGGAACTTCTACAAGTCCCGTATTATTTACTTTTCCGGCGAGTGAAAATACTTTTGTGCCTTTACTTCCACCCCAAGCATCGACAGACACGTCACCTGTACCAATACTGGAGAACCATTTTGCACCACGAAGGATTATCTGAGGTACGTTAACCCACGTTTCAACATTATTCAAACAAGTGGGACAATCCCATAAACCTTTTTCTACAGTATGTATATACTTCGCTCTCGGTTCACCTGGTTTTCCTTCTACAGAAGCCATGAGAGCTGTGGATTCACCACAAACGAATGCGCCGGCTCCCCGTCTTACTTGTATGTCAAAGTCAAATCCTTTATCAAAAATATTTTTACCTAACAGACCGTATTCACGAGCTTGTTCGATTGCGATATTGAACCGTTTGATGGCTAAGGGATATTCCATCCGAACATAGATATAACCTTGGTTAACGTTCTCTATGGCGTAAGCGCCGATTATCATACCTTCGATTACAGAATGCGGATCACCTTCGATGATACTTCTGTCCATGAATGCACCCGGATCACCCTCATCTGCGTTACAAATTACATACTTCACATCGCCGTGTGCATGTTTGCACGTTTCCCATTTTACTCCTGTGGGAAATCCTCCACCGCCCCGCCCTCGCAGACCGGAAGATTTAATTTCAGTCAATACTTGGTCGGGAGTCATTGCAGTCAAAACTTTTGCTAATGCTTTGTAGCCGCCGCGTGCTATGTAATCATCGATTCTTTCCGGGTCAATCATACCGCGATTTCGAAGGGCGATAAGTGTCTGGTCGGCAAAGAATGGAATCTCGGACATTTTCGGGATAGGTATTTTTTCTTTTGGTGGAACATACATCAGCTTTTTAACCGGGCGTCCTTTGAGCAAATGCTCTTCGACTAAATGAGGAACATCGGATGCTTTGAGAAGCTGATAAAAGATTCCGTCGGGCTGCACAACTACGATAGGACCGGCGCCGCAAAAGCCGTTGCATCCAGTTGGAATTACTTCTGTTTCATCCTCCAAATTATGTTTTTTAATTTCCTTATCGAGAGCATTCATCAAGTCGAACGCATGATTAGAAACACAGCCCGTTCCGGTACAGACCATCACTTGTAATCTGTATGGTTTCATTCTATAATCTCCTTATTTATTGAATTTTCTCACTACCGATTGATAAAGCATATTCCGTAACAAATTTACCTTGCATAACATGTTCAGTGAATATTTTTTCCGTTTTTTCTTCAGTCAGATCTACATATTTCACTGGCGCTTGACCAGTAACTTCCACAGTCGCCATCGGTTCTCTGCTGCACAACCCTGCACAACCTGAAGTGGTTAATATAACATCAGTAACTTTTTGTGCTTCAATTTGGCTTAAGAAGGTACTCATGATTGTTCGAGCGCCCGCTGCGATACCGCAAGTTCCCATGTGAACCGTTACCTTTACCCGACCACCGCCTTCACGAACAGACATCTTATGCTGCACGTCTTGTGCAATTTTATCTAAATCTTCGATTTTTAATTTAGCCATTTTCGAATCTCCTTTAATTATTTCGATGCGTATCTCTTTATCAATTTCGGCACGCCGCTGATTTGAACAGGACCGTATAACTCTTCGCCTACGATTACAACCGGCGCCAAACCGCAAGTACCTACACAACCGGATATCTCAAGACTGAATTTCATATCAGGGGTTGTTTCACCGCATTTTACTCCTATTTCTCTCTCGATTGCTTCAATAACTCGTGGTGCGCCTAAAGCATGGCAAGGCGTACCCAAACAAACGCAGATACGGTGTTTACCTTTGGGCTTTAAGCTGAAAGCATTGTAAAAGGTTGCGATGTTGTAGATTTTGCTTAAGGGAACTTTCGCCTGACGTGAAACTTCGAACAAAACTTCTCTCGGCAGATAATTAAATTCATTCTGGATATCGTGCATCATTTCGATTATATTCTCGGGCTTTGTTCCCCAGCGATGGACAACTTCTTGAGCTTTTAAAGTTGAATCTTGTTCCATTTGATATCTCCTATTTATTCGATATTATTGAATTATCGTTGATATAATTTCTGATAAAAATTAATACTTCAGGTGAATAGATTTGACAGTCTTTGATTCTGTTTTTGACTTCACTTGAATCAAATATGAATTTTTTGTTATTCATTTTTTCGATATATGTAATTTCAGTATTCGGATTTCCTGCAATAAGCGCGACTAACGTTTCAGACATATTACCGATAGGTTTTATATCGATATGAGAGAGCTGAAAAGTTGCCGTAACTTTTGTGCCCGATCCTGGTTGAGAATTTATCTCTACTTTTCCGTTTGCCGCTTCAGCAGCTTCTTTGAGCATCGGAAGTCCTAAACCGACTTTGCGTGTTGTTCTACTCGTGTAAAACGGGTCTGTTGCTTTATTTTTAGTTTCAGGATCCATTCCTTTACCATCATCAATTATTTCAATTTTTAATATATCTTTCTTTGTATCTTCTAAAATTATTATTCCAATATTTTTAGCGCCAGCGGCAATCGAGTTTTCAGCAATATCGAGTATATGTAGTGATAAATCTTCCAATTAAAATCCTAAATTCTAATATCGAAATACGAAATTCGGATTTCGTGCTTAGAGTTTAATTATTTACTTTTCTTCCATCTTCATTATTTAGTACCAACTTAATTTCATTAAAAGTCGGTTCTTTAATTTGAAACTCCGTAAAGCACTTTCCAATATCTTCGATGAAGTGAGCATCTGAATTTCTGATGAACGTATAATTATTATATTCAGGAAATCTTTTTCTTGCATCTTCACAGTTTATACTTGGCGATATTTCAAGTGCATCGAATTCCAATGAGCTTGGTATAAATCCTAACTGGCTGATAACGCTGTAGCTTCCTCTGTCGATGTGCGATGCAACTGCTAAACCACCTAGTTTGTGTACTCTGTTCACAATTTCTTCGATGGATAAGTCCACTGCACCGACGAGCAGTTTATCATTGAAACCGAGCACTTCATCGAACTCGTTTCCAACAACCTGCATACCGAAGACATCCGGGTTATTTTGGCCGTGAAGTTTTTCATAGACTTTTGCCTGCATTTCAAACACAGTTTCGAGATTTTCAAAGAGCGCCAAAATGTGAATTTCTTCCCGGCTACAAATTTCCATTCCGGGTAACACAACCACATTTTTACAAATTGCCGCACTAATTAATGCTGGAACATTTTCCGCTGTATTATGGTCGCAGATTGCAATTATGTCTATTTTATTTTTAAGAACTTGATTTATGATTTTTTGCGGCGTCATCTTTAAATCGCCGCAAGGCGATAAGCACGTGTGAATGTGCAAATCGGCTTTATAACTTTTTAGCATTTATCGATACATTCCATCTCAACTTCTCATCTACTCATATACCCAACTACTTAATACCTAACTCATACATCCTTCCAACAAGCTGGAAAGCTGGTAATTTGCTGACCAATATCAGGACATTTTCTTCCTTAGCTTTCTTGAGTGTATCTTCGTTTGGCTCTCTGCCTTGCACTAACACGATGGCAGATACTTCTTTTAAAACTGCAACCGCAACAATATTTACGTGAACTTGCATAGTAACCCACACATCACCCTTTTGGGCGTTCGCAATTACATCACTCAGCAAGTCGCTTACATAACCGCCGATTATTTCTTGGTTAAGTTTATCTTCCGCACATCTAACGGATAGATTTAGTTTTTCTTTTAATTCTTTTAGTTTCATATTCAACTCAAATTTTCGTTATAGCGAACTTTTCTGCTGTGTTTGAGTATGGTCTCAAGCAAATCGCTAGAGATTGATTCAAACTTTTTAATAGCTACAAACACACAATCGTCGGCTGCGGCGTATCCTTTTACAACGTCCTCAGCAAAAGTCATACAAGTAGGCGCACCGCATGCGCCGCAATCTATCTTAGGAAGTAAATCATACACTTCCTGCTTCCTTTTCATTTTATTAATGGCGACCTGTATGTCGTCGTCCAACGGTTCAGCGGGGCTTGCAGGTATTTTACCCGGTAATGAGAAATATTTTTTTTGATACAACTCTCTAATTTTTTCACGCGGTTGACACGGTTTAGAACCGTATTTTTCCAGCAGACGAAGAACTTTTCCGCGTGCGATGTAAGGATTTTCGACATTCAATGAACCGCCGACACATGCCGTCGGACAGGTATGGCATTCTATGTACCGAATGTCTTTGAGCTTGCCGTTTTCAATTTCTTCAAAAATTCTTATCACGTCATTAAGTCCGGCAATCGCCAAGCAATCTTCTCTTTTTAGCGACGAAGCTTGTCCCCCAACTATGGGCCAACCTAAGCCGATACCGCGAACTTGTTTTTCTTGTTTGCTTTCAGGGGTCATATGCGTTAATGCTTGCAGCAATGTCGGATATATTTCCGAAATCGGAATTGCTCCGTCTATAAATGAGTGCTTTTTTCGCGGTGGGTTTTTTATCGCAACAGTCTTTGCCGGACAGGGAGTCAAGTATATCGTGCCAATTTCAGTTTCTTTTAAACCGAGTTCTTCCATCTTCTCACGTTTTGCTTCGCGTGCTGCAATTTCCATTGGCGATTCTATCGGAACAAGATTGTCTAATAAATTCGGATACCTGACCTGAAGTAAACGCACTATTGCCGGACAAAAGGGTGAAATTAACGGACGTGGAAGATTATTCGAATCGAGCAGCTCTTGCAAAGCGATGCTTACAGCTTCGGACGGACAAGCGACATCGTGAGCATCGTCGAAACCGATTTTTTTAAGTCCGGCCAAAATCGTTGACGGCAGAACATCTTTGCCAAACTGATAGTATAGGTCGGGCGATGGTATTGCAACCGTGTATTTGAATTTTGAAAAATCGCTAAACGAACTTGTCTGTGGAAGGATTGCCTTGTTCGGGCAGGCACGCACACACTCTCCGCAATCGATGCAACGGTCTTTTAAGATAGTTGCCTTTTTATGCCGCACACGTATAGCTTGAGTGGGGCAAACCCGTAAGCAAGCCATTCTGCCTTGGCATTTCTCTTTTTCAATTTTTATTGACCTGAAATCGTCTTGCATAATTCGTTATTCGTCTTTCGTCATTCGTCTTTTCTCTACGCTCATTGCTCTACGCTCTCAGCTCTACGCTTTATCAACTCAATCACAAACTCAACTCGCGTTCCTTTTCCGACCTCCGATTCTATCTTAAGATGGTCGGCATTTCTTTTTATATTCGGCAAACCCATACCGGCACCGAAACCCATCTCGCGCATTTCTACTGTTGCAGTGGAGTATCCTTCCTTCATAGCGAGCTCAATATTCTGGATACCCGGTCCGTCATCATCAACGACAATTTTTATCTTCTCTTGTGAAATTTCGATATTCATAGATGCACGCCTAGCATACATTACAACATTCATCTCGGCTTCATAAGAAGCAATCGCAACTCTTCTAACTATTTCCGAATTAATTCCGAGTTGTTTCAATATAGTTTTAACCCCGGTTGCGGCTTTTCCGGCATCAAAAAAATTATTGCCTGTAATTTCAAATGACTGTGTAAATGATTTATCCATTATCAGTTTTTACTGAAATACATTCCATTGTTGAGATTAAACCATTTTTATAGAGAATCCCGGCTGCCTCATACATGGAATATGGCGTTCCTAATAATGGAATATGTTTCTCACGAGCAAGGGCTATCATGTCTATATCCGGTTTTTTCCGGCGCACAAATACTACAGCATTTATTTCTGCAATGAATGCTGTATGGATAGTTTGAGTATTAACTAAACCTGTTAGTAATAAAGAGCCCGACCTTGAAAATGCTAAAACGTCGCTCATCAAATCGGAAGCACAGCCGAATTCGATTTCCATATTTAACTGGTTTTCGCCGCAAAATACTTCACAACTTAACAATTTAGAAATCTCATTTAGGGTCATTAAGACTAATCCTTTTGTTTGGTTGAAATTTCATTTATCAACTGATCCCCAATAACGATGGACCTGCCCGATGGTATTCGTGTTGCGGGGCAATTACTCCAGCACTGGCCGCAACCGGTACATTTCTCAGTATCTACATAACGGGCTTTTTTACGAACCTTGATTTTAAAATTGCCGATGTAGCCTGAGACGCTTTCAATTTCGGAGTATGTTAGCAATGTAATATCCTTACGATGCCCCACTGAAACCATTTTGGGAGTCAGAATACATGCCGCGCAATCTAATGTCGGAAATGTTTTATCAAACTGTCCCATACGGCCACCTATAGTTGGTTCGCGCTCGACAAGATAGACGTGATAACCCGCATTAGCAATTTCGAGCGCTGCTTGAATTCCAGCAATTCCACCTCCAACGATTAGCGTATTTTTATTAACTGGTGCTTTTGTTATTTGCAACGGTAGATGTAATGCAACACGTTTAACTGCCGCGTTGACCAATGCTTTTGCTTTTTCAGTCGCCGCTGCCCTATCGTCGTGAATCCACGAGCAGTGTTCACGTATGTTTGCTATTTGAACAAGGTAACGATTGAGACCGGCGGTTTCAGCAGCAATCCTGAATGTAAGCTCATGCATCAAAGGAGAGCAAGCCGCAACGACGACTCTATTAATGCCTAGATTTTTAATATCATTTTTTATCAAATCTTGCCCCGGGTCTGAACACATAAACTTATAATCGCGAGCGATAGTTACATTTGGTTGTTTAGATATGAATTCACGTAAGTCTGCAACGTTGACAGTAGCAGAAATATTTACACCACAGTGGCAAATATAAACGCCAATTTTCACCTGCCCGTTACCTTCTGTTGTTTCTTTATACATATTGCACCTCCATTAAATCTGTAATTTTTTTACACATCGGAATGAATGATGAATCGAGACCTAATTTCTTTTCGGGTAACCCCAATACAATGCCCAACAGTTGTGTAAAGTAAAGAATTGGTATGTTATATTTTGTTTGATACTTTTCG
Organism: uncultured Ignavibacteriaceae bacterium; assembly: GCA_964581995.1. GTDB lineage: Bacteria > Bacteroidota > Ignavibacteria > UBA10030 > BY39 > CAZOQB01. Next base: position 44,819 of record CAZOQB010000014.1, on the reverse strand, counting down.
TTTATTTTATCTTGGTAAGCTTCTAAGTTGAAATGACAGAGCGGACAAGTGGTTACAATAACGTCGGCGCTGTTTTCATGGGCGCATTGCAGCAGCTCCATATTTAATTTTAATGCTGTATCTTCAAATGTCGTCATCAGCATACCACCGCAACAACGGACTTTCATAGGATAGTAAACGACATCGGCTCCACATTTGTTGAACATCTTGTCGAGTAAAATTGGATTTTCACGATCATCAAAACCTTTTTCAGGACGAACGATCTGGCAGCCGTAGTATGGAGCTACTTTCAAGCCGTTTAAACTTTTCTTCGAATTATGCAGTATTGTTTCGATACCAACATCGTTCATTAGAATATCTACAGGGTGCCGCACCTTAGTTTTTCCGTTGTAGCTCAACCCCCCTTCGCTTAATGCTTCGTTCACATCTCGATGCATACCAGGGATTTGATTTAAAATACGGTTGGTCTTTGAAAGAACAGTGAAACAAGAACTGCAAGGTGCTATTATGTCTAATCCCATTTTTTCAGCCAAAGCCAAATTCCGTGACGAGACTGCAAGTGAAACGGTTTCTTTGACCGACATGTAGATTGTTGCACCGCAGCAATTCCAGTCTTCTATTTCGACTAATTCTTGCCCAAGAGCTGCAAAAACCTCTCTGACCGATTCATCGTAGCCGCGTTGAGTTTTTTCGAGGCTGCATCCGGGATAATATGCGTATTTCATTCTATTCTCCTTTCCTTTGTTCAAGCTTCAATTCACCAAGCGCTTTATATCCGATGTAATCTTCCGTATATTCAGGTCTTTCTATAGCTATCCTCATTTCAATCTCTTGAGCTTTCTTAATAATCTTTGATAAGGATCCAAAGGCTTTTATCTTTTTAGGAAACAGTGCTATACGTTTCGTTTTAAACATTTTTTTTGCTAGAGGAATTATGCTAAACAGTCTCATAAAGTTTGTTTTCGTATAGTACTTCCGAATTAAAGTTCCTTCATGTAACCGACCGTACGACATTAAATTTTGGATAAAGAGCTTTGCTAATAATTGAACATGACCCGCAGCTTCAGAGTGATAGCTTTTCTCCATCGCAGTTCTTTTTAGCGCGTATATGATATCGGTTATTTTAATACCCGAAGGGCAGCGTGTCGTACACGCATAACATGATGCGCAAATCCAGATTGTCCGGCTTTTCATAATCGTTTCCATCTCTCCGGCTCGGAAAAATGATATTAATTGTCGTGGTGAAATATCCATTGCATAACTTACTGGGCAGGAACCCGTGCAGGTACCACACTGGATACATCTTTTAATTTTTTCTCCTCCCGGAATTAAATGTACTTGTTCTAAAAATATCTCTCTTAATTCAGCTTCCTTCCGGCTCATAAGTCCGGGTAATTGAATATATGATTGCTCCATATTATCTCCGCTTACCTTAGTTTATTATTTCTAAACTTTTACTATTTAATTTATCGTTGGTATATTTTAACTCTGAACAAATCAATTTTACGAGCCGGGGTATTGCAGCTTCAACTGCCTTAGTACATTTTAGGGCAAACGTCGTAATATCTTCTGCTTCCACTCCGAATATAATTATCTCGTTTGGTATTTTTATGTTTAACGCCCTTGCTAAGCCCAATACTTGCGGCAAGTCTATTTGATGTGAAGATTTAAGTCTCAATCCATCCTCGGTTGCAGGTTGGATATATCTGTATATCGTCCCAGATGGTTGAGTCTGTGTGATGAATGCATCTACGATAATCGCTCGCTCATACCCGCTTATGTGATCTAGCAATTCAATACCCCCTATCGATAGTTCTTCTATCTTATAATTATTCGAAGGAATATTATTTTTTAACTCACGAATCGTATGAATCCCAATACCGTCATCGGAGATATATTCGTTACCAAGACCTATGATTATTGTTTTGTTTTGATGCATGATATTATTTTATAGCGCTTTGTCTTTCCACAAAATATTATCAGCCATGGAAATGGGATGAATTAAAGATGGGGTGTCAGAGTATATTTAGATACTCGATCAAGTACTTTTTAACATTGTAATAATTCAACACACTTCAACAGTCTGAATATTTTCACAGAATCTTAACTAAAATTAATGAATTTGTGGAGAACTAATGTTTGATGTTGGAACATGATCAAAATGTTTTAACCACTTTGTAATGGTCAACTTATATGCCAGCGGATTCGAAAATGGATAAGCCAAAAATACGAAATATTAATGCTTTTTATAGAAAACTGATATCATTCTCCCAATTTTAGAATTTAAAAAAGACTATTATTCAGAGATGAAAATAGTGTTGAAATTTTCTATACATATAAGTAGTGAGTTTTTGAATGGAAAAGAGCTTAAATTTCGGTTGTAGGGCGTGTTTGATTATAATCCCAAATCTTGCGCAATAGCCCGCATAGCATCAATAGTGAAGTGAATGTGCTCGTCTAAATCCACTCCTAATTCCTCAGCGCCCTTTAATATATCTTCTCTATTAACATTTTTTGCGAACGCTTTATCTTTCATTTTTTTCTTTACAGATGAAGCTTCTAGGTCGGCTATTTTATTCGGGCGTACCAAAGCACACGCAGTTATAAAGCCAGAAAGTTCGTCGACAGCATATAATGTTTTCGCCATTTTTGTCAAGCGAGGAACATTTGTGTATGTTGCGTGACCAAGAATAGCATTGCGGATTTCTTCGGAATACCCTTTCTCCTTCAATATTTCTGACCCCTTCAACGGATGGTCGGGCGCATTTGGGTACATCTCATAATCAAAATCGTGGAGAATACCAACTATTGCCCACTCCTCCCCGTCCTCGCCGAACTTTTTTGCATACGCCCGCATTACAGCTTCAACTGCGTACATGTGTTTGCGCAGAGCATCGTTCTTTGTGTATTCGTGCATTAAGCTGAGTGCTTCATTACGGGTCATATCTATTCCCCATTTTTATTCAAATATATTTATTTAGAACCCAAAAACAAAATCAATGAATTATACAAAAAATACCCATCTTAATACCCAGTCTGGAATATTATAATTACTTTGTAACCGCTTGAGTGCATCCGGTTGTATTTCAAATTTACGTTTTGAGGTTCTAATAATCTCGACAATTACAAAAGCAACAGCTCTTATTGCATTTCTCATTACGTTGCGTGACCCAATTGCGTAGAGTTTTTCTTTTAATTCGCTTGGACATTCTTCATCTGAATAAGTTCTAACAGTTGCTTCAATACTTTTCCAGTAATCATACTCACTAAAACACGACCTGCATTCAGATAAGTGCGTCTTAACTTCAATCGTATCCTTTGAATCAAGTGCACCATCTAAGTATAAATGTATTTTCTCTTTCCAATTCTTACAGGGATTCATTTTAATAATGCTTTCTTCAATTCTTTTCGTGCTTGATAAAGACGCGTGCAAACAGTTCCTAAAGGAATATCTAATATCTTCGCAATATTTTCATATTTTAAATCGTCAAAATAAAATAAGATTAACACATTCGATAATTCCGGTGGTAATTGTCGTATTGCCGATTGTATAGTTTCTAAATTATCTTTTTGAATTAATTCATCTAATGGGTTTTTTTGGAAATCATAATTATCCACTCGCTGGATATCATCATCATCCTCTGTTACGATAAATGAATATTTCTTAGTTTTTGATGCGATTGATAAACAGACATTCACAGTAATACGATAAATCCACGTATAGATGTCGGAATCGCCTTTAAATTGATCTAAATTTTTATAGATTCGAATAAATATTTCCTGCAGAGCATCTTCAGCATTTTCTCTTGAACCCAAAAATCGAACAGCATGGTTATAGATTCGGTCTGAATATTGATCAACGATATGTCGAAAATCTGGTTTTGTGGTATTCAATAACCACCTTCTTGAATAAATAAATCAATGTCATCATAATATAGGTTACCTTGCATAATTATTAGACTTCGGATTTCTTTACATTATTTTAAAATAAAACTAAGATGATTTGAGTCTAATATAATAAATAACAAATATGAAGGAATTATTTAATGGAACCGTTTGGATCTGTCGGAATTTTAGTTAATCTAGTATATTTTTTCTATGCGATACTTATATTTGCATTGCTTTGGGTATTCGGTCGTATGGGGGATAATATTAATAAAATTCGTAAAATGCTGGAAGAAGAATTGAAAAACCGAAAAACAAGTTAACTAACCTTCACAACTACCATCGTTATATCGTCTGATTGATATGCGCCGCTGTATTCTTGTACCGATTCAACTATCTTGTTTAAGATAGTACCAGCTGTCTCATTGTGATTTGACTTAATAATATTAATTAATTTATCCTCGCTATACTCAAATCCCTGGCTATTCATTGCTTCACTAACACCATCGGTAAAAAGAACCAATGTATCACCGGCGTTAAGTTGTATATTTCCTTCTTTATACGGCACTGCGGTTTTCATTACACCTAGAAGTAGCCCTCCAATTTCAAGACGTTCAATCTTTCCATCACGGCGTAATAATATAGGAGGATTATGACCGGCGTTCACATAATTTAATGTATTTGAATTTGTGTCGAGAGCACCCCAGAAGAATGTAATAAACCTATCGTTTCCGGTGCTTTCATAAATCAAATCATTTACACGCTTTGTTAATTCGGGTAAACTTAATCCTATCGGAACTAATGCCCGGATCATTGCTTGCAAGTTTGCCATTAATAGTGATGCCGGCGTACCTTTACCCGAAACGTCGCCGATTGCAATTATGAATTTATCCTCGCTTAATTTTATTACATCGTAATAATCGCCGCCAACTTGTTTAGATGAAATATTTATAGCTGCAATGTCATATTTAGGGAATTCAGGAAGCTTAGCCGGAAGCAATCCCTTTTGTATTTCCCGAGCAATTAACAGCTCATCTTCCATCTTTTGCTTTTCTATAGCTTCGGCAAACAAACGGGAGTTTTCCAAAGAAATAATTACAAGATGACTGAGCGAGAAGAGGAATTCCAAATCGCTTTGCGTGTATTCTTCATCGTTCATCTTTTTACCCAACGCAAGAACGCCTCTAATTTCGTTATGCAGCATCATAGGTATCAGAACTTTTACACCGTATCCGATAAGTTGGTTTGAAATATTAGTTTTGATTTTTGGAGATGGAATTAATGTGGGTGTATTCACATCGCAGAGCATACCGATAATTCTATTATCGAGAGGCTTAAGTAATCGAGAAGAGACAACTTTCATTTCGTTACACTCTTTTATGCAGATGGCATATTGACTCGCTCCGATTTGACCCATCAGCGAAAGTGTAAATAACTTAATTAATTTTTCTCTGTCAAATATGATATTGAACTCTTTGCCAAGGTCGAACAAAGTGTTTAACTCATGAATTTTTCGGTCAAGCAGTCGGTTGGCTACTGATAATCTATCGATACCTAATTTTTGTTCTATAGCTGTTGAAGCAATATTTACCAACGATTTCAAGTAAGTGGACTCTTGCGAATTCAATTTATTCTTTTGCATCCGCCCAAAGCCAACAATACCAAGCACATTATTTTTCGACATAAGCGGAATTATAAAATCAATCTTTTCTTTCTTCAACTGGTTGATTGATTTATTATATTGTTTCTTCCCATTCGTCAGATATACCAATCCCTTAGATGGTTTTTGGACCCGGAACTGCTGCGACAATAGTTCAGAACCTAAACCGCGGACACTCTGTACTTGATAAATATTCTCATCTTGTTTTAAGAGTAAGATACTCCGTGTACAAAATAGTTTTCCCATCGCAGTCAGCAGGAAATGATTCAACACGAATGATAAATCCTCCGAAGTATTTACAATCCTGCTAAACTCAAAAAGTGAATTTACGTCGAATAAATTTACAGCCGCTGCCGATTTTGCTATTTTCGATTTTCCCATTTCATTTATATTTGATTAAGCGGACTAAATTCTGCTTACCGGGGTCGATACCATATTCGACCTTATCGACGAGTGAATGCATGAGATACATTCCAAGCCCTCCCTTCTTATAACGTTTAATATAATCAGGCATTTTAGGAAGTTTTACTTCCGAGGGATTAAAAGAATCACCACGATCGACGATAACAATTTCGAATGTGTTATTTCTTGTATTCACCGTTAATTCGATTGGCTTATCATCTGCATTATGGTACGCATGCCTGATAATATTTGTACAAGCCTCATCAGTCGCTAAGACGATTTTGTTGGTAGTATCTTCATCAAAACCGAAGGTACGAGCTGCTTCTGAAATGAATTCCCTGACCAGATTCAGATTTTTTGTATGGCTAAATATTTTCAATTCCGATTTCTTGAGTTGATTAGTGGTATTATTATTTGATGCCATTTACATATTACTTCTTAGTAGTGAACTTAGTCAAGGCTTCCTTTTCGTCTTTATAAATCTCGTAAAGTAGGGGAAAACCTAAAATATCGAAAACGTTGAAAATTTTAGGCGACATATTTGCCAGTTTTATGTCTCCATTGTTCTTCCTAACTTCCTCGATGTATGCCATAAATACTCCTAAACCGGCGCTGCTGATATACGACAAGTTCTTAAAATTGACGACAATATTGTATTGATTACTGCTCATCAATTTTTGGAATGCACCTTCTAACTCAGGTGCAGTATGTGCATCGAGATATCCTTTTAAATCAACTATATTTATGTTAGAACTTTCGCGAAAATTAATTTTAAAATCACTCATCTTATAAACCTTTCATTACGATTTTTTTAACCATTTTAGAATCACTAATGTGATATCATCTTCTGGGGATTCGTTATTCATGTGTACATTTACAGACGAGATTATTTCATCTCTGATCTCAATCGCTTGTCTGTGATAGTTCTCTTTTACAACCTTAAGTAACTTATCGTAACCAAACTCTTCGCCATTTTTCCGATGAGCTTCAGTAATACCGTCAGTGTAAAACACACATACATCCCCATATTCAAGCTGCACACTGTTTTCTTCAATAAATTCTTCAAAGAGCGCAGGATTTCCCATACCGACGCCGATTCCATTCGGACGAATGTATCTCACTCCATCTTTCGATGCTAAAATAAATGGGCAATGTCCGGCTCGGATGCTTGTCAGTTTGCCGGTTTCAGAATCCAGGAGTGCATAAATTAAACTCACGAATGATTTTTTATCTATGCTGGTAGAGAGTGCAGCGTTTGTTTTTATAATAAATTCTTTAGGATTCGGATATATCTGACATAGAGATTGAAAAACACCCTTCATTTCAGCCATGTAAAACGCAGCCGATACACCCTTTCCAGATACATCTCCAATAACCAATGCAAGAGATTTGTTCTCTAAAAGGAGATAATCATAATAATCGCCCCCCACTTCAAACGCCGGTGTTGATAAGGCATCGAAGTCTATAAAATCAACTTTCGGTAAATGTTGTGGAAGAAGTTTCTTCTGCATCTCCTGAGCCACAATCATTTCACGAACAAGCCTTTCTCTCTCTAATGACTTTTCTATTAATCTCGAATTATCTATCGCTATCGATGCCTGGTCGGCAAAAGCTGAAACTACTTCAAGGTCTTCATGGTCAAAGCCGTATTCTATATCCTTTGTTGCATAAAGTACACCGATAAGCTCCTCGTGTGCGATTAATGGAACAACTAAAATAGAACCTATCTTGTTTTGTGAAAAATTTATGTTTTTAGTCCGTCTATCCTCAGCGATATCCGATATAATAATAGGTTTTCTGTCTTTCAATAACGATACTCTGAGTGTTTCGCCATCGGACGAATTAATCGATTCTATCTCTTCAACCGAAATATTATTATTCGCTACAATTTGAAAAGATCTGATTTCACTTCTTTGTAACGATTTGGTTTTAGATTGTTCAGGTGTTTGGAGTATCTCGAGCCACGAACTTTTTGCCTCGCAAACATTTAAAGTCATCTTAGTAACGGAATCCACCAACTCTTTAAAATCAAATACCTGAGTAACAAGCTTACTAAGATTGTGAAGGGATGATACTTCACTTAATTTTCTGTCGAATGCATCCGATGTTGGAAGATGGAACAGTGTCCCTATGAATGCTATACCGCAATAAATTGCTCCGAAAACTGCTACACCATCCACGAAATGCCACAATGGATATGAATAGAAAAGCAGGAACTTGCCGACATCAGAACTGCGTGAGGTAATGAGACCGAGAGTCGTGAAGAAAATGAATGAAAGAAGTCCGTAAACAATAGTTAATATTTTCTCCTTTTTTGTCAGATAGACGACCCATGTTAACTTGAAAGAATTCAGGAGAACGATAATAATGAATATTCCGTAAAGTATATATGTAACAGTTCGCGAGTCGTAAGGATTGAGGTTGATAGTTGAAAGTGAAAGAACTATCAAGCTAATGATTAAAAATAGAAAATTTCGTTTAGTATAACTTCGACGCTTATAGAAAACAATATCTTTAAAGCTCAAGAGAAATATGATTGAAATAAGACCGAAAACTATGCTGACAGCATTTGCAAGGAAGATTGTTCCGTAGGTATTTGGGATGAGGATATTACTTTTTGTCTCAAAATTTGCTGCAGAAATATAATTGATTAAAAATGCGATAGAAAGAATAATGAAGGCGAGTATCATTATAGCCGTTAACCGTTTCATTGGGATTGACTCACGTTTCCAGTAAAGGTTAATAAACAAGAATAACGAAGCAAACCCTCCGATTATGACAACGTCTCTGAGAAAATTGATCCAAAAAATATCTATATCTATTTTCCGGAGAACATTGAGAACAAGCGCCAGGAGTAGCAGTCCAAATCCGACTACTAAATAAAATAATTTTCTAACCCTATGTTTCGGTTGAAAAGCCATAGATTATATTTTTAAAGCCATCCACGTCTTTGAGCTAAATTTAAAGTAATTTAATAATAAGAATGTAATCGTATAAACAGGTAATGCCCACCAGGCACCGGAGATACCACCTCCTAACACAACGCCATAAACATAAGTCAATGGAAGGAATATTATCCAATGCGTTACAACCTCGATTACCATAACATAAACCGTAGCGCCTGCAGATTGCAGTGAGTAGGCTAAAATAATGCCGCCTCCGTAAAATATTTGAGCAAAACCTGCAATCTGAAGCAGCGGTCTGGCTATCTCAATCACTTCACGGTTTGTAGTGATAATTTTCAACACAAGATCCGGCAACAATATAAAAATAATACCTATGACTACCGTATAAATTGTACATATTTTCGTTGTTTCAAAGCCATACATTTGTGCCCTAATAGTGTTTTCTCGTCCTAACGACTGCCCGACTAATGTTTGTGCTGCTGCACCTAATCCAAAGACTACCGTTAATGAAATAAATAGTGCGCTAACAACAACTTGACTTGCAGCTTGTTCGGCTGTCCCGATTATACCTGTAACTGAAATAAAAATCAAGAACCCCAAAAGAATCATCACGTTCTGTAACGAAACCGGTATCGATATTTTAAGAATTTGACGAATTATATCTTTTGATATCCTAATATGTTTGAACAGACTGTAGGTAATTCGATATTCTCTGAAGAAAGTTACAAAAATAAAAAATAAAGCACCAACGACCATGCTGTAGAATGACGCGGCACCGGCTCCCGCTAAGCCCATTGCAGGAAAACCTAAATTTCCAAACACCAAAAGAACATTTAATATTATATGAACAACCATTACGATAATTGAGGATACCAGAAAAACTTTTGTGTGGCCTATCCCCATAAAAAAGCTACGATAGGAAACAATTATAAGAAAAAAAGGTAATCCTAAAAACTTATATAACATAAAATCGGTTCCCTCATGAGCGACCGCCGGGTCATTCGAAAAAAAATCTACAATTTCAAAAGAATAGAAGTAACCGAGTGTACTCACAACCAATCCAAAAATGATAGCCATTGCTAAGGAGTTGTTTAATACCGTCCCTGCTCCAACCTTATTTTCCTCGCCTTGCCTTCTAGCTATAAGTACATGTGTACCAGTGCTTATACTTGAAAATAAACTGGTAATTACCCAAGATGTTAAAAACGTTATACCGAGTGCGGCTAATGCTACTTTTGAATTAGGCAATCTTCCCACCATCGCCGTATCGAAAAGAGAAACGAGCATTTGTGTAGATAAGCCTCCTACTACAGGAGTTGCAATCCTAAAAACATCCCTGGATATATTGGTGTTTGGTAAGATTTTCATTCTTATTTAAGAAAGAAAAGGGACAGCAATAATTAGCCATCCCTTTTCTATATAAAATAATAGTTAATTTGAGAATTCTGCTATATAGCGGTCTGCTTCGCGTGCCAAAGAGTGAGTCGGAAATTCTTTCTTTATTCGTTTTAATATTTCAACTGCTCTCTCCTTTTTACCACCTACTCCATAGTTCGTAGCAGCGAGGTATAAATATTCCGGCGTTATACTTTCATCCGAGGCTTTGTTGGCTGCTTTGTCATAATACTCAGCGGCTTCAATATTATTTTTTTCCCTCTCATAGCAAGCCGCTTTACCCGCATAAACAGACGCTTGTAGTAAATTATCTGAAAAACTCACATCATCAAACTCGTTCAATGCCAAATCTGTTGAATCAATCATAAAGTAGGCGTTGGCTAAATAGAACCGAGCCATTTCTCCTGAATGTGTGCTGCCGTATTCATCAACGATTTTTTTAAAGCCGTTTAGTCCTTTTTCAGGCTGCCCGTTTATTGCAATCAGATAGTTACCTTGATCGTAGTACTGATAAATTTTTCCAATCTCGATTGAAGCTCTTTCGTCGTTTGCTGCACGGTTGTTCATATAAAAAATAAAGGCAAGAACGACTACAACAACACCTGTTATTCCGTATGAAATATTCTTCTTGTTGCTGTAATAAAAAGTTTTAGCTTGTGTATAATATGTTATTAATGGATCGATTTTGATTTCTTTTTTAGAAATCTTCTTTTTAGGTTTAAGCATTATTACAAATATCCTTATTTTATTTTTTAATTTTATTTTAATAAATATTTCTTCTCCCGCTTCCATTTCATTCAGCGGGATTCTCAATTCGACATTGTACTTATCTTCGCTAACGCTCGATAAGTAGAGTCGAATTGGAAGTACGCCCGGCGCGATTCGAACGCGCGGCCTACAGCTTCGGAGGCTGTCGCTCTATCCAGCTGAGCTACGGGCGCATGCTTGTTGTGAGTCCCGCCTTTCGGCGGGATTCTCAAAATTTCTAATAAGTTAGCTACACTGCGTTTGCTATCTTATGAAATTTTGGAACTACGGGCGCAGTTTTATTGTCAACAGTTTGTAGCCGATAGTCAATTTATACTTGTGAACTACCTCAAATTACGAAAAATATGTGTGTTTATCAAATATTATCGTAAGAATAAAATTCCGACACCGGCGACTGCTGTAAATGCGCCCAGTATTGCACGCCAGGTTAACTTTTCCTTATAAATAAACCTCACAAGCGGCAACATCAAAATAGGTACGGTTGCCATGATCGTGGCGGCAATTCCCACTTTAGTGTGCGCGATAGCGATGAGACTAAAAGATATTCCTAAGAACGGACCAAGAATTGCACCAAATGCAATCAGATAAGTAGCTTTCCGGTCCTCAGAAAACACTCGGATAGGATTCTTGTAACGTTTCATCATCAGTGCACCCGGGATTAGAAATACCAATGAAGCGAGTATTCTGATTTCTGTTGCAACAAAACCGTTTAAATCAGATTCGATGAAAGCCATCTTCGCGAATATGAGTCCGGCACCCTGCCCTATCGCGCCAAGTGTCGCGTACACAAGACCAGATGTTGTCAGTTTTACTCTCGACGAGAGTTTAGCACTCCGGTCAAGCACAACGATGCTAACACCAAACACAGTAACAGCTATTCCAAGAATACCCATAACGGAAAGAGTTTCACCCAGTACGAAGTATGCGAGCATCGCGGCTATCGCCGGAGCGGTTGACATTACAAGCATGCTGATACGAGCGCCAACTTCTTGAAATGCTTTGAATAAGAACGTATCCCCAATCGTTAAACCAATCACACCACTTATACTAAGATTAATTATTTGTGTGCGCGAAAGATTCACATCAAGCCTCATCACTACGATTAACAGTGCAAGGTACACAGAGGCAAGAATCAGACGTGTTATGTTTACCTGGACAGAGCCTAATCGTTTGGTTGCAGCAGTAAAAACCAGTGAACCCGATGACCAAAGAAAGGCAGTCAGAAGCGCGCTAAGTTCACCTAGAAAAGGCATATCAGTATCACTTCACATTCTTTAGTGGAATCCTGATAAGCAAAATTCCGATAATAAGAATGCTGACCAAGCTGATTATATACGAAGGTGTATCGAACATATGAAATATTTTGATCTCACCAAATGCAAGCCCTGCAAACAACAATCCTAGTAGTGCTTCACCGGCGATTAAACCTGAAGAGATCAACACTCCAATATTGTTAATTTTTTCTTTGGCGTCTGTCTCCATTTTTCGTTTTTCAGTAATCTTGTCGAGAAGTCCCTTCATCATACCGCCTATGAAAATTGCAAAGGATGTATCGATTGGAAGGTACATACCTACACTTATTAACATGGGGCTTTTAACTTGCATCATAATAAAAGCAAAACCCATCAACATCCCTACAATAATGAGTATGAATTCCGTTTTGGCTTCCACAATTCCGCGGGCAACAACTGCCATCAAGCTCGCTTGTGGTGCGGGTAGTTTCTCTCCGCCAAAGCCGGCGCGAGTACCAAGAATATCGTTTTGCTGTTCAGGAGGCAACTGTTTAACTGCATCAAGCGAGTATGTAGTACCATTAAGCTCGGCGTTCTGACCTTTGTATTGTAAGGTGGTGGTTCCGTTGTTTTCAAGTTTTTCTAATTCGATACCAACGACTTGTTTTATATCCCCGAGATGAAGCAGCGATAGAATCAGAAACATTACTACGGCTGCTGCCGTAACGCCAAAAATATCACCAAACTGCATCTTCCATGGTGTACAGCCGAGTATATGTCCGGCTTTGAGGTCCTGCATCATTTCCCCGGCAACCGAAACGCTCGTGCATGTAAAAGCTGCTACTCCAAGCACTGCCGCAATTGCTGCGGTACCTTTCATACCTAATCCCACCATAAGAAAAGCAACAACAATAAGCACTGAAACTGTAAGCCCGCTCGTCGGGTTGTTGCTAACGCCGATGATACCCACTAAGTACCCTGAGACGGCAGCAAACACAAAACCGAGAAATAGCATAACCACCGATGCAACTGCTGCGGGAAAAATACTTTGTGTAAAATAGTTAAAAATAAAAAGCATTATTATTGAAATGATTCCTATAACAAGCAGAGACCAACGAATGTTAATATCCTTTTCTGTCCGTAAAATAGTCGCGTCGCCGGAAGCTGATTTCTTCATGTAGGAGAATGAACGTGTAATACCGATGAAGAGACTGTTACGCATTTTGTACAATGTATAAAAGGCGCCAACGAGCATTCCGCCTATCGCGATGTAGCGAACGTAATTTTTCCAGATAAATGTGAGTTCGGCAGCCCAGTTGGTCACGGCGGAGGGGTCATCCCGATGTATAAAGTAGGCGATAATTGGGGTCATCAAACCCCAGGCGAGTACACCACCGCTAAAGTTGATGGCACCGAGTTTTGGACCGATAATATATCCCACACCAAAGTAAGCTGGATTCATTCCCGGAGCTCTGAGCATCAATACACCTTTGGAGATAGACACAATCTGCTGCCATCCGGCTGCTATAAATTTGAATTCCACGAGAGCACTGAAGAAAGCCCCTCCCATTCCTGTAAAGAGGAACTTAGAATTCTGTACTCCGCTTTGTCCGGACTTATGAATTTCAGCCGCGGCTATCGATTCAGGAAATGGAAGATCAACATCTTCAACCAACACACGCCTTAATATAGTAACAAACATGATTCCGAGAATACCGGCAAAGATTAACATGATTGTGGAGAGAATATAATGCTCGACGGAAAAGAAAGGATTCCAGATGGAAGCAATAAAAAATGCGGGGAGCGTAAAGATAGCGCCGGTGGCTACATTACCGCCTATCGAACCGACCGTTCGTGCTGCATTTTCTTCGAGTAATGTTCCCTTTAATGCTTTGAAAACTGCAATAGAAATTACTGCGGTGGTGTAAGTAGCTGCGATTGTCATTCCTGCTTTCAAACCAAGGTATGCGTTGGCGGCGCCCATCATAACAGCCATCAACACACCGAGCAGCACAGCTCTAAAGGTGAACTCCGGCATTTGTGATTCAGCGGGAATAAAGGGGGTGTTCTTTTTCTCTTCAGTCATAAGAAAGTTCCTTCAAATTAATTTAGAAATTGTAGTTAATAATTTATTACTTGACTTTGTAATTCATTTCTCGAAGTTTTTCCTTTACTCTTGCGATCTGGTCTCCCTGGATTTCAATATTCCCATCTTTAACCGTACCACCTGCCCCACAATGTTGTTTCAATGAACGGGCAATTTCTTCCATTGTGGTTGGATTATGTTGTAAACCCGAAACTATCGTTACTATTTTTCCTTTTCTTCCTTTCTTATCCAGCAAAACACGGACAGCCATACCTTTACCGTCGTGTCCATGCTGTGAAGGAATGTTTTGGACTTGAGGTTTATGCCGTTCAGTATCCGGTAAAAGCTGCTCCAAATCCGAAAGAGATGTTAATATTTTTTGATGAGCCAATTACTTCGTTCCTGTCACGGTGATCGAGTAAAGTCCCCCACCCGATTCGAGTGTGTAATCGTACTTTTTTTCTGAGACAATATTAATGTTGTTGAAGCCCACCTTCTCGATGATGCCGATGTATTCATTCCGGCTCAGCGCACCGCTTATACAACCTGCCCATAGTGCTGCGTCTTTACGCTCTTTTTCTGAAATAACACCATCAACAACGATATCCGAGACAGTAAATTTTCCTTGCAGCTTCAACACGCGGTATATTTCACTGAATGCTTTTTGTTTATCCGGTACAAGATTGATTACACAATTACTAATGACTCTATCTATCGTGTTGCTTTCGACAGGAAGAGACTCAATTTCTCCGAAACGGAATTCTACATTTGGGGCATTCACCTTCAACTTATTTTCATTCGCCTTAAGTATCATTTCTTCGGTCATATCTACACCGATTACTCTACCCGAACTGCCGACATACTTCGAGGCGACAAAACAATCGATACCCGCACCCGACCCTAAATCAAGAACCGTCATTCCTTCTTTTAAATCTGAATACGCGGCGGGTGTTCCACAACCAAGCCCAAGGTCTGCACCTTCAGGAATTGCCGCTCTGTCGGAATCTTTATATTGTGCGGACATGTCGAACACAACTTTGCCATCGTTACTACCGCAAGAGCAGCAGGAACTCGGCGTAACATTGAGCTTCAACTCACCTTTGGCGATCTGTCCATATTTCTGTTTAACATTTGCTTTTATGCTTTTTTCTGAATCCACAATTATCTCTTGTATTTTTTTAATGTTCAACGATCTCGTTCGAGAGCTCGTTTGTATCATCTGATTTACGAGGAAAGTAGTTTGAAAGCTCATTAGCTACAGCCTCGACAGCAGTTTTGATCCCATCAATATATTTGGCATCTCTAAAATATTGCATCATTGTATCAGCGATTCGGTTCCATGTTCCATCCTCAACCTTTGAGTTGATTCCTTCATCCGCAACGATACGGAATTTGCGTTCGGATAGCAATATAAAAATCAATACTCCGGTTTTATCCCGTGTTTTTTCCATGCCGAGTGAGTAGAATTGTTTCAGAGCGAGTTGATGTAACTCCAATTTCCGTTCTTTAAATTGTCTGTCGTGGCGAATGACTACACGAATCTCGCCGGATGTTTTTTTCTCGGCTTCAGTAATTACTGCTGCCAGATTTTTCATTTCGTCTTTTGTTAATATTTTTTTAACTATCAAGTTCATAACCAATCACCAACTTCCGCTCGCACCACCGCCGCCAAAACTTCCACCACCACCGCTGAATCCGCCGCCACCGCCGCCAGAGCTACCGCCACCGAATCCACCACCGCCCCACCATCCGCCACTTCTGCTATATCCGGATGATCCGACGTAATGACGACTTCCGCCTCTAAAAATTCTATTTATGATGCCGCCGATTATGATAAACAAAACGATGATAAATGGAAATATTTTTTTTGACGCCTTGTTTTCCTTCACACCTTTGAACTCACCCTTCGTAGCGAGTATGATCGCACCAACTCCTTCTTTAATGCCGCCATAAAAATCTCCATCCCGGAATTTCGGTCTTATAACATGCCGCATAATCTGGTCCGATGTAGCATCGTTAAGTGCGCCTTCGAGACCGTAACCGACTTCTATCCGCATCAATTTATCTTCCTTGGCGATAAAAAGTAGAACTCCGTTATCTCTGCCTTTCTTACCGAGTTTGTTCTTCTCCGCAACTCTTAATGTGTAATCCTCTAACGCTTCACCTTGTAGAGACGGCACCATAATCACAACAACTTGATTGGAAGTTTCCTGCTCAAATTGCGCGAGTATATTTTCCAACTCATTTCCTTCATCGCTCGATAATGTTGATGTGTAATCGTTTACTCTTTGATGAACGACAGGAACTTCCAACTGCCCGAATAAGAAAGCTACAAAAACAAATTGAAAAACGCTTATAAAAAATATTTTCATCTTCAATTAGAATTTTACCTTAGGTACTATATCTGCACCGGCTTCTGCCTGAAAATATTGCTTCTGTGCGAAACCGAACATACCTGCAAATATTGCGGTCGGGAATGTACGGATTTTCGTGTTATAACTCTGAACCACTTCGTTGAAGCGTTTGCGCTCAACAGCAATTCTATTTTCCGTTCCTTCTAATTGAGCTTGAAGCTGGAGGAAATTTTCGTTCGCTTTTAGCTGAGGATAATTCTCGGCAACTGCCAACAAACGCGACAATGCGCCCGACAAACCGGATTGTGCCTTTTGAAATTGCTGGAATGCCTGCGGGTTATTTAATATTTCGGGTGTAATCTGAATCTTACCGACACTCGCACGCGCTTCGGCAACTTTCTCAAAAACTTCTTTCTCGTGAGCCGCGTATCCCTTCACAACTTCAACCAAATTAGGGATGAGATCAACACGACGTTGATACTGGTTTTGTACCTGCGCCCATGATTGGTTGACTGTTTCATCTAACCTAACGAGCGAGTTATACATACCGGTTACCCATCCCGTGAGTAGTATTATTATAAGAATAATTCCACCGATGACAGATAGAGCTATAATTGTGCCTTTTTTCATAATATCCTTTATTTTTATTTACTTTTGATAATTTTTCGACTTAACAGTTAGTAACATAAGAAAAGATATTGAGGGATGCAAAAATGAATGATAGAATTTACAGAAACCAATTACCTCCTCGATTGTAAACTATCCTCAGGATACTTTGCTTGCATCGAATCTCTCATCGCGCTTGCCCAATCTATGAGCTTTTTGTTTTGTTCATTTGATAGCTTTGCATCTGTGTGGATGAGAAGGTACGACGGCAAAGGCATTTCTCCATCGCTCACATTCTCGATTATATCATCGAGCTTGTTGTATTGCCGATTGAGGGGATAAGTTCCAAACTCCGAAAAATTCATTTTTCTTTTGCCTTCCTTGATGTGACTGTCCAAAAACCAGCCTATTGGCTGAATATTCACATACCACGGATAACGTGTGTTGTTGCTGTGGCAATCGTAACACGAGGTCCTAAGTATTTCCTGTACGTCGTTCGGCACCGTGAACGCAGCAGTAACTTCGTTTGCCGGATTAACCCCGGTAATGTTCCGCGCTGGACGGATAAATTGGATGATGATAAATATAACAGCCAATATGAGTAGTACACGCTTAAGAATTTTCATATAGTTTTCAGTTTTAGTTACTAGAAGTGTCCTTATAAATTTAGAATCGTTGTCGTGCTAGTTGTAACCCATGGTATCATCGTAATGATTTTGTCTGACTTGCTAAGATTGTGTCGTGCACAAAGCAAACGAATATTTTGAGCGACTATACTACTTCCTCCTTTTGAGAAGGGAATCTCATGGTCATAATGTAAATTATTTTTAGATCCGCACAATACACACTGTCCACCATCACGCTGCCATACTTCTACTTTCACAGGAGTGTGTATCAATCTTGTATGTGACAAATCCTCAATTCTTCCAACAGAATAGTTTTTGCCAATGCCAAAGTTCATCCCTTTTTGAAGATTTGCCTTCTCAGCGGTTACCAGTTCATGATAACTAATAATATCGTCAACTTTCATTTAAATTCTTCTCTCTTTATTTTCCTGTACTGCGATAAAAAAGTGTCATGAAATTACACAAATATCATTAAAACTTCAACAATATTTTGAGGTTGCAAATGTTTTACCTTGAACCCCTTTCGCATCCAACTTTCAGCAAAGAATAGAAAGTATTAATTCTATTTCTTCAAAATATCGTAGAGCTTGAAATTTATGTACAATTTTTCTTTTCCAAGCTTTGCACTCTTGAGCAATCCGAGTTGTTCAAGTTTTGCAAGATAGATACCGGCTGTTTTCTTCTTCACAATATTTGCATCTTCTAAAAACTTTATCTTGCAGTAAGGCTGCTGAAAAATAATCTCAAGTAATTCCTTGCTATACATTCCGGGTGCTTTCTCTTTCAGCATAGATTCGGTACTGCGCATTAATGCGACTGCGTCATCAATCTTTCTTTGTGTATATACTGCTGTTTGTTCTACTGTTTCCAAAATGTAGAGCACCCATTCTTTCCATTCTCCTTTCGCGGTTACGTTACGAAGACCTTCATAGTAAGCTCTCTTGTGGTCAAGAATATGCTTGCTGAGATATAAGATCGGTATTTCCAGCAGATGATGGTTTACTAAGTAAAGAATATTAAGTATGCGCCCTACTCTTCCATTTCCATCGGTGAAAGGATGGATTGCTTCAAACTGATAATGCATTACTGCCATCTTAATCAACGGGTCGATATCATCATCCTGCAGGTTTATATACTCTTCTAGATTCTTCAATTTTTCAAGAATGATGCGTTCACCTTCCGGTGGTGTGTAAACAATCTCTCCGGTAGCTTTGTTTGCAACCTTGGTTCCCGGTAATGTGCGTATGCCTGCATCTGTTTCCTTAATGATATTATACAACTTAACAAAAAGATTTGTTGTGAGAATTTCACGTTTATTTACAAACTTAAATCCTTCCCATAATGCATCTTGGTAGTGCAAGACTTCTTTCGTGGTCAGGTCGGTGCTTCTACCCTCAGAAGCGAACGCTCTGTATAATTCGTCATTTGTGGTCAGTATGTTTTCTATTTCGGAACTAAGTTTAGCTTCCTGCAAACCGATCGAATTGATGAGGATAGACTGATTGGGCAGTTGTCTGCCTGAACCCACAAGCTTTGCCAGGGCTTTATTTGCCATGATCGCTTTCTTAAGTATCTCTTTGCTTTCAAGATCCGCTTTGGGCGGTAATAAAGGCAAGTCATTATACGGTAAATCTTTATAAAATGCCATAATTTAGCTTCTTTTTCAATTACTTAACATAACGAGGGTAAATATAACAAAAAAATGCCCTCGTTCAAAGGACAAGGGCATTACGTGCCCTCGTTTAAACACTGATCTAAAAAACCTTATTCTTAACATCATACACCTCCACACCTTTTTCATCAGATCAACAACTTTTTGGGTCACAATTTGTCACATCAAATCTGAATGTTTTACCTTGAACCCTTTTCGCATCCAACCTTTCGCAAACCACAACCCTACCGGACTCGCGATAGCTATTAATCCGTAAATGAACCACATCGTCTCGGTGTTCATATGCTCGGGTGCCATACCCTGAGGACAATAATTCATAAGGAACCAACCGGAGTAGAGACTTGTAATGACTTTTGTTAGGAACCAGGGGAATTGTCCGATGCCCATATAAATACCTGTCATATCCTTTGGCGCTATCTCTGCTACCCACTGCAAGAAACGTGGCTGCCACATCGCTTCGCCGACTGTCATGATTATTAGATAGGCGAACACAGTGTAGATGCTTGGTCCGAGCGCCAATATGAATGTAGGCGACGCCATCACGAACGTACCGATAATCATCATCCTGTATGTATCGCTTTTGATTGTAAGCGCAGTGACCATCGGTGTTAAAATGAAGATGAGAATGGGATTGAAGTTCACAAAAAATTCAAAGTTTTCGCTCACTATACCCGTGAAGGCACGATTGAAATATTGGGGTAGTGTCAACCAGTTGTGCGCAAATAGTGTCTGTACCGGAATGAGTATAAAGATAAAGAATAAAAATCTATAATCTCTTAATGGAAAGTGTTTAATGTAGTAAATAAGCTGTTCCTTAGCAGACTTTTTCTCCTCCTTCACTTCTTTTTTGGAATCTGACCATCCTGTACCCGCCATTGCATCGCGCATAGCTTTCTTAGTGAGTATGATGGCAACCGCAAGCATACCGACGACAGTCAGTGCAGCATACACCCAGAAAACACCGGGAATGCCAAACGCTTTTCGCACAGGTGGTGAAATTAGTCCCGGCAAAAACCCGCCGAGGTTCATCAACGCGTAAAGCATTGCATAACCCATCGCGGCGGTCTTCTCGGTTGTAAAGTACTTAACTGCTGCATAACACGCCGGCATGTAAATGCCATAACCGATAATTATACCGAGAATACCACCCATTGCCACAAGGTGAGCCGAAGACCACATCCCCTGCGTACCGGTAAGAGATGGACCTGCCGCAAGGAGAACCCTTCCGATTAACATAACTGCAAGTGAGAACAGTAGCGCTTTACGGGCACCAAAAAAATCAACTGTGGCGCCAAGAAAAAGCATCGCCAGTGTAATGCCTGCCGTCATAAAGCCAACCATTTGACCTGCCTGTATATCGTCTAATCCGATGAAGTCGTTGAAATAAATAGCGAGCAATCCAACGACACCGAAGTAGGTAAGTCCCTCCAGTAAATATGAAAGGTTCACACCCCACAGCGCTCGTGTTGCGTGAACGAGATCTATGAATGGTTGCGACACCTCGCTAATGGTTTTCCGAATTATGTTTTCTTTATCTGAAGTTTTGGTTGGTCTTTCGTCACTCATTGTAGTCCTGAAACTTTTTAGTTTTTTTACAAACTGTAAAACACCCTCATAACTTTATCGAACACAATATCAGCTGTAATCCTTTTCATACAGTCAAATGTTTTAATCGGACATTTGTTACCGCCGTGTATGGCACATGGTCGGCATTTCAAATCATTGATCTGAACAATAACGCTTCCATCGCTATACGGACCAAAACCAAAAGCCGGAACAGTTGCACCGAATATTACTACGACGGGAGTGTTAACTGCCGCGGCAAGATGTACGGGTGCGCTGTCGTTGCTCACAAGTACTCTGCACCTCTTAATCAACTCTGCGGATTGAAGCAAAGATAGTTTACCCGCTGAATTAAATACTCTGCCTATACCCACGAATTTGATTATATTTTCGCAGAGCGGTTGGTCTTCTTTCCCTCCGATCATTGTTACATGATACCCGCCGCTTATTAATTTTTTGATTAGTTCTATATAACCCTCCTCAGTCCAGCGTTTCGTATTCCAAACTGCACCTGGGGCAACCGCTACGAGTTTTTTCGTATCTAATAATTCCTCATCGAAAAGTAGTTTATCGACAACCTTTCGATCTTCCTCAGTCGGATGAACTACGGGCGATTCTTTTGCTTGGTGTAGTATTGCCATAGGACGCAACAGCGTAATGTTACGCTGAACCTCGTGCATACTTGCAGGGTACCTAACTACATCTGTGAAAAGAAACTTAGCCGCACTCTTGTTGAAACCGATACGCTTTACACATCTTGCTAAATATACAAGAAGAGCACTACGAATTGAACGGTGCGGTACTATTGCTACATCATAGTTTTGCGTCTTCAAATGGTTTACGAGTCGTAATAATCCAAAAACACCTTTATCTTTACCTCGTTTATCATATATGATGATATTACTGATTGCCGGATGGTTCGTAAGCAAATCGGAGGTACGGGGAATTGCTACAAAATCGATTTGTGCCTCGGGAAGTTTTTTATGCAATACTTGTGCAAGCGGTAAGGCAAGTACAACATCGCCGATGAAAGCAGTTTGAACTATCAATATTTTTAATTGATTATTTGTCATTTGATATTTTACTTGATATTTTTCCAACGCCGATGAGTCCACATCCAAAACTCAGGATACTTGCGTATGTATTTTTCAAGCAAGGCTGTGTGGCGCTGGGTTAATTCAATTACGTTCTGTTCGTTGTATTCTTTTATGTCGGAGTAATCAATTTCTTCTATAATCCCTTCGTAAGTAAAATCCGGTTGCCTGATCAAAATACCCATCTGTAATGGAGCGCCGGTGCGAAGTGCAAATATAGCCGGACCTTGATATGTTGCTACTGCTCTACCAAAAAATTCAACGAAGACACTTTCCTTAGGTGCGCTCTGGTCTGCAATCATGGCTACTATCCCACCGTTGTTCAAGGCAGATAAAATTTCCCTTACTGATTGCTCCATCGTTACGGCTCTATTCCCATACTTAGTGCGATGCCTATTAATAACACGATCGACTTTCTGGTTGGTTTGAGTCTTTACAATCATAGTAAAGGGGATTTTAGTTGCCCGAGCAGTCGCAAATGCTATCAATTCCCAATTAGCAAAGTGACCCGAGAGCATAATCATTCCCTTGCCGAGTTTATACCTGCTGGTCATAACGTCCAAATCTTTATGTTTCACTAATTTACGTAACGTCTCGTCTGTCAGGTTTGGGAACCAGAGGAATTCGCATATAGAGATTGCTATATTTTGGAATACACCTTTTGTAATATTTTTTAGCTCCTGATCGCTCTTCTCGGGAAATGCATTCTTTAAATTTTCCAATGTAATTGCGCGCCGTTTGGTAAGAACGCTATATGACACCTGACCTAAAGTCTTGCCTAATACTTGTACCGACTTCAGAGGCAGCATCAGTATTATAAATCTTAAAAACTGAAAGAGTATGTATTCGATTTGTTTCTTCACTGGGAAAAAATAATAAAGCCATTCCTGCAAAAGACTTGAATGGCTTAAAAATGTTTATTCCATTTATACTAACGAGTTTTTCTGACTTTTTGATACCAGTTTTCGTCTTGCAGCTCGTTCCGATGGTTAGAATGTACAAGTCGATAATCTCCTTGTCCGGATCTGTCTATAAATATGAATATTACACCGCTTTGGAGTGAATGGTAATTCCAAATTTCATAAGGCTCGGCATCTTCAGAGCTGCTGTAACGTTCGATGTCGTCGGGTGTGCCGTAATATATGTACACTCTGCCTCTATCCGTCTTCCATCCTTTTGTGAATGCACCGGTGAAATTCGCATTTGCGTAATCAACACGCTTCATGTATTCAAGTTTAAATTCATTTATAACCGTAGCGGGGTCTGTTTCACGGCGTTTCCAGAATTCATATAGGAATTTTCTTTTAGCATCTAAATCAGTCAACTTTGAGTATTGGCTCTTTTCATCCGCCGTTGTGATATACGTAGAAACAGCAAAATCATTATCCAAATCTTCAGCACTCATCAAGGCATATTCGCTACTTACCATACCGCCATCGGTTAATGAAACCAGCTTGTCGGTGTCAGATGGTTTGTAGATAAAAAACTTTTTCGAAGACATAGCCGCAGTTTTGCCGGCTGTATCTACTACTGCGATCTGAAAAGTATAAGTTCCACCCTTTAAAGAGGATGTATTGATGGTTCCAATTTCCACACTGGAAGCATTAATCCTTTTTTTAGACTTTTCTTGTTTGATGATTTCCTTACCAGTTGCATCAAGAACTTTAATTATTAAAATGTAATCCTGTGAGTCTGTCTTTAGATTAAGGTTGTAAGCTTCAGCATAATAGTAGACAATCGGTAACCCGACGCCGTAAAGCAAGCTTGGATTTGGAATTACTTCGAGTGTGTTTTTATAAAATATGTTTGCTGTATCTTTTTCCACTTGTTTAATAGACGAACACAACTCAGGGTCGCTAATAACGTCTCTGTCGTTTGGGAAAAGAGATATTTTCAATTGAGAAAACAAGAGGCTGTCTTTCCTGCTGGCGTTATTTAGATCGGTTGCATTTATTTTTATATTATACTCTCCGGGTTTCAGGAAAAGTGACTTTACACCTACGAGTGTCTTTCCTAAGTTAATAATGGAGGTATCCGGCAAAATACTAGGAACTGTCCATTCGTGCTTATCTACCACGATGCCACCCTGTGTTAATTCCATTAATATGTTTACACCCCCGATATATTTTCCATCTAAATTTTTATAGGAAACTTGGTCAGACCTGAAACTGTAGTACATTTCAAAAAAGATAGTGTTCTCATCGCCATAAAAACGATTAAAATCTACATCTAATCTCAAATTGCTTTTTGCTGGTACCTCCTGAGCATCGAGAGTGATTCCACATATTAGGAACAATATGATAGATAATATTATTAATTTAGTTTTCATTTGTATTCCTTCATAAATTCTTTTTTAATATAATTGATAATGCGTAATTTAGCAAGTAACTATTCGCCCATAACTTTAACAATTACACGTTTCCGCCTTTGTCCGTCGAATTCTGCATAGTAGATTTGCTGCCAAGGACCAAAATCAAGACGCCCGTTTGTAATCGGAACGATTACTTCATGATGAATTAATAAACTCTTTAAATGTGAATCGCCATTCGTTTCGCCGGTACGATGGTGATGATAATTAATGTTATAAGGCGCCAACTTCTCTAACCATTCGTCTATATCCTGAATTATACCAGATTCGGCATCATTTACATAAACGCCTGCGGTTATATGCATAGCAGAAACTAGAACCATTCCCTCTTTGACTCCACTCTTCGAAACTATTTCTTCTACCTCGTGAGTAAGATTTATATAGTCGCGGTGTTTTTTTGTATTCATCCACAAGTACTCTGTATGTGTCATCATCGTATATCCTTTCACAGTTTTCCGTACGTATCTTTTATTATAGTAGTTTCAGCGGTAACGGTAATTGAACGATTTAGTGCAGGAAACTCTTCCGAGCTTCCCCACTCACCCAATTTACCGCTGTTTGTATATTTATAATGAACTTCTGTTCCTTCAGGGATACTTAATTCAAGCGTCCAGATTCCATCATTCGATTTGATATCGCCGTGCGTCTTATCGTCATACATAATAATTTTATTTGGTATCCACTCACCTAATTCTTCTACGTTACCCGTGATATAAATTGCGCTCTGGACTGCCATCTTACGAGCATCACAAATAAATTTTACTTTTACAGGTTTTCTTCCTTGTCGCATAGTGGTAATATCTGAATATTTTTTAGCAGATGGCAATGGAATATATTTATATACAGGGAAGGCCGGCGTTTTAATTTTATACCCTGCCTTGTTAGAATATTCATAAGCTAATTTAAGATGCTGGAAGAACAGTTCATCGAATGGCTTTTTGTTAACGGGCGATTCCTGGTCTTCGCCGCTCCACCAAAACCAATCGGAACCTTCAGCAAAATAAATTTCTTCCCAAGCTTTTTGCGCAAACCACTGCTTAGTTTTTGGCTTAGCAGGTTTGTTGAATCTTGGCAGATTAACTTTCTCTAAATCCTCGCGTGCTTTTAGAAGATATTCCCATGCACGGTTCTTAGCATCATTACCTATCCACTTACTGAAATCTCCGTGAATCCATGAACCGGGGGCGAGATAGTCCAGGTGAGGAAGTTGATTTACTGGATGTGAGGGGACATTTCTTTTGGGGTTCCCGAAAATGTATTCGGATGGTGTAACAGTTATGATTTGACGTGTAGCGTGAAGTTTTTCGAGTTTGCGATAGAGTGCGGTAAAAAATTCCCTTGCCTCAGGATCATGATGATACCATTCCCAAGCGTTTTCACCATCCATTATAACGTTTATTAATTTATCTCCTCGTTTTTCTTTTGATGCGAGAGAAAGAATATATTTAATAAAATCATCGGCTGCCTCTTCGCCATGAAGATGTTGGTATTTGAAGCTGACGCGGTCGGATAATTCAGTGTCGCGGAAGAATACAGAAAGTTCAGAATCACCGGATTTGATTTTGTACGGAGTTAAATGACTTAAATATCTGTTTGAAGAGTTACGTAATATTTGCTGGTCAGTAGCAATCCATTGTATACCGTGCCTTGCGATGATAGGAATAAGCCCTTGACTGACCGATCCTTCCGAGGGCCAAAGACCAAGCGGATTTTCACCGAAGGCTTTTTTGTGTGAATTAATTCCAAGCCGTATGTGCTCCTCTGCATCTTCCGGGTATATGAACTCTTCTGGAAAAGGAATATGAGGCATACAAATTTTACCGATATTAGAATTGCAAAGTAGCGGTAATATAGGATGACTAAACGGTGTGGTTGTCAGTTCGACCTGTCCCGCATTATTAGCAACGTGATATTGCATTTTTTTATGGATCGGTACTATATTGGAAATTATTCGATATATCTCTACACCTAACCTCTGGCAATCCTTTTCGGTGATTTTATGGCGAAGATAGTACTTATGGTCTGAGTGCATTTCAACTAAGTCGCTTAAATCGCAAACTGTTCCGTCAACTAACTTTACCGGTCCATCTATAAAATCGAGGTCTATGTTTGCGAAGGAAAACCAGAATTTCAATTCTCTAATCTTCTGCTGAGTCTTGATAAGTTTATTTTGATTCCGGGCTGAAACAAATTCGCCATACAGGGAATTTAATTCCGGAAAGCGTTTTCGAACAACTTCGTTAATACTGAGAGCGCTCCAAGCATCCCTATACAGATATTTTAAATCTTCGTTAGTGAACCGGTCGGCAGGTTTAACTAAAAGGTCGAATAAAGCATCGGTTTTAAAACCATTTTTGCGAAAATAAGATTTAACTTTAAATTTTAATGAGCGCGTGTCAACAAAAGGATCAATTCTATCCAGATAAAATTTTTCCATCTGAATTAATAATGAAGGGGTGAGATTTATAGTTATGTGTACGTTCGGATGCTTCTGCACCATACGCGGTATCCTATAATAATCTTTCGTGGCATGTGTGCGAACCCAAGGCGCTAAGAGGAAATCTTTTCCATTATCTACATAAAACGGCTGATGTTGATGGAAAACTAAAGCAAGATAAATAGTTTCGTCTCTTGATGTATAAATATCACTCATACAGTAGTTTCATTCTCCTTTTTCACATATAACATTGTCAATAATTGTAAATAGTTCCTCAGGGACATAAGGTTTTTGAATAAAAGCTTTGACACCCATTCTTTTCAGATTGGTTTTTAATTCTATGCCACCAAAACCGCTTGTAGCAATAAATTTTAATTTAGGATTCTCAGAAAATAATTTTGTAAACAATTCTACGCCGCCCAACTTTGGAAGCCCCAAATCGCTAATCACTAAATCGAACTTCGGTTGATGAGTCTGGTACACTTTGAGAGCATCTTCACCATCGCCCACAACAACCATGTTATAACCGAAACCGGTCAGAATTACCTCAAGCAAACCTGAAATTTCTATATCATCCTCAACGAGTAAAATCCATGTGCTATTCGCTGGGTCCATTTTCCTCTTTCTTTAAGATTTATACAACCCTTTTTTCAATATATATTGTTCGACTTCGAAAGGCACCAAGTACCTGATGGAGCGTCCCAACTTAATCCGCCTCCTTATATCGCTGGATGAGATATCGATGTTTGGCACCTTAACGAACGTGGCAAACCTTTTAAATTCACTCTTTACATCCGCATCATAACCCGGGCGATTCATCACAATAAGTTCAACCTTTGAAACTATATCGTTCGGAGATTTCCAATCGGAAAAATCCATCAAGTTATCCATTCCGATAATGAGAAAAAGTTGAGACGCTGGATGTAAATTAATCAGCGAATTAATCGTGTCAATCGTATACGATTTACCTTCACGCGCGATTTCAAGTGAGGATGCTGAAAAGTTTCTATTCTTTTCTATCGCTAACTCAACCATCTCCAACCGTTGTTTGGGTAACGCAACCTGCGAGAATAATTTATGCGGCGGAATGTATGAGGGTACGAAGAGTATCTTATCCAGTCTCAACTGGTCGCGAATACTCTCCGCTACTATCAAATGTCCGATATGAGGAGGATTAAATGTACCGCCTAGTATCCCAATCTTCATCTTTTCGTTTCTTGCTAAAATATTTATTTTCGATAAACTTGAACATCTCGTATGTATGTTTTGCAAAAAAACCAACGGTTGTCATACTATGTTCGATATTCCGTTTTAATTTTTCCAAGTCGTAACCATTATCTACGCTCGGAATATTGTGTGTATTAAATATCATAATATCATTTGTACAAGCTTTTTTAAGTATGTAATCAGTTTCTATGTAGGATGAATCGGTTTTATCCGGCGTTGCATTTCGTCCGGTATCAAACCAATCTGCGTAATTTGATTTAACACCAAACAAACTAACTCGCTCGCTTTTACTTGTACCTAATATGAGGCATTCTTCTTCGTAATTCAACTGATTGAAAACAGAGTTGAAGAACTCAACTCCAATTAACGGATAATGCTGCATAAATAGAATCAACCGATGGTAACCATTCTCAAAAATATTATTCATCGTACTCGATATTCTCTGAGGGAGAGATAATGATGAATGTTCGAGAATACTGACCTTCCTCTGAAAGGGTATCAGAAAGTCATCCTGTAAATCAGTCGAATTGACCGAAACAAAAATGTCCACGCTTTGGATTTTGGTGATTTGTTCCACCAGGTCGGTTAACATGGCAGAAAATAACAAATCTATATCCTCCCAGGCTATAGCCGTAAACGGTTCATTGGGGTTCCCGCGAGACAGACGGACCTTCTGCGTGAATAATACTATTGCTTTTGTGTTTGGCATACGTAGATTATTAACAATATAATCAGAAAAAAATCAAAAATAAATAAATATCCTAATACATATGTTTCTTCGATAAGGTATTAATGTAAATATCTTCAAGTCCAGAAACCATTTTTTGTGAACAGAATTCCGTAGTTACCTTCTTGTATGCGTTAATAGTTAAATTTGTTGCAAACTTTTTATTATTTAATAAAATATTTATTCCATTTTTTATTGCGGTACTACTTTTAGGAGGTATTAGTATGCCATCCTGATTATGTTCTATGATTTCCATAACGCCGTCCACTGCCGTTGCAACAATAGGTACTCTACTTACCATTGCTTCTAAAAGTACCAGTGGAAGGCCCTCCCACAGAGAAGGAAGAACAAATAAATCAAACAAAGTCATCAACCTTGGAATATCAGTTCTTGCACCGGCGAATATTACCTTATCGCTAATCCGTAACGAACTCACTTGCCTTTCCAAGTTTGTGCGAAGCTCACCTTCACCGACTATTAGGAAATATATCGACTTATTTTCTTCGATCAGATGTTTGGCTGCATCGATTAAATATTCATATCCTTTCTGCTCATGCAGTCTGCCTATAGTGCCAACCACAGTTGCATCCGCTGGAATATTTAGTAGTTCACGCCCTTCTTTCCAAGTCTCTATTCTCTCAAAAATATTTATATCTATGCCGTTTCTTACCACACCAGAGGCATTCGCTTTCAACACCTTGGCTTTAAGCCCCTTTGTCAAGTCTGCTTCAGCAACACAAATGGTAAAGTCTGTAAATATTTTCAAGTAACGGTCAATATTTTTGAAAATCCATTTCTTCAAATTCATGGGCTTTGTCAAATAATGAATTCCATGGAAAGTATGTACTACAGCAGGAACTTTATAAAATTTCGAAGCAACACGCCCCCAAAAACCGGGTGTTCCGCCATGCGTATGTAATACATCCGGCTTTATGCTTTTCAACAGCTTAATCATTCTGAGAAGAGTCACCGGATTCAAACGGTTCTTTAGTATTATGGAAATATTTTGAATGTTTATTTTTTGGAGTTCATCGACTAAATATCCTTTTGGCTCACAAGCTACTATAACATCAAATTTGTTTTTATCGATTCCTCCTGCCAATAAAAGAACATGATTTTGTCCACCACCGATAGCAGCTTCGTCGATTAAGAGTAAAACTTTTATCCGCTTATCTGTCAATTTATTTTTTCCTAAGACCATTTTGGTATAATTTCAAAATAAAATATTCAACTTTGTTTCTGTGTTTAAGGTAATAATACCTCTGGCTCTCCCTGTATATTCTTTTAAGTTTTTCTGCTTGCACGATATTTGAGCTTTGACCCAGAAGATGCACTATTTCGACCTCAGGAAAATATAGTACATGGCAACCTATATCTTTGACTCTTTTACATAAATCTTTATCTTCAAAATACATGAAATAATTTTCATCAAAGCCACCAATTTCATTAAACACTTTGCGCTTAATAAATAGACATGCTCCTGTAACCCAATCTACTTCGGTTTCTTCTTGGAATTTGTACTTAATCCATTTTTTCAGCCATCCGGCTTTACGATAATATTTATAAACAAACTTGTCTTTCATTTCATTA
Organism: uncultured Ignavibacteriaceae bacterium; assembly: GCA_964581995.1. Taxonomy (GTDB): domain Bacteria; phylum Bacteroidota; class Ignavibacteria; order UBA10030; family BY39; genus CAZOQB01. The sequence continues at coordinate 14,221 of CAZOQB010000014.1, read as the reverse complement.
AATAGTGTTGGTTTGCTGCCAGCTGACAACTGAAGTGTATGATCCGTGTTCAATATCCTCGGTCCCAGGGCTCCAATGGTGTCATTTGAAAACTTTTTTACAACGGGTGTGAGAAAATCATTTTCAACAATTACATCGTTATTCAAGAATAAAAGAATATCTCCACTGGCATGTTTTGATGCGACATTATTAGCCGCGCCAAACCCCAAATTCGTTTTATTTTCTACTAATTTAATCCAATTGTACTCTCTGTTTAGTTCATCGACTGTATTATCTGTCGAGGCATTGTCGACAACTATAATTTCATTATTTTTTATATCCACATTTTTCAACAAACTATCCAGCAACTGGCGTGTTAAAGAAAGTCCGTTATACGATAAGATAATGATCGATACCATGTTAATCTGTTCTCCAGAATACCGCTGCAATTTTTACAGACCTAAAACAAAATTGTAGCGTGTATTTTATTTCTTGTGTGGGTTTAATTACTAATCGAATCAACCAATACACCGTTCTGGGAATAAAACCTACAAGCATCAGTAATTTGTAATATACAACTGACCACTTACCATAATTCTTTTTAAAATAATAGAAACCATTTGAATACAATTCAGAAAATAATTCAAAGTTTTTATTCATCATTTTCGTCGTCTTGCTATGATGATGAATTACTTGTGTTTTAGGATAATATACGGTCTTCCAACCGGCTTTTTTTATCCTTAGAGACCAATCCAAATCATTATAAATTATAGATAAATTTTCATCGAGAGAACCGGCATCTTTTACCGCTTCCCTTCTAACGAGGATAGCCGCCGCCATTACGTGGTCGACTTCTCTGGCGGAACGATGGTCGAAGTATGTCATCTCACTTTTGGCAAATATTTTCGAATTAGGAAAAATGCGATCTAATATCAACATATCGCAGAAATGCGTCCATAGCGTTATGAATCCACGACACGAAGGTTGTATATTGCCGTCAGGATAAAGAAGCTGCGGGGCACATACACCCACATCGTAGTGAGAATCCATATAGGTTTTTAAAATCTCCAAAGTGTCCGGAAAGATTTCTGCATCACTATTCAACAAAAAATAATACCGCCCTTTAGCAATTTCCATCGCCATATTATTGGGTTTTGCAAAACGTTCATTTTTGTCGTTTACACGAAGTAGAACTTCCGGGAATTCGGTTTTTACCATTTGCACACTTCCATCGGAGGAAGCATTATCTATCACGATAATTTCTTTCGGAGTTGAATCGCTTACGACTGATCTTATACATTCACGTAGTAAATCGCATGTGTTATAATTGATTATAATAACCGAGACTTCTACAGGTGATATTTTATGACTGTTAATATTCAATTATGACTTCTAAAAAATAATTTCTTATACAATGCAACAAAGATTGATTTATCATAATCATCGAATGCCTTAATTAACAACAGAATTGTAAAATATATCGTGATAAAAATAATCATAAATATACCAAGGAATATTATACCCTCTAATCTAGAATTAATTTCAGATTGAATTACAAAATGCCTGGACAATACGTGTACCACTACAGCGGCAATTAGTCCAACTAACGGTTTCATGAACATTTTGAAGAATAGGGTTATACGGTTTTCTAAAATCTTTACAAATTGGATCATGTAATAGATTGCCCCTAGTGTGAGCGAAAGAAGTGTGGATAACGCAATTCCGTAGTAACCGACAGTGAAAATAAAAACTATGGACATAATAGGGCTAACAATGATTGATATTATGCCTACATTACGTTCGATATCAGTCCTGTCAACGCCGGCTGCAATCGTGCTGGCAATACCAGTAGTCATGTTCATAAAATAACCAACCACAAGAAATTTCATAACTACGGCAGCAGTGTTTATTCCATCTTTTCCTAAAGCCTTGCCCATCCAGGTTTGAATGATAAGGTGAGATTCCATAAATATAAACCCTAAAAGTACAGTACCGATGATAATCAAATACTTTGAACCCCGCTCAAAAAGTAACCTTACTTTGATGACTTCGTTTTTTGCGTCCATCTCAGAAGCAACGGGCAGCAAAGCCGAGGTTAATACTAAAGGAATATTGCGGGCAAGAGTTGAAAGCTTTACTGCCACTTCATAATATGCCGCTGATGAAGCTCCAAAAAAACGAAGAGCAAAAATTTTATCTACCTGGAAAACAATTATCTGTGCGAACCGGCTAATTTGTAGGTTATAACCATAATTCCACAATTTTTTGAATACCCCCCAACTGCCATAATAATATTTGAATTTTAATGTCGGCATAAGCCGATATGACCAAAATATTAGCCATAACGCGGAGAGCAATTGGACGAAAAAATATCCGATTATTAAGCCACGTATTCCTAGATTACTGTTCAACACCACAACAATTTGACAGATATTCAAAATCGTGGTCGTTACAGCAACCATATTTGTAATATCCATCCGTTGAAGACTGGCAACGATGGTAGTGAGTGGAGATAACGTATTGACAGTTACTAAAATTGCTATTGATACTATAAGCACAAAGTAAGCGTCGTCCAGAAAATGTGGCGGTACACCGATGAAAAGCAAAATACTTTTACCAAACAACACAACCACAGCCAGCAGGAATAATCCAAATATCGAATATGAAATAACTCCGGTGCTGATGAGTTCATTAATTTTATCGTATTGTTTTTTAGCGTTGTACTCAGAAACAAATTTAATACTCGCCACACCCAATCCAAAGTCGAGAAGAGCTGCGGAGGAGATTACCATGATACCGATTACCCAAACACCACCGTACAATTGAACCCCTAATTTCCCGACCACAAAGGGGATGACCAGAAAATTTAAACCCATCACAAGCCAATTGCCAGCGGTATTGTATAGAGTATTCCTGATGATTTTTTTAGGTAATGGATGTATTTCGGCTGACATGTTATTTTCCGGTCTCTAAATAAAATAATCTTTTTATAAATTTTGAAAAAGATGCAGAAAAATAATGGTCTGAGAATATTTCAACAAAATAGCTGTGCCTACGGTAACTGTGGCGCCAACGTTCAGTGTGGTGTACCTTTTTGAAGGTTTGCTGGATTTTCCGATAAATTAAAACTATTAGACTATCTCCAACCGTAATTAGTTTAGTCGCTATCTGAAACCATATAGAATAAAATTTATCAACAAACATATTTAGGCTCAACAAAAATCTACCCCGTATCCAGTAGTTATCCCCCTTTAAAAAACTGCGACCTCCTAAATGCACCATCGATACTGTGTTAATTTTCAGTAAACGATAGTTATTCATACGCATCCTGTAACACCAATCCACGTCTTCGAAAAATAAAAAATACTTTTCATCCATCAACCCAACTTTTTGCAAAACATCTCTGTTCACCATAATGCATCCTCCCGGAATTTGTGGTACATCCAGAATACCATTATACTGGTTGGGTACATCTTCCATATACTTTTTAACAAGTTTTGGATTCCGGTCAGCATATTTTGATAAAAAAGTATAAAAGAGCAAAACTTGTAACAAGGATGGATATTTTCGGAAATAACCGGTTTGGAGTGTTCCGTCTATATTCACTAGGCGTGGCGCAACCGCCGCAACATCCGGGTACAACTGTAAAGTTTCTACCAGAGTTTTAAGCACTCCTCTTTCAGCAATGATGTCGGAATTTAGAATTAATAAAAACGCCCCATTTGATATTTTGATACCTTGGTTAACTGCAGCAGCAAATCCTAAATTGCATGAATTCGCGATTACTTTGACTTGGGGGAATTTACTCTGAACCATCGATACACTTCGGTCTTCAGAAGCATTATCCACAACTATGATTTCCGTTTTAATATCATCGGATGTCTTTAAAAAAGAGTCAATACATACTTCAAGGTCTTCGCAGGTATTCCAGTTTATTATTATTACCGATACATCGTTCTGAAAAGAATTTGATTTTTCCACTTCTATTGTATTGTCCTTGTTACCTTAACCTGCTTGATACGCCTCTGGCTCTTTTTCACAATTGTAAAGTGCAAGTCTTGATACTTAATTTCTTCATTTAGTTCCGGTATGTGCCCGGTAATCTTATGCAGAAATCCGCTAATCGTATCATACTCATTGCTTTCGGGAATTTCGATGCTAAACTTTTCGTTAAACTCTGCAATGTTAATCCGGGCATTCACAAAGAAAGAACCATCTGCGGTCGATTCTACTTCTTTTATTTCTTCATCGTACTCGTCCTGGATTTCACCGACAATTTCTTCTAATATATCCTCCATCGTAATAATCCCCTCCGTGCCGCCGAATTCATCTATCACTATAGCCATATGGATTTTTTTCTGTTGCAGCTCCCGCATAAGCTGGCTAATTTTTTTTGTTTCAGGAACAAAGTATGCCGGACGAAGTATGTCGTACAGAAGAATTATATCCCGATGCTCAAGCAGGCTTATTAAATCTTTCGTATAAACGATTCCGAGGATGTTATCAATCGACCCGGAATAAACTGGCAGGCGTGAATATCCTTCCTCAAGCACTATATTTATAAGCTTCTCTCGTTTAGTCTCGAGGTTAACGGCGATAACATCCGTTCTTGGAATCATCACTTCTTTAGCGGTTGTGTCGGTAAATTCAAAAATACTTGTTATTAACTCTTGTTCGGTTTTATCTATCGTCCCGGTTTTTCTGCCTTCTTCCAGTAAAAGTTTGAATTCTTCTTCTGAAACTCTCGCTTCCGAGAAACTTGTTTTATCTTTAAATTGGTATAATATCAAATTACTCAATCCTCTAAGCACTAAGACAATAGGCTTGAGAATTTTAGACAACCACAAAAAAGGATACGCGACTGTTATTGCAGTCGGAACTGGAAATTTTAATGCAAGTGATTTAGGAATAAGCTCACTAAACACGATAGTCGCCGAAGCCAACAATATCACCCCAATGGCAATAGAAATAATATTACTGTAATCTTGAAAAATATTTACTTCTAAAGTCAAAAGAAAAGGCGCAAAGTCTGAGAGTGCAATCAAACCAGTTAAAAATGCTGCGGCTATAAGACTGATTATAAAACCAACATTAGTGGTTGCGATAATAAGTTCAGGATTTTTTTGGAAATCTTGAATAATCTTAGCCGCCTTGTTCCCTTTTTCGACAAGATTTTTGATTGAGCTTTTAGGAGCCGACAATAAAGCCGACTCGCTTGCCGCTAAGAATCCAGAAAGTAAGATGAAAAATAAAATTATTAGAAGATTGAGCAAAAACGCCTTTTCAGTTGTTCAACATAATAATGCGATTTCAATTTAAGAGAAAGTTTCATAATAATCAAACCCGTACTTTTACGGCAAAGTTGATTTAAACGTTTGGTATCTGGCGGCAAATAAGTTCGCTTCAGACGGTTGTGGATTGCCAATTTTCTGCATCTGCTTGTTTATATCGTCAATTCTATCTTGTGGAAGCAGATGTGTTGAAAGAAACCTTTCAAGATTCCCTCCTCGCGATGCTTTCTCTGCTTGAATTTTGTCGAAGAAATACTTAATTGCTCCGGGGTAGTATTCGGTATTCTGTAAATACTTGATGGAATACTCGTCCGACTCGGTTTCATCGGATCGGCTGTTTGCGAGAAAGGCAAAACCCGTGAACAGGTTTGCTCCAATTTCAGCTATCTGAGCTGGCTGTTCACCTAATATTATGGAACGTAAAATGCTTACACCATATTGTTTAGTTAACCTTTGAGTAGAATGGCGCCGCTCTGCGTGAGCAATTTCATGTCCTATTATCCCTGCCAGTGTTGCTTCGTTATCGACAAACTTTAAAAGCCCTGTATAAACATAAATATAACCGCCTGGGGTTGCAAAAGCGTTGATGGTTTTATCATCATGAATAATTTCGAATGTGTACGCATAAATTGCTTTCTTCTTTATGTCAGGAGAGTTTAGAATCTTCCGACCAACTTGTTCAACATAACTCTTGACATCAGGCCTACTCTGTAAAATCGGATATTCTTTCGGATTGTTTTTAATCTCGCTATCTAATTGTTGACCCAATTTTACGTCATCCTGATCAGAGAAGATATTCATTCCGATACTCGCACACATAAAACTAAGAGACGCAAACCAAACTACAAATATAAAATTAGCAAAATACTTTTTCATAATAGCCACCTATATTTATTAATATTGAATTGATTCAAGAACCAAACCATGAGCCGGTGCAGCCTGCCCTATTCTTGTTGTAACGTTTCCGGATTCTGTTTTTTTTTCTTTTGAAAGAGCGGCACCTACATCATCTAAAGATATATAGCCACGCCCCACATCGACCATCGTTCCGACAAGTAATCGCACCATAGTGTGTAAAAAACGATTTGCCTGGATTTGGTAACGAAATAAATTTTGATTGACAGTCCATAACGACTGCGATACATTACACAAATAGTTTTTTACATTCGTATCATCCTTACAGAAGATTTCAAAATCGTGAACACCGATTAAGCGTTCTGCACATTGCTCCAGTAGATGAACATCTAAATTGTATTTAACGAACCATGAATATTTTCGCAATAGAGCCGAGGGCACTGTTGTTATCGTATAGGAATAGGTACGCCACTTTGCACTGTACCTTGCATGAAAATCGATCGAAGTTTCTTCAATAGACTCTAAACTAACATCTTTTGGTAGTAAGGCGGTCAGCCCACGCGTTATTTGCTTAATACTCATTACGGAGTTGCATCTGAAATTTGCGACCTGACCTCGCGCATGAACACCGCTATCCGTTCTACCAGCTCCGATTACATTAACTTTTTCTTGCATCAATTGCAGAAGAACTTTTTCGACTTCACCCTGAATGCTTCTGCCGTTCGGCTGACGCTGCCATCCTACAAAATCAGTACCGTCGTATTCGAGAACTAATTTAATATTCCTCACAGGACAATATTAAAATGTTTTCGATATTTTCAGAACAATCCCTTGCGGATTATCCATATTGCCTAATATTTTTGTATCAAAATTAATTGATTGAAGAATCTCATTTTTATTATTATACGCAATTACCGACCTCGCAGCATTAATCGCGCTGACGACATGATTCACGAGAACCGCACCTAAAACAAATTGTTTGCTATTAAAAGCCTGGTCGCTGGATATTCTTAAGTTTTTATACTTCTGACGGTCGCTTTCACTATTCCAACTCCAAAAGTAGATTGAGTTTGGGTCATATAATTTTTCTTCTTGCCGGTCTTGCAGTTTTCGTTCATTATACTGATACACATCTTTATAGTTTCCGATATCTACAAAGAACTGATTACTCTGTCCAGCCAGACTTACTCCGGCATTAGTAACAGTTAGTTTTCTTGCATCGTTTCTAACCCACGTTCCGTATAATTCGAAAGAAGTATAGGTGAGCCATAAGCCTCCCTCGGCAGCAGTTAAATAACGACCTGTGCTGTAATTACCGGCGTACAATTCTCCCATCCCCGGTAGCAACAGAGACAAAACAACAGCGAGGCTTACTGATTTTTTATTGCCATCGGATTTTATAAACAAGTTGGAACTGTTAAACGACGGAATAAGTTTACCGAAGTTTTCGTTGTTCAATTTCATATCATTCGCAAAGAAGTTATTTTCTTGTGCAAACAAATTGTGCACGCTAAACAGGCATACCAAAAATATTAATCGCTTCATATAGTCCTTCAAACATTAATTGTAGAATATTTAATTGAATCTGTTTGTAACGAATGATCAATAATAACTCCTTCACAGTAATCGTCGTATACTCGGTCGATTGTGGTTAGAATAATTTTATTAGTAAGAAACTCGTTAGATATTGTTTTAACACGGATATAGTTGGATGTTAGACCAGTAACGTTGCCGTATTCATCTTGAGTTTCATACAGGACAGGCAAAGAAGTTCCGATAAATTGTGAATAAAAGTAGTGTCGCTTCTTTTTATCTAACATCCTCAGCCGCTCATTCCTATTGTGCCGGACGGCGGGTTCAACTCTTCCGACAGCTTTTGCCGCGGGTGTACTTGGCCGCTCCGAATAGGTAAAAACGTGCATGTATGAGATTGGTAAATCCTGAAGGAAGTCGTAAGTATTTTCGAACTCGGTATCAGTTTCGCCAGGAAAACCGACAATTACATCGGCGCCTATTCCCGCTGTCGGATCTTTGAAGCGAATGGATTCAATTAATTTCTTATAATCGTCTGTACCATATCTACGACTCATCAATCTTAAAATTTTATTCGAACCACTTTGGAGCGGTACGTGAAAGTGGTTGCACAGCTTATCTTCTCCCAACATAAAATCAACTAAAGGCTCCGAGAGCAGGTTTGGCTCGATCGAGCTAACTCTGAATCGTTCGATTCCATCGACTTTCACCAATGATTTTAAAAGAGTTAGAAGATCGCTGCCACTTTGTTTTCCGTAATCACCTACATTTACACCGGATAGGACTATTTCTTTGAATCCTTTTTCAACAAGTGTCCGTACTTGCTGTGTTATTGAATCTACAGGAAGACTTCTGCTGCTACCGCGTGCCAACGGAATTGTGCAAAATGAGCATTTGAAATCGCAGCCATCCTGAACTTTCAGAAATGCGCGTGTACGGCTGTCGGTATCTCCTGAATAGGCAACTCCGAAATCGTCAACTCCAGTTAAATCAGATACAAAAATTTCAGGGTAGGTTTTTTTCTCAAAGTTTTGCACAAGGTCGAATATCTTAAATTTTTCATTCGTACCGAGCACTAAATCAACACCGTTAATTGATGCCACTTCTTCTGGTTGTAGTTGTGTATAACATCCAAGTACAATAATAAATGCTTCGGGGGAATTTCTGTGTATATGTCTCACCAATTGGCGGCACTCTCTATCCGCCCGGTGAGATACACTGCAAGTATTGACGACGTGAACTTCCGCTTGAGAATCGGATGAACCGACTTCGAATCCATTTTGCAAAAATTGCCTGCCTATGGTTGATGATTCAGCGAAATTTAATTTACAACCGAGTGTATGGATAGCGACTTTTTTCATTTGGTCTAATTATAAAAAAGAGTTGGCCCTTGCGAGCCAACTCTTTTCATCGTTCACTTATTATTTATTTCTGTTCGTTAGGCATGAATGATGAGCCTAATTCTTCGAATGAAGCAATCTCAGACGGTTTAGGCGCCGCTACATAATCCTTTAGCGTCATCGGAGGTAATTTATGTTTTCCGATATACTCATCGATGAGTTTTTGCTCTTTATTCTTCAAGAACTCGATAACTGACAGTACAATCTTTTTGCTGTCTTTATCGAACTCAATAACTTTCAATTGTAAGCTGTCGCCAACTTTAAAAACGTCTGCAATATTTTTAATCGGGGTAGTTGAGAGCTGCGAAGCAGGGACAAATCCTTCCACGCCTAAGGGCAGTTCTACGATAACACCTTTCTCAATGATGCGCGTTAACTGACCATCACACTCGATTCCGGCTTTATATACTGTTTCAAAGTTATCCCAAGGATTATCCATTACTTGTTTATGGCCCAGTGATATTCTTCTCTGGTCAACATCAACACCTAAGATAACGACGTCTATCTGTTGATTTTTCTTTACTACTTCACCGGGGTGGCGAATCTTCTTTGTCCACGACAAGTCAGAAATATGTACTAACCCATCGACACCCTGTTCTAATTCTACGAAGACGCCAAAGTTAGTAAGATTGCGAACAACTCCTTTATGCCTGGAACCGATTGGATATTTCTGAAGCAGGTTATACCACGGGTCTGGTTCTAACTGTTTGATACCTAAAGATATCTTCTTGTTCTCTTTATCTAAGCTGAGTATAATTGCGTCTGCCATTTGCCCCATAGAGACAACCTGGGAAGGATGTTTTATGTGTTGTGTCCAACTCATTTCTGAGATGTGAATTAATCCCTCGATACCTTTCTCTATTTCTACGAAAGCTCCGTAATCTGCTAGTGATACGATTTTACCTGTAACTTTCATTCCTACAGGATATCTTTCTTCGATATTTTCCCATGGGTGAGGTGCAAGTTGTTTTAATCCTAACGAAATGCGTTTTTTATTCTCATCGTAATCGAGAACGACTACGTTGATTACTTGATCTAATTTAACTACTTCCGAAGGGTGATTGATTCTGCCCCACGACAAATCAGTAATATGAATTAATCCATCCACCCCACCGAGGTCGATAAATACACCGAAGTCGGCTATAGCTTTGACAGCGCCTTCCAAAATCTGGCCCTTTTCGATACTTCCGAGTATTGCATTTCTCTGGTCAGCCATTTCTTCTTCAACAAGAATTTTATGACTGATGACTATATTTTCTGCCGGATGATTGATTTTCACAATCCTGATGTCCATAGTCTTATTTATAAACTGATCGAAATCTCTAATAGGTTTCACGTCGATTTGAGAACCGGGAAGGAATGCTTCGATTCCTAAAACATCGGCTACTAAACCGCCCTTGATTCTTCTGAGAATTCGTCCCTGTAGAACATCGCCGGAATCAAAAGCTTTAGTAACCCGTTCCCACACTCGCATAAAATCGGCACGTTTTCTTGAAAGAACAAGTTGACCGTCTTTGTTTTCGATGCTCTCCAAAAATACTTCAATTTCGTCTCCGATTTTGAGTTCATCGATATTCGAGAATTCAGAAATCGGTACGATACCTTCCGATTTGAAACCGATATCAATCGAAACTTCGGAATCACCTATGGTTACAATTTTACCTTTGATTATTTCGTTTACATTAATTTTTGCAATAGATGAATCATAAAGTCCTTGCAATTGCTTAAACTCGGCTTCTGAATACTCTTTTTCGATAATAGAAGTTATCGATTGTGCCGATGTAGGTTTAGCTTTTGGTATGATTTTCTCATCACCGAGAGTGGTTATATTTGACTCTTCTAACATTAAATCTCCTGAGTGAATAACATCTTAACTGTTTATAAAATTCAGCCCGTCATCAAAACCAAGTTTTATAATAATTAAGAGTAAGTTTAGTTTTTGTTTAATTTATTTAGTGACGACGTTATATCTTAAATTTCTGCTGTATGGGATACCATACAACTTTCTTCGATGAACAATTTTATTCTTTCCATTAACCATTGAGGTGTTGAAGTAGCGCCGCTGATACCTACAGTTTGCACTCCTTCGAACCACACCAACCGTATTTCGCTTTCATTTTCTATAAAATAGGAGCGTTCGTTTTCTTCGTTACAAATATTAAAAAGAACTTTTCCATTCGAACTGCTCTTTCCGGCTACAAAAATAATCACTTCGTTCTGTTTCGCAAATTCTCGCAGCTTATTCTCTCGGCCTGATACTTGTCCGCAGATTGTATCCTTTGCAATAAATTGCACGGCTTCATTCTCGAACGTATCCACGATTAACTCTTTAACTCTTTTTTTGAGTTCATCACGGACGCGGTAAAATGCCGATTTGTCCATCGTGGTTTGAGAAAACAACACGGTTTTCTTACTCACATCGACATCGTCAACTTCTTGAATTGAGCTGATTACAATTCCACTGCCTTTAAGCTGACCTAATAATCCAATCACTTCAGCATGGTTTTTCTTACCGAATATTACTACCTGATAACCTTGCTCGTCATAACTTCTAATCCTTTCTTGAACCTTAGTCACAACCGGGCATGTCGCATCTATCAACGTTATACTATATTTCTCAGCAAGCCGATATGTTTCCGGCGGTTCACCATGAGCACGAATCAGCACGGTCGAATTCGGAATCTTTGAAAAATCATCTCTTGTAATAGTAACCAGACCTTTTTCTTCGAGCCGGTTTATTTCTTCCGGGTTGTGAATTATTTCACCGAGGCAGTATAGCTTGTTGGATTTATCTAATTCACTCTCAGCTACATTGATAGTACGTACAACGCCCCAGCAAAATCCGGAATTTTTATCTATGAGAACTTTCATTACTGATTTATTATTTCTAAAGCCTTGGTAACTATAAAATCCACTTGCTGATTGATGCTTAAGTTTGAAGTATCCAGAATGATAGCATCATCGGCTTTACGAAGCGGACTTTCGTTCCGTTTCGAGTCTTTCGTATCGCGTTCTATTATTTCATTTACTAATTTTTCGTAATCTATATTAGTTCCTTTATCGGCAAGCTCTTTTTGTCTGCGCCGAACGCGTTCTTCGATACTTGCGACCATAAAAATTTTCAGATCGGCTTTCGGGACTACAACCGTACCTATATCTCTTCCTTCGAGCACAACACCGCCGTGTTTGCAAAGTTTTCTTTGCTCTTCCACCATCAGTTTACGAACACCCGCATAGCTGCTGATAGCGCTGACGTTTTTTGTTACTTCTCTACTGCGTATTGCGTCTGTTACGTCTTCGCTATCTAAATATACTCGTACACTGGAATCTGTTTTCTGGAGTGTTACTTTAGTATCTTTTATTTTTCTACAAACCGACTCCTCGTTCTCGGGGTCGAGTTTTTCTCTTAGAACTTTCAGAGTCAATGCCCGATACATCGCACCAGTATCGATATGCAGATAATCTAGCTTTTCGGCTGTCAGTTTTGCGGTTGTAGATTTGCCAGATGCCGCGGGACCGTCTATAGCGATGATTATTTTCTTCAAATTTCGTAGAATTTCCAGAATTTTAATGCCTTAATATAAATAATTTTCAGGTGTGAAGCAAAAACAGGACCTCCCAAAAGCCGAGATTTATCTCATCTGTGTGAAACATCGGGAGGTTAGATTAACCATCGTAGCTTACTACTCGTACTTTAACGCTTCAAATTGTCTAACGAGAATAAAAAAGATATTATCGTAGGAGGACCATCTTCTTTACAGATGTGTAATTACCAGCAGTAAGTTTATAGATATATAATCCACTCGATAGACTTGAAGCATCAAACTCAACCTCATAATACCCTGCTTCTTTAAACCCGTCCACAAGCGTAGCGACCTCACGGCCAAGCACATCATAAACTTTGAGCGTTACATATCCCGCTTCAGGTAGTGCGTAGCTTATTTGTGTTACGGGGTTGAACGGGTTTGGGTAGTTTTGAGATAAGCTGTATTCATTCGGAATAAGTTTTTCGGATTCATTAGTTGCAACCGACTTTGAAGTTGCCTGCGGTTGTAGGTTTTCAAGATTGTAATAATAATGGTTGATAATCGTTCCTGATAAATCTTTCTTCGGAAAACCTACAAAGCGAGGTCGAATATAAACGGTTCTTCCTGCTAAATTTTTTATTGATGCTTTGCTGTTAAACCGGATTTTACTCGATTGTTCAAAAGCCAACTCGTTGCCGATACGCAGTAAAACATTACCTGTCGCTGCATCCACAATCTCAAACTTAACTTTACCGTAAGATGTACCGGGAACGATCAATCCCGCTGGATTTCGCACTATTATCTCTCCACCGATTCGGATACTGTCGTATCGGTTTGGACAAGATGGTGTGTTCAATGTAAATGATTTAGTCTTGAATAATTCGACTAACGTATCTATGCTTGTTATATCAACATCTCCATTTATCCGTTCAAACGGTATTCTTGCGGGTAAACAACCGCTGCCAAAAAGCTTTGCCTCGCCGAGTGTTATCTCCACATGCGTGCTATCTTTGGATGACGAGATTATACCGCCGCGCGATATTACTATGCTCTCTATCTCTATCGGGGGATCATCATCGCACAGAACATATAAACAGCTATCGGGCGGAATAACTATTTCTGTTTGCGGTTCTACTGATAATTGATATGGATAAAAAGAAGTATTTAAGAAAGCATACTTAACTTGATTTGATGAGAGCGCCTCACCAGAAATCAAATTTGGATTTACACCATTCGTAATTATTGCGCTGCCTAATCCATAGTTGGGAGATGTAACACGATAAAAATTAACTCCGTCTTCCCATATAATTGTTACTTTACCGTCTGAATGAGTTGCGATAGTTGGATTTATAAAGTTGACACTTCCCGAAAAAGATACTGCACTCGACCATCCAGTCGGTGTACGTCTCTGATAAAATATTGCCGTCTTTGCCGGTGAAGGAGGCGGAGGGTCGCCCGGATCTGGCGACACTACGAGAGATTTAACGCTGTAAGTTTCAATTGGATCTTCTATAAAAGGCAGATATTTGCCAGCTTCCCATACTATATCTCCAGCCGATGTTACTTGAGATTTTCGGCTTTCACGGTCGCTGGGTGAATAAGGGGCACCTTCATTAGCACTGGCAGGAACGATTTC